>NZ_JACHCX010000024.1:0-109488 GCF_014207295.1 Streptomyces sp. AK010
TTCAGGAGTCCACACAACCCCCGATGATCACGCGGTGGCCGTACCCGTTCCCAGCCGGACCCGACTCAAGATCGCGAAGTCAGACTGGAGTACTAAGGGCCCGGACGTGCTCGTCGTCCCTGACAGCTGTCAGGGACGACGAGCACCGCTACACGGAGTCCATGCGCCTCACGGCGCTTCCGGCGGAGATGACGTCAGCGGAGGTATGACCTCTGCGGAGGCGTGATCTCAGCGGACCTCCCGCGCGTACGGCGCGACGGTGATCCGGTCGATCAGCGGTGCGTAGCGGGAGCGGAGCAGCACGCCCGGGAACGCGTCCGAGGCGTACGTGGTGCCGTCGAAGTTCGGCAGTTCCTCGGAGCGGAAGCCGATCGTGTTCTTCCCCTTCTTCAGCTGCACCGGGACGGTCAGCTCCCAGAAGTTGTTCCGGTGGAAGCTGTGCGGGAAGCCGACGCGCCGCGCGTCGCCGCCGTTGACGCTGATGTCGGCGTGGCGGGCGAGCGGGTCGGGGTTGTAGTGGGTGGCCTCGGACTGCTCCGGGTTGGAGTAGCGGATGCGCAACGCGTACAGACCAGCATGGTCGGCCGTGACGGTGAACGTCGCGGTGTTGCCGTTGCCCGGGGCGCCGCCGATGCCCGTGATCGCCGTGCCGCCGGTGGCGAGGGAGAGCGGGGTGAGCGTGGCCGAGCCCGCGAGCCGCGCGTCCCCGGCCTCGTACGTGCGCGTCGGCAGCGTGCCCTCGGTCGGGGTGACCGTGAGACGGTCGACGAGGGTCGTGCCCGGACCCCCGGTCACGGTCACCTTGTTGACGCCGCCGGAGAGGGAGACCGCCGCACGGGTACTGCCCTTGGCCAGACGCAGGACCTCGTGGCCGTTGACGGAGAGCCGGGCGCCGGTTCCGTCGAGGGTGTCGACCTTGAGCGTGGCCTCGCGGTCGGCAGGCGAGTAGACCCAGAACGTGGCGCTCTGGCCCTTCGCGAGGCGGACCGCGCCCGAACCGGTCGCCGCCGGCTTCGGAAGGTCGTAGACGGGACGTGCGCCGCCGGCCGGCCAGGCCAGCTCGCCCTCGTGGACCTGCGTGTCCGCCGAGGCGCGGGGGAGGGAGAGGGCGAGGCGGTCGACGATGGCGTCGCCCTTCGTGACGCGCTTGCCGTCGGCGCTCTTCGCGGCGAGCGTCAGCGTGTGCTTGCCCTTGGTGAGCTGCACCTTGGTGTCGCTGTGGTCCCAGACGGCCCACTTGTAGCCGAGCGGCAGGTGCAGTTCCTGCTCGCTGCCGGCCTTGCCGTCCACCCTCAGGAAGACGTTGGTCGGGCCCTCCTCCTCGACCTTGTCGAAGGTGTTGAGGGAGTTGGCGAAGACGCTCAGGTCGTACGTGCCGTCCTCGGGCACGTCCACGGTGAAGTCGAGTGCGACGTCCGAGCCGGTGCGCAGGCCGCCGACGTCGTAGCCGCCGGAGGTGTAGAACTTCGACACGTCACGCGGCGAGCCCTCCGGGCCGTTCTTCGACCAGCCGGAGCCGGTGTGCGCGGCGTCCTCCGCCTCGTACGAGGACTGCCACCGCACGGGCGGGGCCTGTGTGCCCTTCGCCTCACCGGCCGGACTGAGGACCACCTCGTAGGCCGAGGACTCCTCAAGCTCCGGCAGGGCCCCGTCGCCGAAGTCGAGCGTGACCGTGCCGTCCTCACCGACCTTCAGGTTCGACTCGGCGAGCAGCTTCGGGCCGGACGAGTCGCCGACCTGCCCGCTCCACTCGATCTCCCGCACCCAGGCGTGCACGCGCGTGCCGAAGACCTTCTTCGGGACACCGGCGAAGGTGATGTGGCCCTTGCCGGTGGAGCCGCCGAAGACCAGCCGGGACTGCTTCTTCTTCTCGTCGAGCGTGGCGACGCCCTGCATGGTGTAGTTCTCGCCGGGGAACGGCGGGGTCACCTTCACGGTGTGCCCGCTCATCGAGGCGTATGAATTCAGCAGCCACCACTGGCCGTTGCCGCGGTTGGACTGCACGGCGGAGTCGGAGAGGTTCCCGTCGATGTTCCAGTACGCGATGTCGGCGTCGACCTTGGACTCCTCGATCGCGGATACCCACTGGATCATCTGGCCGGGCACCGAGGTGTGGTAGTTGAACGCGTACTCGTTGATGTTGACGGGGAGTCGGGTGCCTTCCCTGTCGGTGCCCTTGAACAGGTCCTTTTCCCACGCCCGGTACGTGGCGACGCTCTGGCGCACCGCCTCCGGGTGGCTCAGTTCGTGCCAGGTGATGACGTCAGGGAGGGTTCCGGCGGCCAGGGCGTGGGCGAGGAAGCCCTTCACCTGGTCGTACAGGACGCTGGTGTTGGGTCCGGCGATGCGGGCGTTCGGCATCTTGCCCTTGATGAGCTTGTGGACCTGGTCCCAGGCGGCGAAGTAGTCGTCCGGGTCGTTGAGCCAGCTGACCTTGTCGTAGCTCCACTCGCCGGTGCCGAACATGTTGCCCTCGGGCTCGTTGAACGGCACGAAGACGATGTTGTCCTGGTACTGCTTCGGCAGCTTCAGGACCTGGTCGACCTGCTTGGCGATCTTCTCCTCGTAGCCCTTGAGCTTCTCCGCGGGGGTGTCGCCAGGCCACTGGTAGGGGAAACCGCGGTAGATGTCGGTCATGTAGATGTACACGTCACCGTCGGTGGAGTCGGCCAGCGGCTTGACCACCTCGAGGGCGTCGGCACCGGGGTGCTGCGGGCCGTCCTGCGCCTTGGTGGAGACCGTGCGCAGGCCCATGCCCTCCATGAGGTTGTTGGTCGGGACGTCCGGCCCGTACACGCCGTAGAGGGTGCCGGAGGCGCCGCCGTGGAACGCGCCGGTGTCGGAGCCGAGGTCGACGGTGAGCTGACCCTCGCGAACCACGGTGAGGGTGGCCTCGACCGCGCGTCCGGCCGCGGTTCCGGCGACCGTGAAGGTGCCGGGCGCGGCGTACTTCTCGGCAGGGACGGCGTCCCAGGTGACGGGCGTGTCGCGGTCGTAGCCGTCGGAGAACGAGGAGCGGACGGCGGCGGGGAGCGACGGGGCGGTCCCGGTCGTGGTGCGTGCCTCGAAGGAGGTCTTCGAGAGCTGCTGAAGGGTGGGCACGGATCCGACCGTACCGGCCACCTGCTCGGGGCTCAGGGCGGCGTGCCACACGGTGAAGTCGTCGATCGCACCCTTGAGCAGCGGGTCCGGGTAGAGGGATTTGCCTATGTACCCGGCGGCGGTGGCCGAGGCGTCCAGCAGGTCCTTGGCCTTGATGCCGGTCTCGGCGGAGGAGACCGCCACGCCGTCGAGGTACGTGGTGAGCCGGCCGGCGGAGGTGTCGAGGGTGACGGTGACGGTCCGCCACTCGTCCGCGGGGAGCGGCGCGTAGCCGCGCACCTGGGCCTCGGTGCCCCCACCACCGGTGGTCACGGAGGTCTGGAACAGCCCGCCGCCGTTGTAGGGCGTGCTGAAGAGGTACTTCGTGGTGTTCGTGCCCAGGTCGAAGATCCGCTGCCAGGGCGACTTGTCGCCACTCCACTTCACGCGCGCGGAGACCGTCAGGTCGGCCGTGTCGCCGACCACGGCACGGGGGAGGCGGACGTACGCGCCGTCGGCGTCGGACGCGCCGCCGGGCAGGGCGAGGGCCCTGCCTCCGCCGGTGCCCTCGACGGACCGGGCGGTCGAGCCGTTCACCAGGTCTGCCGTCAGACCGTTGCCGGAACTGTCGGTGATCTTCCCGGAGGCCATGTCGTCCTGGTCAAAGGTGTAGCGGGCGGCGGGCCGGGGCGCCTCCGCCGCCTGGGCGGGGGCGGCCGGTGCGGCCAGCAGGCCCGCGCCGAGCGCGAGTGTCACGGCGGCGGGTGCCCGTCGCCTGGCGGATCTGTCAGCGGATGGCATGGATGGCGTCCTTGATCTCTGAGTGGGCGGTTCCGGGAGTGGGCGGTTTCGGGTGGCGGGGGTTCCGGGAGTGGGCGGTTTCGGGTGGCGGGGGTTCCGGGAGTGGGCGGTTTCGGGTGGCGGGGGTTCCGGGAGTGGGCGGTTTCGGGAGGCGAGGGTTCCGGGAGTGGGCGGTTCCGGAAGGAGAAGGTTCCGGGAGTAGGTGGTTCCGGGCGGTAGGCGGTTCCGGCCGGCCGGGCTCGGCCGGCGGCTCGTACACGTGATGGCCCGGGGAGGAGAGCGCATGGGGAGGTCGGTGCTGGTCGAATCGGTTCGATCTTCCGGGCCGCAGGCACGTCTCCGGACCGTGAGGGCGACCGCTCGCCTCCACGGGAAGTACGGGAACAGCCCGGGTTCGCCGGAAGGATCACTTCGTCGAACCGGTTCGCGAAGCTAGCACCGGGAAACCCGCCCAGCAATCCTTCCGGCAGAAGGAGGTTCCCGGTCTTCGGGCGGATCGAGAAAGTGTGGTCCAGGATGTTGACAGGCATTCGGGCAGTTCCTACCTTCGCTTCACGCGAACCGGTTCGACGACCGGCCGTCGAACCCCTTCCCACGCCTCACCCACACGACCGGCGAACGCTCCCTCCCACGAGGTGTCGAACCGGTTCGAGCAAGGAGCCGCCGTGAACATCGGTGAGATCGCCGAGCGGGCCGGTGTCTCGCGGAGCACCGTGTCCTACGCGCTGAGCGGCAAGCGCTCGGTGTCGGAGGAGACCCGTCGCAAGATCCAACAGGTCATCGACGAGTTGGGGTACCGGCCCAACGCCAGCGCGCGAGCCCTGGCCAACGGGCGCACCAGCACCATCGGCCTCGTCTTCCCGCCCGCGGGCAACCACTACACGGGGATGCAGCTGGACTTCATCGGCAGCGTGGTGGAGGCGGCGGCGGTGCACGACTACGACGTGCTGCTGTCGCCCAGCGGTGTCGACAGTGACCGTTCGTTCCAGCGGCTGCTGGGGGAGCGGAGGGTCGACGGGGCGATCCTGATGGAGATCAGGCTGGAGGACGACCGGGTCGACCACCTGGCCGAACTGGACTTCCCCGCCGTCGCCATCGGCCGCACCGCCCATCCGGAGAACGGCTGGTGGGTGAGCCTGGACCACACGGCGCTCGCCGCGGCCTGTGTCCACCATCTCGCCGACCTCGGCCACCGCCGGGTCGCCTTCGTCAACCGGCCCGAGCTGCTGCTGCACGCCGGGTACGAGTCCGCGCACCGCGGCCTGGACGGCTTCACCAAGGCCGCGGCCGAGCGCGGGCTCACGGTAGGGACGTACTGCTGCGGGGACGACGCGGCGTCCGGCCAGGCCTGCCTGGAGCGGATCCTGCACGACGACCCGGCCACCACCGCCCTGGTCACACTGAACGAGGCCGCACTGGGCGGCCTGTATCGAGGGCTCGCGAAATCGGGCCGCCACGTACCGCGCGACTTCTCCGTCACCGGAGTCGTCGCGAGCCGGTGGGCCGAGACGGTCACTCCGCAGCTCACCGCGGCGGACGTACCGGCCGAGGAGATGGGCCGGCGCGCGGTCGACCTGCTCGTCGAGCGGATCGAGCACCCCACCGCGCCGGGCCGCCACCACCTGCTCACACCGCCGATCTCGCTGCGGGCCAGCACCGGGCCCGCGACCGGTACCTCCTTCCCCGCGACCGGCACCTCCTTCCCCGAAGCCTGACCGCACGGCGCAGCCCCCTCACCCTCTCCCTCTTCAGGAGCACCCGACCCCCGCACCCTCGCCGGTTCGGAGTGCCCGCTTCCCCCAGTCACCCCTCCCACGGCACCCGTGTGCCCAGAACGAAGGACCCGCCATGCACAGCTCCTCAAGGCGCCGGCTGACCGCGGTGGCCCTGTCGGCCGTCGTCGCCGCCACCGGTGCCGCCTGCTCCTCCGGGTCGGGCAGCGCCGACACGAAGGGCTCGGACAGCGGCACGTACACCGTCTGGGACCCGTACCCGCAGTTCGCCAAGGGCTCGGCCTGGGTGAAGCTGCTGGACGCGTGCGGCGCCAAGACCGGGGTGAAGATCAAGAGGACCGGCTACGACACCAGCGACCTGGCGAACAAGGCGCTGCTGGCCGCCCAGCAGGACAACTCCGCGGACGTCCTCATCGTCGACAACCCCGTGGTGTCGACCCTGGCCGAGGCGGGCGTCCTCACCAGCACCGAGGACAACAAGCTCGACACCTCGAAGGTCGACCCCAACCTGCTCGCCGCCGGCCAGTCGGACGGCAAGACCTACGGAACCCCGATCGGCGCCAACACCCTCGCCCTCTACTACAACAAGAAGGTCCTGAAGGAGGCCGGGGTGGACATCGCCTCGGTCAAGGACTGGACGTCGCTGACGGCGGCGCTGGCGAAGGTGACGGCGGCGGGCAAGAAGGGCATCACCTTCTCCGCGATCGGCACGGAGGAGGGCAGCTTCCAGTTCCTGCCGTGGTTCTGGGGCGCGGGAGCCGAACTGACCGCACTGGACTCCGCGCAGGCCGCGTCCGCCCTGTCGCTGTGGAAGGACTGGCTGAAGGAGGGCTACGCCCCCAACTCCGTCATCAACAACACGCAGACCACCAGCTGGCAGGAGTTCGCCGGCGGCGACTACGCCTTCGCCGAGAACGGAACATGGCAGCTCGCCAACGCGAAGGAGGCAGGCTTCGACTACGGAGTCCTGCCGATACCGGGCGCCGACGGAGGCAGCGCCGCAGCCCCCACCGGAGGCGAGTTCGTCACCATCCCCACCCAGGGCGACACCGGCCGCTACGCCACCACCCAGAAGCTGGCGACCTGCCTGACCAGCACCCAGAACCTGTACGACACCGACACCACCCTGTCCTACGTGGCCCCCACCGGCGAGGTCCAGGCCAAGCAGGTCGCGGCGAACGCCGAACTGAAGCCCTGGGTCGCGGCGGTCAAGGCGGCCAAGGGACGCACCAGCGACGACCTGGGCACGAAGTACCCGAAGATCTCCGAGCAGCTGTGGAAGGCCGTCCAGTCCGCCCTCAGCGGGGCCAAGTCGCCCAAGGACGCCCTCACTTCGGCGCAGGCCGCGGTGAAGTGACGAGGGCCCGATGAAGCAGACGACCCATCCGCGGGACCACCTGGCCGCGCCCGTCCGGAACGGGGCGGCCACCGCCGCCCCGCCCCCGGCCCCCGCGCGCGCCCGGCGCCGTCCGACCTCCCCGCAGTGGGCCGCCTGGGGGTTCCTCGCCCCGGTGACCCTCTACCTGGCCCTCTTCTACGCCTATCCGCTCTACCGCAACCTCGACCTCAGCCTGCGCAACTACACCGTCCGCTCCTTCGTCCAGGGCAACGCGCCCTTCGCCGGCATCGAGAACTACCGGACCGTCCTCGACGACCCGACCTTCGCCCCCGCCCTGCTCCACACCGCGCTCTTCACCGCCGTCTGCCTGGTATTCCAGTACGCCATCGGCCTCGCCCTCGCGGTCTTCTTCAGCCGGCACTTCCGGCTGTCGGCGACCCTGCGCGCGCTGTTCCTGGTGCCGTGGCTGCTGCCGCTGATCGTGTCGGCGTCCACCTGGTCGTGGATGCTCAACAGCGACTCCGGTATCGTCAACGCCGCCCTGCACGGCCTCGGCATCGCCCCGGTGAACTGGCTGACCTCACCGTCCTGGTCACTGACCTCGGTGATCATCGCGAACATCTGGATCGGGGTCCCGTTCAACCTGGTCGTGCTGTACAGCGGCCTCCAGTCCATCCCCGCGAGCCTGTACGAGGCCGCCGCCCTCGACGGCGCGGGCGCCTGGCAGCGCTTCTGGCGCATCACCTTCCCGCTGCTGCGCCCGGTGTCCGCGATCACCCTCCTCCTCGGCCTGATCTACACGCTCAAGGTGTTCGACATCATCTGGATCATGACCAAGGGCGGACCGGCGGACTCGTCGACCACCTTCGCCACCTGGTCCTACCAGCTCGGCTTCGGCAATCTCCTGCCCGCCTTCGGACCCGGCGCGGCCGTCGGCAACCTGCTGGTCGTCGCCGCCCTGGTGTTCGGGCTGATCTACCTCAAGGTCCAGCGAAAGCAGGCGCTGTCATGACCCGACGCACCGGCCGCACAGGGTGGAAGACCGTCCTCGGACTGCTTCTGACGGCGGTCATGCTCTTCCCGGTCTACTGGATGCTCAACGTGTCCCTCACCCCCGACCGGGACATGCGCAAGAGCCCACCCGACCTCTTCCCCACCCACGGCACACTGGACGGGTACCGCACGGTCCTCCACGAGCAGCTGCCCTATCTCGGCACCAGCCTCGTCATCGGCCTGGGCACCGTCGCCCTGACCATCGCCCTGTCCGCCCCCGCCGGCTACGCCCTGGCCAAACTGCGCCCACGCGGCGGCGGCATCCTCAGCTTCGTCCTGCTGGCCGCGCAGATGATCCCCGGCATCATCATGGCGATGGGCTTCTACGCCATCTACCTCAGCCTCGGCCTGCTCCAGTCCGTCCCCGGCCTGATCGTGGCCGACTCCACGCTGGCCGTCCCCTTCGGCGTCCTCATCTTCACCGCGTTCATGTCCGGCATCCCCGGCGAGCTGCTCCAGGCCGCGAAGACGGACGGGGCGGGAGCCCTGCGGACCTTCTGGTCCGTCGTCCTGCCGATGAGCCGCAACGCCGTCGTCACGGTGTCCCTGTTCGCGTTCCTGTGGTCCTGGTCCGACTTCGTCTTCGCCGGAACCCTCGTCACCGGCGGCGCCCACGAGCCGATCACCCTCGGCATCTACCACTACATCGGCAACAACAACCAGGAGTGGAACGCCATCATGGCCACCGCCGTCGTGGCCTCGCTGCCCGCCGCGGTCATCCTCGTCCTCGCCCAGCGCTACGTCGCCGCCGGAGTGACCGCCGGGGCCGTCAAGGACTGACCCGGGACCCATCCCCTTCCCCCTGTCCCCACCGAGCCGCCTGCGCGTCAGCCGGCCGGTGACCCCTGCTCGAGAAACGAGTCAGCGTCATGACCGCCCCCCGATCCGGCCCGGCCTTCTCCGTCCACGACATCCCGTTCAGTACGCACGGATCCTGGTTCGACATCTCACCCGTGGTGGCGGAGAAGACCTACGCCGAGGACCTCCACCTCGTCTCGCACCAGAACGGCATGCACGCCGTCCTGCGCCTCGTCCCGCTCGACCCGGCGACGGGCGACCGGGCCGAAACCCGCGTCGAGACCACACCGGGCCGGCTCAGCTGGATCGGCGAGAGCGGACGCGTCGACCTCTCCTACGAGTCGCCCGACACCGTGCGCCTGCGGGGAAGCGGCCTGGGCATGAGCGTCGACGCGGCCGCGCGGACCCTCACCCCGTTCAGCGGAACGTACTTCTTCCGCGACCCGGCCGCCGACGCGTACGTGTTCACCTCCTACGAGACCGGACGCCGCTACCGCGTCACCGTGCTGTCCGGCACCGTCACCGACGCCGGCACCCAGAGCCTGGGCGGCGGCCACCGCGGCCTCACCCTGACGTCGGAGGCGAACGGTCCCTGGGAGATCGCGATCGAGGAACTCGACACCGCCCGCCCGCCGTACGCGTCCGCGGCGACGTTCGACGCCATCACCGAGTCCGAGCAGCGCTCGTTCGCGGAGTTCGTCGACCTGGTGGCCCCGTGGCGCTCGTCCGCCACCCCCGCCGCCGAACTCGCCGTCTACGTCGTCTGGTCGGCGACCGTACGCCCCACCGGGCTCGTCACCCGGCCCGCGGTGCTGATGTCCAAGCACTGGATGGACAAGGTCTGGAGCTGGGACCACTGCTTCAACGCCCTCGCCCTCGCCCCCGGTTGCCCCGACCTGGCCCTCGACCAGTTCGCCCTGCCCTTCGACCACCAGGACGACAGCGGCGCCCTGCCCGACTCCGTCACCCACTCCGAAGTGCTCTACAACTTCGTCAAACCGCCCATCCACGGCTGGACCTCCGGCCGGCTGCGCCGCCGCCTGCCGACCCCTCCCGGCCCCGCCGAGCTCGCCGAGACCTACGGCCTGCTGGAACGCTGGACCGGCTTCTGGCTCACCGCCCGGCGAGCCCCCGGCGCCGACCTGCCCCACTACCAGCACGGCAACGACAGCGGCTGGGACAACGCCACCACCTTCGACCCCGCGCGGGTCGTCGAAAGCGCCGACCTGGCCGCCTTCCTCGTCCTCCAGCTGCATGAACTGGCCGACCTGGCCACCGCACTGGACATGCCGGAGGAGGCGATCCGCTGGACGCGGACTGCCGAGGAGACACAGACGGCGCTGCTGGACCGGCTCTGGGCCACCGACCGGTTCGTGGCCCGGGCCGTCGGCACCGGGGACACCTGGAGCAGCTCCAGCCTCCTCGACCTGATGCCCGTCGTCCTCGGCGAACACCTGCCCGCCGATGTCAGCGGCACGCTGGCCGACCACATCAAGGCCCACCTCACGCCGTACGGCCTCGCCACCGAGCTGCCCACCTCACCGCACTACCTCGCCGACGGCTACTGGCGCGGCCCCATCTGGGCCCCCGCCACCGTCCTCATCGAAGACGGCCTGCGCCGCGCCGGCCACGAGCGCCTCGCGGACGACATCAGCGCCCGCTTCCGCGCCCTGTGCGAAACCCACGGCTTCGCCGAGAACTTCGACGCGCTCACCGGAACGGGCCTGCGCGACCGCGCCTACACCTGGACCGCCAGCAGCTACCTCCTCCTCGCCGAAGCACACGCACACCGAGACGCCCGCTGACCGGAGGACCGGGAACCGACTCATCGGTGGCCGCCCCCGCGGTCACCGCTAACCCGGAGCCCGAGGCGCGATGTGTCTCACAGCCGGGCCGCGTGGTCGGGGACGTAGGTCTGCAGGTCGCGCGGCGGGCGCTGGTAACCGGTCGACGGGGGGCGGTCCGGCAGCTCCAGCACGGGCGGCGGCACCTCGTGGTACGGCACGGAGTCCAGCAGGTGGGCGATCATGTTCAGCCGGGCGCGGCGCTTGTCGTCGCTCTCGACGACGTACCACGGGGCCTCCGTGATGTCGGTGTGCACCATCATCTCGTCCTTGGCCCGCGAGTACGCCTCCCAGCGGCTGATCGACTCCAGGTCCATCGGCGACAGCTTCCAGTGCCGCAGCGGGTCCTCGAGACGCCGGCGGAAACGCTCCTGCTGCTCGGTGTCGCTCACCGAGAACCAGTATTTGCGCAGCAGGATGCCGTCCTCGGTCAGCATCCGCTCGAAGATCGGGCACTGGCGCAGGAAGAGCTGGTACTCCTCCTTCGAGCAGAAGCCCATCACGTGCTCGACACCGGCCCGGTTGTACCAGGACCGGTCGAACAGCACGATCTCCCCGGCGGCCGGCAGGTGCTCGACGTACCGCTGGAAGTACCACTGGGTGCGCTCACGCTCGGTGGGCTTCGGCAGCGCCGCGATCCGCGCGACGCGCGGGTTGAGGTGCTCCGCGACCCGCTTGATGGTCCCGCCCTTGCCGGCCGCGTCCCGCCCCTCGAAGACGACGACCAGCCGGGCCTTCTCGGCGCGCACCCACTCCTGGAGTTTCACCAACTCCGTCTGCAGGCGCAGCAGTTCCTTCTCGTACGCCTTGCGCGGCACCTTCGCCGCCTGCTCGTTCGTCATGCCGCCTCCGCACGCCGCGGTGCCGTCGGGCCTCCGTCCCTGCACCGTACTGGCCTGCCGGGGCCCGCGCACGATGTGCCGCTCCGCCGGCGGCGCCGGCACGGGACCGTCGTCGAAAGGGCCCGCCCGAGTGGCCACCGCAGATCGAATCGAGGGAGGCTGGAGAGGAGGCGGCGGGCCGAGGGCCGGCTGCGGTCTCCGGGCGCCGTGAGCGGCGCGAGCGGACGGACGAGGTGCGCGGCGGATGGGAGAAAGCCCATGAGGGTCGGAGTACTGACCGGCGGCGGTGACTGTCCCGGCCTCAACGCGGTGATCCGCAGTGTCGTCCGCAAGGGCGTTCAGGAATACGCGTTCGACTTCGTCGGTGTGCGGGACGGCTGGCTCGGCCTGCTCAAGAACGATGTCGTTCCGCTGGACATCTCCAGCGTCCGGGGGATCCTGCCCCGCGGTGGGACCATCCTCGGGTCCTCCCGCACGAACCCGTTCAAGCACGAGGGCGGGCTGCGACGGGTGCGGGACACCCTCGCCTCGCACGAGGTGGACGCGCTCGTCGTGATCGGCGGCGAGGACACGCTGGGAGCGGCCACAGAGCTCAGCCGGCAGGGGATCAACCTCGTCGGTGTGCCGAAGACCATCGACAACGACGTCTCGGGCACCGACTACACCTTCGGTTTCGACACCGCCGTCGGTATCGCGACGGAGGCCATCGACCGCCTCCACACCACCGCGGAGTCACACATGCGCGCCCTCGTGGTGGAGGTGATGGGGCGGCACTCGGGGTGGATCGCGCTGCATGCCGGCGTCGCGGGCGGTGCCAACGTGATTCTCGTCCCGGAGCGGCCCTTCGACATCGATCAGGTCTGTGAGCTGGTGAAACGCCGGTTCGAGATCAATTACGCGCCGATCGTCGTCGTGGCCGAAGGGGCTGTCCCCAAGGAGGGACAGCTGATGGTCAAGGACCAGTCCCTGGACGAGTTCGGCCATGTGCGACTGTCCGGCATCGGGGAGTGGCTGGCCCAGGAGATCTCGGCTCGCACCCAGAAGGACGCCCGCACCACGGTCCTCGGCCACATCCAGCGCGGCGGCACACCGAGCGCCTTCGACCGGTGGCTCGCCACCCGGTTCGGACTGCATGCCATCGACGCGGTCAAGGAAGGCGACTTCGGCCGCATGGTCGCCCTGCGGGGTACGCGGATCGTCCGCGTCCCTCTCGCGGAAGCCACCGGGCAGAACAAGGTGGTGGACCCGTCGCTGTACGACGAGTTCGAGGCCTTCTACGGCTGATCGGTCACCCTCCGTGCGGGACGACCGCCACCGGACAGCGGGCGTGGTGCAGCACGGCGTGGGCGACCGGTCCCAGACGGCCTTGCGTCACCTGCGGCTCGGCGCGGCGCCCCACGACGAGCAGGTCCGCATCCCCGGAGGCGTTCAGAAGGGCCTCCGCGGGGTGGAGCAGCATGAGATCGCTGACGACGGTCACACCGGGATACTTCTCCTGCCACGGGCGCAGGGCGTCGGACAGCCGCAGAACCTCCTGGTCCTCCCAGTCCGCCCGGTCCCCCTCGGTCACCACCAGGCTCCGTGAGGAGACGGATTCGGCGGGAAAGGCCCAGGACTGCACCACGTGCAGCGGCGCGGCGTGAACATCGGCTGCCGAGAACGCGAAGTCGGCCACCTCACCGACCGGCCGGTGCGCGTCGAATTCCACGACGACCGAACCGGTGCCGTGCGCTGCGCGGTCCTGCTCCGCGAAGGCGCCGGGGCGGTGCGGGACGAGCACGACGGGGCAGGGGGCCGCTGCCGCCACCCGCAGAGCCACCGAGCCGACTGCCAGCCCCTCGAACCCGCCCGTTCCGCGCATGCCGGCGACGAGGAGCCCCGCATCACCTGCCGCGGCGACGAGAGCCCCCGCCGGGGCGTCGTCGCACTGCACGGTCTCCACCCGGAGGTCCGGATGACGCTCGGCGAGGTCCGCGACCGTCCGCTGGAGCAACTGGGCGCCGATGTCGCGCAGCCGGTGCAGGGCCTGACCCGGCACGACGGCTCCGGGGAGCTGCGGAGACGCGTGCAGCAGCCGTAGCGCAACGCCGCGCAGCTCCGCCTCCCGTGCCGCCAGAACGGCCGCCGCCGCGGCACGCTCGGACCCGTCGACACCCACCAGCACAGGGAGCCGCATCCCGGCCTCCTCACTCCGCCCGTACCCTCGCGGGCTACCCGGCCCATGCCCCTCTTCCACTGTTCCACGACGGGACGGCCACGGCGCCCGGACCGGGTACGGGGCGACATCAGCGGCCGGTCCCCCCGCACAGCAGGGCACCGGTGCCCGGGAGCCCCCTTTCCCAGGCCTAGGCTGACGGAGGGCCGGTGTCGAGCCGTTCGGCGGCCACTCGCTCGAGGCGCGTCCAGCCCCTCCAGCCCCGCTCCTCCAAGATCGCCACCAGCCGCTCGACAGTTGGCGAGGACTGGACCATGGTCGAGTCCAGCAGGCCGACGAACTGGCCGTCGAGCCCGTTGACCCGGCGTCAAGGTCAAGCAGAGTCCTGACCAGCGCATACAGAGCGTTGGTGCGGGTGCGGGTGCGAGGCGTTCCGTGAGGCGATGTCGGCGGGCGTCCGGGATTCAGCGGTCGTTCAGGATCCGGCCCGGATCACCGTACGGCCTGTTTGTCTTTCTCCTTCGCCGCTTCGAAATAGTCGCCGCCTTTGCGTTTGACGTCGTCCGTGCCCCAGGCCTGTTCGCCTGCGGTGGCTGTGGGCTCTCTGTCCTCGGTCCGGGGGCGCAGCGGCATTTTGACCAGTCTTGGTATGTGCTTCGAGCAGTGGATGTAGGCCTCTTCGACCTCGACCTCGACCCACATCTGCGGACGGCGCCCCGGCAACGGATCGAAGGGCAGGGCGGGATGGTCACGGCGCATGGTTTCGTCGGGGATCAGGCGGGCCCGGCCATTGATGTGCAAGCCGATGCGATCCACGGAGAAGTCGATGAACAGGAGGCCGACGTGCGGGTTCTCGCGGATGTTGCCGAGCGACGCCATGACGCCGTTTCCCCGGTATTCCGGGTATGTGAGGGTCGTGTCGTCGAGGACGTGCAGGAAACCGGGTGGGCCGGCCCGGAAGGTGCTGTCGCATTCACCGCGGCTGTCCGACGTGGCGAGGAAGAACATCTCCTGCCGGGCCACGAACTCCTGCATCCTGGGGTTGAGCCGGTCCAGCACCTGCTCGTCGTAGAAGCGATCAGCGCGGCCGGTGGTGGCCAACTCGTGCTGGATCTCGTGTTCTCCGTGGCTTCCGGGCCGGTCTGCCCGCTCGTCCTGGTGCAACGGTCCTCCTGACAGACGAGCCAACGCCTGCATCCGAGACCTGCTCCGGTGGTCCTACCGGCGCAGGTGACTCTGCCGATCCCCTGGGAGGCCGAACAGCGGTGATCGGCCACGCACACGAGGGTAGAGCAGACCGTTCGAACGTTCCGGCGGGGAGGGGAAGAAGGGCGGTCGGATGCCGCAGCCGTCGATGGTCTTTCGCGGAGAATTCGAGGATCTGTGTGAAGAATGGATGGAACCGTTGTCTTTCGGGAGGACTTCCGATGCGCAGCGTGACCTATTCGATGAACGTTTCACTTGACGGCTACATCGTCGGGCCGGACGGCCGCTTCGACTGGACGGAGCCGGACGAGGACGTCTTCCGCTTCTGGATCGACGACATCCGACAGGTCGACGTTCATCTGCTGGGGCGACGGCTGTACGAGACGATGCTGTACTGGGAGACCGCCGATCAGGATTCCGCACTCGACGACGCTCAGCTCGAGTGGGCCGCCCTGTGGAATCCGCTCCCGAAGGTGGTGTTCTCCAAGACGCTGACGTCGGTGCGGGGCAATGCCCGCCTGGTCTCCGGCGGTCTGGCGGAGGAGATCGAGCGGCTGCGCTCCGAGCCGGGGGAGGGGGAGATCGCCCTCGGCGGCGCGACCCTCGCCGCGCAGGGGGCTGCATCCGGTCTGATCGACGAGTACCGGGCCATGGTCTACCCGGTGCTGGTCGGCGGTGGTATCCCGTTCTTCCCGCGGGACGAGCGCCGGGTGGACCTCGAGCTCGTCGAGACACGCACCTTCAGCTCCGGGGTCGTCCATCTCCGCCACCGCGTGACGCGCTAGGTGAAGGGGTGTGGCTCCTCGCGGCGTTGCATGCTCCACCCGGTCCTCAGGCGGAAGCTCTGCGCCTCTCCAGCTTGTTGCCGCTCCAGCCGCCCAAGGACGGGATGACGTCGCCGGCCGCCCGCACCGTGTTATCTCAGTTCATGACTTAAGGAATGACGCAAGCGACTGTCAAGGCTTTGGTACAGGCCAATCCGGGTGGCGGCTCGGTGCGCGGTGAGGCGTCCAGGAACCGGTGGAGGGAGCTCGTCATGCTGGTGACGAAGGCGTCGCGGGTCGGGGCGCCGACACGGTCCAAGGACGGGTAGGGGTTGAGGTCCTCCAACTCGACCTACTGACGCCGCCGGGCACTGCCCCGCGCCGGGTTCGCTCCCTCGATCGCCGGCCCGGTGACGCCCGTGGCGGCCGGTCGCATGCCCCGCTCCCACCGGGAGCCGCCCGCGTCGCGACGCAGGCGGGTGAAGCCTGAGCCGCCGTCAGCTTCCCGGGGCATGCATGAGGATCTCCGCCGTATCCGGCCGGGTCGGCGGTATCGATGCGCTGGAGGCGAGAGTGATGAACGAACGAGCCGGACGGACGGGCCCCCACACCATCAGCGTCCCGGTCCTCATCGTGGGCGGCTCGCTGGTCGGCCTGTCCACCTCGTTGTTCCTGGGACGGCTGGGCGTGCCCCACGTGCTGGTGGAGCGACACGCAGGCACCTCCATCCACCCGCGGGGCCGCGGCAACAACGTGCGCACGATGGAACTGTTCCGGGTGGCGGGCGTCGAGAAGGGGATCAAGGACGCGGCCGCCACCCTGGCCGTCAACCACGGCATCCTCCAGGCGCCCACTCTGGTCGGCGACGCGGGCGAGTGGCTGTTCAGGGACATCGACCCGGGCGGCGGCCTCGCCCGCTTCAGCCCGAGCGCCTGGTGCCTGTGCAGCCAGAACGACCTCGAACCGGTGCTGCTCGACCACGCCCGTGAGCACGGAGGCGATCTGCGCTTCTCCACCGAGCTGATGTCGTTCGACAGCGATTCCACCGGCGTGACCGCCGTCGTCAAGAGCCGCGAGACGGGTGAGCACACCACCATCCGCGCGGACTATCTCGTCGCCGCGGACGGCCCGCGCAGCCCCGTGCGAGAGCAACTCGGGATCACCCAGAGCGGGCCCGGCGACCTGTTCCACAACGTCAGCCTCACGTTCCGCTCCCGTGGTCTCGCCGACGTCGTGGGGGACCGTCACTTCATCGTCTGCTACCTGACGAACCCCGAGGCCGACGGCGCCCTGCTGCCGGTGGACAACCGCGAGAACTGGGTCTTCCACGCCCCCTGGCACCCGGAAAACGGGGAATCCCTGGAGGAGTTCACGGACGAGCGATGCGTCGAGCACATCCGCCGGGCGGTCGGGGTCCCGGACCTCGATGTGGAGATCACCGGCAAGGCGCCCTGGCACGCCGCTCAGCGGGTCGCCCGCAGCTACCGGTCGGGACGTGTCTTCCTGGCCGGTGACTCGGCGCACGAGATGTCCCCCACCGGGGCCTTCGGTTCCAACACCGGTATCCAGGACGCTCACAACCTCGCCTGGAAGCTGGCCGCGGTGCTCGACGGCTGGGCGGGGGAGGAGTTGCTCGACACGTACGACGCCGAACGGCGCCCCGTGGCCGAGGCCACCAGCGCGCGGGCCGCGGCCCGGTCGGCCGAGCACAGCCACCCCGGATTCGCACCGCCCCCCGCAGCGGGCGGCGGTGGCCCCCAGAAGGGCATCCTCAACGTGGCCCTCGGCTACCGCTACCCGCAGGGTGCCGTCGTCGGCGCCGATCCGGAGATCCCGGTGGTGCCCGAGCGCCTCGATCTGAGCGGCGGACCGGGCAGCAGGGCGCCTCACCTGTGGGTGCGCCGAGGGGACGAACGGCTCTCGACGCTCGACCTGTACGAGCGGTCCCTCGTGCTGCTCAGTGACGCCGCTGAGCCGAACGAGTGGCACGGGGCAGCCGTCCGCCTCGCCGGCAAACTGTCCCTGCCGCTCACGTCGTACCGGGTGGGCACCGGGACTCAGGCCGACCTGGTGCCGGAGGACGACGCCGACTGGGCCGAGCGCCACGGCACCGGCCCTGGGGGCGCCGTACTCGTCCGGCCCGACGGATTCGTCGTATGGCGGTCGGAGGGGCCGGACGCGGACGCCGAGGCGGTACTGCACCAGGTCCTGAGGACCGCGCTGGCAGTCGCCTGAGCTCCCTGACGCAGCGGAGGGGGCAGCCGACCGGCGGAACGTCGGCTGCCCCGGCCGTGGCGGGAGGACGAGTGGATGCCCACGTCACCTGTGCGGGGGAGTGCGACCGGCAGGCCGTGACCGCGCGGATCGCCTGATCCCTCCGGGCCCTTCTGGCACCGCCAGCCTCCCGCCCGTCACTCGCGTACGCCGTCCGAGTCGCGCGTGTACGGGGACGGCCACAGGATCGAGGAACGCCGACGTCGAACCCTCGCGACCGGCGCTCACTTTCCCCTCCGCGAAGGAGATGTGCGGGATGACCACCACGTCCGAACGGGCGGAAGGTTCGCGTACGCGACAGGCGTCGCACCATGTCTCCCAGTCCGTGTTCGACGGTTCCCGGCTGCGCGTCGTCCTCCTGGTCGACGTCCACGACGGGGCCCAGCACCAGTTCCTCGAAGCTTACGAACAGTTGTGCAACCAGGTCGCGTCCGTGCCCGGGCACGTCAGCGACCAGCTGTGCCAGTCGATCGAGAACCCTTCCCAGTGGCTCATCACCAGCGAGTGGGAGAGTGCCCCGCCCTTCCTGGCCTGGGTCAACAGCGAGGAGCATGTGCGGATGGTGGAGCCGCTGCACAGCTGCGTCCGCGACACCCGGTCACTGCGCTTCCACGTGGTCCGCGAGACCGGCGGCCCGGCGGCGAGCACCGACCAGGCGGCCCGCAGGCTCCAGACGGCGCCCAGGATCGGTGACGGAGTGATCCGGCACGCGCTCACCTTCACCGTGAAGCCCGGCAGCGAGGAGATCGTCGCCAAGATCCTCGCCGACTACGACTCGCCCGAGCCCAAGGTCGACGACACCACGCGCCTGTGCCGCACCTCGCTGTTCATGCACGGCAACCGGGTGGTGCGGGCCGTCGAGGTGCGCGGCGACCTGCTGGCCGCGCTGCGCCACGTCGCCCGGCAGCCCGAGGTACGGGCCGTCGAAGAAGCCATCAACCCCCATCTGGAGCAGGACCGGGACCTGGGCGACCCCGAGTCCGCCCGGGTCTTCTTCACCAGGGCCGCCCTGCCGGCCGTCCATCACGTGATGGCGCAGCGGCAGAACCCGCAGGCCGAGCGGTACGCCCTGTACTACCCGGCCCGGCCGGAGCGCGGGATGCAGCTCGCCGAACTCCTGGCCCATCGCGACGAGGCGGCGGCGGACGACCCGCGCAGCCCCGTCCTGCGCAGCACGATCTTCCAGCGCGACGACGTCGTCGTACGGCTGATCGACGTGCACGGCGGACTCGAGGCGGCCGATCCGGGCCACATCCTCGGTCTGTCCGACTCGGCACAGGTGGCCGAGCTGACGACGCTGCTGGACGAGACCGCGGGCATGGACGTGGTCGCGTCGAAGGACGGCAGCCTCGCGCGTGTGCTCGAACTGGCGCGCATGGATCTCGTCACCGACCGCCGGTCGCCCGACGCCTGATTCGCCATCCGGCGGGAGAGGCGGCAGTCGCCTCTCCCGCGTTGGTGCAGCACCTCAACGGAGGAACCCGTGATCACATCCCGTCCCAACATCGTGAGCCTGAGCGACGTCGAGCCCAACCGCCGGCGAGGCGGTGACCTGCGCGCCATGCTCACTCCGGCCGCGGTGGGCGCCACCAGCGGATTCATGGGCGTGGCCCTCATCGAGCCCGGTGACCGCATCGGTGAGCACTACCACCCGTACTCCGAGGAGTTCGTGTACGTGGTGTGCGGGCAGCTCGAGGTGGACCTGGACGGAGAGCCGCACCCGCTCCAGCCCGAGCAGGGGCTGCTCATCCCCGTCAACATGCGCCACCGCTTCCGCAACGTCGGCAACGTGGAGGCCCGGTTGGTCTTCCACCTCGGCCCCCTGGCCCCGAGTCCGCCGCTGGGCCACGTGGACACCGAGGAGACCGACGTCCAGTCCGCAGTGGTGGGAGCGGAGGCGGCCGAACGACGTCAGGTCCGCTCATGACGAGGCGAGTGGCGGTCACCGGCATAGGTATCGTCGCTCCCGGCGGCATAGGTGTCCCGGCGTTCTGGAACCTCCTGGCGGACGGACGCACGGCGACACGGGCCATCACGTTCTTCGACCCGTCCGGTCTGCGCTCGCGGATCGCCGCCGAGTGCGACTTCGACCCCGCCGCCCACGGCCTCGACGAGCGGGAGACGGAACGCAGCGACCGCTACATCCAGTTCGCCCTGGTCGCGGGAGAAGAGGCGGTACGGGACGCCGGTCTGGACCTCGACGCCGAGGACCCGTGGCGGGTCGGCGTCTCACTCGGCACGGCGGTGGGCGGCACCACCCGGCTGGAGAACGACTACGTCCTGGTCTCCCACCGCGGACAGCGCTGGGACGTGGACCACCGGGGAGCCGGCCCCGACCTGCACCGCGCCTTCACGCCCGGCTCGCTCGCCTCGACGGTGGCGGAGAGGTTCGGAGCACGTGGCCCGGTGCAGACCGTGTCCACGGGCTGCACGTCAGGGCTCGACGCGGTCGGGTACGCCTTCCACACCGTGGAGGAGGGCCGCGCCGACATCTGCATCGCCGGCGCCTCCGACTCGCCGATCTCCCCGATCACCATGGCCTGCTTCGACGCGATCAAGGCCACCTCCCCGAACAACGACGACCCGGCCCACGCCTCGCGCCCCTTCGACGCCGACCGCAACGGATTCGTCATGGGCGAGGGCGGAGCCGTACTCGTCCTGGAGGAGCTCGAGCACGCCAGGGCCCGCGGCGCCCGCGTGTACTGCGAGATCGGCGGCTACGCCACCTTCGGCAACGCCTACCACATGACCGGCCTCACCAGCGAGGGCCTGGAGATGGCCCGCGCCATCGAGGACGCCCTCGACCACGCACGACTCGACCCCACCGCGATCGACTACGTCAACGCGCACGGCTCGGGCACCAAGCAGAACGACCGCCATGAGACCGCCGCGGTCAAACGGGTCCTGGGACCGCACGCCTACCGAACCCCCATGAGTTCCATCAAGTCGATGGTGGGCCACTCCCTGGGCGCCATCGGAGCGATCGAACTCGTCGCCTGCGTACTCGCCCTGACCCACCAGGTGGTACCGCCGACCGCGAACTACGAGACACCCGACCCCGAGTGCGACCTGGACTACGTGCCCCGCGTGGCCCGCGAGCGCAAGCTCGACAGCGTGCTCTCGGTGGGCAGCGGATTCGGCGGGTTCCAGTCCGCGGTGGTCATGAACCGGCCGAGGGAGAAGTCACGATGAGCGAACCTCGTCCACGGCGCGCGGCCGTCACGGGAATCGGTGTGGTCGCGCCCAACGGATCCAGTACCGAGACCTTCTGGAAGTCCACCAAGGAGGGCATCAACGTCCTGGACCGCGTCACCCGGGACGGCTGCGAGAACATGCCGCTGCGGGTGGCGGGCCAGGTCCGCGACTTCGACCCGTCGGCGGTGATCGAGGAGCGATTCCTCGTCCAGACCGACCGGTTCACGCACTTCGCGATGGCCGCGGCCGACCTCGCGCTGGACGACGCCCGGCTCCCCCGGTCCGTGACCGACGAGGTGCCGTTCTCCGTCGGCGTCGTCACCGCGGCCGGTTCCGGCGGCGGCGAGTTCGGACAGCGCGAGCTCCAGCAACTGTGGGGCAAGGGCAGCCGCTTCGTCGGCCCGTACCAGTCCATCGCCTGGTTCTACGCCGCCAGCACCGGACAGATCTCCATCCGCCGCGGCTTCAAGGGCCCTTGCTCGGTCGTCGCGGCCGACGAGGCCGGCGGCCTGGACGCCCTCGCCCACGCGGCACGAGCCGTACGGCGCGGCACCGACGTGATCGTGGCCGGCGCGACCGAGGCACCGATCGCGCCGTACTCGGTGGTCTGCCAGCTCGGCTACGAGGAACTCAGCACGGTCGACGACCCGACCCGGGCCTACCGCCCGTTCACCTCCGCGGCCTGCGGGTTCGTGCCCGCCGAGGGCGGCGCCATGGTCGTGGTGGAGACGGAGAGCACGGCCCTTGAACGGGGCGCGCCCGTGCGGGCCCACCTGGCCGGACACGCGGCGACCTTCACGGGGGCCTCCCGCTGGGAGGAGTCCCGGGAAGGGCTCGCTCAGGCGGTCCGGGGCGCTCTGGCGGAGGCCGACTGCGCCCCCGAGGAGATCGACGTGGTCTTCGCCGACGCCCTCGGCGTACCGCAGGCGGACCGCGCCGAGGCCAAGGCCATCGCCGACGCTCTCGGGGCCCAC
Organism: Streptomyces sp. AK010; assembly: GCF_014207295.1. NCBI lineage: Bacteria > Bacillati > Actinomycetota > Actinomycetes > Kitasatosporales > Streptomycetaceae > Streptomyces > Streptomyces sp. AK010. Next base: position 22,060 of record NZ_JACHCX010000024.1, read on the forward strand.
GGCACCCGGGTGCCCGTCACCGCGCCGAAGGCCGGGATCGGCCGGGGTTATTGCGCGGCGCCGCTGATGGACGTCGCGGCGGCGGTGCTCTCGATGGAGCACGGTCTGATCCCGCCCACCCCCAACGTCGTCGACATCTGCCACGACCTCGACCTCGTGACCGGCCGGGCGCGTACCGCCGAGGTACGCACGGCGCTGGTGCTGAGCCGCGGGCTCATGGGGTCGAACTCGGCGCTGGTGCTGCGGCACGGCGCCACCGACGCCTCGTCCTGAGGCGCCGCGGAACAGACAAGGAAGGGAAATGGCATGAATGACCGCATCACTGTGGAAGAGCTCGCCGAACTCATGAAGAAGTGCACCGGTGTCACCGTCACTCCGGAGGAACTCCGCCGTGACGAGACGGCCTTCGAGCAGCTCGGCGTGGACTCGCTGGGCCTGCTGGGCATCGTGGGCGAGCTGGAGAACCGGTACGGCACGCCGATGCCCACCGACGCCGAACGCTCCAAGACGCCCCGGCAGTTCCTCGACCTCGTCAACAGTGCCCTCCTGGCTGGAGCGTGACATGACCGGACACACGCAGAACGAGATCACCATCGCGGCCCCGGTGGACCTGGTCTGGGAGGTGACCAACGACCTGGAGAACTGGCCGCAGTTGTTCAGCGAGTACGCCTCCGTCGAGATCATCTCCCGGGAGGGCCACAAGACGACCTTCCGGCTGACGATGCACCCGGACGAGAACGGCACCGTGTGGAGCTGGGTCTCCGAGCGCGAGCCAGACCGCGAGACGCTCACCGTCAAGGCCCGCCGTGTCGAGACGGGCCCCTTCGACCACATGAACATCCACTGGCGGTACGAGGAGGTACCGGCCGGCACGCGGATGGTCTGGACGCAGGACTTCGCGATGAAGCCCGAGGCTCCGGTCGACGACGAGTGGATGACGGACAACATCAACCGGAACTCGAAGGTGCAGATGGGCCTGATCCGCGACCGCATCGAGAAGATCGCCGCCGAACGCGGTGCGAGTCCCGGTCTGACCCGCTGAGCCGGACGGAGAACAGCCCCATGCACCAAGCCCTGATCGTCGCCCGGATGGCCCCGGGATCGGCTCCCGACATCGCCAAGGTGTTCGCGGAGTCCGACCGCGGGGAGCTGCCGCACCTCGTCGGCGTGACCCGGCGCAGCCTCTTCCAGTTCGGCGATGTGTACATGCACCTGATCGAGTCCGAGCGTGAGCCCGGACCGGCCATCGCCAAGATCACCGGGCATCCCGAGTTCCGGGACGTCAGCGAGCGCCTGTCCGCGTACGTCAGCGCGTACGACCCCGACACCTGGCGCTCCCCGAAGGACGCCATGGCGCAGCGCTTCTACTTCTGGGAGCGCGAGCCGGCCTGCTGATCGCAGCCGGCACTCGACGGCCGCCGGGTCCGCAGCGTCGCGGACCCGGCGGCCGCCGGTCTGTCTGCGTCGAGGCAGTCCGGGGATCACCCGGCCCCTCGGTACGCGGTCGGATCAGCCGGGGATGTGGCAGTCGAACGCGTGCAGATAGGGGTTGACCGGACTGATGTCGTCGATGACCAGGCCGGCCTCGGTGAGCCGGTCCACCATGCTCTGGCGGGTGTGCTTCGCCCCGCCGACGTTGAGGAGCAGCAGCAGGTCCATCGCGGTGCTGAACCGCATGGACGGCGAGTCGTCGACGAGGTTCTCGATGACCACCACCCGCGTCCCGGGGCCGCCGGCCTCGCGGACGTTGCGCAGCGTGCGGGTGGTGCTCTCGTCGTCCCACTCCAGGATGTTCTTGATGACGTAGACGTCGGCCTTCACCGGGACGGCCGTCCGGACGTCGCCGGGCACGACCTGCGCGCGGTCCGCGAGGTCGCCGCCCGTGCGCAGTCGCGGGACGGCGTTCTCCACCACCCGGGGCAGGTCGAGCAGCGTCCCGCGCAGGTCCGGGTACTTGTCCAGCAGGCTCGCCACCACGTGCCCCTGGCCCCCGCCGATGTCGGCGACCGAGGCGCACCCCGTGAGGTCGAGAAACGCGGCGACGTCCTGCGCCGACTGCACGCTGGAGGTCGTCATGGCGCGGTTGAAGACGTCCGCCGACTCCGGGGCGTCCTCGTTGAGGTAGGGGAAGAACTCCTTGCCGTACAGGTCCTCCACCACGTTGCGGCCGGTGCGCACCGCCTCGTCCAGCTTCGGCCAGACGTCCCAGGTCCACGGCTCGGTGCACCACAGCGAGATGGCGCGCAGGCTGTGGGGGTCGTCCTCGCGCAGCAACCGGGAGACGTCGGTGTGCGCGAACGTCCCGTCCGGGCGTTCGGCGAACACGCCGTAGCAGGACAGGGCCCGCAGGAGCCGTCGCAGCGGGCCGGGTTCGGACTTCACCGCGGCCGCGATGTCCTCCACGGCCATGGGCTGGTCACCGAGCGCGTCGGCGACGCCCAGCCGGGCGGCCGCGCGCAGGGCGGCGGCACATGCCGCCCCGAACGCGAGTTCCCGCAGCCGCATGGACGGCGGAGGAGCTGGCTGAGTGGTCGTCATGTGCCGCCTTTCTACTTGGATCGAGCAGGGTGATCACTGAACAGTCGTGGAACTCTCGGGCGCGCCGAGGGGCGTGGGTCGGTGTGCGGTCAGCACAGACCGGCGGGCTTGGACGACAGGCAGGAGTTGCCCTGGAACGTGTTGCCCTCGCCGGGGTCCGTGTTGACCAGGTCCGCCGGGGAGTTGCCCTCCAGCAGGTTGTCGCTGATGCGGTTGCGCTCGCTGGTTGTGCCGACGAAGCTCTTGAACACGACGATGCCGCCCGAGAGCGGGGACGTGCCGACGTTGTCCCTGATCACGTTCTGGGTGATCAGGTTGTCCTCGGTGCCCGTCAGGACGATGCCGGACCCCTGCAGGGCGTCCAGCCGGGCGGTCTTCGGGCAGGACTTGTTGTTGCGCTCGATGCGGTTCTCGCGCACGGTCACGAGGCCGGCCTTCGGCTTGTTCTCGTCGCCGACGACGAAGACCGCCGCGCAGTTGCCCGTGAGGTGGTTCCCCGCGACGGTCAGGTTGCGCAGCCGGCGGACGGTGACGCCGATCCGGTTGCCCTCCAGCCGGTTGTGCTCCACCACCGTTCCCCCGGTGTCCGTGGCGCCTTCCTCCTCCTTCACCGTGTTGGCGAGGAAGAGGCCCGCGTCGCCGTTGTCCCGGGCGGTGTTGCCGCGGAACACGCCACGGGCCGAGCGCTCCGTGGCGATGCCCCACACCCCGTTCCGGACCGCGGTGACGTTCCGCACCGTCAGCCTGTCGGCCTCATTGGCGTGGATGCCCGTCTTGGCGAAGCCGGTCACCGTCAGGGACGCGATGGTGACGCCGTCGACGCCGTGGTCCTTCGTGCCTGCGACACAGATGCCGTTGCCGGCGGCGGCACAGCTGTCGGCGGCCCTCGCGGCGCCCGCCGTGCCGGCGGGAAGGGTGGTGGTGCCCACGCCCGCCTCCGGTACGAGCACCGTGCCGCGGCCCATGCCGCGCAAGGTGAGTCCGGGCGTGGTCACGTCGACGCTTCCGTGGTGGGTGCCGTGCGCCAGCAAGACGGTGTCACCCGGCCGGGCGCTGTCCACCGCCTTCTGGACCGATTCCCCGGGCCTGACCAGATGGACCGTGTGGTCGGCGGACGACGGAGCGGCCCCGAGGCCCGTCCCGAGCAGCGCCGCAGCGCACGCCAGGTATGCGATATGGCATTTGTTCATATTGCGCAGATTACGTCCACAAAGGTCGTGAATCGGTGAGATGGGCCATCCGGCGGCGTGGCCCTGCCGGCAGGGCACCGGGCCGGGCGGGCCTGCGCCCCGGAGGACCTCTCAGCCCTGCGGTGCGGCGTCGGGCCGAGCCGTGTGGTCGGGGTGCCCATCGGTGCGGCGCGCTTCCTTGAGCTCGGCCTCGTACAGGTGGTCCTTGCCGTCGGCCAGTTCCCGTCGCGCTTCCCGTTCCGTGGCTTTGAACGGCTCGTAGTAGGTGGCGTCGTAGGCCTCGATGATCTGGAACGTCCAGTGCCCCGGAATGACATTGCGGCCCGTGATCTCGCGCCGGATCCGTTCCGCCCATCGCGGGTGGCCGGCCTCGTGCATGAGGTCGGCCGCGCGGTCAAGCTCGAAGTCGGCCCCGCCCGTCAGCTGGTGAAAGGCGTACAGGTGGCCGCGCGCACGCTCGGTCGTCTCCAGTGCCTTGGACAGGGCCCCCAAGGCCCGGACGGTGGTGTCGGTCATGCCGGGTGGACGGCGGTGGGCCGCGTCCGGTCCGTCGTGGTGATCACTCATGTAGGACTGACTGCCCTGTCGGCGGCTGCTCGCAGCACCGGCATTCGGGCGACGCGCGGCTTTGCGCACCCGCATACCGGCTGCCCCGCGCCGCGCAGGCCGTGAGAGATGCTCAGAAGGCGTAGCGCACGCGCAGCCACGGTGCGTGGCGGTCGATCAGGGTGCGCAGGGTCCGCACCGCCTCGCCCTTGACGTCGTTGCGGTAGCGGAGGTTGAGGGCGCCGTTCTCGGAGCGCTTGGCCTGCTGGAGTTCCGGGCGCCACAGGACGTCCTCGGCGCGGGGATGCCAGCCGAGGTTGACCTCATGCAGGTCCCGGTTGTGGGTCAGCATGATCACTTCCGCCGCCGCCTGCTGTTTCACCCGCCGGGGCAGAACGTCGTCGAGGTGGACGAGCAACTCGGCCCAGGCGGCCTCCCAGCCGGGGCGGACCACCACGGGGGAGAGGTTGAAGTGGACCTCGTACCCGGCGTCCAGGAAGTCGGCCGCCGCGCCGATGCGCTCGGTGACGGGCGAGGTGCGCACGTCGAGCAGCCGGGCGTCGTCCGGCGGCATCAGCGAGAACCGGATGCGGGTGCGGCCACGCGGGTCGAGGGCCAGCAGGTCGGGATTGACGAACTTGGTGGCGAAGGACGCCTTGGCGGTCGGCCACTGCCGGAAGGCGTGCACCAGATCCGCGGTGTTGTCGCAGATCAGTGCGTCCACCGAGCAGTCGCCGTTCTCCCCGATGTCGTACACCCATGACCTTGCGTCGCACTGGTTCGGCTCGGGCTTGGGCCCCTGCCGTGCCACGTGCCGGGCGATGTGGGCGACGATCCGGTCGATGTTGGTGAAGACGGTGACGGGGTTGGCGTACCCCTTGCGCCGGGGCACGTAGCAGTAGGCACAGGCCATCGCGCAGCCGTTGGAGGCGCCGGGAGCGATCCAGTCCGCCGATCGGCCGTTGGGGCGTGTGGTGAGGGTCTTCCTCTCGCCGAGGACCAGCGTCTCCCCCTTGATGCGCACCCAGCGCTCGATGTTCCCCTGGTTGCCGTGCAGCCCGGGCAGGCGCCAGTGGGACTCCACCGTCGTCACCCGCGCGTCGGGGAACCGGGCGCTGATCTGCCTCCCGCGGGGGGACTCGGCCGCCGCGGGCTCGGCGTAGATCTCGCGTACGGGCAGCAGTCGGGGAGCCGCGGCGGAGGTGCGGAAGGAGGGGCGCCGGTCGGCGGCGTCCGGTCCAGGAGTGAGGGCGTCGAGTCCGAACAGTGCGCCGGAGTCGTCGTCGGGGGCGCCGGACGGGTGGTTCATGGGTGCTCCCGTACGGAGGGGTGCGAGCGGAGGAGAGGGGTCCCGTCGCTCAACTGGGCCAGAGGGTTCCCGTCACTTCACTGTACGGGGCACGCATGGCCGGCGCGTGTGTCAGGTGGTTCGGGGCGAGGTCAACGCCAATCGCACCATACTCGGCGGTGTGGCCGGAGCTCGTGGAGGGCTCCGTACGGCTGGCCGCGCAGGCGTTCCTCACCGCACTGCCGCTGGTCATGACCGTCGCGGCGTTCGCCCCCGGCAGGATGCAGGACCTGCTGGCCGACTCCCTCCGGGCGGTTCTCGGTGTGCGCGACGACACCCTCGACGACGCACCTGGTCCACGATCTCGCCCACGTTCAGCTGGACCGTGCCGTCCTCGGCGGTCACGGCGCCTTCGCGGTCACCGGTGAGCATGTTCACCACCGCGCGTGCGAGCGCCGGCTGGCGCCCTCCCACACCTGCTGGAAGGCGTCACTGGTGATCACGCCGGTGCCGGTGCGGTCCACGACGGTCCTGACCGTCTCGCGCAGCGGACCCTCGAAGAGAATCGGCTCCGTCGACGACACGCGGCGGTGTCCCCGCGTCCTGGAGGGTCCGCACGAGTGCGTCCGGCAGGGCCTTGACGCCGACGTTCTTCACCACTTGGTCCGTCAGCCGCTTGATCACGACGTCGTGCACGGCCGGTTCCGATGCCAGGGGCGCGACGGTCTCCACGTACCTGTCGGTGTCGGACACCGTGTCCTGGACCCAGGGCGACGACGGCCAGGGGTGCAAGCAGCTGGGGCAGCACGAGGAGCAGCGAGGAGCCGGCCCGCCGTGCCCGCCGGTGGCGTACCGCGGCGTGACGGCGCAGCCGCTCGTACTCCCCTCTTTCCTCGGTGGCCATGACGTGTTTCGGGCTCGCGGCTCCGCCGGAGTGTCCCGGGTCCGAAGACGCGGCCAAGTTCATGGGGGCGCCTTTCCGAGTGTGCGTCGCCCCGGTTGTGAGGGGCGCCGCACGGGATGGAGGAGGCAGCGGCGACGCCGGGCACCCGAGCGTGTGCCCGGCGTCGCCGGGAGCGTCGTGCGCGCGGTCAGCCCGCCCCCGTGGGGGCGCGCGGCCCCATGGCCTGCGCCTTGCGGAGCGCGGCCCGCCAGGCGAGGGCGACCGCCGCCTCGGCCAGGGCCAGCAGGACCAGCCACAGGCCGAGCAGCCGGGTCAGGGCGCGGGCCGACTCCGAGGGCAGGGCGAGCACCACGATCCCCGCGACGATGCCGATCACCGCGGCGCCCAGGACGACGCCGCGGTGCGGCAGGTCCTTCGCGGCGATGGCCGTGTAGAGGGTGAGGATCCCGGACACCAGCCATACGACCCCGACGACCAGCGAGAGCGCGGCGATCGTCTGCAGCGGGTTCCGCAGGCACAGCACCCCGGCCAGGACGTAGAGCACGGCCAGGACCAACGCCGGAAGCCGCTCTCCGTGCTCTTCCCGGCCGAAGACGGCCACGAACCGGAACGCCCCGCTCACCAGCAGGTACAGGCCGATGAGGACGGCGAGGACGTGCAGGGTCGCCTCCGGCCAGACCAGGATCAGGACGCCCGGCACGAGCGTCGCCACGGACGAGGCCAGAAGCCATGTCCAGGAACGGCCCAGCCGCGCGAGACCGTAGGCGGAGTCACCCGCTGCCATGAGGACCGCTCCGTCGGAGTGGTGCTCCTGTCCGGGGAGCGATGAAGGACCACGCGACATGGTCATGGCGTCTCCGTAAGTGGTCAGTCGGCCCGGGAGGGCCGGGTGTGGCTTGTGGCTTCTTGCCTTCGGTGGCTTCCGAGGAGTGGCCGCCCGGTTCTCCGGGGCGCCCTGGCCGCTGATTGAGATGTGCGCGCTGTGTGCGGTCGCAGATCACGGAGAGGACAGCGGGGTGTTCCTCGGGCCGACGGCATGCCGGGTGGAACGAGGAGGGGCGAGTGAGCGAGCGACGCGCCCGGGGAGGGGCCGGCGTCGATGCCGGTAATGGCCACCATTGGGCGGCTGTGGCCGACGAGGCCGGCGCGACCTTGTGGTCGAAGAAGATCGACAATGACGAGACGGCGATCCTGACCGCCATGGGCGAGATCCCGGACCTGGCCGACGAGGTGTCCTGGGCGGTGGACATCTCCGGCACGTCCTCCGCGCTGTTGCCGGCCCTGCTCGCGGCCAACGGTCAGCGGGCCGTGTACGTGCAGGCCGTCATCGCCCTGGCCCGCCGACGGGCCGGCGTGCTGTGGGCCCTGCTGCGTGACGGGCGAGTCTTCACCTCCGCCCCGCCGGTCACGCAGGCGGCTTGACTTCGTCATGGAGACTCCTCGTGTGATCGAGGTGCGGTGGTCTTCGAGGGATGCGTCGCGGCCCGGGCGATGGATCCGACGGCTTCAGCGTCCCGCCTGTCGCCGGCTCCGGGTTCACCCTCGGTGGGTGAGCCGTCGGCGCCGCCGCGGCGGGACGGGAGCCTGCGCGCGTCGTACGCCCGGGGTCGGTCGCGTCACTCCGGTACCGGCCGCATCTCCACGACCCGCAGTCCCAGCGACTGGCAGCGTGCCAGCAGCCCGAACAGGTGCGCTTCGTCCACGACGGGGCCGAACAGAACCGTCTGGCCGGCCATCACCACATGGCCCAGCTCCGGAAAGGCTTTGGCCAGTGTCTCCGACAGGTGTCCCTCGACGCGGATCTCGTAGCGCACGGACTTGTCCTCCCACGGCTTCCCGGGACAGGCGGACGGCGCCCTCACCGCCATCGTCCACCTCCGTGCCGGGTCGAACCTCACCCGGAGTAGGTGACCCGCCCGGTGACGGACGCCGGGATCAGTGCTTCGACACGATCTTGACGGCGATGATGGGCAGGCCGAGCAGCAGATTGACCGATGCGGTGACGGCCATGAGCCGCGGCGACGCACTGGCGCGGCGCGCCGCGGCCACGGACCAGCCGACCTGGCCGGCCACGGCGACGCAGAGAGCCAGCCAGGCCGCACCGAGGATGATCAGAGCCCGCCGGCGTTTCACGGTGTCCACCTCGCCGAGTCCGCCGAGTCCGCCGAGTCCGCCGAGTCCGCCGGGTACGGCCGGGGAGTCCCGGGCGTGCGCCGGCGCATCGCCGTCTGCCCTCATCGAACCCCGGGGTGCGCGCTGCCCGCTTCACCCACGAGGGGGGGGGAGGGCCGGCGCAGGACTCGTGGAACGGGGCGGCCTCACAGCATCCGGAGGTCGCGGGCGCGGCGCACCGCCTCGCCGCGCCGGTTCACCGCGAGCTTCCGGTAGACGCTCTTGAGGTGGGTCTTCACCGTGTTCACCGACAGGCAGAGGTCGGCGGCGATCTCCTCCGTCGACATCATCCGGGCCACGCGCTCCAGGACGTCGTGCTCGCGCGCGCTCAGCTCCACCACCACGAGCGGGGCGGGCGGCGGCGGTGGTGGTCCCGGCCGCCGGCGGGTCGGCGGTGCGGCGGGGGTGAGCCAGCCCGCCGCCAGGTCGTGCAGCGGCGCCGTGGCCATATGGGGCCGGATCCACGCGCCGGCATCCAGGAACGGACGCCGAAGCCGTTCGCGCCGGGCGTCGAGGAGGGCCTGGGTCAGGAGCTTGCGGGCGGTTGCCGTGTCTCCCGCCGCGTCGGCGGCCCGGGCCCTCACCAGTGCTGCCCTCACGGTCACCGCCGGGCCGGTGCGTTCCTCGGTGCGGATGCTGTCGAGCAGGTCTAAGGCCGCCGCGGTACGTCGTGCGGCGAGCTGGATCGACGCGGCCTCCACGGCGCACACGGGCTGTTCGCCGGAGACCGCCCGGAGTGCCTCGGTGGCTCGGTCGGACCGCCCCTCGGCCAGATGGGCGGCCGAGGTGACGAGTGCCTCCTGGCTTGCCGCCCACGGTGAGGTCACGGCGGCGGGGACGGCCGGGGCCACCGCCTCGACCGCGGCTCGCATCTTTCCCCGGGCCATCAGGAGGCGAGCCGCGGCGAGGGAGCGCCCCGCCGCCGTCACCGGATCACGCGCTTCGAAGGGAAGATCTGCTGCCTGGTCGATGAGGGCCTGGGCCCGGTCCAGTTCGTTGCGGTCGACCGCAACGGCGGCCAGGACCAGCCGTCCGATCGCGGAACCGGCCGGCTGGGGCGGGTCGGGGCGATCTTCCTCGGACACTGCCGCCAGGGCTTTGCGTTCTGCGCGGCCGGGCCAGCCGTTGAGGTAGTCGATCAGGGCCAGGTGCCCCATCGCCTCCTCCCGGGGAGCCTCGGTGGACGTTCCGCCGGGAGCGCCGGCCACGGTGGTCAGGACGGCACGCGCCTCCTCGAAACGCCCGGCCCAAAGGAGTGTCGAACCCACATGGGTCAACAGGAGGGCGGTGAGTTCCGGATGCTTGTCCAGGAGGTGAGCCGGCACTTCCTGTCGTAGTGCGTGGGCCGTTTCGGCGGCCTTCTCCACAAGCGGGGGACTGCCGGTCAGCCGGGCGGCCAGGGCTTCCAGCAGCGCGCAGCTCAGCCGTGCGGCCGCGAGGTCGCGGTCGTCGTCGGCCAGCCGCTCCTCGGCGTGGCGCAGGCTCGCCAGGCCGTGATCGAGGTCGTGGTGGGACAGGTCGTGGGCGGCGCGCACGAGGTCGGTGGCCGGGCTTCTCGCCTCGGGCCCCATATGGGAGAACAGCTGCGCCAGGTCCTGCGCGTTCGGGCCGGTGAAGAGCCGTCCGATCGCGAGGTCGTCCACGAGGGCACCGGCGGCGAGGTCCCAGTCGTCCGCTGCGGCACTGTGGGCGAGTGTCTCCGGGAGGTGGCCGTGCCGACGCAACCACCGCGCGGCCCGTCGGTGCAGTTCGGGCTCCAGCGCGGGCAGGCGGACACGCAGATGGGCCCGCAGGATCTCCCTGAACAGCGGGTGGAGCTGGTACCAGGAGTGCCCGAGCCGTTCGACGAACGCGTTCTCGCGGTGCAGGCCGGCGAGGAGGGGCTCGGCGTCGATGCGGTGGGTCAGCGCGTTGGCCAGATCGGGACAGAAGCGGTCCAGGACGCTCACGCGCAGCAGGAGGTCCTGGGTCTGCCGTGTCTGCCTCTTGAGGACCTCGGCCAGCAGGAAGTCCGCGACCGTGCTGCGGTCCGCTTCGAACTCCTTCAGATAGAGCTCGGGGTCCGAGGTCTCCCGGGCGGCCAGGGCGGACAGGCTCAGACCGGCGGCCCAGCCCCGGGTGCGGTCGACCAGGTTCCGCGCCGCCTGGATCGGAACGCTCACACCGTGCAGTTCCAGCAGCGCGGCGGCCTCTTCGGGCGTGAAGGCCAGTTCGGCGGAGCGGATCTCCGTCAGTTCTCCGACCGCCCGGTAGCGGTGCAGCGGGAGCAGTGGTTCGATGCGGGTGATCAGGACGAGGCGCAGTCCCCGGCCGGCGTGGTGCAGGACGAACTCCAACTGCTCCGCGATCTTCGTGTCGGCCACGCGGTCGTACTCGTCGAGCACGAGGAGCACGGGCCGCTCGCGCTCGTTGAGCTCGGAGGCGAGGGTGGACAGCAGCCTGCGGCTCACCCGGGAGGCGTTGCCGGGTGCCCCGACCGCGTCGCAGGGCGGGGCACCGCAGGCTCGCAGGGCCTGCAGGACGTAGGCCCAGAACAACCCGGGGCGGTGGTCTCCGCCGTCGAAGGAGAGCCAGGCGACCGGCGGGCTCTGCCGGGAGGCCCATTCGGCGGCCAGCAGGGTCTTGCCGGCTCCGGCCGGGCCGTTGAGGAGAGTCAGCGGCGTCGTGAAGGCCTGGTCGAGGTGGTCGACGAGCCGCCGGCGCCGCAGATACGTCCGGGGCCTCGCGGGGAGGGCGAATCGCGTGCGCAGGAACGGATTGCCCAGGGGATCGGTGTGCGACAGCGGCGTAATGACCGGAACCTCGGATACTCGAGCACGGGCAGGAATGTCCGACACGTCGCTCATCACCCCTGTCGGGTCAGGGCCACGTCATGGGCAGCGCTTCCACCCTCAGCATCCCAGCCTTCCCGCCCGGCCGCACGGCGGACCGGGCCTCCTGCGAGGCCGCCCCGGGGCCCTCAGCGAGGAGGCCGGGGAGAGGCCGTGGGACGGAACGCGTCGTCGTGTGCGCGCCAGGAGCCTTCCTCGGACGGTTCGAGAAGGTTCTCGCGCGGTACGACGCACAGGGCCCAGATGATGAAGCCCGACAGCGCGATCATCACGATCGACCAGACCGGGTACTGCGGCAGGGAGAGGAAGTTGGCGACTATGACGAGCCCGGCGATGGCGACGCCGACGACACGGGCCCACATCGCCGTCTTGAGCAGCCCCACGCTGACGGCCATGGCGACCACGCCGAGGGCGAGGTGGATCCAGCCCCAGCCGGTCAGGTCGTACTCGAAGACGTAGTTGCGGGTCGTGACGAAGATGTCGTCCTCGGCGATGGCCATGATGCCCCGGAAGAGGTCGAGCAGCCCGACCAGGAAGAGCATCACGGCGGCGAAGGCGGTCAGGCCGGTGGCCCAGTCGTCCCTCGCCCTGTGTGACGGTTGGGTGGGTGTGGTGGTCATCTTGCGCCTCGATTCGATGCTCGGGGGCTGGAGGGGGACGGGGGAGAGGAGCCTCCTGCGAACGGTTCGGCTCGCGTCCTCCTCAGCATCCCCACGGCAGGGAACGGGGGGCTTCACCCGGCGCGGGTGAGAGTGGAGCCGCTCGCCTGCGTCACGACACGCACCCGCCGTCCCCCACGGCAGCCTCACGCGAGGGGTGCTGCTTCTCCCATCAGAGCGCGCACGGCCCCCAGCGCCTCGGCCCGGTCCGCCGGGACCAGTCCGATGCGTGTGCGCCGGTCGAGCAGGTCGGCCTCGTCCAGGGCCCCCTCGTGCCGCAGTGCCCACAGCACCTCGGCGCCGGTGACGGGATGGCCCGGGACGACGGGCTCGGCCAGCCGCGGGTCCTGCCCGGCCAGGGCATGCACGGCCGGTGCCTCGGTGCCGTAGCGCCGGACCAGGCGGCGGGGCGCGCGGAGTGCGGCGAGTACCCGGGGGGCCGCGGCGCCCACCAACGGGAGCGCGGCGGTGGGTGAGGGACCGGCGGCCAGACCGCGTGCGTCGACCGCGGCGTTCACGGCGTCCTCGGCCATCCGGCGGTACGTGGTGAGCTTGCCGCCGACCACGCTGACCACGCCGTCCGGTGAGGTCAGCACCGCGTGCCGGCGGGAGATGTCGGCCGTGCGCGAGGCGGCGCCGGACTGGGCCGTCCCGCTCGTGTCCAGCAGGGGGCGCAGGCCGGCGAACGCGCCGACGACGTCGCCGCGGCGGATGGGGACGTCCAGTACGGAGCCGAGGACGTCGAGCAGGAAGCCGATGTCCGTCTCGGGCACGTCGGGGACGTCGGGGACGGGCCCGACGAGGGGTTCGTCGGTGAGTCCGACGTAGACCCGGCCGTCGTCCTGGGGCAGGACGAGGACGAAGCGGTTGGTCTCTTTGGGGATGGGGATGTGCAGGCCGGCGGGGAGCGGGCCGATGTGCTCCGAGCGCAGGACGAGGTGGGTGCCGCGGGAGGGCCGGATCCGGATGCCGTCCACGAGGTCCCCGGCCCACACGCCGGACGCGTTGATCACCGCACGGGCCCGGATCTCGCCCTCCTCGCCGGTGAGTTCGTCCCGCACACGGGCGCCGGACGCGGTGAGGCCCAGGGCCCGGACACGGGTCAGCACGCGGGCGTGGCGCGCGGCGGCCGTGCGGGCGAGGGCGGTCACCAGACGGGCGTCGTCGGTGAGCCGTCCGTCCCAGGACAGCAGGCCGCCCCGCAGCCCGCCGGGGCGCAGCGCCGGGGCCAGGTGCCGGGTCTCGACGGGCGACAGCCGACGTGGGGCGGGCAGCGTGGCCCGAGCCGTACGGGCCGACAGCCGCAGGGCGTCGCCGGCCCGGAAGCCGGCCCAGGCCAGCGCCGCCTGCCCGCGCGAGACGAGTCCGGTCAGGGGCAGGACGAACGGCTGGGCACGCACCAGGTGGGGCGCCGTGCGCTCCATCAGCACGCCGCGTTCGACCGCGCTCTCGTGGGCGACGTCGAACTGCGCCGAGGCCAGGTAGCGCAGCCCTCCGTGGACGAGCTTGGAGCTCCAGCGCGAGGTGCCGAACGCGAGGTCGTGGGCGTCGACGGCGACGACGTCCAGACCGCGGGCGGCGGCGTCGAGGGCCGCTCCGGCGCCGGTCGCGCCGAGGCCCACGACCAGCACGTCCACCACGCGGCCGTCGGTCGCTTCGGTCAGCTCGCGGGCGCGCCGGGCTGCGGACAGGGAGGCCCCGGCGGCCGGAACGGCGGTCTGGCTCATGGGGTGAGGGTCCTCTCCAGAACGGTGCGCAGTTCGGCCAGGAACGCCGCCGTGGTGAGCTCGACGTCGTCCTCGTCGGTCATGGTGCGCAGAGACAGGGCGAAGGACTGCAGGATCAGCAGTACGGTCCGGGCCTGGCGTTCGGCCGGGGCCTCGCGCACCGAACCGTCGGCGTGTCCTTCGCGCAGCGCCCCGGCGAGCAGTCCCAGCAGGGCTTCCTGGCTCGCGCCGCGCCGGTCCAGCACGTAGGGCAGGAGCAGTTCGGGGTCCACGTCGACGATCTTCTGGAAGAGCGGGTGGGCGCGGAACGCCTTCACCCCCGCGACCAGGCCGTCGATCAGCGGCGGTCGCGTGCCCAGCTCCGGCCGGCTCTCGGGCATGGACCCGGTCGCGACGGCGATCCACTCGCGCGTCATGAGGTCGCCGACGAGGGAACGGACGTCAGGCCAGCGGCGATAGAGCGTCATCCGCGAGAGGCCCGCGCGACGGGCCACGTCGGTCATGGTCGTCCGCCGGACCCCGACGGCGAGGACGCAGTCGCGGACGGCGTCGAGCACCACGTCGTTGTCGGCGGAGTTCGGCTGGGCCGAGCTGTTGTGACGATTAGGCGTCATGTGTAACAGTGTAACGCCCGAGGCCGCTCCAGCGGCAACCCCGACGACCGGTGAGGACGACAGGCATGGACATGCTGTGGAACGGCTGGGGAGACCCGGCCAGGGCGACGCCGCTGCCCGACACCGTGACCGGGCTGCTGCGCGACTGGCTCGGCGTCAAACCGCAGCCCACGGCATCAGCCCGGCTGGAGGAGATCGCGATCTCCACGCCCGCCCTGGACGGCGCCGCCCTGCACGCGCTGCGCACCGCACTCGGCGACCGGGCGGACGACGTCCGCACCGACACCGAGAGCCGCGTCCGGCACACCCGCGGCAAGTCCACCCCGGACCTGCTGCGTCTGCGCGCCGGTGACACCGCCGACGCCCCGGCGGCCGTGGCCCTCCCGCAGAGCCATGACGAGGTGCTCGCCGTGCTCCGCGTCTGCGCCGAACACCGCCTCGCCCTCGTCCCGTTCGGCGGCGGCACCTCCGTCGTCGGAGGCCTCGCCCCCTCCGGCGAGGCGCCCTTCGTCGCCCTGGACCTGCGGCACCTGAACCGCCTGCTCGACCTCGACCCCGTCTCCCGGACCGCTACCCTCCAGGCCGGTCTGCGCGCCCCCGAGGCCGAGGCACTCCTGGCCGAACACGGCTTCAGCCTCGGCCACTTCCCGCAGTCCTACGAGTGGGCCACCATCGGCGGCTTCGCCGCGACCCGCTCCAGCGGCCAGGCCTCCGCCGGCTACGGCCGCTTCGACGAGATGGTCCTCGGCCTCACCCTCGCCACGCCCGGAGGAACCCTCGACACCGGCCGCGCCCCGCGCTCGGCCGCCGGCCCCGATCTGCGGCAGCTGCTGCTCGGTTCGGAGGGCGCCTTCGGCGTCATCACCTCCGTCACCGTCCGCGTCCGGCCCGTCCCGCAGACCCGCCGCTACGAAGGATGGCGCTTCGCCTCCTTCGCCGAGGGCACCGCCGCCCTGCGCCGGCTCGCCCAGGACGGCCCGCGCCCGACCGTCCTCCGGCTCTCCGACGAGACCGAGACACTGATCGGCCTCGCCCAGCCCGACGCCATCGGCTCCGCCGCCGAGCAGCAGAGCGCGGGATGTCTCGCCGTCGTCGGCTTCGAGGGAACCGAGGAGGACACCGCCCGGCGCCGGGCGGCCGCGGCGGCCGTACTCACCGACTGCGGCGGCGAGTTCGCGGGCGACGAACCAGGGCGGCGCTGGGCGCACGGCCGCTACTCGGCCCCGTACCTGCGGGACTCGCTCCTCGAAGCGGGAGCGTTCGCCGAGACGCTGGAGACCGCCGCCTACTGGTCCCGGCTGCCCGGCCTGTACGCGGGCGTCCGCGACGCCCTGACCGCCACACTCACCGAGAACGGCACTGCGCCCCTGGTCATGTGCCACATCTCGCACGTCTACGAGAACGGCGCCTCGCTGTACTTCACCGTCGTCTCGGCCCAGGGCGAGGAGCCCGTGGCGCACTGGACGCGCGCCAAGCACGCCGCGAACGAGGCGATCCTCGCCGCCGGGGGCACCATCACCCACCACCACGCGGTCGGCACCGACCACCGCGACTGGTACGTCCGGGAGGCCACGGACCTGGGCGTCGCGGCACTGCGGGCCGTCAAGCAACGCCTGGACCCGGACGGCCTGCTGAACCCCGGCGTCCTGCTGCCGACCGACTGACCGCGTCCCCGCTCCCGGTCCGCACACGCACCACCCCACCAGACGACAGCCCGGCACCACCCGTCAGCCCGGAGGCACATCGATGCGACAGTTCACCGCCGTCGTCAACCCCACCGCGGGCGGAGCCACCAGCGCTGCGGCGCTGCTGAAGGTGGCCCGTCTGCTGCGGGAGGCGGGCGCTGAGCTGGAGACCGAGTACAGCCGCAGCCTCGCCCACGCCCGCGAACTCGCCCGGCACGCCGGGGAACGAGGCCGGGTCGTGCTCGCCGTCGGCGGTGACGGCATCACCGGAAGCATCGGCGGAGCCCTCAGCGGCACCGGCGCACTGTTCGGCATGGTCCCGGCCGGGCGCGGCAACGACTTCGCCCGTGCCCTGGGCCTGCCCGGCGACCCCGAAGGCGTGGCACGCGTGCTGCTCCACGGCACGCCGCGTGCCGTGGACACCATCGAGGTCACCTCGTCCGTCCACGCCGGCACCGTCGTGCTCGGCAGCGTCTACGCGGGCGTGGACGCGCTGGCCAACCTCCACGCCAACCGCTCCCGCCTGCTGCGCGGTTCGGCCTCCTACTACGCCGGTGCCCTGCGCGCGATCAGCACCTGGCGCCCCGTCCGCTACCGGATCACCGTCGACGGCCAGGAGCACACCTGCACCGGCTACACCGTGGTGGCCGCCAACTCCAGCTACTACGGCTCCGCGCGCCGCATCGCTCCCGAGGCGCGGCTGGACGACGGTCTCCTCGACGTCGTGATGATCCGCGACGCGCCGCGCCGGCTGTTCTTCGCCCTGATGAAGGAACTCGACACCGGCGCCCACATCCACCGCCCCCAGGTGCAGGTCCTGCGCGGCCGGGAGATACGCATAGAGGCCGACAGAGACCTCCCCTACGGCGCCGACGGCGAGATCGAGGCCGCCCTCCCGGTCACGGCCAGGGTCCTGCCCGGCGCACTGCGCGTCCTGTGCTGAGGCCGGGCTGCCCCCTGACGGCCGTCTAGTAGGACTCCGTTAGGTCTGTCTCGCGGTCCTGTTCGGGGGCATGTTGGTGGTGTGGACGCACATGAAGTGAACCGGGCTCGGGCGAAGTTGGCGGAAGGGGTCGGGCACCGGGAGAAGTGGCGTCTGGCCCTGGACGTCTTCGACGAGCTGGCCGGGTGGGGGCTGGTGCCGCCGGTGGTGGTGGCCGATGCCGGCTACGGGCAGAACGCCGATTTCCGCGACAACCTGGACGGCCGGGGCATCGGCTATGTCGTGGCGGTGCGTTCGGACGTGACCGTCCACCCGCACGACGCGCGGCCCACCGCCCCGGCGTGGTCCGGAAACGGCCGCAAGCCGCAGCCCTGCTACCGCGACAGGCCGTCCTCGGTCGCAGCGCTCGCTGCGGTCATGGCCGGCAGGCTTTCACCGGGGTGACCTGGCGGGAAGGCTCCCGCGGACCGATGCGCTCGCGCTTCCTGGCACTGCGGGTACGGCCGGCCGGAGTGCGGGCCCGCCGCCTGGCCCAGGCCGCCGCCACCGCACGGGACGGCTCCTGGGACGGTGTCCTGTCCGAGGTCACGCTGCTGGTCGAATGGCCGGCCGGAGCCGAAGCACCCACCGACTACTGGCTGTCCAACCTGCCCGCCGACACCCCGCTTGCCGAACTGGTCCGCCCTGCCAAGATGCGCTGGCGGACCGAGCACGACTACCGCGAACTCAAACACGGCCTCGGCTGGACCACTTCGAGGGACGTTCCTGGACAGGCTGGCACCACCACGTCACCCTGGTCACCGCCGCCCACGCCTTCCTCACCGAACAGCGCCTGGCCCCGAAAGCCGATACAGCGGACTCACCCTCCACCAGACCCTTGACGCCATCCAAGACCTGCTGAACTGCTGGACGGGCACCTGCACCACATGTCACCGGCCCCTTCCCAGAACATCCACCACCAGCCAGAACCCAAGAGCCCGAGCAACCTAACGGAGTCCTACTAGAAGAAGACGCCGGAAAGCTCAGGTCACAACTCTCCGATTCCAGCGACGGAGTAGTCCGCGCACTGCGCCCGACCTGACTGGCCTTGTTACTGGTACGGCGGTTATCGGTGAGAACGATCACGGGTCCAGCTATTGAGCGGCCGTCAGGTCCCCTTCAGGGGCGCGCCAGTCAGCGGATCGCGCGCTCTGGCCGCGAGTGTGGCGTTCCCTGCAGGCTGGGCAGTCACCCGGCCCCGCGCCGCACTCGGGAAACCCTGGGACTTCACCCGATCGAGGGACTCGGCCCCTGTTCGCCGATCACCTCCGGTCCGGTCCATGATCATGGCGGGACAAGCCCGGGACGGGCGCAGACCGCGGAGAGGAGCAGGTTCGTGGGAGTTGTGAAGGTGGGGTTCAAGGACAACTTCGGCACCGACCTCGTATTCGAAGGGGCAGTGGAGCCCCGGGGCGCCACCGGATACAAGTTCGCCGGGACGGTCAGGGGAAACTGCGGGCTCGACCGCTCCAACGAGAGCTTCGACAACACGGTGCAGGTCGAACACGGGGCCACCTCGGGCGACTGGAACACATTGGAGTTCCGGATCACGGGCGACCCCATCAAGGTCGAGGGTGAGGGGACACGGCTGCCGAACGAGACGGTCGACTTCAGGATCGGTGCGAACGTCACAGCCATGGGCAACTACCAGTACGGGTCGGCGACGACGGTGACTGCCGGTGGTCCGCCCCAGGAGGTCGTGGCCATGTACACGAAGACGGACGGGAACGAGAACAACTCCTACTACGTCCGCTTCAACGGCCACGCCTGGGCGGACGGGCCGACCGGATACGTCGTACGGGGAACCCTGGATGCCGACACCCAGGGCGGCGCCCTCACCCAGCAGCACGCGACGTTCGGCCACAAGTCCGCCTCCGGGAGCTGGAAGTACGAGACCTTCAAGACCGACGACGGCCTGAAGGACATCCTGGTCCGCGGACAGCGCAAGGCCGGAGAGAGCATCCGCCTGATCGTCGGAGCCACCAGCAACGTCGCCAACCTCTACAACTACGGCAACGAGGTCACCGGAACCCTCCCCGACACGTTCTGATCCCGAGCGCCGGGCCGGCCACACCGCACCCGCGGCCCGGCCCGATCAATGGGGCACGGCAGGGGACGGGGAAGCGCAGTGGGGCCGGGCAGGGTGTTCCTGCCCGGCCCCGCACCGGCCGCAGAACTGCCGCACGCCGCGTAGGCCCTGGCGCGAGCAGGATCACGGGGCCCAAGCACGCGCCAATGCGCGCTGCCCAATGGCGCAGCCGACAGCGATAGCGCACCGACCTGCGGTGATCAAACTTCAGTGGCAGAAGATCGCGTTGGTCAATGTTCAGTGGTAAACGGTCAAGGATCAGTGGCAGAGGACAGTCAGGGCCCTTTCGCGCTGTCAGACTCCCGGGAGGAAACCCGCCCGTGGTGCGTGGGCGAGGCGGGAGCGGCGAGGCAGGGTGGGCGTGACCGAGCGCGGTGCCGGTCGTGCCGCTTCGGACGGGGAGGGGCAGGCGTGACGGACCACGGCGTCCCGCGCGCACGCGCGGTGACGGAGGACCGGCCGGGCGGGCGACAGCGCGACGACGGACCCGGCGGGCAGCGGCGGGACGAAAGGGCGGCGCGTGCGGGGCCGCGGCACGTGGCCTGCGTGATGGACGGCAACGGCCGTTGGGCGCAGCGGCGTTCGCTTCCCCGTACGGCGGGTCACCGGGCCGCGGAGACCGCCGTCATCGACGTCATCGAGGCGGCCCGGGCCGCCGACGTGGAGTGGCTCAGCCTGTACGCGTTCTCCACCGAGAACTGGAACCGCCCTGGCACCGAGGTCGAATTCCTGATGCGCCTGGTCCGCCGGGTTGTGCGCAAGCACGCGCCGCTGCTGCTCGCGCGCGGCATCCGCTGCCGTTTCCTGGGGGTCGCCGACCCCCGCATCCCCCGTGAGCTGGCCCAGGACTTCGATGACCTGGCGACGCTGACCGCCGACAACCGGGGGATGACGCTGACCGTCGCCTTCGACCACGGCGGGCGCCGGGACATCGTCGAGGCTGCGAGGTCGCTGATCCGGACAGGGACGCCCGCCGACGACGTGACCGAACAGCTCTTCGCGGACCACCTGCCGTTCCCCGACACCCCCGATGTGGATCTGGTCATCCGCACCTCCGGCGAGCAGCGCATCTCCAACTTCATGCTCTGGCAGGTCGCCTACGCCGAGTGGGTCTTCCCCGAGGTGCTCTGGCCGGACTTCCGGGCTCCCGACTTCCTCGCCTGCCTGCACACCTACCGGCACCGAGACCGCCGCTTCGGCGGCGTGCCCGCCCAGACGAACGGAGACCCATCATGACCACCGAAACCACGGGAACGGCCGACGAGGCACCCCTGTTCGACCCGGAATCGCAGTTCAGCGCCTTCTTCGACGACCCGCGCTGGGCCCTGGCCATGATCCGCGCCACCGTACTGGAGGCCGCTCACCCGCAGATCGGCGCCGCCCTCGTCGACAACTCCACCTTCGTCGCCCACCCCTGGCGCCGACTGCGCAACACCCTCCTCAGTATGCGGCGCATGTTCGGCACCGACCCGGCGGAACGCGACCGGGAGGCCGCCCGACTCAACCGGCTACACGCCCGCATGAGCGGTTCCGACTCCCGCGGCCGCGCCTACGACGCGATGGACCGCGCGACCCGCGCCTGGGTGGTCGCCACCCTCTTCGAGAGCGCCGTCACCATGTGCCGGCTCAGCGGCCAGCCACTCGACCAGGACACGATGGAGCGGATGTACGCCGAGTACCGCACCTTCCTCGCCGCCCTCGACGGCGACGCCGCAGAACTACCTGAAGACCTGAACGACTTCTGGCGATACTTCGATCGGGTCGTCGAAAACGAGCTGGAGAACACCGAGGCGGCCCGCATCATCCTCTACCGGCTCTTCGACCACCTGCCCGCCCCCGCCCTGCTCGACGGGGCGCCGACACTGTGGGCGGCCGGCCGCGCTGTCGCCGGTCCGCTCCTGGGCGCGATCACCGTCGCCTCGCTCCCCGAGCCCTACCGGCGCCGGGCCGGCCTGCCTGAGATGCCCGGTGCCGCGACACTCATGCAGGGCGCCTACCTTGCAGCCGGGCTCGCCCGCTTCCTGCCCGAGGGCTGGATCAACGCCGGCAGCATCATCGAAGCCCTCTCACTCTCACCCGACAGCGACGACCCCCGCGCCCGCACCGTAGCCGCCCTGCGCGCCCGTATGAAGCGGGCATCGGCCCTGCTCCGCCTCCTCACACCGCTGGGCGGCGCCCCCGATCCTGACCCGGCGCCTTCGGCAAGCACTGGAGAGGGGCGGCGCTCGGCGGAGGAGTTCTTCCGCAAAGTGCTGGACCAGACTGGCGACGGGTACCTCGACTGGCCCGACCTCGCCGCCATGGCCCGTGAACTCTCCACCCGCCTCGACCTGGACGAACCCGAGGAGACCCGGCTCTACGACGCCTTCGCCGCCTGGTGGCGCGAGCTGCAGGCCGCCCTCGACACCGACGGCGACGGCCGTGTCAGCGCTGAGGAGTACGCCGCCCCTTCCCTCGCCGGACCCGCGCTCATCCGCGTCGCCGAGGTCCTCTTCGACGCCACCGACAAGGACGGCAACGGGAGCATCGACGCCGACGAATACCGGACCCTCTTCCGGACCGCCTTCCACCGCGACCTCACCACCACCGACGGCGCCTACGGCCGGAGCGCCTTCGTGGGCGACTTCCTCTCCTTCATGTCCGGCCGCCGCACGAGCACGCAGTACGACCCCCTCCTCGCCGACGCCTAGAACGGGACTGTAGGACGTTCGGTGTAACTCCCGAGATGCATCGATGACCAGTGAGAACGTGTCCGAGTCCAACGCCGTGGCGCCCATGAAGGCTGCGTCGCCGAAGGCCGTGGACGACCAGCTGATCGACGAGCTGGTGGGCCGCGCCCAGGCCGAGGGCCTGCAACTGACCGGCGAGGGCGGGCTGCTGCAGCAGCTGACCAAGCGGCTGCTGGAGTCCGCCCTGGAAGGCGAGATCACCGACCACCTCGGCTATGACAAGCACGATCCGGTGGGCAAGAACGGCGGCAACTCCCGCATTGGCAAACGCTCCAAGACTGTGCTGACCGACATCGGCCCGGTGGAGATAACCGTGCCCCGCGACCGCGACGGCTCCTTCGAACCGAAGATCGCCAAGAAGCGGCAGAAGCGCCTGACCGGCGTCGACGAGATGGTCATCTCACTGGCCGCGAAGGGCCTGACCACCTGCGAGGTCCAGGCCCACCTGGCTGAGGTCTATGGCGCCGAAGTCTCCCGCCAGACCATCTCCACCATCACCGACAAGGTCCTCGAGGGCATGGCCGAATGGCAGAGCCGCCCCCTCGACGCCGTCTATCCGGTGGTCTTCATCGACGCCATTCACGTGAAAATTCGCGACGGCGCGGTCGCCGACTGGCCCCTCTATGTGGCCCTGGCCGTCACCGTCGAGGGCCGGCGGGAAATCCTCGGACTGTGGGCCGGTGACGGCGGCGAGGGCGCCAAGCACTGGCTGCACATCCTCACCGAGATCAAGAACCGCGGCGTCAGCGACGTGCTCATGCTGGTCTGCGACGGGCTCAAGGGTCTGCCCGAGGCGGTGGAGACCGTCTGGCCGCGGACGATCGTGCAGACCTGCGTGGTGCATCTGCTGCGGAACTCTTTCCGCTATGCCGCCCGCCAGGACTGGGACAAGATTGCCCGGCTTCTCAAGCCCGTCTACACGGCGCCGACCGAGGAGGCCGCCCTGGACCGGCTCGCGGAGTTCGCCGACGCCCGGGGCCGGAAGTATCCGGTGATCGTGAAGCTGTGGGAGAACTCGTGGGAGGAGTTCACCCCGTTCCTGCGGTTCGACACCGAGATCCGCCGCATCGTTTGCACGACGAACGCGATCGAGTCGGTGAACGCGCGGATCCGACGGGCGGTCAAGGCCCGCGGGGACTTCCCCAACGAGCAGGCCGCCCTGAAGTGCGTCTACATGGCGATCACGTCCCTCGATCCCACCGGCAAGGGGCAGGCCCGCTGGACCATGCGCTGGAAGACCGCGCCGAACGCTTTCGACATCACCTTCGACGGCCGCCTGTCGGCGGCCCGTCAGTAACCTCAACTGCACCAGTTACACCACTCGTTTGCCAGACCCTCGGCATCCCGCGCGTCGCGCTGGAGGACGTGGAGATCGAAGGTGTGCTGATCCGAGCAGGCGACTTCGTGCACGTCTCCTACCTGGCGGCCAACCGGGACCCGGAGGTGTTCGCGGACCCGGGCGCCCTCGACGTCGACCGTGCGTCCCACCCTCATTTGACGTTCGGCTGGGGCGGCCACCACTGTGTGGCCAGCACCCTCGCGGTCGCGGAACTGAAGGCTGCGATCGGGGTCCTGTTCACCCGCCTCCCCCGACTGCGGCTGGCCGTGCCGGCCCAGGACGTGCCCTGGGACACCCGGACGATCCGGCGCTTCCCCCTGGAGCTGCCCGTGGCGTGGTGAGGGCGCGGGCAGCTCCGGTCCTGCTCCTCGCGGCGTGGCGCTGACGCCGCCCTGCCGCGAGGAGTTCACGGACTCGGTGGAGGCCCCCCCCGCTAGAAGGTGAGGTTCCAGGCGTCGATCCGCCCGGTGTCCTGTGTCGCGATGTCGCGGACACGCAGCTTCCACGTACCGGACGCGGTCTCCGACGAGGCGTCCACCGTGTACGTCTTCACCACGTCGTCCCCGCTGTCGCCGTCGGCGAAGTCCTCCAGGGAGTAGACCGAGCCGTCGGGGGCGACGAGGGACAGCACCAGGTCGCCGCGGTAGGTGTGCTTGATGTCCACACCGACCTTCAGCGCGGCCGGGGCGTTGCCCGTCACACCGGTCACGGTGATCGGTGACTCCACCGTGGCGTTGTCGGCGACGGTGACGTCGGTGGTGTTCTCGAAGGAGCGGCCGGGCGGCGGCGTGGTGCCACCGACGGCCTTCAGCGCGTCGACCTGGCCCTCTCCGAAGAAGGCGTTCTTCGCCGTGGTGCCGGTGCAGCGGCCGTCGGACGGGCACGCGGTGTCCGTGGCCTGGGTTCCCAGCCGCGCGCGCAGATCAGCGGGGGTGGCCGCCGGATCGGCACTCTTCAGCAGCGCGGCGACACCGGCGACGTGCGGCGACGCCATCGATGTGCCGTTCATGTTCCCGTACTTGCCGCCGGGGAGCGTGGAGTAGACGCCGTAGGCTCCGTCGCCGCCCGGGGCCGCGACGTCGATGACGTCCCGGCCGAAGTTGGAGTACGACGCCTTGACGTTCCCGTTGCCCATCGCCGCGACGGTCACCACGCCCGGCAGCTCCGTCGGGATGTCGATGCAGGCGTTGGTGATGGTGCGGTTGACGGGGGTGGAGTCGTTCGGGCTGGAGCTGTCGCTGCGCTTGTTCGCCAGGTCGTAGTTGGAGTTGCCCGCTGCCGCGACCTGGAGCGAACCCTTGCCCTCCGCGTACTCCTGCGCCCGGCGCACACCCTCGATGATGGCCGCCTGGTCCGGGTCGTCGGGGCAGTTGAACATCCAGGGGTCCGTGTAATAGCTGTTGTTGGTGACGTCGAAGCCGTGGTCACCGGCCCACATGAAGCCGCAGACGGTGTTCTCGGCGAAGAACATGCTCGTGCTCGGCTCCGCCACGCGCACGGAGGCGATCTTCACGCCCGGCGCGACGCCGACCACGCCCTTGCCGTTCTTCGCGGCGGCGATGGTGCCCGCGACGTGGGTGCCGTGGCTGCCGACGTCACGCCAGGCGCCGGCCCGGGTGTCGGCCTTGCCGTAGGCGCAGGAGACGGAGTCCGCTGTGTCGAAGTTGGGTGCGATGTCCTGGTGCCGGTCGTCCACTCCGGTGTCGAGGACGCCCACCGTGACGGACGGCGAGCCGGTGCTGACGGCCCAGGCCTTGTCGGCGTTGATCCTGGTCATGTCCCACCGCGCGGTCTCGGTGAGCGTCGTGGACGACTGCCCGGGAGCGCTCGGCAGGGTGGGGGAGTAGGCGTCGGCGGGGACGTCCGAGGTGCGGGTCGCACCCACCTTCTGCACGCCCGCGACGGAGCGCATCGCGGCGGCGAAGCCGGCCGACGAGGAGTGGGCGACCACGACGCCGATCGCGTCGTAGTGCGCGAAGACCGAACCGCCGTTCGCCGCGACGGCGTTGCGGGCGGCGGAGGTGTCGCCGGGAGCGGTGATGACGAGATAGGAGCGGGTTCCGGCGGCCCACCCGGCGGCAGTCTGGGCGGGCACGGCGGCGCGGGCCGCGCCCGGACCGGGCGGAAGGCCGGTGTCCACGTCGGCCGCTCCGGCGGGCGTGGCGAGCGCGAGGGCCGCTCCGGCAGCGGCGACGGACAGCAGCGACCGTCTGAGACGGCGCCGGGATATGCGGGGGGTTGTCACAGCATCCTCCGAGAGCCCGGGGCAAGGGGTGATGCCCGCCGGGCCGTGGGTCGAATGGGTCGACGCAAGATTTCAGATGAGGGCATGACAAGGGAAGGGGCTGCGGCGCTTTGATCGTCGGAGGGAGCCAAGTAGGTGACTTCACTCCGGATCGCGTGGGGGGGAATGCTCTGTACATGCCGGGGTACACGCGCGTTCGTCAGCCCACGGGAGGCCGGCAGCGTGCAGGTATAGGGGAGGGAAGCATCGTGGCGACAGTGACGACGGCGAAGACGGAAACGAACCTGGATGGCCTGCCGGAGGTCGCCGAGCCCTCGCGGATGGCACCGAAGGACGCCCGGCAGCTGACGCGTCTGTTCTTCGACCAGCTCGCGGCGCTGGAGGAGGGCACACCCGAGTACCAGTACGCGCGGAACACGCTGATCGAGATGAACATGTCCCTGGTCCGCTTCGCGGCGGGGCGGTTCCGCAGCCGTGGGCCGGAGGAGATGGAGGACATCGTCCAGGTCGGCATGATCGGCCTGATCAAGGCCATCGACCGGTTCGAGTTGACCCGCGAGGTGGAGTTCACCTCGTTCGCCATCCCGTACATCGTGGGTGAGATCAAGCGGTTCTTCCGCGACACCACCTGGGCCGTGCACGTGCCGCGCCGGCTGCAGGAGGCCCGCGTCCAACTCGCCCGCGCCACCGAGGAACTCCGCAGCCGTCTGGGCCGCACCCCGACGGTGAAGGAACTGTCGGAGCTGATGAGCCTGCCCGAGGACGAGGTCAGGGAGGCCCGGCTGGCCTCCAACGGCTACAACTCCACCTCCCTGGACGCGGCGATCGGCGGCAGCGAGGACGGCGAGACGGCCCTGGCGGACTTCATCGGCGCCGACGACCGGGCCCTCGAACTCGTGGAGGACTTCCACGCACTCGCCCCGATGATCGCCGCCCTCGACGAACGCGACCGGCAGATCATCCACATGCGCTTCGCGGAAGAACTCACCCAGGCCCAGATCGGCGAACGCCTCGGTGTCTCCCAGATGCACGTCTCCCGCCTGCTCTCGCGCTGCCTGGCCCGGCTGCGCGAGGGCATGCTCACCGAGAGCTGACCGGCGGACGACGCGGGGCGTCAGATCATCCGAGGAGGCCGGTGCCGCCGAACCGGGTGTTCTCCCGCTGGGGGAGACCCACGGACGAGGCGGTGATCATCCGGCTGCCCTTGGGCGGTCGGCCCGCCGGTGCCGCGGCGTGCTGTCGCCGACACTCGGCGGGAGACCCCTGCGTGCCTGTCCGGCCCGTCGGCGGCACCACTCGAACCACCCCGGCGGCTCGGCGCATACAATTCGCTCTCATGCCGAAGCCTGACGAGCTGATCGTTGACATCGCCGCCCGTGTGGAATCCGGGCAGAGCAGCCAGATGTCCCTGACCGTGGTCACCGGTGGTGCCGTCATCACCGGTCGACTGGCTCCCGAAGCCATGTGGCGGCAGAGGGTGTCGGAGGTGCTGACGGACTCCGCCCGCCTGGGTGAGTTCTCCGCCGTCTTCGAAACCCCGCAGAAGAAGGACGGGCCGCCCACGCATCTGCACTTCCATGTCGCGCGGATTCTGCAAGGAACCGTGGGAATCCCGGAGACGGGCGGCATGTTCCGCGTCGCGATCGAGGACATCACTGCCTGGACCGTGGGCGACTTCAGCTACTCCGACCACTGACCGGCGGCCGTGCCGGGAGCGCACGACCGTGGAGGGCGGCTCTACGCGGCGCTGTCGTGACCGGCCTCGCCGGGAGCGCCCAGTGGCCGCGTCGGCCCCTCGTCCTCCACCACCCTGCGTTCCGGCACGGTCGCGTCCAACTCCCAGTGGTGCCGGCACTCCTCGCACCGGGGGCCGTCCGCCCCCACGTCGAGCACCTCCCCGTTCGGGCAGTCCGTGCCGTCCCCGCGACCCTCACACGCTTCCCCGCCGACCCCCATGCGCTCGACCGTGCGCCGTCCCGTACCCGAACGGGAGGGCGCCGGCAGGGCGCACAGGGGCTCAACCCCGGTGCAACGCCCCGGCACCCGCCGTCAGCCCCACCAGCGACATCATGAGGCCGCGGGCGCCATCCGCGAGGCAGGCAGGTCCCCGGCTCCTGGATCGTTTTCACGCTCTGGCCGCTGTACGTGGCAGGTGAATTCACGGGAGAGCAACCACCGGAGCAGGGGGAGTACTGGTCGAACTTTGAACTTTCCGGCGTTGCGCGGGACTACCTGTTAATCGGCGGCTTCCATCGCTCCATGATCTCGTCTTTGCGCTTCACGCAGGCCAAGAGGACCGGCCTCGTGGTCCGGAAGGCGAAGGCAGATCATGCGTCCAGCTGCGGGGACATTTCCGTCCGCTCGCGGGGAGCCGATCATTCCGCCCGCGAGGGGAGCTTTGCACTCCGGTCGCCCCTCGATCAGCGATCAAGAAAGGATCGGCTTCCTCGACAGGACGGCATGACAGAAGCCTTGCACCGATCCGATCCTCCTGACAGGGTTCGGGAGTCGGTTCTCGGCATTGCGTCACGGGGGAGACTCGATGTTGTTCACCTTTCCGATGGAGCATGACGGTTCTTCCTATCATCGGCCCGTGGTTCGCCGCGCTGCCTGACGACATCCGCAACCGGATGAGTCGCACGACAGTCGGTGGGTCCGCTGGGAGCTGAGGAGGAAGAGCGATGGACCACATCTCCGCATCCGTACAGAAACCGATACAGCAGCACTTACGCCGCCCGGATCCGCATCTGGGCGGACGTTTATCGGAGATCATCCAGGTGCCGATCAGCGCCATCGTGGTCGTGGGTTCGCTTCGTACGGTCGGGGAGGATCCACGGCACATCAACGCGCTCGCCGAAGTGTGCTCCGAACTGCCGCCGATCGTCATCCACCGGAAGACGATGACCGTCATCGACGGTGTGCACCGGCTCAGGGCGGTGGAGAACAGCGGCGCCACGCACATCAGTGCCGTGCTCTTCAACGGTGATGAGCGCGAGGCCTTCGTGCTCGCGGTCAAGCTGAACAGCAACCACGGACTGCCACTCTCCCTTGCCGACCGCAAGGCCGCGGCCCTGCACATGCTCGCCGACTTCCCGGAGTGGTCCAACCGGCGGCTGGCGGGGGTCGTGGGCCTGTCGGACAAGACCGTCGCGGCACTCAGGCGCCGGTCGGGTGCGGAACTTCCGCACCCGACAGCGGTGCGACTCGGGCGTGACGGGGTGGCCTACCCCCTCGCGGCGGCCGAAGGCCGCAGTCGCGCGTTGGCGTACCTCGCCGCGCATCCCGACGCGTCCGCGCAGGAGGTGGCGCGTGCCGCGGGCATCTCGCTCACCACGGCGAAGGACACGCGAAAGCGGGCCCGCGCACTTCCGGGAGAGCCGCCGCCGACGGAGCAGCCGGGCGACGGGCGGGTCCGGGAGACCGGGGCCGGCCGCCCTGCCCTCGTGAAACGTCCCAAGGCGGGGAGCGCGGACCTGTCACTGGCCGTGCGGCGGTTGCGCGCCGATCCCTCGCTACGGTTCACCGAGGTGGGCCGGAAGCTGCTGCGGACACTGGACCCCTCGGCGACGCAGCCGCACGACTGGGCGGCGATGGCGAGCAGCATTCCGATCCACTGCGCACCTCTGATCGCCGAGCTGGCACGGCAGCACGCCGAGAGCTGGCAGCTCCTGGCGGAATCGTTGACGGAACGGATCAATTCCAGGGAAGCTGACGTATAGATCTCCGGCCGGTTCATCGAACACCGTTGCCGACGCCTCGGATTGTCGCCTCCGGTTGATTCCGTCGAGATCGTCTCGTGGATCCCCGCAGGCGCTGTGTGAAACGCCGGCACATCGGATTCAGCGGCCCTCGGGTCTATTCGCCGACGCGCTCCGAACTTCGTCTTCGCCGGCTGATCAATCCGGCGTGGCTCCTGATGGGGATAGAAAAGCCTTTCTGGGGTCTGCGGTATTCGTTGAATGTGCGACTTCAGTTCAAACGGTTGCGCGGTGCTCGAACGGTTTGTACGCTGGCTCACACAATTTTGAAGCGGGGGTGCGGGGGGAACGTGACTTCGTATAGTCCTGGCCATGTTGGGCATGAGCAGTCACCCGTGCCTCAACGCATTGTTCCTAACGGTTCATCATTACCGGGGATGCCGACCCATTGGTGCAACTTCCTGGCAGATCTGCCGGGCCCCATGCCCGAAGTCAGAGATTCCGGAAGCCCCACGGCCGCGGAGATATCGGCCGCAATTCGGCCGCGAGTACTCGTCGAGCAAAACGGTTCGGGGGAGCAGTGGATTGCCATTCCCGAACCGGTCACGGAGTGGCTGCGGCAATGCGGCCGGCCGACACCGTTGCACCGGGCGCACCGGCTCGAGAAGTATCTCGGTACCGGCGCGAGAATCTACCTCAAGCGTGAAGACGTCCTTCCCACCGGCAGCTTCAAGCTGAACACCGCCATAGCCCAGGCGTATTACGCGGCCGAGGAGGGGCGGACGACCCTCGTCACCGAGACCGGGGCGGGTCAGTGGGGGATGAGCGTCGCGCTGGCGGCGAAGATGTTCGGTCTGCGGGCCGAGATCTTCATGGTGAGGTGCTCGCTCGAGCAGAAGCCCTACCGGCGTCACTACATGGAGCTCCTGGGGGCCAAGGTACGGCCGTCGCCGTCGACCCACACGGCGATCGGACGAAAGATCCTCGGGGAGAACCCGGACCACCCCGGCAGCCTCGGCACCGCGATCAGCGACGCGATCGAGCACGCCCTGGGCAACCCCTCCGCCGCGTATCTCGCCGGCAGCGGGATGCCGCACGTCTACCTCCATCAGACGTTGCTCGGGCTCGAGATCGCGCAGCAGCTCAAGACGACCCACGGCGAGGACCTGGGCGTCGACGGGCGCGGCGACCACCTCATCGCGTGCTCGGGTGGCGGAAGCAACCTCTGCGGTCTCATCGGCCCTCACCTGCGGGCCAAGGCCGACGGGGCCGACCTCCGCTTCCTCGCCGCGGAATCCACGGCGGCGCCCCGGCTCACCCAGGGCGTCTACGCGTACGGCCGCACCGACCTGGGCGGCTACACGCCCGAGGTGCTGGGCTACACGATGGGGGAGAGCTTCATCCCCCCGCCCAACCACGTCGGCGGCCTGCGCAACCATCACAGCTCCGCCCTGGTCAGCCTGCTCCGGCGCGAGCGCGTCCTCGACGCCGTCGCCTTCGACCAGCGGACAGCGCTGGAGGCCGGCCGGCTACTGCTGCAGACCGAAGGCCTGCTGCTCGCCCCCGAGGCCGGTCACGCGGTCGCGGCGGCCCTGGACGTCGTGGCGAAGGCCGACGCGGAAAACGCCGAACCGGTGATCGTGGTCCTGGCCAGCGGCTCCGGATTCCTCGATCTGCAGGGATACAACGAGGTCCTGCTCGACGCATAGCCGCACCATCGTTCACGGCATCTTCGCACCATGCGATTGGGAAGCCATATGCGCTTGGCGACATTTCAGCCCCAGCACGGCGTTCATTGCGAGACGACCACCCTCCGCAACATGCTCCACCATGCCGGCGCCGGTATATCCGAAGCCATGCTGTTCGGCCTCGGCCAGGGGATCGACTTCCAATACCGTGACGCTCCGGATCCTGGTCGCGGCACGCCGATGCTCACCGGCCGGATCGAGCCGGCCCTGCTGTCCCGCAACGCCTGCGCGGCCCTGGGGGTGACCCTGCGCGAATCGCGCTCACCCGACCCCGAATCGGCTTCCGCCGCTGCGACGGAACTGCTGGCCGCGGGACACGTCGTGGGAGTGTCCGTCGACATCTTCCACCTCGACTACTTCTCGTCCCGCAGCCATTTCGCGTCGCACTACATCGCGGTGTACGGGCTCGACGACTGCCTCGCCCACGTCGTCGACACCGACCAGCAGGGAGGGGCACAGACCCTTCCGACGGAGTCGCTGCGCCGAGCCCGCGCTTCCGACGAAGGCTTCATGCCGTCGCCCCACCTGCACCTGTACGTCGAGAACCTGCCGGAGCGTCTGACCACGGACACCGACGCGGTCCTGCGCGAACAGATCTGGAACGCCATCCGGCTGACCGCGGAGCGGATGACCGAGGACCGCGGACCCCGATTCGGTCTGCGCGCCATGCGGCGGGCCGCTTCCGAGATCGCCGGATGGAGCGACACCCTCGCCTCCCCGGACGAGTCGGTGCCGGGTGTCGGACGCTTCTGGCGCTTCGCGGGAACCGGCGGAGCGAACTTCCGCACGCTCTACCGGGAGTTCCTGCTGGAGGCCCGGCAGCGGTACGACGACCCCGAACTCGACCCGTTCGTCGAGGACTTCGGCGATGTACAGCGGCAGTGGGACGAGGCGATCGACCTGCTGATGGCCTACCACGACGCGGACGACGGGCGACGGCGGCTGGAAGCCGTCGCGGCCCGGCTGCACGCGATCGCCGACGCCGAACAGGCCGCCTTCGAAAGGCTGCTCGTGTCGGCCGCCAAGCGGGCGGGTGAGCCGGCTTGACGATCACCCGGACGAGATCCGTCTGCCGTATGTGCCACGGCGGATGCGGCGCCATGGTCGAGCTCACGGACGGCGTCCCCACCGACATCCACGGGGACCCGGACAATCCCACGAGCGAAGGCTACTTCTGCATCAAGGGCAAGGCCTCACTCGACCTGCTGCGCAGCCCGGACCGGCTGACGACACCGCTGATGCGGACGGGCCCGCGCGGCTCGGGGACGTTCGAACCGGTCGGCTGGGAAGCCGCCCTCGACCGGATCGCCGGCGAGCTCGCCACGACCATCGGTCGGCACGGACCCGAGTCCGTCGTCCTCGGGCAGGGCACCGACCGCAACTACCAGGAATGGGTGTTCCGGCTCGCCAACGCGATCGGGACGCCGAACGTGGTCGGTCCGGCCCATGTGTGCTTCTACCCGCGGGTCATGGCGTCGATCATGACGTACGGCGCCTTCACCTTCTGCGACTACGAGGGCGATCCCGAAGTGGTCCTGCTCTGGGGCAGCAACAAGCCGAGCACCCACTCGGACGGCGTGATCGGCGTCAAGCTGCTACGAGCCGTCGACCGAGGCAGCCGCGTCATCACCGTCGATCCGCGACGGACGCAGACCGCCGCCCGCTCCAGCCTGCACCTGGCGATCCAGCCGGGCACCGACTGCGCACTGGCCCTTGGCATGATCAGGACCGTCATCGACGAGGGCTGGTACGACCACGACTTCGTCGCCGCGCACACCTCCGGGTTCGACGAACTCGCCGCCCACGTGAAGGCGTACGACATCGAGCGGGTCGCGCGGATCACCGGACTCGCCCCCGAGCTCATCCACGAAGCCACCCGCTCCTACGCTCTGGCCTCCCGGGCGTGCATCGAGGCCGGAACCGGTCTGTCGCAGAACGAGAACTCCTTCGACACCCACCGCGCCATCGCCATCCTCGCGGCGATCTGCGGGAACATCGACGCCCCCGGCGGCGACGTGATCTGGGAGCCGATGCCGATCGAGGGCCGGCGTGCCTTCCCCCGCTCGGACCTGCTCCCCGAGGAGCAGGCCAAGAAGCGGATCGGCGGCGACAAGCACAAGATCCTTTCGATGTCCGGCTGGGTCGCGCCGGGAGACCTGCACGAGACCATCGTGACCGGGTCGCCGTACCCGATCACCTCGATGCTGATCTTCGGCAGCAACATGCTGGCCTCACACGAGAACACCGAGCTCGTCCGCGAGGCGATGAGCAAGCTGGACCTGATCGTCGTGTGCGACCTGTTCATGACGCCGACCGCCCGCTACGCCGATGTCGTCCTGCCGACGTCGAGCTGGCTGGAGCGGGACCAGATCGTCGAGTTCAACTCCTACATCGCGGCCCGGCAGAAGATCGCCACGGTCGACGGCTGCCGCTCGGACGAGGAGATCATCCTCCAGCTCGCCGAACGGCTCGGCCTGGGCGAGCACTTCTTCCCCTCGCTGGAAGCCGCTCTCGACGCCAAGCTGGCCGGCATCGACCTCACCTGGGAACAGTTCACCAAGATCGGCTACATCCGGAACGAGAAGCGGTACCGCAAGTACCGCGACGGCGGATTCCGGACCCGGTCCGGACGCGTGAACCTCATGAACCACGGGCTGCGGGCCATGGGCTACGAGCCGTTCCCGGTCTACCGGCACCCGCCGGAGCCGGACCCGGCCCTGCCGTACGTGATGACCAGCGCCCATCCGCGCCAGTTCTACAACACCGAGTTCCACCAACTCCCGACCACCTCGCGCGGCCAGAGCACGGCGCGGGTGACCGTCCATCCGGACACCGCTGAGCGGGAAGGCCTGACAGACGGTGAAGAGGTGGACCTCTTCACGCGGGCCGGTGCGCGCGGGGTGCGCATGACGGTCAAGATCTCCGACTCCGTCGCACCGAACGTCGTGATGGCGGACGCCGGCTGGTGGTATCCGGGCGAGTCCTCGGTCGACGCCTCGCTCAGATCCTCGGTCAATCTCCTGACGGGCAACGACCGTTCCGACGTGCACATGGGGAGCGCGACGATGAGAGGTGTAGCAGTGGGAATACGGCGACTGGGGCCGGGCCGTGGCTAGCGCGCGGGGCACCGTCGCCGCCCGGGTGCCGGAGACCGACGAGGGCCTGCAGGGCGACGAACTGGCCCTCAAATACGACGAGATGCAGCGCCACATCCGGGACAACGGCTGGCTCCAGGAGAAGATCGACGACATCCTGGCCACCGAGATCACCACCGGCGAGGTCCTGGAGCTGGGATGCGGCCCGGGCTACCTCGGCCTGGAATGGCTCACCCAGGCCGAGGACTCCGCCCGGCTCGTCGGCCTCGACATCTCACCGGCGATGCTCCGGCGGGCGGGCATCAACGCAGGCGGCTACGGCGTCGCCGAGCGATGCGCCTACGAATGCGGCACCGTCCTGGCCCTGCCGTTCGAGGACGACCGCTTCGACCACGTCATCAGCGCGTCCTCACTGCACGAATGGGCCGATCCGGCGACCGCCCTGTCGGAGATGCACCGCGTGCTCAGGCCGGGCGGCCGGTACTGCGTCTCCGATCTGCGCAGGGACGTCGACCGGACGACGTTCCAGTTCATGAAGGCGAACATCGCGGCCGACATGCGCCCCGGCTTCCGCACCTCGATCCGGTCCGCGTACGTCAAGAGCGAGATCGAAGAGCTGCTGCGCGGCACCGCGCTCGACGCGGCCGTCGTGACGGAAGTGCAGATGGGGATCGTCATCACCGGCAGGAAGGAAGCGCCATGAACGCACTCGCGGGAAGTTCGCCGGCCATCACCGCCACGCGCGACGGGCGCTTCCCCGACCGCGCCGGCTTCGGCCGGGCCTGGGAGGAGATCCTCCGGACGTCGAGCGCCTGGCGGGACCTCGACTGCGGGCAGTACCTGTCGGCCTGGTGCGGATACGCGCCCGACCACGTCGTCGAGAGGTTCGCCGGGGTCAACCACGTCGGCATCTACATGGGCGACTACGACAACGACGACGAGGTGTTCGGCTGGAACGCCCACCTGAACGACCTCCGGACGTCCGGCGAGATCACCACCGTCGAGATGGGGCCGTCGTACATCTCGCCCCGGCAGTACGGCACGCCGGGATGGTGGAACTCGATCGCCCTCGCCGACGGACGGGTCATCGAGATGTTCGCCTGCCGCCGGTTCGGCCCCTGGGCGGACCGCCCGGCCGGCGAGCGGGGACGGCTCATGTCGCACGTCGCCATCGACGTGCACACCGACGCCGACGTCCGCTACCTCCTGGACGTCCTCGACCGGGACGTCGACCACCTCGAGAACATCGCGTTCACCGAGGCGGACGCTCTCGGCCACACCTACGGGCACCTGCGCAACAACGACAGCGGTTCCGTGCTCGAGATCGTTTACGAGGCGCCGCGCGGCGGAACGGGGCACGGCGATGGCGGTCATTGAGATCTCGCCGCACTCCGGCGAACACTGCGAATCCACCGCGCTGCTCAACATGCTCCGCAACCACGACATCGAGCTGAGCGAGCCGCTGATCTTCGGGCTGGGACAAGGGCTGTCGTTCCTGTACTGGCACTCGAAGCAGATGCCGAGCCCGTTCCTCGCCGGGCGGGTCAAACCCGACCACCTCATGCGCAACGTGGCGGACGCGCTCTCCCTGGAGCTGCGGGCGCAGGAGACGTCCTCACCGGCGAAGGCCGAGGCCACGCTGATCGAGGCTCTCGACGAGGGCGATGTGGTGGGCCTCAAGCTCGACCGCTACCACCTCGACTACGCGCGGGAGAACCACCACTTCGCCGCGCACTACGTCGCCTGCATCGGCTACGAGGACGACAGGTTCGTCGTCGTCGAGACCCGGTCGCTCGGCGTCCAGTCCACCTCGCGGGAGAGCATGGCCCGGGCCCGGTGCGCCAAGGGACCGATGTCCTCGCGCCACCTGTCGGTCCGGGTGGACCCGCGCGGCTACGACGAATCGATCCTCGCCAAGGCCTGCCGGACCTCGATCCTGGCCGCCGCACAGGACTTCCTGAGCCCGCCGATCACCAACATGGGATTCAAGGGGATCGCCAAGGCCGGCTCCCTGATGCGCGGGTGGCACGACAAGCTCGACCGTCCCGTCGAGGCGATGAGCGCCGTCGGCACCAGCATGGAGGAAGGCGGAACGGGCGGCGGACTCTTCCGGACGCTGTGGGCGCAGTTCCTGGAGGAGGCGCACGAGCTGACCGGCGTCGAGGCCTACGACGAGCTCGCCGTCGAGTACCGCCGCATCGCCAAGCGCTGGACGGACGTGGCGAACCTGCTGCGCGACGCCGACGACGCCGGTGCCCGGCGCTCACTCGACGACGCGGCCTCGATCGTCAGCAGCCTGGCGGCCGAGGAGCGTACGGCGATGGCGAGGCTGGAGGAGGCGTCCCGATGACCACGCTCGCCCGGCCGGCCGGCCACGACCCGCGCGGCAAACTCCGCGACACCCTCGTCTCCCGCGTCGACCTCGCGCGCAAGGTCGCCGAGGTCACCTCACTGGACCGGCAGGCACTCGACACCTGGGCCGCTCAGGCGCTCTCCGCGACCGTGGAGCACGCATGCCGCAACTCACCGTTCTACACCGACTTCGTCCCGGCCGAGGCCGCCCGAGCGGTCGCGCAGGGCCGTCCGCATGCCTTCGAGGCCCTTCCCTTCACGACGCGCGAACATCTCGCCGCCGCCTACCCGCTCGGCATGCTCGCCGTGCCCCGGCGTGAGGTGATCCGGTTCGACGAGAGTTCCGGTACCGGCAACGGGCGCCCCATCGCCGCGTTCTTCACGATGGCGGACTGGCTGGAGAACAACCTCACCGTCGCCGGGTTGCTGGCCGGCGTCCTGGACGAGCGGGACGTCGCGGCCATCGCCGTTCCGTACGAGCTGGCCGGGGTGGGCCAGGACCTCGACCGTGCGATCGAGATCCTCGGCTGCACCATCGTGCCGCTCGGCGCGGCCTCACCCTCCTGCACCCCGGACCGGATGGTCGACGCCCTGCTGCGGTCCGGCGCCACCACCCTGGTGTGCTCCGGGACGCGCGCCCTGTTCCTCGGCGAGACCGCCCGCCGCCGAGGCATCGACCCGCGGCGCGACCTCGCCGTCTCGAAGATCCTCATGGCGGGGGAGGGCGCGTCGCCGGCCAAGAAGCGGCGCCTGGCCGACCAGTGGGACGCCGTCGCGTACTCGATGTTCGGCATGACCGAGACCAACACACTGGCCATGTTCTGCCGCGAGCGCGAACTGCACCTGGTCGAGACACGGACGTTCTTCGAGGTGGTCGATCCGGGGTCCGGCGAGCGGCTGCCGGACGGCTCCGTCGGCGAACTGGCCGTGACGACGCTGGCGAGCCGGGCCATGCCCCTGCTGCGGTACCGCACCGGTGACATGTGCCGGATCGAGGCGGCGCCCTGCGCCTGCGGCTCCCCGCTGCGCCGGCTGCAGCACCGCGGCCGGATCGGCGACCGGATCCCGCTCGGGGAGCGCTGGACCTCCCAACTGGAGGTCGAGGACATCGTCCTGGGCGCCATGACCACCGAGCCGTACTACTTCGCCTTCGACATCGACGGCGATGCCCTGGAGATCGCCCTGCCGCCGACCGGCGCCGACGACGCGACCCGGAAATCGATCGAGGCCGCAGTCCGTGACCGCCTCGGAGCGGCCACCCGATTCCGCGTGCTGGACACCGAACGATTCGAGACGGCCCTGCGAACCTCGGCCAAACCGACGATGCGCAACTTCAGTGCCTACGGGGGAGGAGGGACTGCCGGTGAGGGTTGAACTGCCGCTTCCCACGCGCATTCCGATCGACGGGCGCTTCGAGATCGATGACACGTGCATCGACTGCAAGCTCTGCAACGACCTGGCGCCCGACAACTTCGACGCGGACCTCGACAACGACGTCCACTATGTGTGCAAACAGCCCGAGACATCCGACGAGCTCGAGCGGGTCCTCGACGCGTTCGAATCCTGCCCCACCGAATCGATCCGGTACTCAGCGGCACCCAGCGGGGAGTGATGGCGCAATGTCAAGCCTGGACGATCCAGTAGAAGCCGACATGTGCGCCGGCCGACGGCAGATGACCGCACTGGGACCGGTCGCCGAGAGCTACGACCAGCTGCACCGCATCGACCTGCTCGGCGAGGCGCGGGCCGCACGAGGGGTGCCGGAGGGCACGTACGACTCGACGGTGTGCGCCGTCCTCCAGGCGTCCGAGGTGTGTCTGCTCAACCTGGCACGGCTGGCGAACAGGACCCAGGCGTGTCTGCTGGCCGACGACATCCCGACCGCCTCCCGCTACGTCCAGTGGGCCGTCGGGTTCCACCGGTTGCTGCGCGGGCTCGGCACGGTGATGTGCGGCGCCCGCGGCATCTACGGAGCCGGCGTGTCCGCGGGGGCCACGGCCGTCAGCATCTCCGAGTCCGCCGGCTACGCGGCCTACGTCGACGCCCTCCGGGGACTGGAGGACGTCGCCAAGGGCTCGCTGCTGGCCGGCGCACCCGAGCTGACCCGCTCCACCATCGCCACCAGGAGCATCGACGACTCGCTGTACCGCGTGCTGCACGGAATCCGGGTCGGCTGCCACGACGCCACCAAGTGGGAGAGCGACCTCACCTCCGTACCCATCGGGGTCAGCCGGAGCACCGACGAGCTGATCTCCGCCGAGACACTGGCGCGCGCGGTCGCCGCGACCGAGCTGAACGCGGACACCCTGCACGGCGAGTTCGTCGCCCTCCACCAGGTCCCGGAGATCCTCTGCGCCGAGGCGAACGACCACCTCGAGGTCGCGATCCGGGCCGTCCGCGCATCGGCGCTGAGCCGGGCGGCCCAGCACCTGACGGCCTGCCGGGAGCTGCTCGATCCGGTGGTCGACGCACAGCGGGTGATGGCCGAACACCTGGCCACCGGGGAGTACCACGAGTTCCGGACCAATCTGGGACCCGCGAGCGGTACGCACTCGCTGTCGATCAAGCAGCACATGTTCCGGGATCTGTTCAAGCACATGTGGAACGATCTCGAAGCCTGGCTGAGCTCGCTCGGCGGGGCGTCGCTCGAGGAGACCGTCCGGGACATCGACGCGCGTCGCCACGACGATGCGGAGGCATGGCTGCGGCACACCGTGGTCGACCAGGCGTTCAAGCTGCACTCCGCCCACCAGCAGTGGCGTCACGAGCATCTGCACATGCCCCGCAACTGCCTGGGCAGCGGAGGCACCAAATCCATGATCGGCATCCCGGACGGGCCCCAGGCGGTCTACAAGATGCGGGACGCGGCCAACGCCCAGCACGCACTGGCCACCATCCACCGGGCACGCCGGACGCCCCTGACGAACGCCGTGCCGGACTCGCCCATGGCCAAGCTCATCACCGATCCCAGCTCCCTCGACTCCGAACTGATGCGGGTCGTGGGCGAGGCGACACGCGAGTACTTCCCCCAGGTGCAAGAGCAGAGCTACCAGCCGTTCCGGTCCGGTGCGGCCGAGCGGAACCCGTAGGAGCGCGGACGGTGACCACCACAGGATCCACAGCCTCTGACAGGCCCACCGACGAGACGGCCCTCCTGCCGGGCACCTCCGGCGGCGCCTGGCGAGGAAACGAGTACATCGCCAGCCTCAAGGACGAGCGGGAGGTCTGGAGCGAGGGACGCCGGGTCGACGTGACCGGCGACCCGGGCTTTTGGCCCATGCTGTCCACGCTGGCCGGTCTCTACGACGCCCAGCACCTGCCCGACCGCGCGGACGAGATGCTGCACCGCTCGGACACCTCCGGCAACCTGGTCAGCCTGTCGTACCTGGCGCCGGCCGGCCGGGACGACCTCGCCCGCAAGTGGGCCAACTCCCACCGGTGGGCAAAGGCCTCCTACGGCCAGCTCTCCCGGATACCCGACTTCATGTCGAACGTCGTGGTCGGCCTGTACGACTACCGGTTCCAACTGGCCGAGGTCGACCCCGAGTTCGGGCGCAACGCGGAGAACTACTACCACTACTGCCGCGAGAACGACCTCACGCTGACCCATGGCCTGGGCGACCCCCAGATCGACCGCTCCTCGACGCCCGCCGACCGGCCGGAACTGGGTCTCAGGGTGGTGCGGCGCGGATCCGACGGCATCGTCGTGCGGGGAGCCAAACAGATCGCCACCCTGGCGCCGTACGCGCACGAGGTGCTCATCTACCTCTCGCCCGCGAACTACCTGCGCGAAGACCCCAGCTACGTCTGCTGGTTCGCCGCTCCCCTGGCGACACCGGGCCTGCGCGTCCTGTGCCGCACGTCGTACGCCGAGGGCTCCGGCGGCCTGTCCGCACGCTACGACGAGCAGGACGCCATGCTCGTGTTCGACGACGTGTTCATCCCGATGGACCGGGTCTTCCTGCTGGACGACTCCCAGGCGGCCGTCCGCGGGTTCGGCGAGCTGAACAAGTGGTCGCTCTACACCGGCCAGGTGCGCTACTACCACCGGCTGCGCACCATGCTCGGGGTCGCGTCACTGCTGGCCCAGGCGATCGGCGTCGACAAGTTCCGGCAGGTCACGGACCTCCTCGGCGAGCTCACCTCGTACGTCGAGATCGTCCGGCTCGGCCTGGCCGCGATCGACGCCGAGTGCCGGCCCACCTCCTCGGGCCTGCTCGCCCCCGGCTCGACGGCAGCGCTCGACGCCGTCGCCGGCCGCTTCTCCACGCGGGGCTCGGAGATCATCCGGCAGATCGGCGCGTCGGGTCTGATCATGCAACCCTCGGAGGCCGATCTCGGGACCTCCGAGCTGCGCGCGGTGCTGGACACCTACATGTGCGGGCGGGAGACGAGCGTGGACGAGAAGTCCCGGATCTTCCGCCTCGCCGCCGATCTCGCCGTCGACCGCTTCGGGATGCGCCAGGAGCTCTACGAGACGTGGAACCGCGGCGATCCCGCCCGGGTCCGCTCGATGCTCTACGCCCGCTATCCCGACCTGCAGCGCTGCGAAACCCAGGCCCGCGACCTGGCCGAAGGGCGGAACGACACCACATGAGTCTCGACAGCATCCGGCTCGAAGGCGTCACGACCCACAACCTCAAGTCGGTCGACGTCTCCTTCCCCAAGGGGAAGCTGGTCGTCGCCGCGGGCGTCTCGGGATCGGGCAAGTCGTCCCTGGTCATCGACACCCTCTTCGAACACTCCAAGACGCTCTACCTGGGCGCCCTGTCCAGCAAGTCCCTCGACATGGGCGACGGCGACTACCAGTTCGACCGGATCGCGGGGACCCAGCCGCCGGTGGCCCTGCGCCAGCGCGACGGCGGCTACTCCAACCCCCGCTCGACCGTGGGGACCCTCACCGGCCTCGACGGGCTGTACCGGCTGTTGTTCGGCGCCGGGTCGCGGCCGGTGTGCCCGGCCTGTCTCGGCCCGACCGGTCCGGACCTGTTCTGCGACGACTGCGGCTGCTTCGCCGAACCGCACTCCGCGAAGCACTTCAGCCCCAATCGCAAGGAAGGCAAGTGCCTCCAGTGCGACGGCATCGGAGAACTCGTCGGCTTCTCACTGGACAAGATCATCCCGGACCGGTCGAAGACCCTCACCGAGATCTGGGACGGCGCCGACCCGGGGACGTTCGCCGTTCCCAACGTGCGCAAGGCCTTCGAGGCCATGGCCGCGGACATCGGCCTGGACCTCTCCCTGCCGTTCGAGAAGCTGAGCCCGGAGCAGACCGAGCGCGTGCTGCACGGCTCGGACACGATCTACACGCTCAAGATCCGCAAGGTCACCAACGACTTCCGCTTCGAGGGCATCCTGGGCTTCCTGGAGCGCGCGTACCGCAACGCGTCGTCGGCCGCCCGCAAGAACGCCTTCACCAACTACCTCGGACGGGAAACCTGCCCCGGGTGCGACGGAGGGCGGCTACGCCCCGAATCGCTCAGGGCGACGGTGGCCGGGCACACCTTCCACGACTTCCAGAGCGACGAACTGTCGCGTTCGATCACCCGGTTGCGCGACGGACTCGCGTCCGGTGCCGTGCCGGCGCAGGTGCGTGAACTCGCCTGCGCGATCGTCGAACAGAGCGCGAACATCGACGACGTCGGACTGGGACACCTGCAACTGCACCGGCCGGTCATCACCCTCTCCGGCGGTGAACTGCAACGGCTGCTGCTGGCGCAGCACCTGGCCAGCGACCTGACCGGCGTGATGTACGTCCTCGACGAACCGACCGCCGGTCTGCACGAGGCCGACACCGGGAAGATCCTCACCTCACTGCGACGGCTGCGCGATCTCGGGAACACGGTCATCGTCATCGAGCACGACGAGTCGGTGATCCGCGCCGCCGACTGGATCGTCGAACTGGGACCCGGGGCCGGCTCCCGCGGCGGCGAGATCGTCTTCGAGGGCCGCTTCGCCGACCTGCTGAACTCCGGTGACTCACCGACGGCGACCGCGATGCTGTCCGGCGGCCCGTCGCGGACGCGGGCCGAACTCGCCGACGCGTCCTGGCTCGAGGTGCGCGGCATCACGCGCAACAACGTGGTCGACCAGACCGCGACGTTCCCGCTCGGCGGGCTCACCTGCGTCTCCGGTGTGTCCGGCGCGGGCAAGAGCTCCCTGGTGGCCGGCATCCACGCATCGGTCTCCCGGGCCATCGCCCAGCGGTCGACGGGCGCGGCGGACGGGAACAGCGGCATCCGGGGAGCCGAAGCCCTCGACGACGTCATCTACGTCGAGCAGCGGCCGATCGGCCGCTCCAGCCGGAGCACGCTCGTCACCTACATCGGCATCAGCGACCACATCCGCGACGCCTTCGCCGGCAGCGCCGACGCGGTCGAACGCGGCCTGGGCCGAGGCGAGTTCAGCCCGAACGTCGCCGGCGGACGGTGCGAGTCCTGCAAGGGACTCGGGCTGGCCGAGATCGAGATGACCCTCTTCAAGAGCGAGTTCATCGTCTGCCCCGAGTGCGAGGGCCGACGGTTCCAGGAACACGTCCTCGAGGTGCGGCTGGGCGACAAGAACATCCACGACGTGCTGTCGATGACCGTCGAGGACGCTCTCGAGTGGTTCGACGCCACGAGCAGCCCCAAGGTCGTCCAAGCGCTCGGCGTGCTGCGCGAGTTCGGCCTCGGCTATCTGCAACTCGGCTGTTCGACGACCACGCTGTCCGGTGGCGAGGCGCAGCGGCTCAAC
This sequence comes from Streptomyces sp. AK010, assembly GCF_014207295.1. NCBI lineage: Bacteria > Bacillati > Actinomycetota > Actinomycetes > Kitasatosporales > Streptomycetaceae > Streptomyces > Streptomyces sp. AK010. The sequence continues at coordinate 65,226 of NZ_JACHCX010000024.1, forward strand.
CTGGCCGGCGAGCTGCTCAAGCAGCGTCGCAGCCGCACGCTGTTCATCTTCGACGAGCCGACGCGCGGCCTGCACGCCGCAGACATCCGCCACCTTCTGGCCCTCTTCGAGCGCCTGATCTCCACCGGCAACACCATCGTGGTCATCGAGCACGACCTGAAGGTGATCGCCATCGCCGACTGGGTGATCGACCTGGGACCCGGCGCCGGCCGCGAGGGGGGCCGGGTCGTGCACAGCGGGACACCGGAGGACCTCGCGGCCAACGCGGAGAGCGTGACCGGCCAGTTCGTACGCCGGCTGCGCGAGGAACCCGGCGCTGCGACGCCGGTGCCCGAACCCGCCGGACTCCTTCAGCCGAACGCGGGGCCGGACCTCGGGGTCATCGGCGAACTCCTCCCACGGGCCGTCACGGTGGTCGCCGGCACGGCACGGCAGTCCGAGCGGAACGGACCGACACCGTACGGCCTGGTGATCGGCTCCCTCACCGTCGTCTCCGACGAACTCGCCCTGATCGGCTTCCTGGTCCGCTCCGGCAGCACCAGCTGGAACGCCATCGCGGACACCGGCCGGTTCTGCGTCAACATCCTCGGCGAGGACCAGCACGAGGTGTCCGACGCCTTCTCGCAGGGCAGGCCGGACAGCCGCTTCGACGCCCTCGCGTGGACGCCGTCCGCCAACGGCTGCCCGAGGCTCTCCGGCGCCGTCGGCACCATCGACTGCAGCCTGAAGTCGACGTACCAAATCGGCGACCACGAGTTCGTCCTGGCCACGGTCGTCAGCGTCGACATGGCGGGCGGCGCGGACCGCCGCCCACTGCTCCGGGCCGAACGGGGCGACAGCGCTCTCGACGACTACGGGTGGCGCCGGTTCGCCCGGGAAGCGGAGGCCAGGTGACCACGACCACGTCCCTCGCGACGCACTACGAACAGTTCCTGGAACTGCTCACCCGAGACCCCCGCACCGCGGCGGACGGCCGCGACGGCCTGCGCGCGCGGTACGGCGAACGGGCCGACCCGTCGGGCGGATCACAGCCGGTCGTGCTGACCCGCGACGAGTGGATCCGCAACCAGATCGACCTGACGCTGGCACTGGGCCGGCTGCTGACCGAGGACGACGTCGTCGTCTCGGCCGTGCCGTACGAACTGTCGTTCACCGGTGCCGAGGTGGACCGCGTGATCGAGATGGTCGGCGCCTCGGTGATCAGTGTCGGGACGAGCGGGACCATCTGCCCGATGCCGCGGCTGCTCGGGCTGATCGAGCAGTACGAGGTGACGGCCCTGGTGTGCTCGCCGAGCTTCGCCGCGGAGCTCGCGGGTCTCGCGGTGTCCCTGGGCAAGCGGCCCGCGGACTCCACGATCCGGACGATCGTCTGCGTGGGGGAGGCCTGCTCCGCCGAGCGCCTCGACCGCATCGGCGCCGCCTGGGCGGCCAGGACCTCCGCCCTGTACGGGACGCCGTCGACACCGACGGTCGCCGTCGCCTGCGACCACGGCGCACTGCACCTGTGCGACCACCGGCTGCGGGCGGAGGTCCGCGGCGGCAGGCGCGGCGAGCTGATCCTGGACGGTTCACCGACCGGCGAGGTCGTCGAGCTGTGGCCGGCGGACCGCCGCTGCGACTGCGGTTCCCCGAGCCGGGTCCTGGTGCCGCTCGGCAGCGTGGAGTGGGCGATACGCGGACCGGACGGGCTGGTCTCGGCGGTGGACGTGGAGCGGATCGTGTTCGGCCACAGGAGACTCGCACCGCACTTCGCCTGCGCCGTCCGGGACGGCACCTTCCATGTGACCTGCGCCGTGGCCGACTCCGACGCGGTGGACACGGGCGCGATGCGGCGCGCGATCCGCGGCGGCATCGACGAGGCGCTCGGCGTCGAGGCCGAGGTCACGATCGTCGGCGCGCAGGACTGGAGTACCGCCCCGTCATGACCCGCACCCCGCCGCGGCGCGCGGGCGCCGCGGCCCATCCACCCGGTGGCATCTCGAGGAGACAAGACGCATGAGGGTAGCGGTAGTACAGACCCAGTGGGTCGACGACCCCGAAGACGGCCTGCGCAACGCCTACCAGGCGATCGAGGACGTCTGCGGCGCCGGCGACATCGACCTGGTGTGCTTTCCCGAGTTCCTGCTCGGCCCGCCGTGGTACATGCCCGGGCAGGACGGGCTGAAGGGACGCACCGACACCCCGATACCGGGGCCGATCGTCGACGGCTTCCAGTCCCTGGCCCGCAAGCTCAACACGCACATCCTGCTGGGGTCGCTCGTCGAGGACCTCCAGGACGGCATGTACCGGAACACGTCCCTGCTGATCGGCCGGCAGGGCGTCATCACCGGACGCGCCGTCAAGGCACACCCGTTCGGCAACGAGATGGTGGTGTGCCGACAGACGGACGCACTCGGCGTGCTGTCGACCGAGTTCGGGCAGATCGGCATCGCCGTGTGCTCGGACTTCTGGATCCCCGAGGTCGTCCGGCTGCTGGCGCTCGCCGGCGCACGAACAATCTTCGTACCGGGCGGGACACTGGGCCAGAACCAGCCGCTCATGGTGAACGCCCTGCGCACGGCGGCGTACCTGAACGACGTCACCATCGTCTACGCGAGCTCGGTCGGAGTCGTCCGCGGAAAACGCGGCGACCGGCTCGTGGAGATCCACTTCGCCGGCACCAGCCTGGTCGCCAGCCCCGAGGGCGTGCTCGCGCAGGCCGGCAGCGACGAGCCGGAGACCCTCGTCGTCGACATCGACGAGCCCGCGGACGGCGACGGCCGCCGCTGGCAGCAGCTCCGCAGGCCCGACGCCTACCGGGCGCTGCTCACCCCGTACGCCGGAGCGGACCGGGACCTCGCCGCCGAACTGCGGGCCAGCCTGACCGGCGGCGGCGGCCCGGACCGTGGCCGGCCCCCCGCCGCGACCAGCACACATGAGGGGACTCGTTCGTGACCATCTTCGTAGCGCAGCATGCCCGCCGGGCGACCCCTGAGGCGACGGCCTCCGCCGTACTCGACGATCTCGAGCGCCAGGTGAGCGACGAGGCGTCGTTCGTCGTCCTCCCCGAGAACGCGTTCACCACGGGCGGCGGCGTCCAGGCGCTGCCCCGGCCCCTGCGCGAACAGTGCCTGGACCGGCTGACGGCCCTGGCGCGGACCCGCGGTACCTATGTCCTCACCGGCTCGTGGGCGGAGACCCGGCCGGGCGGCGGGCTGACGCAGGTGACCAGGCTGCTGGACCCGAGCGGCTCGGAGTGCGCCCGGGTGGAGCGTCCCGTCCTGCCCGACGGGACGACCGGCACCGGCGACGACTTCCCCGTCGCCGAGACGCCGTTCGGCCACGTCGGGGTGCTCCTCGGCCCCGACTTCTGGCTGGTCGAACCGCCGCGCATCGAATGCCTGGCCGGTGCGGAGCTGCTGCTGGTGGCCGGGTCCCTCGACGGCAGGCAGCAGGCGTCGCAGCGCGCCGCCGTGTGGGGCATCGCGACCCTCAACACGGTCGCCGTCGCCTTCGCCGGTTCGCTGAGCGAACGCTGCGGCGGGGGCAGTGCCGTGGCGGCGCCCGAGGGCTTCGTCGCCGAGGCGGGCACCGACGAGGGTGTCATCGAGGCGCCCTGGGACGTCGAGAGGATCCGGCACCTGCGCGAACCCGACCTGCGCTTCCAGCAGACCCTCTGGTTCGGACTGTGGGCGCGCCGGACGGAGCTGTACACGGACCTGACGGCGCAGGTGAGTTGAGATGCGCGACACCGGTGCCTCCGCCTCCGACGTCCGAGGGCGGATCGCCACGGAGATGGCGGACGACGTGCCCTGGAACAGGGTGCTCAACTCCATCTGCACCGAACCCCATCCGCTGGGTGTCGAGATGGCCTCCGCCGCGGCACACACCAACCTCGGCGACGTGCGCATCTTCCGCGGCACCAAGCGGATCGAGCGCAAGGTCGTCGAGCTGCTGCTCGACCTGATGGGCAACCCCGGCGGGTCGGGAAGTCTGGTGTCCGGTGGCACCGAGGCGAACCTGATCGCGATGCTGGTGGCCCGCGAGTCGGCACGCGCCCGGGGACGGCTGACCGACCGGCCCGAAGTCGTCGTCAGCAGCACCGTCCACTTCTCCTTCACCAAGGTCTTCGGCCTGCTGGGGCTCACCCCGGTGGTCGTGCCGGTAGACGACTCCCTGCGGTTGCCGGCCGGCGAGGTGGCCCGGCGCATCGGCGAGCACACCGTCGCGGTCGTCGCGACCGCGGGCAGCAGCGAGTTCGGTGTGGTCGACGCGGTCGACGAGATCGGACCCGTGGTGGCGGGACGCGGCGTGCACCTGCACGTGGACGCGGCCACCGGCGGCTTCATCATTCCCTTCGCCCGTGAACTCGGCCACGACCTGCCCCGGTTCGACTTCACCGTGGACGGCGTCGACTCGATCACCATCGACCCGCACAAGTACGGACTGGCCAACGTCCCGGCCGGGGCGATCCTGTTCCGCGGCGCCCAGGACGCCGGACGTTTCGCCGTCGACTCGTTCTTCATCGACACACCGGTGCACAACACCCTGCTCGGCACCCGGCCGGGCGCCGCCGCGGTGTCGACCTACGCGGTGCTGGAGCACCTCGGGCGGGACGGCTTCCGCGACCTCACCCGGACCAACTTCGAGGTGACGAAGTACCTGGTGGACGGATTGCGCGCCGCCGGGCACGAGTTGTTCGCCGAACCGCAGCTGAACATCGTCGTGGTCAAGATGCCGCACGCGGTCCGCATCTCGCAGCTGCTGGAGTCGAAGGGCTGGATCGTCTCCACGTCGAAGCGATTCGGCGAGACCCTGCGGCTGGTGGTCACCCGGCACGTGACACCCGCGATGGTGGACGAGTTCCTTCCGGCGCTGGAAGCAGCGTGCAAGGACGTCACGGCCGAGGCGGCACCGCGATGAGCCTCTTCCGTGGCGCCCGCACCCGGCTCGCCGCCCTGCAACTGCGGATCGAGCCCGGACAGCGGGACGAGAACCTGGCGCGAGCCGCCAAGCTGCTGTCCACCGCACGAGAACGCGAGGCCGACCTGGCGTGCCTGCCGGCGACGTTCGCCACCGGCCTGAACTTCCCGACGCTGCGCACCGACGCGACCGCCGAGGACGGCCCGGTCGTCGAGTTCCTCGCCGAGCAGGCCCGCACCCTCGGCATGCACATCGCCGCGGGCGTGCTCCTGTCCGCCGGGCGGGACGTCTTCGACGCGGCCGTGCTCATCGGCCCCGGCGGCGACCCGCTCGGCTGGTACCACCGCGCCTGCGTGTGGGCGGGCGAGTCCGAGTACATCTCCACCGGCTCGCCCGGCGAGGTCATCGACACACCCGTCGGGCGGATCGGCCTCCAGGTGAGCTACGACCTGCGCTTCCCGGAGGCGAGCCGGCAGTACCTCGCCCAGGACGCCGACCTCATTGTCTGCGTGGCCAACCTCTTCGGGCCGTTCTCGCACCCGCTGCGCTCCCTGTGCCGCGCCCGGGCCGCCGACAACGAGTGCGCACTGGTCTTCGCCAGCGGGGTGGGGGAGAACCGCTTCGCGAACATGACCTACGTCGGCCGAAGCATGATCGTCGACGGTCTTGTGCAGGACGCCCGCGAGGACCAGGACGCCGACGTCCTCGCCGAGGCCGACCCGGGCAGCCGGGAATCCGTGATCCACGCGGACGTGCACTGGCGGCAGCGGCGCAAGGTCCGCGCAGGCCTGCCGTTCCACGACGACCTGCGCTCGACCTGGACCACGAACCACGGGGGGCCCGCCTGATGAGGGCAACACGTATGCAGCCGGAGTCCGGCTGGCTCGGCGACGTGCTCGGGCTGGTCGTGATGGACATGCGGCAGTTCTTCGACAACCGCCTGTTCGCGGTGTCGACGCTGCTGACGTCGGTGTCGATGGTGCTGGCCTTCGGGGCAGCGACCGACCAGATGGTGAGCCCGGCGCCGACGGCCGCCAACTACTTCGGCTTCGTCTTCCCCGGCATCATCGGCGCCGGCATCATGTTCAGCTGCACCTACACCGTCGGCTACACGGTCATCATCGACCGCAACCGCCGCACGATCGAGGACCTGATCCTCTCGCCCCTGTCGTACTCCGGGTTCCTGCTCGCCCGGATCGTCGGGGTCGTGCTCAAGTGCCTGTTCCAGTTCGTGCTGGTGCTCCTGCTCGGCGTCGGGGTCTTCGACGCCCGCATCGAGTCGGTGCCGCTGTTCGTCCTGGGCTTCTTCACCGCCTGCACGGCCTTCGCCGGACTCGGGATCCTCATCGCGACGTACACCAACGAGATCTCGTTCCCGGCCGTCGTGAACATCATCGTCATCCCGCTCATGTACTTCGCCGGGATCTTCTTCCCCCTCGAAAACCTCGGGACGCTCGGCGACGTCTTCGCCAGGCTCCCCCTCTCCGTGCACGTCGACATCTTCCGCGCCGCCACCTCACCCGACGTCTCGGCCACCGGAGCATCGGTGCTGGCGGTGGCCTACTCGTTCCTGGCTCTTGGCATCGCCGCATGGGCCTTCCGCAGGAGGATCGGCCATGGCTGACACCACGAGCACCGCAGCGCCGGTCCTGTCGGTCTCCCGGCTCGACCACCGCGTGAGCCCCGACTTCGCCCTGCGCTCCCTCACCTTCTCGGTGAACGCCGGCGAGGGCGTGGCCATCATCGGCACCAACGGCGCCGGCAAGACCACGCTGATCCGGCTCGTCGCCGGGCTGCTGCGCCCGTCGGGCGGCGAGGTGCGCATCTGCGGCACCCCGCCCCGCCGCTGGGGGCAGGTCGGCCGCCACATCGGCTACGTCCAGCAGGCCAAGGACCTCCCGGACGGCGTCAGCGTGGAGACGTACGTCAAGCACCAGCTCAAGCTCCGGCGGGCCGACCCCGGCCGGTACGAGGAGCTGATCGCCCTGGCCGACCTGGAGCGCTACCGCCACCAGTACGTGCGCAGCCTCTCCGGCGGCAGCCAGCGCAAGCTGCACGTCATCTGCGCCGTGGCGCACCGCCCCGACCTGCTGATCCTCGACGAGCCGACCACGGGCCTGGACCCGACGGCACGCGAGACGCTCCTGGAGATGCTGGGGAGCCTGAAGAAGGACGGCGTCGGCGTGCTGTTCGCCAGCCATCACCGCGACGAACTTCTCGCGCTGGCCGACTCGGTCGTGGTGCTCCACCAGGGCCGCCAGATCAAGGACGCCTCGCTCGACGCCGTCACCCGGTGGGGCGAGCGCTCCAGCCTGATCCTGGAGGCCTTCACCGAATCCCACCTCGAGCGGCTCCAGGACTGGGCCGGGCAGGAGGCGCGGGCCGGCGGCCCGATCCGGTCCGTACGCACCGCCGACCAGGGCGTGCGGCTCGACCTGTCCGACGGTGACCACCAAGGCACTCTGGCCGAGGTGGTCGCCCGAGCCCACGCCGCCGGCCTCGCCCTGCGCTCCGCGTCCTACTTCCAGCCCACTCTGGCGGACGTCGTCCGTTCCATCGTCGACCAAGTCGAACCGGAGGACATCGCATGAGCATCACCACCACGACCACGAGCATGCCGTTCTGGAAGGAGTACCCGGAGCGCGACAGCGAGTGGGTGCGGCAGTACCCCACCAAGCACGTGCCGGTGAACGAGGAGGAGGTGTTCACGCGCAAGCCCATGGGCGTGTACGTCCACATCCCCTTCTGCAACCGGCTCTGCTTCAGCTGCCCGTACATCAAGCACCAGACCGACCGGGACCTGACCCGCACCTATCTGGACGCGCTGAAGACGGAGATCACCAACTACGCCGAGCGGCCCTACATCCAGGACCACGTCATCACCCTCGGCTACATCGGCGGCGGAACGCCGACCGCGCTCACCGCCCCGCAGCTCGACGACCTGCTGGGTCACATGTTCAGCAGCTTCAACGTCGAGGAGGGCGCGGACTTCTCCATCGAGACCACCCCGGTCGACATCAGCGAGCGCAAGGCCACCGTCCTGCTGGAACGCGGCATACGGCGCATCAGCCTCGGCGTGCAGACGTTCGTGCCGGAGGAACTGAAGAACATCGGCCGCCCGAACGACCCGGAGATGCTCAAGGAGAGTATCCGGCTGCTGCGCCGGTGCGGATTCGAGAACATCAACATCGACCTGATGCACGGCATCAACGGGCAGACGATGGAGAGCTGGGAGCACAGCCTCGACGTCGCCATCGAACTCGGGGTCACCTGCATCTCGTTCTACACGTACATGGAGTTCGCGCAGATCTCCACCAAGCGCAGGAAGCTGCCGCCGGTCCCGGAGAAGGCCGTGGTCGACGACATGTTCCTGTTCGCCGCCGAGAAGCTCTCCAAGAACGGCTTCCTGGGCTACTACGGCGACTGCTTCGCCAAGCCCGGCTTCCAGCCCAAGTACGGCGAGACGTCGTGGAGCGAGGACATCCCCATCATCCCGCTCGGCCCCACCGCCACCGGGCACCTGCGCGACCACTGGTACTTCAACGAACCCGACATCGGCCGCTACATCCAGACAGTGATGGAGGGCCGGCTTCCGATCTCCATGGGCAAGCACATCACGAAGTCGGAGTCGATCCGGCGGTCGATGGTGCTGGGCGTCAAGGCCGGACGGGTCAACCGGGAGCGGTTCCGCCGGATCCACGGCGTCGACTTCATGGAGATGTTCCGCGCCGAGATCGACGACCTGATCGAGAAGGAACTCATCACCGCCGACGAGAACGGCATCGAGGTGACCGGCCCCAAGGGCTGGTACTACCTGGACAACATCTCCAAGGCGTTCTACTCGCCGGAGTTCCGGCGCTACCCGCAGCACCTGGGAGCGGACATCTCCAACTTCATCTCCAGCCAGCCGATCCCCCTGCAGATCACCACGCGGCCCAAGGACGAGGAGGCCGGCTGTGACCACCACTGAGGCCCGACTGCTGAACCTGACCGACCGAGTGCCGCAGCCGTCCCCGCATGACGACATCGACAAGGTCCGCTTCTACGACCTCGGCATGCGCCGCTCCGCGCTGATGGCGTACAAGCGGCCGAGCGACCGCATCATGGCCCACGTCCGCGACGGGATGACCGACCTCGTCGAAGTCGGCTTCAACACCGGCCTGCTCTCCCTCCACGTGGCCGGCAAACTGCCGGACCTGGCCGTGTCCGGGGTGGAGGAGAACCAGAACCTGGTCGACGTCGCCGAGGACAACCTGACGCTGGCCGTCTGGGCCAACAGCGCCGGCGACGTGGAGTTCGAGATGGCCAAGCTGAACCGGCTGCCCTTCCCGGACGACTCCGCCGACATCGTGTTCTCGTTCTCCTCGCTGCACCGCTGGCGCCGGCCGGTCGAGACGCTGAAGGAGTGCGCCCGGATCTGCAAGCCCGACGGTGTCGTGATCATCGAGGACATGAACCGGCACGCCGAGGAGGGACACATCACCTTCATCCTGCAGTTCGTGAAGGAGGGCGGCGACGAGTTCATGCGCTCCCTGCAGGCCGCCTACACCCGCAACGAGGCGGCCGAGCTGCTCAAGGAGGCCGGCCTGACGGACTGGCAGGTCGTCGAGGAGGACCTCGGCCTGGTCATCTCCTCGCGTCCCCTCGAACCGGTGAGCACCTGATGCCCGGGACGAAGATCGCCGTCGTCCAGATGGAGTCCAAGCTCGGCAAGCCGACGCAGAACCTGCGCCGCGCCGAGCACTACATCGGTGAGGCCGTCGCGCAGGGAGCGGACCTGATCTGCCTGCCCGAGGCGTTCTCCACCTCCGGCAACATCCTGGAGGTCGCGGACGTGTCGGTGACCATACCGGGGCCGGAGACCGACTTCCTGCGCGAGCAGGCCGAGCAGGCCGGCGTGCACATCGTGGCCGGCCTGCTGGAGCGCGGCGACGACGGCAAGTACTACAGCACATCGGTGCTGTGCGGCCCCGAGGGGACCCTGCTCGGCCACTACCGGCGCGTGCACTGCCACGAACTGGAGGCCCGCTACCTCAGCGGAGGGTCCGAGTACCCCGTCTTCGACGTCGAGTTCGGGCGGATCGGCCTGATGCAGGGCTACGACATCAACTTCCCCGAGGTCGCGCGCGAGTACTGCCGCCGCGGGGTCGACATCATCGTGTGCTCCGCGCTGGTACCCGAGATGTTCGCCTACGTGGCGAACATGCGCCTGCCGGTCAGGGCCGTGGACGCCGAGTGCATCGTCGCGTTCGCGTCCGGCATCGGCAACAACCTGTACGCCGGATTCGGCTACATGGGGCGCAGCCAGGTCCTGGCGGACCCGCTGTTCCTGGAAGCCGAACGCTTCGACTTCGTCGACGGCGACGAACGGATGGTGGACCTCGGCAAGGAGCCCGGCGTCGGCGTCGTCGAGGTCGACCTGGACCGTATGCGCCGCTACCGCACCAAAGCCACCCTGAGCGGCGACCTGCAGCCGGCGACGTACTGGCAGACCTGACGAGAGTGAAGGCCCATGCGCGTACTGCTCATCTCCACCAACAAGATCCGGGTACCGCGGCCGGCGCTGCCCATCGGCATGGCCTACATCAGCGCCGCGCTCAAGCACGCCGGACACCAGGTCGACGTCCTCGACCTGCTCTGGGAGTCCCGGGAGCTCAAGGCGGTCCGGGAGAAGCTGACCACCGGGACCTACGACGTGGTCGGCATCGCCGTGCGCAACCTGGACAACCTGACGTTCATCGACCCCGTCTTCTTCGGCCCCATGACCGAGAAGATCGTCCAGTGCGTGCGCAAGTACACCAGCGCCACAGTCGTCCTCGGCGGCTCCGGCTTCTCGGTCGAGCCGCTGTCGTTCTTCGAGTTCGCCCAGCCGGACTACGGCATCGCGGGTGAGGGCGAGGCCGGCATCGTCCAACTGCTGGACTACCTGGAGTCCGGCGGGCGGCGGGAGTCGATATCGGGGCTCTGCTACCTCGACGACAACGGCAAGTTCTGCCAGAACCAGTCGAGTCAGGCGTTCGACCTGGGCGCGCTCGAACCCGACCGGTCCGTGTACGACCCCCGGTACTTCGAGGAGGGCGTCTCGGCGGCCTCCGACCTCACCCGCGACCATCAGCCGGCCATCGAGACCCTGCAGACCAAACGGGGCTGCAAGCTGTTCTGCTCCTACTGCATCATCCGCAAGACCGAGGGCAAGGGCGACCGGTTCAAGGAACCTGCCGAGGTCGTCGGCGAGATCCAGCGGGCGATGGCGGAGAACCCGGCCGTGCGGGAGTTCGAGATCGTCGACGCGACCTTCAACTACCCGATGGAGTACGCGGCCGAGGTGTGCGAGGAGATGATCCGCGCGGGGCTCGACGTGCCCTGGTACTGCCAGCTGACACCCAACGCGATCACACCGGAGTTCGTGAAGCTGCTGCACGCGGCCGGCTGCATCCGGGTGGACCTCGGCACCGACGCCCTCACCGACGAGGCCCTGGCGGACCTGATGAAGGGCTTCGACATGGCCCGCGTCCTCGAGATCGACCGCCTGTTCACCGCCAGCCCGATCGAACACACCCACTGCGTCTTCCTCGGCGGGCCGGGGGAGACCCCGCAGGCATTGAGGGAGTCGATCCGCTTCACCGAGCGGTTCCTGAACCCGGCCCAGATCTACGCCAACCTCGGCATCCGGATCCTCAGCGGAACCAAGCTGCAGCGCCAGGCTGTCAAGGCGGGCATCCTGCGGGAGGGCCAGGGCACGTTCGTCCCCGCCTTCTACGTGGAGCCGGCGATCCTCGCCGACCGGGACACGCTCGACTTCGTCCGCGACGCCTACCTGAGCCACAAGAACTGGTACCTGTGGTGGGGCCTGGGCGGGCAGAACCTGACGGACCGTTCGAGGGAAACCGTTCAGGCCGTGGCCGACATGCACCAGGAGTACGAGTACGTCATGCAAGGCAAGCCCCGGCTGGAGCGCGCACCGAAGCCGGTGACCGCCCAGCCGCTCAAACTCACGATCGGCACCAAGTGATCAATGTTCCAACCGCCGCGCACGAACTGTCGAAGACACTCGCGGCCATGGCCGACCCGGACTTCGCGGTGCGTATGCAGCGCTACTTCCCGCACGAGATCCGGGCCCTCGGGGTCGGCAACGCCGCGGTCGCAGAGATCGCCACCGACTACTTCCGTGACCGGCGCGACACTCCCGCGGCGACACGGCTGCTCCTCGCGGAGGAGCTGCTGGCGCACGCCGAGTACCACGAGGAGGTGCTCCTGGGCTTCGCGGTCCTGCACAAGGTCGCCAGGACCGGACTCGGCGAGGAGTTGCTGGACCGCTGTCGGCACTGGCTGGAGACGTACGTGTCCAACTGGGCGCAGTGCGACGACATGTGCCTGAAACTGCTGTACCCGTTCTTCCTCGGGCACCTGGAGCTGATCCCGCGGACCCGGAGCTGGGTCGAGTCCGCCTCCCCGTGGGCCAGACGCGCCGCGAACGTGGCAGTCGTGAAGTTCGTCCGGCGCACGGTGGGCCGGACGGTCTTCGAGCTGCCGCTGTCGCACGTCCTCGACAACTGCGTGCGGCTGATGCACGACGACGACACCTATGTGCAGAAGGGCTCGGGCTGGCTGCTCAAGGTCACCGCCGAGGTCCATCCCGACGAGGTGGCCGAGTTCCTGCGCACCTGGCACACCGAGATGCCCCGCGACACGTTCCGGTACGCGGTGGAGAAGATGGACCCGCGGCTGCGCCGGTCCTTGATGGCACTGGGACAGGGGTGACGCGATGAACGACACCGGCCGCTACGCCCACCGGCGGGGCATCCACTGCGAGTCGGCCTGCCAATGCGCCGTCCTCGCGGCCGGCGGCTACGACGTCGACGAGGAGATCGTGTTCGGGCTGGACGGAGGCTTCGGCTTCTCGTTCTTCCCGGCGAACGGCACCGCGCCGGACATCGTCGTCGGCAAGCAGGCGATCATGCCGCTCCGGGCGGCACGGCTGATGGGCGTCGAGGTCGCCGCGCACACACCGAAGTCCGGTGACGGCCTGGCCAAGCTGCTCGCATCGGCACCGGCCGTCATGACCCGGGTGGACCTCGGCCTGCTTCCGTACTGGGGGCTGGAGGGCCGCACCTCCTTCGGCGGGTACTTCGTCAACGTGGTCCGCCCGCTCGGCGCCGACGCCTTCGAGGTGTCGGATCCGGCGTTCGACGAACCCGTCACCGTGAGCGCGGCCGAGCTGCAGGCGGCCCGCTCCAGCCGCAACTCGCCGCCGCTGAACCCGGACTGGAAGGTGTACGTCTTCGGCGCGCCGAGGCGGACTCCGCAACTGGACCGTGTCGGACCGGTGGCCGTGCGCACCCTGTGCCGCGAGATTCTCAAGCCGGGCAGCCGCAACCTGGGCGTCCCCGGGATGAAACTGCTGGCCACGACGGCGGCGTCCTGGCCGCAGTCCAAGCACGGCGAGGTCGAGGACGTGGACCTGGCCGGCCACGTGGTGCGGACGGACGCGCTGGCGCGTCAACTGCTGCACCTGGGCCGGCAGATCGAGTCCTTCGGCACCGGCGGCGGGCTGTTCCGCCCGATGATCGGCCGCTACCTGACGAGGGTCGCCGACAGCACCGGCGACACCCGCTACGCGGAAGCGGCCGGGCAGTTCCTCGACAGCGGCCGGCTCTGGTCGAACCTGGGATCCGCGCTGCTGGCAGCGGGGGCAGCCACCGCGCGCGACGATCTCAAGACGCTGGTGGACGCCGTGGCGGACACGGCCCGGTCCGCGATGGACGTCGAGAAGCGGGCGCTGAGCGCGCTCACCACCCTGTAGACGCGAGGTCGAGACATGCCCACCGAGGACGAGACCGTACTGCTCCAGGGTCCCCGACGCTGGAACGAGCACGCCCGCCGGCGCCGGGCGCAGGGCCCCTTCCGCCCCGACCTGCGCAAGGCGCGGCTGCACGGCGCCGATCTGCAGGGCGCCGAGCTCGCCGACGCGGACTTCACCGACGCCGTGCTGACCGAGTCGTATCTGATGTCCGCGGACCTCAGGGGCGCGAATCTCGAAGGCGCCGATCTGTGCGAGGCGTACCTCATCCTGGCCGAGCTGAACGGCTGCCGCCTCGTGGGCGCGAACCTCGACGGCGCGGACCTCAGCGGTGCCGACCTGACCGGCGCGGTGCTCGACGCGGGCTTCCGGCGATCCACCGTGATCTCGGACTACCTCACGATCTGGCCATAGCGAAAGGAGCTCCTCATGATCGTTCTGGGCTACAACGGATTCGGCAAGTCTGCGGAAATCTTCGGACGCCTCTTTCGCGCCACCGGCATCGACCGTCACCTGCTGTACGGCCATGACTCGTCCGCCGCGCTCGTCATCGACGGGAAGCTGGTCGCCGCCGTCGAGGAGGAGCGGCTCAACCGGGAGAAGAAGACGTCGAGTTTTCCGGTCAACGCGATGCGCTGGTGCCTGGATTCGGCCGGGATATCCTTCGACGACGTCGACACCTTCGCCTTCTCCTGGCAGTTCTCGCAGGACGTGGTGAACAAGATGATCGCCGAGATCACCGAAGACCCCGTGGCGTCCGTCGAGCAGAAGTTCGCGCGCCTGGGGCGTCTGGCGGAAACCCACGAGGCGATGTTCAGCGAGGCCGCGACCGAGGCCGACTTCCTCGAGCACACGGGCCACAGGCTGAGCCCCGAGAAGCTGGTCCGGGTCCCGCATCACCTCGCGCATCTGATGACGGGATACCACCTGTCGGGCGGCACAGACGCGGCGTTCCTGGTCAGCGACGGCCGCGCCGAATGGCTGTCCTCGATCATGGGTGAGGTGCGCGACGGCGAAGTGAAGATCTTCGACGACATGACCATCGACTCGCGGCACTCTCTGGCGATGTTCTTCTCCGTGGTGACGCGCTACCTCGGATTCGTCCCGAACAACGACGAGTACAAGGTGATGGGACTGGCCGGCTACGGCCCGCCGCCGGAGCCGAACCCGTTCCTCGAGCACGTGGTCGAGACGTGCCCGGACGGCACCTACCGGATTCCCTATCCGGCGAACGCCGTACCCGCCTACTACGAGCTCTTCGACCGCATCTTCGGCGGAGATCCCGATGGCCGGGAGGAGTTCGACTACCGGGTCCGCGTGGCCGGTGCGGCCCAGCACATGCTGGAGACCGTGACCGCCGGCCAGATCCGGACGCTCGAAGCCCGGAGCGACCTGCCGCGCGTGATCTTCGAGGGCGGACTCGCCCTGAACTGCGTCAACAACAGCAAACTGCTGGAGCGTTCACGCTTCACCGGGATGGACGTCAGCTTCGGTGCCAGTGACGTCGGCGTGGCCATCGGCGCGGCGCTGTTCGCCAGCGGCCGGGCCGGCACACCGCCCCGGGTCGACACGTCGCCGTACCTGGGCCCGAGCTACGACGGCCAGGAGATCCAGGCGGCCCTCCAGCAGTTCGCCGACCAGGTCGTGTGGCGAGAGCTGGACCCGGCGGACGTGCCGCGGGAGGCCGCCGCCTTGATGCAGGAGCGCTGCGTCATCGGATGGTTCCAGGGGCGTATGGAGTACGGCCCACGCGCCCTGGGCAACCGCAGCATCCTGGCCAACCCGAGGTTCCCCGACATCAAGGACATCATCAACGAACGCATCAAGCACCGCGAGCAGTTCCGGCCCTTCGCCCCCGTGGTCCTGGAGCACCTGGCGCCCGACGTCTTCGAGCTCGGCAAGAAGACGTCCTCGCCCTACATGACCTTCGTGGTTCCGGTGCGACCCGAGTACCAGGAAAGGATCCAGGGCGCCTGCCACGTCGACGCCACCTCGCGGATCCAGACGGTCACCGAGCAGAGCAACCCCCTGCTCGCCCGGCTGCTGCGGGAGTTCACCGAACTGACCGGGATTCCCTGCCTGATCAACACGTCGTTCAACGTCGCCGGCGAACCGATCGTCTGCTCGCCCACGGATGCCCTGTCCTGCTTCCTCAAGACGGAGATGGATCATCTGTTCCTCGGCAACTTCCTCGTTTCGCGAATCTGAACGAGTGAAGGCCTCCCTGATTCCGGCGTCCGCAATCGTACTTCAGGGGGTTGCGCTACGCTCTACGCGACGGAAGGGAGACCGGTACAAGTGTCGCTTTTAGAAGAAGATCCGTACGTCGGCAACCATTGTGAGTCGACCACCCTCGTGAATCTCTTGCGGCAGCGAGAGGTCGACTTGTCGGAGTCGCTCATCTTCGGGCTCGCCGGTGGTCTGTCGTTCATCTACTGGCGGACGAAGCAGATGCCGACCCCGTTCGTCGGTGGCCGTATCAAGCCCGACACGCTGTCCGAGAATCTCGCGAATGCGCTGAAGCTCCGGCTGTCCGTTCACGAGACGTCGTCGGTGAAGCGGGCGAAGGAACATCTGCTGGCCGAGCTTGAATCCGGAACCATTGTCGGTCTCAAGCTCGACCGCTACTTCCTCGACTACGCCACCGACGACTTCCGGTTCGCGGCCCACTACGTCGCCTGCGTCGGCCACGACGACGACCGTTTCGCTCTGGTCGAAACCCAGCCGCTCGGCCTGCAATGGGCTTCGGCGGAATCCCTCGAGACAGCGCGGAACGCCCGGGGCCCGATGAGTTCCCGCAACCGCGCCTTCACCCTCGATCTCCCGAAGGGCGGCCTTCCTGATCTGGGGAAAGCCGCACGCAAAGGCATCAAAAAGGCGGCGGAGGAATTTCTGAACCCGCCCATCTCCAATTTCGGATACAAGGGCATGCACAAAGTCGCGGACCTGATGCCCCAGTGGCTCGACGACCTCGAATCGCCCGCCGACAGCCTGCCCGAGATCTGCACCATCATGGAGGACGCGGGAACCGGCGGCGGTCTGTTCCGCACGATGTGGGCGGAGTTCCTCGCCGAGACCGCCGCCATCACCGGAACCGGCGAGTACCAGGAGGTCTCGGACGCGTACCGCGAGGTGTCGACGAAGTGGACCGAGGTGGCCGGGCTCCTGAACGAGGCGGGAGTCGCGTCGTCACGGGAATCCCTTCACAGTGCGTCAAAGCTCGTACATGAGGCCGCAGACAAGGAGCAGCTCCTGATGCAGCGCCTTCTGGAACTGTCGAGCTGAGCCGGCGGCGCTGTCACCGAGCGGGATGGTGGTGGGGCCAGGACGTCAAGGTGCGGGGCGGAACGGGCGAAGAGAGGGTCGACGGATCGCCGTCGTAGTACCCGACGACGAGACCTACCGCGGCCACCGGCCCCCGGGCGAGCTTCACGACCCGGGCCAGACCCGTCGCCGCGGACGGCTGCCCGGCCGGGTCGAGACCAAGAGCCCGGGCCGCTCGGGGAGTCCAGGTCCATCCGGACAATCCGCTGATCGAAGCACGCGCCATGGTGTGAAGGCCCCTGATCCGTCGGGCCAAGTCCTGGGCCCACCGACCACTCAGTACGGGGATGGTGCAAACGCCGGACGAGTGGGTACTTGCGTGCGGCGGCCCGTCTACGTCGGGCGGGTGAGCGGTGCGAGTGTGCGGAGTGGGGAGATCGTCGTGGCGTTGAGCGTGGTGCGGGAGGCCCGGGGTGTTCGGGGCTGCGCCCGGATCCTGGCGGGCCGCTACCGTCTGGATGCGCTGATCGGTTCGGGTGGCGCGTCCGACGTGTACCGCGGTTTCGACCTGCGGCTGCGGCGGCCGGTCGCTGTGAAGATGTTCCGCGCCGGCACCGGCTTCGACACGGAGGAGATCTTCCGCAGCGAGGCCGAGATCCTCGCCCGACTGCAGCATCCAGGACTGGTGACCGCCTTCGACGCCGGACACCATGACGGCGACGCCTTCCTGGTCATGCAACTGATCGACGGACGCACGCTGAAATCCCGCATCGCCGAGGGACCCTTGTCGTGCGAAGCCGCGGCGGCGCTCGGCGCCGCGTTGGCCGACGCGCTGGCTCACACCCACGAGGTGGGGATCGTCCACCGGGATGTCAAACCGTCCAACATCCTTCTCGACTCCTCCGACCGCCCCCATCTCACGGACTTCGGCATCTCCCGGCTGCTGGACGCGACCACCCGCACCTCCACCGGAACCATGACCGGCACCGCGGCCTACCTCTCTCCCGAACAGGTGCTGGGCCGACCGGTGGGCCGGCCCGCCGACATCTACGCCCTCGGCTTGGTCCTCCTCGAATGCCTCACCGGCCGACTCGAATACGGCGGCGGCCCTCTCGAAGCCGCCATAGCGCGCCTGCACCGCCCGCCCGCCCTTCCGGACTCCCTGCCCGACGGCTTCGCCGGCCTTCTGCGGGACATGACCAGCCTGGAAGAGCAGGGTCGCCCCACGGCCAGCGACTGCGCCCAAGTCCTGACCCGCCTGGTCGCAACGGGCGCGGCAAGCCCTGTCGCGTCCGTGGCCCGGCCGACGCTGAGCGCCGTGTCTCCCACAACCGCGGAGCCCGCCGACAGCACACACCGGAGCTTGACGCCGGTCGTAGAAGCACCCTCTGCCCCGCACGCCTCAACAGGCCTCCCGGAGGACATGCCCCGCTCCGCCTCCACACGCGGCCGCCTTCGAATGCGAGGGGCGGCGGCCGCACTGGCCGCCCTTGTCGCCGTAGGCCTGGTGGTCACCGACGGCTATTCACACCGCGACACCGCCAGAGAGGCGGCCCCGTCCGCCCCTGACCCGGTCGCCCCTTCCACGCGCCCGGACACCCCTGCTCACCACGACGACACGTCCTCCGCCCCGGCCACCCCGCCGCCCTCGCGCACCCCCTCCGCCTCCGCTCAGCCGCTGCGCGACGCCGCACCAACGCTCCGCGACCATCAGCCCGTTGACACCTCACCACGCGCCACCCACCCCGTGCGCAAGGCTGCGGGGAAGGGCAGCGCCAAGGGCCTCGACCAACCGCCGGGGCATGCCCGCATGAAGCACAAGGGCAAGAAGCCCGGCTCACGTTGACGGACGTTCGCCGCGGTGGACGACGGTGACGTGGTGGTCGGGCCCAGGAGTCTCGAGTTCGTCGACGACGGCGACGGCCAAGTCCTCGGCGCTGATCCAGGATCGGCCGTCGGCGCCGACGAGCAGGGTGTGCGGAACCGCTTCAACCCCAGCCCGGCCACGCTGGCGATGCTCGACCTGCTCGGGGTGGGAGCGCCCCATGGCCAGGCTTCGGCCGGCGACTACTGAATCAGGAACTCCAGCTCGGGCCGGTCCCAGGCCACGGCGGGCGGGTTCGCGGAGACGGTCCCGGTGAGCAGCGCGCCCACGCTGCGGTAGAACCCCTCGGCCGGAGGATGCGACACCACCCGGACGCGGTCCAGCCCCGCCGCGCGGGCCTCGGACTTCATGTGCTCGACCAGCGACCGCCCGATGCCGCGTCCCTGCATCCCGTCCTCGACGAAGAGCAGGTCCAGCTCCGGCGGCACGAGGACCAACGAGTAGAAGCCGAGCACCCGGCCCGCGGAGTCACCGGCGTCGACGGCCACGAAGACCCGATGCGTCTCGACGTAGTCGGGCCCGACGCGGTAGTCCGCGACCATCGCCGCGTACTGCCCCCCGTAGGCACGCGAGCCCCGCACCAGCCGCGTCAGCCGCTTGACGTCACGGGCCACGGCCCGGCGTATGACGATCCCGCCGCGCATGGATGTACTGCGCACCTGCATGTGGAGCATCTTACGCATCGCGAAGGGACGGGTGAGTCGCCGCTGCGCACCGGGGCCCCGGCTCACCAGGGGCCCCTACGGCGTGCCGCGTGCGCCCCGTGGAGTGTGGCGGCTCGAGTAAGCTACCGCTCGGTAATTTCCACCACCACGAAGTCCCTCCCGCAGATGCAGGAGATCACCTCCCGCTGGCTTCTGCGGATGCTGCCCCTGGGCCGAGGCCGAAGGCGGCGCCTGCCGGGTCAACCGGCGGCTGCGACCTACCGTCGGCGACGGGTGTATCGAGTTCGTCCAGGAGGGCGCCACGGTCCGCGTGATCCCCCGGGAACTCGGTGAACTGGCCCTGCTGCGCGCATTCGAGGACACGGACGTCCTCACCGCCCTCGCCGACCGCTGCGCGCAGCACGACTTCGCGGCCGGCGACGTCCTCGCCAGGCAATGGCACGCGCTGGACGACGACCTGGTGGTCGGCCGCGCGCATGCCCAACATCGGCCCGACGGACGGTTGTTCGTCAGTATCGACGCCTGGCACGAGGTGGCCTTCGACCGACTGGCCGAGGCGATGCTGGCGGAACTGCCTGCACCGCTGTACACGCTGGTCGACGAAGCCGACGTCGAGTTGACGGCCGGCTGGAGGCGGGCCGGGTTCACGATCCGGCGCCGCGAGTGGGAGTACGTCGTGCCGACCGACCCGAGGGTCACAGGTCTCGACGCCGTCCTGCCCCCTCCGGGCGTGACGATCGTGCCCGCCGGTCAGGTGGACGAGAGTCTGCTGCGGGCGGTGGACCACGCCATCCGTGACGAAGTCGAGGCGACCGTCGGGTGGCAGTCGATGCCCGCTGAGGTGGTTCCCCGCCCCGAAGGCGACACGATCGTCGACCCGTCGAAGTACGCGGTGGCCGCGGCGTCGGACCGCTACCTGGGGTTGATCCGGGTGGTGAGGGTGAAACGGCCGCGCATCGGGCTGGTCGCGGTCCGGGCCGGCGAACAGCGCCGCGGCATCGCGCGGGCGCTGCTGGCCCATGCGCTGGGGACGCTGCACCACTCCGGGGCCACCGCGGCCTGGGCGGAAGTCCAGGAGTCCAATCAAGTGGCCTCGGCGCTGTTCGAGGGCATCGGCGCCCGGCCCATGAGCAGCAACCTGGAGCTGGTGCGATGACGAGGAACAAGAACGTCATCGAGGTCGAGGGCAAGGTCGTCGAGTGCCTGCGCAGCGCCATGTTCACCGTGGAGCTCGAGAACGGCCACCAGGTGCTCGCGCACATCAGCGGGAAGATCCGCAAGAACTACATCAAGATCATGCTGGAGGACCGGGTGCTGGTGGAGCTCCCGCCGTACGACCTGACGCGCGGCCGGATCGTGTTCCGG
This sequence comes from Streptomyces sp. AK010, assembly GCF_014207295.1. Classification (NCBI taxonomy): domain Bacteria; kingdom Bacillati; phylum Actinomycetota; class Actinomycetes; order Kitasatosporales; family Streptomycetaceae; genus Streptomyces; species Streptomyces sp. AK010. The sequence goes on from NZ_JACHCX010000024.1 coordinate 86,107, forward strand.
TACCGCAACTAGCGGCGGCCGGCGCCGTCCGCGGTCGCGGAGTGGCCCGTGACGGCGGACGGCGCCGGAACTGAGTCACGTGATGACTCCGACGAGGAGGCGGATCAGGCACCTGCTGATTTCCGGCGGGCCGACACCGCCGCAGTCACGCCGTCACAGCATCTGGCGGCCGGCCGGAGCCCCGCCGGGGTCGTCGGCGAGCATGACGTCGGCGGTGATGCGCTTGCCGACCGGCTCACGGTGGATGGCGAAACCGACGCAGATGGCGGCCACGATCTCCAGGCCGTGCTGGCCGATCCGGCTGGGGTCGGGAGCGAGGATCGTAGGCAGGGTGGTGCTGCTGTCCCACACGCTGATCCGCGCGGCCCCGTCGGCGATCTCGAGAGTGAGCAGGCAGGGGCCGGGCGCGTACTTGCGGGCGTTGGTGACCAGCTCGCTGACCACGAGCTGCACCATGCCGATGGCCCGGCCGGAAACCGGAAGGCCGTGTACGGCCTGCACACGGGTGAGGAAGGTGTGGGCCATGTCCCGGGCTTCAGCGATGCCCGTGTCGTCCTCGAACGCCGCGGACACGGATAGGGCACTGGTGGCCAGCGGATGCCGCTCGTCACCTGCCTCTTCATGGTCCATGCAGTTCGCCGTGTCCTTCAGTCCATTGTCCAGCACGCGCAGCGCCTACCCACAAAGTCACGCCCAATGCCGGTGAACGCCCGTGTGCCACATCACTGCCCGCGCGTCCGTCATGGTTGGCGCGCGGCGCCCTCCCACGAGGAGGGCCACAGGCCGCCGGCAGCGGCGGAAGGCCTGTGCCGGCGGTCGCGGAACAGCGCGTCCTCCCGCTCGGGCTCCAGACAGCCCCACGCGGGTCAGAGGTCGGGTTGGAGGGCCTGCTCGGTGGTGGGGTGGCAGGTGATGAGGGTGTCGACGCCGACCAGTTGCAGCACGCGAAGGACGGACGGTTGGGCGCCGGCGATCCGAACCCATCCGTCCGCGCTGCCGACCTGTTGGTGGGTGGCGACGAAGACGTTGATGCCGCTGGAGTCCATGAAGGTGACACCGGCGAGGTCGGCGACTATCCGCGGCGGCACGGCCCCGCCCTCGGTACGGAGGGCCTCGCTGAGCACGTCCTGGACGTCGTGGTCGATCTCACCCCGCAGCGTCACGACGCGGACGCCCTCGACCTCGCGATGCTCGGCATGGAGGTGCCCGCGCCGCTCCGTTCTTTCCGTGTGGGCCACTGTTTCCTCGACTGCGATCTGGGTGCCCCCGGGACGGGACACGCTCCGGTGATCCTGCCCCGTGGCTCCGGCCGCATGCACCCGCGTGACCCGGGTGACCGTTGAGACCTCGAAAGACGGGCATGCACGGCAGGACGCGGGGTACCGGCTGACGAACGGGGAAGGCGGGGTCAGTGGAATCCGAGACCGACGGTGACGGGCGTACAACGCTGGAACAGCATCTGATACGTGTGGGTTTCGCCCTGGGCGGCGACGACGGCTGCATCGCGGACGCCCGCCAACGCGCCATCGCCTTCCTGGAACAGGCCGGCGAGGACTATGGGCTGACGGTGCCCGCACGCGCGAAGCACCTCACCCAGCTCGTGGTCAGCGAACTGGTCACCAACGCCTACAAGTACGCTCCCGGGCCCGTCCTGGTGGAACTGGGCCTGACCGCGTGGGCAGTGGAAGTCGTCGTGTGGGACAGCGATCCCACGGTTCCCGCAGCCCGAACGGCAGATCCCGGCCGGATCGGCGGCCACGGCCTGGAGATCGTCAGGGCGGTGACCGACGCCCTGTCCGTCCATCAGGAGACGGTCGGCAAGCGCATCGCAGCCCGCATCCTTCTGCCCGGCGCGTCCAAGTCACCGCCAGGGTGACTGCCAGGGCGGAGGCGGGGCATACGGGCTTCACCCCCTATGAGAGGAGCTCGTTTCATGCTCGGCATAGTCGCTGCGGTGCTGTTCTTCTTTGCGTTTCTGATCAACGCAGCAGAGATCAGCACCAACGATGTGTTCTCTTCGACGAACGTCATGTTGCTGGGACTGTTGTGCCTCGCTCTGCAGGTGGCCGGAGTCGGTGGCGGCTGGGCCCGCAGACGATGACCGCACGCTCTGCAGATCCGGTGGCATCCCTTCAGCGGATCTGCAGAGCACACCGGGTGTCCACTGCCGACCCGCCGCTGCGCAGCCGTACTCCCTACGCGATGCGGCATAGTGATCGACATGATCGGACGCCTGTTCTCTCTCGTCATGGACTGCCCCGACCCGTCCGAGCTCGCCGGCTTCTACGAGGTCCTGCTGTCGCTTCCGCGCGTCGTGGACACGACCGAGTATGCAGTGCTCCAGAACACGACCGGCACCGAGAGCGTCACCTTCCAGCGCGTCGATGATTTCCGGGCGCCGCGGTGGCGCGATCCCGAGCGCCCGGCCCAGATGCATGTCGACGTGATGGTCGACGACTTGGACCTGGCCGAGCCGAAAGTACTCGCCCTGGGTGCCACGCTGCTCGAAGGGTCGGACAAGCCGATCGGCTATCGCGTGTACGCGGACCCGGTGGGGCACCCTTTCTGTCTCCTCACGCGTGAAAGCGTGACGCTCAGCGATTAGCAGGACCTGTCGGCGACGGTGACGGCGGGAATCCCGCCCCGGATGGAGCCGAGTGGGCAGAATCGTTCGCGTGGAAGCACACCAGTCACCGGAGACAACCCCCGACGGGCATTTCGTCGTCATCGGTGGAAGGAGATGGCGGGCAACCGATCCGTCCATCCCCGAGGAGATCGCAGCTCGTCTTCGACGTCACCTCATGTCGGCTCGTCGGGCGGTGCGCTCAGCGACGACAGCGGACGATGCCACGGCCTTGAAGGCAGCGCGCGCACGCGTGCACCAGGCGAAGGTCGCACTGGGCGAACGGGGCACCCCTTGGTGGGACCAGCCGGAAGACGAGCGCCGACGACGCTGGGAACAGGGGCTTGCGCGCCTGGACTCCGAGACGCAGAGCTGAGTCCCAGGTCGACAAGCGGCAGCGGTGTCCGGGAACGGCGTGCACAACCGGCGCCCACAGCACAGGAGCGGGCCGAGGCCTCGGCCGGCGATCGCCGGGTGCCACCGAGGCCTCGCGCGAGCCGTTCAGGGACCACATCGGGCAACCCTCGTCACCTGCCCTGGCACCCCGCGTCGTCGATGACGTAGTGACCGGGCGCCGTCTGCCTGAGCGTGTGGCTGGTGAAGGTGTTCCACAGTCCCATGGCCTGACCCGAACCCTTGGCATAGGCGTGGCCGCCGTTCTGATAGGCGCGCCCGGCGGCCGTGTGCTCATAGTTGCTGGCCGTGTGGCAGGTGGGCGTGAAGCCGGTGGTCGTGGCCGTCACGGCGGGGGAGGCGGTGCCCGCCGCCCCGGTGGTGTCCACGGCGGCCGCCGTGTAACGGTACGTCGTACCGGCGGCCAGGCCCGTGTCCGTGTAGGAAGCCGACGTCGTACGGCCCACCTGTGTGCCGCCGCGATAGACGGCGTACGAGGCCGCGCCCGCGACCGCCTGCCAGCGCAAGGAGACCGTGGTGTCGGTGGTACCCATGACCGTCAGCCCGGTGGGCGCGGGCAGGGAGCCGGTGTCCTGGTCGCCGTCGAGCCCCCAGGAACGGGCAATGTGGTAGCTGGAACAGATGGTGTCGAGGTAGTAGGTGCCGGCGCTGCCGCACTGTTCGGCGCCGCTGCCCGGGTCGACGGCCAGCCCGTGCGCCATGCCGGATACGGTGTAGACCTCGACGGCGGAGCGGCCGGAGGTGTCGTCGTAGACACTCCGCGTGGTGCCCCCGCCGAGGTTCTCGGTACGGGACGGCGTCTGGCCGATGCCCCACACGTTCGTCCACTGGTCGCGCAGCTCCGTGGCGTTGGAGGGCTTCACGGTGGTGTCGGCGGTGCCCTGCCAGATCGCTACGCGCGGCCAGGAGTTCGTGCCGGCCGGAGCGGCGGAACGCACCAAGTCCCCCCACTGGGCGGGGCTCTTGTCCGGCGGGCTGTACATGCAGGTGTACGCCGTGGACACACTGCTCGCGCAGCGGGCGGGCAGCCCGGAGCCGATGGCCCCGCCCGCGAAGACGTCCGGGTAGGCGGCCAGCATGTTCGCCGTCATGGCGCCGCCCGCGGACAGGCCGGTGATGTAGACGCGCCGTGTGTCGCCACCGCGGAGCGCGACGGCCTTGTCCACCATCTGCTTGATCGACAGTGCCTCGCCCTGCCCGCGTCCGCTGTCGCCCGGCTCGAACCAGTTGAAACAGGAGTTGGCGTTGTTGGCGCTGCTCGTCTGGGGCAGGACCAGCGCGAAACCGTACGCGTCGGCGAACTTGGGCCAGCCGGAGTGCGCGTAGTAGTCGTTCGCACTCTGCGTGCAGCCGTGCAGGGCGACGACCACAGGGGCGCCCGCGGGCAGTGCGTCCGGTGCGTAGGTGTACATCGACAGGTTTCCGGGGTTGGTACCGAACCCGGTGACCTGGGTGAGGTCCGCGGCGGATGCCTGGGGGGCGGCGCCGAGCAGCCCGCCGGTCAGAGCCAGAGCCCCGGCGGCGGTCGCCCATCGGCGCATGCCTCGAAAAGGGGTCCGGGAGAAGCGGAACGCAGGGTGCGACTGTCCCATGACGACTGCCTCCTGATGTGGGGGGAACCTCGCCGGTACCGGGGAGCGGCGACCAGCGTGTGGCGTGCATCATCGGCGTGCGCGGGCCGGGGACGGCATGGGTGGGGCAGCCACGAGTGGCGGGAACCTGTGTGAGGGCAGAACATGTCCCGGCTCGTACAGGACCGTGTATGGCAGAGCCCACACGGCATGCCGGCAGGAGCCCCCAAGGGCAGAGCCCACAAGGCACGCCAGGAGCCACCGGCCCGCCCTTGCCGCAAAGGCAGGACCGATCTGCTCAGCGCCCGGTGGTGCCGACAGCTACCCCGCCACCCCGGATGGTGTTCGCCGGCCCCATACGTGGCAGCGACACCGCGCCATAGCCTCCCGCGCATCCCTGTTCACGACGGTGGAGGCTCACGCATGCGCTTCTCATTCCGCCCCCCGGCCCGCTCGCGGCGACGTGGTGGTCCGGCGGGCCTGGCCCTGGCCGCCCTCACCTGCGCGCTCGCACCGGCGCCCGCCGCGGCGGCACCGGCCGTCCCGGACGCCATCAACTGCACGCACCTCACCCAGGTGCGCGTACCAGGCGCAGAGCATCAACGGTCCGCCTGTCTCGGGGAGTTGACCACGGCCGGCACAGTCGCCTCGGGTCACACCGACCCGGCCGACTGGGCGGGCCTTACGCCCAAGGACCTGGCCGTACCCAGCGGGGTCCCCGGCCTTCAGATCGACGGGTACTTCCCGGACACGTCCACCACCAACACCAACAACGGATGGAACCACGACGCCCAGTTCGTCATCCGCCTTCCCGACCGGTGGAACGGCGGCCTGGTGGTCGCGGGCACCCCCGGAAACCGGGAACAGTACGCCAACGACCGGGCCATCGCCGACTGGGTGCTGTCCCGCGGCTACGCCTACGCCGCCACCGACAAGGGCAACACCGGCCTGGCCTTCCACCGGGACGGCAAGGAGCCGGGCGACGCCATCGCCGAATGGAACGACCGGCTCACCCAGTTGACCCGAGCCGCCCGCGCCACGGTCGCCCGGCACTATCACCGCCCGCCGTCACGCACGCTGGTGACCGGCATATCCAACGGCGGATACCTCGTGCGCTGGCAGTTGGAGAACCATCCCGGCCTCTACGACGGGGGAGTCGACTGGGAGGGCACCCTGTGGCGATCCGGCGGCCCCACCCTGCTGAACTTCCTGCCCCGGGCGCTGCGCCACTACCCCGTGCTCGCCGCCGGTGGCGAGGAAGCCGACGCTGCACGCAGAGCTCTGCACGCCGCGGGCTTCCCGGCGGGGTCCGAATTCCTCTGGCCCTACCACCACAAGGTCTACTGGGACCTGACCCAACGCATCTACCGCGAGGAACTGGACCCCGGCTTCGACGGCCCGACCGAGGCGGGCACACCCTTCTGCGCGACGGGCACCCCGGCCTGTGACGCCGACTACGACTACGCCGCCCGGCCCCGCGCCGTCCACCAGGCCATGGAGAAGATCGCGCTGACCGGCCGGATCGGCAAACCGCTGATCACCCTGCACGGCACCCTGGACGTCCTGCTGCCGATCACCCGGGACTCCGACGTCTACGCCCGGATGGTGCGCCAGGCCGGCCGCGGCCAACTGCACCGCTACTACCGCATCGAGGGCGGCACCCACACGGACGCCCTCGTCGACACCCACCCGGAGCGCCTGCGCCCGCTCACGCCATGCCACCGCACGGCCTTCACGGCGCTGGAGAACTGGCTCACGCCCGGACACCGCCCGCCCGCCTCCCACACCGTCCCGATGCCCGCACAGGCAACCCCCGCGACACTCCTGAGCACCTGTCCCCTCAAGGCCCGCGGCGACACGGCTCCTCCGTCCGCGCCCTGAACGGCCCTGCGCGACCGGGGGCCGGGGGAGGACGGCAGGTGCGTCCTTCCCCGGCCGAACCGGCTCGTTGTCAGGACGGTGAGAGTTCCTCGCGGACCGTACGGGCGGCGTGGACCAGGTTCTCCAGCGAGGAGCGGGTCTTCGGACACCCGCGGGTCTTCAGACCGCAGTCGGGGTTGACCCAGAGGCGCTCGGCGGGGATCGCCCGCAGACCGGTGCGGAGCAGTCGGGCGGCCTCCTCGGGGCTCGGGACACGGGGGGAGTGGATGTCGTACACCCCGGGCCCGGCTTCTCGCGGGTAACCGTGCGCGGCGAGTTCGCGGGCGACCAGCAGGTGTTCACCGCCACGGCTGTCGTCGCAACCCTGCCGACGTTCGGGACGGCGCACGCGCAGATCGCTCCCGAATCCGTGCCGTGGACAACGACAACGACGCCACGGACGGCAACGGCCACGGCACCCATGTCGCCGGCACGATCGCGGGCACAGCCCACGGTGTCGCCAAGAAGGCGAAGATCGTCACTGTCCGGGTGCTCGACGACGACGGCTCCGGAACCACCGAGCAGGTCGTCGCCGGCATCGACTGGGTCACCAAGAACCATCAGGGCCCGTCCGTCGCGAACATGAGCCTGGGCGGCGGCGCTGACGAGGCCCTCGACGAAGCCGTGCGCAAGGCCGTCGCGGCCGGCGTCACCTTCGCCGTGGCCGCGGGCAACGAATCCGCGGACGCCGGGCAGGGCTCCCGGCCCGCGTGAAGGAAGCCGTCACCGTCGCGTCCTCGACCAAGGACGACAAGCAGCGGACTTCTCCAACTACGGCGCGGTCGTGGACGTGTACGCCCCCGGCTCCGACATCACCTCCGCCTGGAACGACAGCGACGAAGGCACCAAGACCAGGGTGTGCCCGAGGGCGTTGCCCTGGCGGTAGTCGTCACCGAAGTACCAGTACAACTGCCAGACGTACTCCCGCCATCCGGCGACCTGGCGTACGAACCCCTCGGCGCTGTTCACGGGGACCTCGCCCTCCCGCCAGGCCCGTTCGGCACGCTCCACGCACTCGGCGGGGTGCAGCAGTCCCAGATGCGCGACGCAGGCCCTCGCGATACGTCTCCGCCCGCACGTACGTCACCCGCTCACCCAGCTCCGCCGCACGGTGCCGCATCGCCGAGAGCACCAGATGGGCCTTGGCCCGGTGAAAAGCGTCTGCGCCGGAGGACCGACCGCCTCGACCATCACCACGGGCGCCCCGCGGTCCGGGCCCCGCTCCCCGTCCGGGGCGAGGAAATGCGGGCCGAGCTGGTCGCCGAAGAGCCAGTGCGGGGTGGCGTGCGCCATGGCAGGAAGCCTTCTGTCAAGGGCGGGACGCGTTCGGACGATGGGCACTTCGCCCACCGTGGTGAAACCGGATGCGAAGGCCGCCGTGCGTCGCCCGTACGGGTGCAGGACTCGACCTCCCAGTGGGACCGGCCCGGTCGGCGGGGACCGTGCAGGTGATCGCCGCTAGGCTGCCGCGGTGCGCACGGTCGAGCTCTTGTTGGACGAGACGGCGGAGCAAGCGGTCCGCGAGGCCTGGCGGCGGCTCGCCGACGCGGGGCTGCCCAGTCAGGCGCGTCACCGCTCACCGACCAACAGCCCGCACCTCACTCTGGCCGCTTGCCCGGAGCTGACCGCCCCGATCCGCTGGGAGCTCGCCGAGGTGGCCGCCGCCCTGCCGCTGCCGGTGCGGTGCACCGGCGTGGTCCGCTTCGAGCGGCCCACCTCGGTACTGGCCTGGGCGCTGGACCTGGACCCTGCGCTGGCCGCCCTGCACCGCCGCGTCTGGGAGGTCGTGGCCTCGGACAGCCCGCCCGCAACCCTCAACCCCTTCCACGAACCCGGTCGCTGGGCCCCGCACATCACCCTCGGCCGGACTCGGCGAGCCGGCGCCTTCGCCGGCCGACGGATCCCTGAGCTGTTGCCGGCACCACCGCTGTCCATCCGGCTCACAACCCTGCGCAGCTACGACACCCGGACCGGCACCCTGGAGGTGCTGCAACCCCGTCCCTGAGCTCCGCCACGGGCCCGCTCGGGCTGGTCGGCAGAGGGCGCACGCCCCCGACACCAGTGCCCTTCTTCGACCGCAAGTCACGCCCCGGGCCGGGCAGATGAGGGTTCGCACGGTGCCGTTCGGTCTGTGAGCTGCGTGCAAGAATGTCGCCCGTGACCGAATCGTCGTCGCCCGCCCCTGAGCTCACGCCGGGCCGTGTCGGTCTGGGCCCTCGGGCCGCCGCACTGCTGGTGTTCGGATCCTCGGCAGCGGTCCTGGTGGTCGAGATCGTCGCTCTGCGGCTGCTCGCCCCCTACCTCGGCCTGACCCTCGAGACCAGCACCATGGTGATCGGCATCGCGCTCACCGCCATCGCCTTCGGCTCCTGGCTGGGCGGGCACATCGCGGATCAGGTCGATCCCCGTCGGCTCATCGGCCCTTCGCTCGGAGTGTCCGGAGCGGTCGTCGCACTCACCCCGTCCGTGCTGCGCACCACCGCGGAGTGGGCCCCGGCGGTGCTCCTGGTGATCGCGTCCCTGACCATCCTGGTGCCGGGCGCGCTGCTCTCCGCGGTGACGCCGTTCGTCACGAAGCTGCGGCTCACCAACCTGGCGGAGACCGGTACGGTGGTCGGCCGCCTGTCCGGAGTCGGTACCGTCGGCGCCATCGTCGGCACCGTGCTCACCGGCTTCGTCCTCGTCTCGAGACTGCCGGTCAGCGGGATACTGCTCGGCCTCGGAGCGCTGCTGGTGGCGGGTTCGGCGTGGGTCGAGTGGCGAACACGCGGATGGAGCGGCGCCCCGGCCCTGACACTGATGGTCCTGGCCGGCGGCCTCGGTGCCACGGTCGCGCCCGGCGGCTGCGACGTGGAGACCACGTATCACTGCGCACGGGTCGTCGCGGACTCCGACGGGGGCAACGGCCGCACACTCGTCCTGGACGGCCTGCGGCACTCCTACGTCGACATCGACGACCCGACCCACCTGAAGTTCGAGTACGTGCGCGCCATCGCGTCGGCGGTGGATGCCGCCTTTCCGCACGGTGAGGCACTGACGGCTCATCACCTGGGCGGCGGCGGACTCACCCTGCCCCGCTACCTCGCGGCCACGCGGCCCGGAACGCGCAGCCTCGTCTCCGAGATCGACGGCGGGGTCGAGGGCATCAACCGTGAGCAACTCGGACTGCCGGCGCAGGCCGGTATCGGCGTGCGCGTCGAGGACGGCCGACTGGGCCTGCGACGCCTGGACACCGGCAGTCGTGACCTCGTCGTCGGCGACGCCTTCGGGGGTGTGAGCGTGCCGTGGCACCTCACCACGGCGGAAGCGATGGCCGACGTACGGCGGGTGCTCAACGAGGACGGTCTGTACGTGGTCAACCTCATCGATCACGGTGGTATGGACTTCGCACGGGCCGAAGTGGCCACCCTGAGCGAGACCTTCGAGCACGTCGCCGTCCTCGGCGAACCCGCGGACATCGGCCAGGGCCCCTCCGCCGACTCCGTCGGCGGCAACCTGGTGGTGCTCGCCTCCGACCGGCCGGTCGACCTTCGCGCGGCGCAGAAGAAGCTGGACGCCCGGCGCACCGGCTGGAGGATCACCACCGGCGGGGACCTCGACTCCTGGACCGGCGACGCCCCACTGCTCACCGACGATCACGCACCCGTGGACCAACTCCTGCAGCCCTACAGCCCGCGGACCGGCCGGTGACACAGCCCGGGCGGGTTCGAGCGGTCAGGGGCACTCGTACGTGAGACGGGCGGTCGCCGTGCGCTCGGGTCCGGACAGAATGCGCAGTTCGGCCCGGGCCGGGTGCTGTCCCGGGCCTTGGAAGGTCCACCGCAGATGGAGTCGTGCTCGCTTCTGCCCCCGGACCATCACTTCTTCCAGCACGCCCGAGGCAGTGCCGTCGCTGCGGACCCAGCGGTAGGACAGTGTGCCCGGACGGCCGTTGGCGGTGACGAGGGCGACGATGTGGGCGGTGCCGTCGCAGCCGAGCGCCGTCGGCCGGGCCGTGACCGTGATCGCGCCGACCCTGAGCGGCTGACCGAGTCGCTGCCAGGCGAGGAGCGCGAGGACGCAGAGCACCACGAGCAGGGGCAGTGTGTGTCTGCGCAGCCGTCGACGCCGGGGTGCGGACGGCGGTGTGGCGGCGGGCATCCGGTGGGTCCGATGCACGGCGGTGGCGGTCACGCCCGGGCCGAAGCGAAGCACGGTGCCTTCGACGCGATCGGGCGGCGTCGATCGCTCCTCCGCCGCGGGCTCGACCAGGGTCTCGTCCGCTCCGGGGCGCTGTATCCAGTGGCTGGCCAGCACAGTGGCGCTGTACTCGGCATCGGCCGAGCCCGTCTTGCCGCTCCGGGCGTGGCTGCCGGGTGCCTGAGCCGGCCGGTCGGTGGACCGCAGCACCTCGGTGGGCCCGTCCGCGGATCCCGGCGGCGCGGTCGGGTGGCAGGCGGGAGCGGGAGCGTGGTCGTCGTCGCGGGTGGTCATCTGAGGTCGCACCGCCTCGTGAGGAGCTGCTGCGAGGCGCCCCCGTCGGCGGACGCCGGGGTCGTGGTGGCCTGAACCGCCCAGTAGCAGCCCACGTTCTGGAAGGTGTGGTCGACGGTGATGGTGTACTGGGTGGCGCCGCTGCGTTCGAAGGTCTGGGACGGTCTGTCCGGAGTGCCCAGCGGGCCCGCCGTACGGCCCGTGAACCAGGAGACCGTGATCGAGACCGGCCCGGTGCCGTCCGTGGTGATTCCGACGGTGGCCGTGGCGCTCGTGGGACCTGTCTGCCGGAAGTCCGACACCACCACGTCCTTGACGGCGGGTGCGACAGGCGGGGCGGGCGTGGAGGTCGTCGGTGTCGCCGCGGTGGCCGGGCCGCCGGGTGCGGTGGTCTCCGGGCCGCCGGAGGGGGCGTCGGGAGCCGGGGGGCCATCCGAACCGGTGGCCGCCGGGCCCGAGGGCGACGACACGGTGGGTGACGGCGACGAGCCGGCCGACTCGGTCGGCGTGGCGGAGGGAGACGGCGAGGAGTCGGTGGGGGAGGGCGGAGCGTCCGGTCCTTGGCCGGGCTGGGCACTGGTGGTGGCCAGGGCCTGCGCCGTCTGCTGCGGGGCGGTCCCCGGGGCGAAGGGGACCCCGAGGGTCAGGAGGACACCGAGAAGCGCGGCGCCGGCGGACACGAGCAGCCCCGGCCGACCGGGCAGCCACGAGTGCGCCCCGCCGAGACCCGGCGGACGGCGCAGGACCGTGCGTGCCGTGTCCGTGGTGCTCCGCGGTGCCTCGCGCGACGAGGGCAGGAGCAGCGGCAGCAGGGCCACCAGCGCGGCGAGCCGGCCCCGGCCGCGTTCCTCCCAGTCGGGACCGTAGGCGGTGCCGGCGGCGGTCTCCAGCTCCGCGACCAGGTCCTCGGCGCGTGCGGGCCGTTCCTCGGGGTTCTTGGCCAGACCCCGGCGCACCAGGTCCCGCACCGGCTCGGGGGCCTCCTCGGCCGGCACGGGTGCGTCGACGTGCTGGAGGGCGAGTTCGGCGAGGTTGTCACCCAGGTACGGCTTGCGGCCCGTGAGGCATTCGAAGAAGGTGGCCGTGGCCGCGTACACATCGGCGGTGGGAGAGGCGGGAGCGCCGGTCCACTGCTCGGGGGCCATGTAGGAGGGGGTCCCGGCCACACCCGAACTGGTGCCCGCATCCACCGCGATGCCGAAGTCGACCAGCTTGGAGCATCCGTCCGGCGTGACCAGCACGTTCTCCGGCTTGTAGTCCCGGTGGACGACGCCGATCCGGTGCGCGTCGGCCAGCCCGAGCAACGAACCCTTGAGGATGACGAGTGCGGCTTCGGGGTCGAGCGGTCCCTCCCGCTTCAGCAGCGCACGCAGCGAGACGCCGTCGACCAGCTCCATCACGATGGCGGCGCCGTCCGCGCTCTCCACGTACTCGTACAACCCGGCGACGTACGGGCTCTCCAGCCCGCCCAGCAGCCGTGCCTCCGCGCGGAAGTCGTGCACGAAGCCCGGCCGGGTGCGCAGGGACTCGCTGAGGTACTTCACCGCGACCGGAACACCGGTCTCCTCATGGACGGCCTGGACGACCCGTCCACTCGCCCCTTCCCCGAGCTCGAGCGACCCGGTGTATCCGGGCACTTCCCACGTGTTCATCGCACCCCCCTGGGCCACCGTTCGGCATCGGCCGGCCCCGCACTCGAGGACACATCTTTCGGCCACCGCGGTTGCGTGGCCAGAAGTATGCGTGAGGCGTGCCCGGACCGTGACAGAACGGTGGAGAAACCTGCCGGAGCCCGGAGCCCGGAGCCCGGAGCCCGGAGCCCGGAGCCCGGAGGCCGCAGCATGGGTTCTGCCAGGTGGAGGGTGAAGCCGGCCGTCATGGGTGGGTGCCGGTCGGCCGGACGGTGGGGCGGCGTTCCTGCCGAGGCGCTCGGTCCACCCGAGCAGGTGGAGATCCCCTGCCTGCTCGGGTGCGCCTGCGATGCGGCGTGCCCTGGCCCGTCCTAGTGGGAATCCGACGCGGCGGCGAAGTCGTAGGTGCCCGACCCGACCTGGAAGACGGCCGCCCCGTCCTCCATACGCAGGAAGCGGACCCCCTTCGCCGTGTCCGCCGGTCGGCCGCCCTCGGTCACCGCGCGGCGGGTGTCGGCCGGGACATGGACTTCCGCGACCGTGTTGACCGGCACCGTCACCTTCAGGGTGAAGACGCCGTCGCGTCTGGTCCAGCGCGATGACAGCGGGCCGTGGACGGTGTGGAGGCTTCCGGAGCCCCGGGTCAGGTTGCCGCCGGGGACGGGGGCGATCCGGGAGCGCTTGTAGCCGGGCTCGATGGCGGAGAGGCCACCGATGTTCTGGAACATCCAGTCACCCACGGCGCCGTACGCGTAGTGGTTGAAGCAGTTCATGTCGACGGGGCCGAATTCACCGTCGGGCATGATCGAGTTCCAGCGCTCCCACATGGTGGTGCCGCCCTTCTCGATCTCGTAGCCCCAGGACGGGTAGTCCTTGTGCAGGAGCATCTTGTAGGCCAGGTCGTCGCGGCCGATTTGGCTCAGCGCGGGCAGCAGCAGCGGCGTGCCGATGAAGCCGGTGCGCAGGTGGTTCTCGGTCAGGGCCAGCTTGGCCACGGACTTCTCCCCGACCTTGCCGACCAGGGCCGGGTCCGCGACGAGATCCATGCCCAGGGCCATGGCGTATCCGGTCTGGGAGTTGCCCTTCACGGTGCCGTCGGCCGAGACGTAGGCCTCGGTGAAGGAGTGGCGGATGCCGGTGGAGAGCTTGCGGTAGTCGGACGCCGAGGGCTCGTCGCCCAGAGCCTCGGCGACTTCCGCCATCATGCGGGCGTTCTCGGCGTAATAGGCGGTGCCCAGGATGCCCTGCTCGGTGGGGTCGTCCAGATGCAGCCAGTCGTTGGTGAAGAACGTGGTGCGGCCGGGCTCCAGAAGGTCCGCTCCGGCACTGTCGCGCACGAACTGGAAGAACTTGCGCATCGCGGGGTAGTTGTCGCGCAGGATGCGGGTGTCACCGTAGGAGCGCCACACGTGGTACGGCACGGTGATCATGACGTCGGACCAGCCTACGCCGCTGTCGGCGAACTGGCCCTGGGGGGTCGGCACGACCGCCGGCAGATCGCCGTCTGCGTGCTGGGAGTTGCGGACGTCCGCCATCCAGTGGGACAGGAACGCGCGTGTGTCGACGAGGTAGTTGGCCGTCGGGGCGAACAGGCTGATGTCGCCCGTCCAGCCCAGGCGCTCGTCGCGGGCCGGGGTGTCGGTGGGGATGGACAGGAAGTTGCCCCGCTGGCTCCAGGAGATGTTGCTGACCAACTGGTCGAGCATGCCGTCCGAGGTCTTCAGCGTGCCGGTGGAGGGGAGGTCGGAGCCCCAGACGACGCCCTGTACGTCGGTGAGCGCGGGTGGTGAGTCCACTCCGGTGATCTCGATGTAGCGGAACCCGTGCTGGGTGAAGGTGGGCTCGTAGGTGACCGTTGCGGAGCCGGCGAAGACATAGCGGTCGGTGACCTTGGCGCTGCGGAAGTTGTCGGTGTAGAGGGTGCCGTCCTTGTTGAGCACCTCGGCGTAACGGATCTGCGCGGTCCGGCCGGAGGAGCCGGTCAGGGGCAGCCGGGCCACGCCGACCATGTTCTGGCCGAGGTCGTACACGTAGGTCCCGGGGCTGGGCTCGGTCATCTTCCGGGCCTTGAGGACCTGGGTCTCGCGCACCGGCTCGTCGCTCTGCGGGACGAGTCGGGCGGTGCGTGACTCCACCGTGGCCGCCGTCTCCCAGCCGACGTCGTCGAATCCGGCGCGGCTCCAGCCCGCCGGCTTCAGACGGGCGTCATACGTCTCACCGTCCTGCAGGTCGGCCTGCACGTGGGGTCCCTCGGCCGCCTTCCACGAGCCGTCCGTGGCGACCCACTGCGCGGAGCCGTCGGTGTAGGTGACGCGCATCTTCGCCACGAGCGCCGGCGTGTCGCCGTACTGGCGGCTCCAGCCGATCCCGACCTTGCCGGCCCACCAGCCGTTCGCCAGGGAGGCACCGATCGCGTTGTCGCCCCTGTTGAGCAGTCTCGTGACGTCGTAGGTCTGGGACTGGATGCGCTTGTGGTAGTCGGTCCAGCCCGGGGCCAGTACCTGGTCGCCGACCGGCCTGCCGTTGATCTCCAGCGTGTAGATGCCGAGCGCGGAGGCGTAGACCCGTGCGGAGGCGGCCTTCTTGCCGGGCTCGGTCGCGAAGGCCTTGCGGAGCAAGGGCATCGGCCGGACGTCGGGCCCGTACAGGGCGTCCGTGGTGCCGGAGACGGCGAGGGCGGAGTCGGCGATGACACCGCCGGAGAAGGGGTTCCGGCCGGAGGCGAAGTCGGTGTCGAGCAGGGTGCTGCCGTCGGCCCCGGTCACGACGGCGTCGTAGACCGTTCCCCGCTCGCCGCAGCAGGCGTGGGTGCGGAAACCGATGTAGCCCTTCGCGAACGTGGAGTCGGTGAAGGTGCTGACGAGCTTGCCGTCGAGTGTCGTCCTGATCGTGTCGCCCGCAGCGTCGTAGCGCACGGTGTGCCGGTCGGCGAGAAGGGATGCGTTGGTGAAGCCGTAGGGTGCGAGGTCTACTTCCTTGACGACGCTGTACGCGCCCTTCACCTGCTTGTGCAGCCTCAGCGTCGGACTCGCTCCGGTGACGTTGAACTGCCACATGTATCCGTTGGCCGGGTCGGGGGCGCGCAGGAACATGCCGAAGGCGGCGTTCTCGAGCTTGAAGCGGACGGTCGCGGAGTAGTCGGTCCACTTGTCCAGTTCACTCGGGGCGCCGGGGCGCGTGATCCACTGCGCGCCGGCCCAGTCGCCGGCGTCCAACAGTCCGGTCTCGAAGTACGCGTCCGCGCTCCACCGGCTCACCGCTCCCTTGTCGTCCCAGACCCGGACGCGCCAGTGGTAGCGAGTGGCCGACTTCAGGCCCGGGCCGCCGTACGCGACGTCGACCTGCCGGCCGGACCTCACCTTGCCGGACGACCACACGTCGGCGGCCCCTGGTCCGTGTCCGACCTGTATCTCATAGGCCTGTTGTGCCGTCGCCCGCCGGTCCGACGCCAACTGCCATCCGAACACCGGGGTTTCACCGCCGATGCCGAGGGGGTTCGTGCGGCTGTTGGTGCTCAGGGCCCGCACGGCGAGAGGAGCGGCCGCGGCGGACGCCGCTGGTGACAGGGGAGTGGAGAGTGCGGACACGCCTGCGGGTACCGCGAGCACGACGAAGCCCGTGAGGAGGCCGAGCATGAGGGGGCGCCTGAGGAGCATGGCTTCTCCGGTCTATTGAATCGTTTCAATCAGGCAGGTCGCGGGGGCAGTAGCTGTGTGACGTGAACACGTCAATATGTGAGTCGGCCCGGATTGCCGTCGAAATCGGGCTGAGGGGGGCGGTCTTGACGGAGGACCTGCTGACCGGGGACGGCCTGGGCCGGATCCGGCGCTGTGCGGGCCCCGGATGCGGCTGGTTCTTCCTCGACCGCTCCCGGAGCGGGACCCGGCGCTGGTGCAGCTCGGACGACTGCGGCAACCGTGATCGCGCCAGGAGCCACTGCTCCCGTACGCGTCGGCGCGGATGATGTCGCGGGCACACGCCGCCGTACGAACCGTCGGTCAGGGTCCGTGAGTCCTGGCGGCGGAGCGCGCCACCAGGGTTCACGCGATAGAGCGGGCGAGGATGTCGGGGGCGGCCAGGCGCCGGAGTTCGGTGGGCCATCCCAAGAGCGGTGAGTGGACCGCGGCCCGCCGGTGGAAGAGTCGCGCGTCATGCTCCTCGGTCAGGCCGACCGCCCCCTGCGACTGCACGGCGCCCGTGGCCCGCTCGAGCGCTGACGGTCGCTGAAACGGGGCACCTCACAAAGCGATTGGCCGATACGCCAAAGCCTGATCGACCACTTCATCGGCCGGAAGCCCCAGCCCCGGCGGCCAGAAGATCAAGTCGCCGACATGACCGGACGGGCATGCCAGTGATCTGTCGAGACTGTCCAGCCAGGCGTCCCTCTCGTCGTCCGAGGCGTAATCCGCTTGCATGATCCGCTGCACGAGCGCGACAGCCTCCGCGCGACTCATTTCCACAGTACGCATCGGACCCCTCCGCCGATTCACTGTAGCGGGACGCCCCTGGCAGGTCCGTGTCTCCGCCGCCGCCTTGGCTTGATCGCACAGCGCGCCCGCCATCGACGTCCACGACCCCGAGCGGCCGCTGTCCGACGCGCACCTGTGGCTGTGCCTGCACATCCCGCCCGGGAGCACCGGCGTGGACTTCGAGGTGCCGACCGTGGTGCCGACCGTAGGGGACCAGGTGGCCGAGCCGGCCGAGCCGATGCGCCTCGCCCTGACCGACCGCAACGCCGAGCCGCTGCCAGGCAGGCCGGTGCTGACGGGGACGGTGCTCGACAAGCCGTAAGCACGAGGGCGAGGGTTCGTGAGCACCCTCTCGTGCGGGGTCCGGCTGTCCGGACCCCGCACGTGGCGACGTATCGTCAGAGAGTGCCGGAGTCGGCGATGGTGATCGTGGCCGAGGTGCGGCCGGACCGCGAGCCGTAGCTCTCGATCTTGCGCACGAGCTCCATGCTGCTCTCGTCGGCGACCTCGCCGAAGACGACGTGCTTGCCGTCGAGCCACGACGTCACGATCGTGGTGATGAAGAACTGCGAGCCGTTGGTGTTCGGGCCGGCGTTGGCCATGGAGAGCTGGCCCGGCTTGGTGTGCTTGAGCGTGAAGTTCTCGTCGGCGAACTTCTCGCCGTAGATGCTCTTGCCGCCCGTGCCGTCGCCGCGGGTGAAGTCACCGCCCTGGAGCATGAACTCCGGGATGACGCGGTGGAAGGACGAGCCCTTGTAGCCGAAGCCCTTCTCGCCGGTCGCGAGCGCGCGGAAGTTCTCCACGGTCTTGGGGGCGACGTCGTCGAAGAGGTTCATGTTGATCCGGCCGGCGGGAACGCCGTCGATGGTGATGTCAAAGAAAACCTTGATAGTCATGCCCCCATCCTGTCATCTGCCACCCTCAGGAGCGCCACGAGCATCTCGAATGCGGCCCCGCACCACAGGTACGGCCGGGTGCCCCCGAAGCGGCACGCCGTGCCCGGGCCGGCGACACCCCGGCACGAGATCAGACCCCGGTGTGGACGTGCGCGGCCCAGCGGGTGGGGGCGGCGAGGTAGCGGTCGCGGAGGTCCAGGAGGGCGTCGGTCAGGGCTTCGGCGCCGGGCAGACCGGCGGCGCGGCGGGCGTGGAAGGCCTCGGCCACCGCTTCGGCCGCCGCGTCGCTGACCGGCCAGAGGGGGCCGACGACCTGTCGGTAACCGCAGAGCTGGAAGGCCGGTGCACGAACTCGTCCGCGAGCCGGTGGGCCATGACGCCGGTGCTGCACGCGGACAGGTGCGCCAGATCCGCCTCGCGCAGGCGGAGGCCCGCGAGCACTGCGACGGTCAGCGGACGCTCGCGGTGATCTGCGAGGAACAGCCGACTGCCCGACGGGTCGAGCGGGTCGGTCAGACCGTGGCACACGAAGTGCGCGGTGCCGTGCCCCGGGAGGGCGCCCAGCACGGACTGCGAGGTGGCGGCCGGGCCGGTGAGTACGGTGACGGGCCCGGCGGGCCGCAGAAGCTCGGCGACGCGGGCCGCCTCCTTCTCCGCGTGGCCGAGAGGTTCCGCGCCCGGCGTCCGCGGCAGCGCGACGACCAGCGTACCCGCGGCCGGGGACGCCGACGGGCGGGTCCGGGCCTGGGCGAGAACGCCCAGGGTGGAGGTGAGGGAGGAGACCGTCCGGTCGAGGAGCGTGGCACGGCGACGACCCTGGGCGCGGGAGAGCGGTGCAGGTCGGCCGCGTGCAGGGGCAGCGAGGCGAGGAACCCGACCGGGCACCACCACAGGCGAGGCCGCGGGCGGTCCGCCGCACCGTCGATGCCGAGCCCGGTCGAGCACGGTGGCGGCGACGGTGTCCCAGAGCCATTCGACCGGATGCTCGGATCGTTCGAGGACGCCGAGGACACCGTGCAGGAGACGTTCCTGCGTGCCTGGCGGCGGCGGGACCTTCGAGGGGCGTTCGACGTTCCGGGCCTGGCTGTACCGGATCGCCACCAACGCCTGCCTGGACCTGCTTGCCAAGATCCGCCCGGAGCCTGGCACCGGCGGCGAGGTGCTGTGGCTGCAGCCCTACCCGGACCGGCTGCTCGACGAGCTGCCCGTGGGCGGCGCCGACGAGCCGGAGACCGTCGCCGTCGCGCGGGAGACGATCGAGCCAGCATACCTCGTGGCGGTCCAGCACCTCGCGCCGCGCCCACGGGCCGTGCTGATCTTGCGGGATGTGCTCGGCTGGTCTGCGCGGGACGGCGCGGAATGCCTGGGCGATTCCGTCAACTCCGTGAACAGCGCATTGCAGCGGGCCCGCGCCGGCATGCGGGAACACCTGCCCGCCGAGCGGCAGGACTGGAGCGGCGGCGATCAGGACGCAGAGACGCGCGAGCTGGTACGGCGCTACACCGACGCCAGCGTGGCCACGGACGTCGACCGGCTCACCACGCTCCTGCGCGAGGACGTCCGCTGCTCGATGCCGCCCACGCCGGGCCTCCGCATCGGCCGCGACACGGTGGTGAACGACTGGATCACGAGCGGCTTCGAGGGCATGAAGGGCCTGCGCGCCGTCCCCAGCGCCGTGAACCGGCAGCCCGCCCTCGCCTTCTACCTCTGGCAGGAGCAGCAGGGCGCGTACCTGCCGCTGACGATCGACGTCCTGCGCGTCACCGGCGGACTGATCACGGAGATCACCACGTTCCACGACGACCAGTCCGAGCGGCTCGGCCTGCCGGCGGAGGGCACGGAGTAGCCCCTGCCCCGAGCGGGGCCGCCGTCGGACGCCGTGCTCAGGGCACGCCCACCAGCACCTTGACGAGCGTGGGCGAAGTTCTCGGCGCACAGCAGCGGCACGGGGCGTAGGAGCGGTATCACGTGGATGCCCGCTCCGGCGGAGGGGACCAGCACGGTAGGCCGCCCCCGCGGAACTCTGTGACTGATGATGCTCACGGCACAGATCAGGAGATGGATCAGGGGTCATGGCCTCGGAACTCGCCAGACACCCACCGGCTCAACCCCAGACCGTCTCGGCGCTCAGCGAGCCCTGGCGGGCAACCCCGGGCGTGGGTCTGTCAAATGAACGGGTCTGTTCCGTAGTCGGTGGTGACGGAGGGTGTCGTCAGCCCAGGAGGATGCGGTGACGGAGGAGAGGGGGCCTTCCCCCGCGAAAGTGGACACGCGTTCGGGTGGTTATGCGGCCAGCGTGAGCTTATCGGACTCCTGCTGGTGCTGGTGTTCGTAGTCGACGGGGCTGAGGTGTCCGTTGGCGGAGTGCCTGCGGCGGGTGTTGTAGCGGGTGAGCCACCGGAAGACGGTGCGTCGGCAGAGTTCCGTTCCCGGGTAGTGGTGGGCGCCGCGCAGGGTCTCGCGCTTGAGGGTGGCGTGGAAGCTCTCGCAGGCGGCGTTGTCGGCGGGAGGTACCGACCGCGCCCATGGACTGGGTGACGCCCAACTCGCGGCACAGGTCGGCGAATTCACGCGATGTGTACTGGGCACCGTGATCGGAGTGGAAGACCGCGCCGCTCAGACCGCCGCGGGTGGCGGCTGCCATCCGCAGGGCGTCGGCGACGAGTTCGGTGCGCATGTGGGCGGCGAGGGACCAGCCGACCACTCGGCGGCTGAAGCAGTCCAGGACGGTGGCCAGGTAGAGGAACTGGCCGTCCCCGGTGGGGAGGTAGGTGATGTCGGTGTGCCACGAACGCAGGAAGAGAGGTTCAGGAATGTAGGTCGGCACCTCTTTGAATGCGGTGCTGCGTGAAAGATGAAGGTAGGCCCTTCGGAGCCGCCCTGCGGGGGGAGGCTTCAAACCGCCACATGCTGCGTTGGCTGAAGACCGTCGTGGTGAGCGATGTGGAAAAGGCGCCCATGAGGCGTCAGGTGGGGACCAGGAAGGCGAGCGCAAGCGAATCGCTGATGACGTGTCGAAAACGTATTTAGATGGCATCGAAACTGGGGGTGTAGATATGGCTCCAGGACAAGTCTGGCGGACACCCGTCTACTGGCCAGACGGTGCCCGGCATGGAGGCGACGCGAGCCTGGTCTGCTGCTTTCACGTGGAACGTGGGAAGGCGAGTCCCGATAGTCCTGCCTCATGGGCAGGGAGAGGGAGTGTCCCGAAGCGGCGGAAACCGCGAGGGATCGAGTACCGGTGCGGAACTCGCCGGCGGACCGGCTCGTAGTAGTGATGAAGTCTCTGTAATGGGGACGGAGCGAAGGGGCCGGGTCATCCGTGGCTGTGTTCGTTCGATCAACCGGGCATGCCCTGGGAGGAGTCGGGTGGGCGAGCTGAAGTCGCCAGGAAAGTCGTTCGAGATCTCGAAGTGGGAAGTATGGGAGGCATGGGAGAAGGTCAAGGCCAATAAGGGGTCCTTTCACTATGCCCGTCCGGGTCGCGCGGCCTGGCACCGCACCTCGCCGCGTTGCCGAAAAGCCCTAGTAGCTCCGCTACGAGGGCTTCCCGGCGCCTTGCGACGCACGGCACTAGACCACGCGCCCTGATCGGACACTCATAGTGAAAGGACCCCTAAGGGGGCGTCGGGCGTGGACGGTTGCTCGATCGAGGAATTCGAGAAGGATCTGAGGGGCAACCTCTTCAAGATCTGGAACCGGATGTCCTCGGGTAGCTACTTTCCGCCCCCGGTGCGAGCGGTGGAGATTCCGAAGCCACATGGCGGTGGAACCAGAATTCTCGGCGTTCCCACGGTCGCGGACAGAATTGCACAGACCGTAGTGGCCGCCCGTCTGGAGCGTGAGGTGGAACCGAAGTTCCATCCGGACTCCTACGGGTATCGGCCCGGTCGGTCGGCGCTGGACGCGGTGGAAAAGTGCCGGGAACGATGCTGGAAGAAGGACTGGGTCGTCGACCTCGACATCCAGAAGTTCTTCGACAGCGTCCCCTGGGACCTCATCGTCAAGGCAGTGGAAGCACACACCGACGCCGTTTGGGTGAAGTTGTACGTCCGGCGATGGCTGGAGGCACCGCTTCAACTACCCGATGGCACCTTGCAGATGCGGGACCGGGGGACCCCGCAAGGGTCATCGGTCTCGCCCGTGTTGGCGAATCTGTTCCTGCACTATGCGTTCGACATGTGGCTGGCTCGGGAGTTCCCGAACGTCCCCTTCGAACGCTACGTGGATGACGCGGTCGTGCACTGCGTCAGCGAGCGCCAGGCCAGAAGACTGGTGGAGGCGATCGGGAACCGGATGGAAGAGGTCGGGCTGCGTCTGCATCCCGACAAGACCCGGATCGTCTACTGCAAGGACGCGAACCGGCGCGGCTCGTATGAGCACACGGCGTTCACGTTCCTGGGGTTCACGTTCCGCGCTCGCGCGGCGCGCAGCAAGCATGGGGTGACATTCCCGTGCTTTCTGCCTGCGATCAGCAAGGAGGCCCTGAAGAGGCTCAGTTCCGAATTGCGCGGGTGGCGGATCCACCGGCGCACGGGCCACACCTTCGCTCAACTCGCACGGATCATCAACCCGATCGTGCGAGGGTGGATGCAGTACTACGGAGCGTTCTATCACTCCGCGCTGAAACCCCTCCTGCGGCGCATCAACGCCTACCTGATGCGCTGGATCCGCAGAAAGTACAAACGGCTGGCCGGGTTCAAGAAAGCCAAGGAGTGTTTCCAGGGGATCACGCAGCGATACCCGGGAATGTTCGCACATTGGCGCCTGTGCCGAAATTTCTGGTGATCAGGGTGACAAGAGCCGTGTAACGGGAGACTGTTACGCACGGTTCTGTGGGAGCCGGAGGGTGAGATTCCCTCCGGCTACCCGACCCCATGTACTTGACTCCGGGCGCGGGGGCGGTGAAGTCCCGCTGGAACAGGTCCGCCACCGGTGCCGCCGACGGCTCGGGGATCGTGGTGCGGACCCGTCTGCGCAGGCGTATGCCCTGGATGGAGAACGTGCGCATCACGCGGGCCACCCGTTTCTCGTTGATCTTGCGGCCGTCGGCGCGGAGCTCGGCGGTGATCCGCGGAGAGCCGTAGGCGCCGTCGGATTCGGTGTGGACGGCGCGGATCTGTTCGGCCAGGGCCCGGTCGGCGGCCTGCCGCGCGGTCCGCGCATCGGCCCTGTCCCGCCACTTGTAGTAGCTGGAGCGGTTCACGCCCAGCACCTGGCACAACCGCTTCACGCCGAAGGCGTCCTGGTGGTCGTGGACGAACTGGAAGCGGTTCACCAGTTCGTCTCCCCCCTCTCTGTCAGCCTTGGGTGAGACGTCCCGCTTCGTCGGGTTAGCCTGAGAGGGCACGACAGGAGAACCACCCCCTCATGACCAGCACCACC
>NZ_JACHCX010000025.1:0-77846 GCF_014207295.1 Streptomyces sp. AK010
GGAGTGACCTCCCTGACCGGCGCGGGCATCGATGTATGGCGCTCCGGCACGGCATACGACGACGAGTATTCCGCCGCCTACCGGACAGGGGCCGCCGGCACGTCCTCGACCGTCACCGTCCGCGTCGCCCGTCAGGACAAGACCAACAACTGGGCCAAAGCCGGCCTGATGCTGCGGAACAACATCGCCTCCGCCGGCCCGTCCACCGGGTACCTCGTCCTCGCCACCACCCCGGGCAACGGGATCGCCCTGTCGTCGGACTCCAACGGTGACGGCTACCTCGACACCAACACCCACAAGACCGGAAGCGCCACCGTCGCCCCGGTCTGGCTCCGCCTGGTCAGGAGCGGCACGTCGGTCACCGGCTCCTACTCCGCCGACGGCACCACCTGGACCACTGTCGGCACCGCGACACTGACCGGGGCGAACAGCACCCTGGACGCGGGGATGTTCTCCACGGCCCACGCCGGAAGCATCGGCACAGCGAGCTTCGGTCAGTTCTCCGTCAGCTGACGCAGCTGTTCGGGTCACGATCTCCGAAACGAGCTCCGCGTGCCGATGGGACCTCCGCACCGGCACGCGGAGCGCCGCCATGTCCGGGCCGACCTGCGTGCGGCATGGCACCGCCCACGCGCCATCGACGGGGCCGTACCCATCCCTGCAACATCAGCCGGGGCGTGCAGACCCCGCCTTTCCGGTGCCGGGCCACGCTTGGCGGATCGAGTTCCCCGTACCACTCGCCCTCGCCGCACCCGTCCGGGCCCTGCCGCGCGGCGCCGGCGCGGGCTGCGGCCGCGCTGCCCCCTCGGCGGGCCCGAGCATCCGTGGAAGGGTGCGGGCTGTCTGTTCGGCGCCGGTTTACCGGCGTTCCGAGGAAGGTGTGCGGGGTGAGCTTTTCTGGGCGGTGACGATCACTGCCGGGAGGAGAGCAAGTGCGAAGGCAGCGCCGGTGAGGGCGAGCAGGGGGTAGCTGGCTGCAGCGACGACGATTCCGGAGGTCATGCCGCCGGTGGCTCCGGCGATGGCGATGGCGACGTCGACCATGCCTTGGGTCTTGGCTCGCGTGGCCAGGGGGACGGCGTTGGTGATGATGGTGGTGCCGCTGACGAGGCCGAGGTTCCAGCCGATGCCGAGCAGGATGAGAGCGAGGGTGAGCAGAAGGACGGAGTCGGCCGGCACGGTGGCCGCGAGGGTGCCGGCGGCCAGCAGGGTCAGGCCGGATGCGGCGGCCGTTGCGGTGGGGCCGTAGCGGTCGGTGAGCGCTCCGGTCAGGGGGGGGGAGGGCAGGTACATCGCGCCGACGTGCAGGGCTATGACGAGGCCGGAGGCGGCGGTGCTGTGGCCGTGGTCGTGCATGTGCACGGGGGTCATCGTCATGATCGCGACCATGACGAGCTGGCTGAGGACCATCACCAATACCCCTAGCGGCAGGCCGGGGCGGGGGTGTGCGGTGCGATGCGGGGGGCCGGGCGCCGCTCCTGCGTCGGCGCGCTCTGGTGCCTCTGCTGCCTCTGGTTCGGTGGGGAGGGTGCGGGCGAGCAGGAGGGGGTCGGGGCGCAGCCAGATCAGCAGGGTCAGTGCGGCCAGGGCGAAGGCGGAGCTGGAGACGAGGAACAGGCCGCTCAGCGGGGGCAATGCGAGGGCGGTGGCGAGGCGTCCGGCGGGGGCAGTGAGGTTGGGGCCCACGACGCCGCCCACGGTGGTGGCGACCAGGACGGTGGACAGGGCGCGGGCGCGGTGACGTGGGGCGGCCAGGTCGGCTCCGGCGTAGCGGGCCTGGAGATTGGCGGCGGTGCCGGCGCCGTAGAGGAAGAGGGAGATGAACAGCAGGGCGGGGTCGTCGAGGGCGGCAGCGACGACGACTCCGGCGCCGCCGAGCGCGCCTGCCAGGTAGCCGGCGGCCAGGCCGGGGCGGCGCCCGCGGGTCTGCGAGACGCGGCCGATGATGACGGCGGCGAGGGCGGAGCCTGCGGTGAGCAGGGCGCTGGGCAGCCCGGCCAGGGTGGTGGAGTGGAGCATGTCCTGAGCCAGCAGGGCAGCAACGGTCACGCCGGCCGCGAGCCCCACGCCGCTGAGGACCTGGGACGCCAGCAGGATGACCAGGATGCGCCTTTGCGTCTCAGGTATAGAAGGCGCAGCAGTGGCCGATGGGTCGCCCGTCGGCCCGCTGGGGGGCGTCGTCGCAGTGTTGTGCATGGTCTCTCCGTTACAAGCCCAGCGGTGGTGGGCGTGGTGTTGCGGCGCCTGATGTGGCTGCCTGTCCGACTGCTCGTTGGGGTTTGCGCCCCCTGCCGGCAGTGAGGCCGGTTTAGCGCGCGGACGCGAGGACCGGTGTGGAGGGCAGGGTGTAGGCGTCGGCGATGAGTTCGGTCGAGTGCAGGAGCGCTTGAGGGGTGTGGCCCACGCTGGCGATCATGATCTCGTCGGGGCGGGCTGCCTCGTGCAGGCGGTTGAGGTGCGCGGTGACCTGGTCGGGGGTGCCGTGCAGGACGGTGTTGGTCCAGCGGTCGAGAACGTGCTGTTCGGAGGCGGTGTAGCGGTAGGAAGCCGCCTCGTCGGGGGTGGGTACGAGGTAGGACTTGCCGTGGAGCATGCGCATCATGCTGTGGGCGTAGCTGCGTGTCTGGCGCAGGGCCTCGTGCTCGTCGTCGGCGGCCATGACGGCGACGCTGGCCAGTGCGTACGGCTCGGCCTGGACTGCTGAGGGGGTGAACCGGTCGCGGTAGAGCTGGAGGGCGGCGGCGACGTGGTCGGGAGAGAAGTGCGCGGCGAAGGCGAAGGGCAGGCCCAGGCGGGCGGCGAGCTGGGCGGAGTATCCGGAGGATCCCAGCAGCAGACCGAGGGGCGGCCGGTCGTCTGCGAAAGACCGTTCTCCTTGTCCTGTCCCGGTCCGGGCACAGCGTAGACACGCTCGCGGTAGGGGTGCTCTTCGGGGAAGTCGTCGCCGAGGAAGCGCAGCAGCTCGACGAGCTGTTGCGGGAAGTCGTCGTCGTCCGAGCGGCCTCGCCGCAGGGCGGCGGCGGTGGCCTGGTTGGTGCCCGGGGCGCGGCCCAGGCCGAGGTCGATCCGGTCCGGGGCGAGGGCCTGCAGCAGGCCGTACTGCTCGGCGACGATCAGTGGGGGGTGGTTGGGCAGCATCACGCCGCCCGCCCCGAGCCGCAGCCGCGTGGTGTGGGCGGTCAGCCGGGCCAGCAGGACGGCGGGGCTGGAGGAGGAGACGCCGGGCATGGAATGGTGTTCGGTCACCCAGTAGCGGGTGAAGCCGCGCCTCTCGGCGAGTTCGGCCAGGGCGATGCTGCCGGACAGGGCGTCAGCGGCGCTGATGCCGCGGCCGGCCAGGACGGTGTCGAGGACGGACAGCGGCGCGGGAGCGCAGCCGCGGGCCGTGCCCTTGATCGGGTCGTTCACAGGGATTCCTTCTGCGATGTGCCGGCCTGGCGCGAGTGGGCGGGGCCGGTAAAGGGGCCGCCGCGGTGCGCTCCTGACGCACCGCAGCGGCCGGGCGTTCGGTGTCAGGCCAGTTCGACGCGGTCGATCAGTCCGGCGGCGGTGAAGGCGTCCACGAGCTGCTCGCGGCCCTCGGTGAAGTGGGCCCAGCTGTCGAAGTGGACCGGCACGATCCGGCGGGCGCCCAGGATGCGGGCGGCCTCGGCGGCTTGAGCACTGTCGAGCGTGAGCAGCGCGCGGTCCAGGACGGGAGTGCGGACCGCGCCGGCGAACAGTACAGCGGTGTCCACCGGGCCGAAGCGGTCGGCGATCTCACGGACCAGGGAGAGCTGGGCGTTGTCGCCGCTGACGTAGACGGTGGGCAGGCCGTCACCACTCAGGACGAAGCCGACGACCTCTCCGACAACGGGCTCGAGGTCCGCGCGTGCCCCGGGACCGTGCAGGGCCGGAACGCCGGTGACGGTGATCGTGCCACCACCGGGGCGGTCGAGCTCGATAAACTCCCAGTCCTTCAGGGGGCGTGCGGTGCCGCCCAGCCGGCCCGCGCCACTGGGCGTGGTCAGTGTCAGGGGGACATCGGCGAGCAGGGCCCGGCCCGAGGCGTCGAGGTTGTCGTCGTGCTCGTCGTGCGACAGCAGCACCACATCGATACGGCCCAGATCAGCGGGCGCGGCGGAGGCGGGCGCGGTCTTGGCCAGCCCGGAGGGGTAGGTGCCGGGGGCGTCGAAGGTCGGGTCGGTCAGGAACCGCAGCCCGCCGTACTCGATGAGCGCGGTCGGACCGCCGAAGACACGGATGGGGACCTGCTCGCTGGACACGCCGGTTGCTGCCATGACGAGAACCACCTCACGGATAGATTGGCTTACATCCGTGACCATAGGAGTTTGTCACGGATGAAGGCAAGCTGTAGCGTGAGGTGCGTGAGTGAGACCGATGCCGCCACCACCGTTGACTCTGTCGACCCCGGGTTGCCGCCGGCACCGGGCGCTGAGCACTACCCCGCGCTCGACCTCTCCAACAGCGCCATCGCCCTGCCGGGCGGCCAGTTCCTCGATGCGTTGGGCACCCCCTCCGGCGCCAACCAGTGGCTGGTGGACCACAACCTGGCCCCTGCGGACGCCGGTATGCAGGAGATCTGCGCGGCACGTCTGCGCTCCCTGCGCGAACAGGTACGAGCCTTGCTCGCCGCCCAGGTCGGCGGCCACCCTGCCCCCGCCACCGCGCTGGCGGCCGTCAACGACGCCCTCACACGGGTCCCCACCGCCTCCCCGCTCGGCTGGGATGCTGTCCGCGGCATGCACCGCACCGCCCCGCACCCCATCGACCAGATCGTCGACCAGGCCCTCGGCATCCTCGCCGCCGACGCCGCCGACCTGCTCACCGGACCTGATGCCGAACGCCTGACGGCCTGCCCCTCCACCCCCTGCAACCGCTACCTGCTCCGCGCCGGGCGCCGCCACTGGTGCTCGGTCCGCTGCGGCGACCGAGCCCGCGCCGCCCGCGCCTACGCCCGCCGCACCCAGACCACCGCCGACTGAGTTCGGCCACCCCCGCCCCGCCGCCGGTTCACCGGACCCGCTCCGGGGCGTGGCTTCGCACACCCTCAAGCCCCCGGCAAGGACGGCACACCTCGCCCTCCATGCCGGCCATTCCCCACGATCAACGAAGGACCATCACCTCTCATGACGGCCACATTCACCCTGCTGACCACCGGCTACGACAGCCTCGACGCACGCAATGCGGACCGCGACGGCCGCCAGAAGCCGTGGCACGTCGCCTCGACCGTCGGCCTCCTGTGCGACGGCGACACAATCGTCGTCGTCGACCCCGGCATGGTCGAGGACCGCAAACTCATCCTCGACCCGCTCGCCGCCGCCGGAATCAGCCCCGAGCAGGTGACCGACGTGGTCTTCAGCCACCACCACCCCGACCACACCCTCAATGCCGCCCTCTTCCCCCACGCGCGCGCCCACGACGTCTGGGCCGCCTACCACAACGACCTCTGGTACGACCGGCCCGCCGACGGATACCAGCTCTCCCCCTCGATCCGCCTGATCGAAACGCCCGGCCACACGCCCCAGGACATCTCCACCGTCGCGGAAACCGCCGAAGGGACCGTCATCCTCACCCACGCCTGGTGGAGCGTCCACGGCCCCGCCGAAGATCCCACCTCCGATGACCGCGAAGGCCTGCGCGCCTCCCGCCGCAAGATCCTCGCCCTCAAGCCCTCCCTGATCGTCCCCGGCCATGGAGAGCCCTTCGTCCCCGACGAGAACACCCCCATCTGACCGCAGAGGCCCCCGAGACGGCTCTAGCCTCGCGCTTTCATGAAGCGGGCTGTCCGGCAGGCGGTCAGGGAAGCAGAAAGTGCCTCTGACCAGCGAGAATGAGGATTGCTGAGGTCCTTGTTCTCGCCCCTGTCGGAGGCACTTTCCAGGTGAAGCAGTCTACCGGGTCCTATCCCCATGTCCTTGTCCGGGATGACGGCCGGGCCGTGGTCTCGCAAGCCGGTTCGGTCCTGTTGGTCGAAACGGTCCGCAAGATCGGCCTTGACCAGGCGATATCCGCAGCCCTGACCCCGTGGCGGAGACCGCGAGCCGTCCACGACCCCGGCAAGCTGCTCATGGACCTCGCGCTGGCGGTAGCACTCGGCGGCGACTGCCTGGCCGACGTCGCGATGCTGCGGGCCGAGCCGGGTGTGTTCGGCCCGGTCGCCTCCGATCCGACGGTCTCCCGTTTGATCGGCACCCTCGCCGCCTCCGGCGAGAAGGCGCTGACCGCGATGCGCACCGCACGTTCCGAAGTCCGCAAAAGAGTATGGGAGTTGGCCGGCGAGCGGGCTCCGGATGCCGGCGGGCAGGTGACCGTGGACCTGGACGGGGTCCTGGTCGTCGCGCACTCGGACAAGCAGGACGCAGCCCCGACCTGGAAGAAGACATACGGACACCATCCGCTCATGGGCTTCGTCGACCACGGCCCGGGAGGAACCGGCGAACCTGTCGCAGCCCGCCTCCGGCCCGGCAACGCTGGCTCGAACACGGCCGCCGACCACATCACCGTCGCTCGCCTCGCCCTCGCTCAACTGCCCAAGAAATACCAGCGGGGACGGCGGACACTGATCCGCTGTGATTCCGCGGGCGGCACCCACGAGTTCGTGGCCTGGCTCGCCCGGCGCGGACGCTGGCTGTCCTACTCGGTCGGCATGGTGATCACCGAGGCCATCCACGAGCACGTCCTGAAGATCCCCGCATCGGCCTGGACGCCTGCGGTCGAATCGGACGGTGAGGTCCGTGACGGGGCCTGGGTCGCCGAACTCGACGGTGACCTGCTCGACGGCTGGCCGCAGGGCATGCGGTTGATCGTCCGCAAGGAACGGCCCCATCCCGGGGCCCAGTTGAGGATCACGGACGCGGACGGCATGCGGATCACCTGCTTCGCCACCAACACGCTCAACCAGCCGATCGCCCAACTCGAACTCCGCCACCGGTTGCGAGCCCGCGCCGAGGACCGCATCCGGGCCGCGCGAGCGACCGGACTGCGCAACCTGCCCCTGCACGACACCGCGCAGAACCAGCTCTGGCTGGAGATCGTTCAGATCGCTCTCGACCTGCTGGCCTGGATGCCCATGCTCGCCCTGACCGGCAGAGCCCGGCTCTGGGAACCCCGCCGCCTGCGACTCCGCCTGTTCTCCGTGGCCGGCCAGCTCGTCACCACCGGCCGACGCCGCATCCTCCGCCTCGCCCGCCACTGGCCCTGGACCCGCGAGATCACAGACGCTCTCGAACGGCTCGCGCTTCTACCGAACCCCGGCTGACCAGCAAATTCGCCTGTCCCTACGAGAAGAGGACCCAGCCCGGAGCAGTGGAACCCGGCGCCCACCCGACGCGACACTCGGGCCGCCAGCATGCCCGCCATCAACCACAGAAAGCGAAACGGTCCACCGACTCCGTCGGCGGACCGTCATGCAAGATCGAGGCTAGTACGCAGTCGTCGTCCGATGCCTGCTCGCGGTACGCCTGCTGGATCCGGCCCGGCAACTGACGATCACCCCAGGTCCGACGGCCCCGGGCGAGCTGCCAGGCCGACGCTGTGCGACGGAGCGGGCGACGCGGCCGGCACCTGGGTTTGCGCAGCCCGTTGCCGACTTCACGGCTCCTGAAGACGCGTTCGAGGATCGGGAGAAGCCATGCGGTCCGGTTGCGCGACGCGCCACCGGCACATGACGTATGGCACCCAGCCCGTACATGGGCTGGGTGCCATACAAGACGCAGCGCCCCAAAGCCAGGAACGAAGAGCGCACTCAGTCGCGCCGCGGACGGCGGACGCCGTCGCCACCTGGAAGACCTACGGCTATCACCCACCGACGGGGTACTGCGACCAGGCCCGCAGCGGGCCGGGGGTAATCAACGCCGGCCGACACAGGCAGAACCGTTCCAGGTCGTACCAGAGGGGCAGGAAACCGAGGGGCGTACGTCGATCGCCTTGGCCTCCTCCGCCGGGAAGGCAACGGCTGCGAAGGCACCGCACACGATGGCAGCCAACACGGCGATGCTGCGGGACTTGCTGAGGACAGCACTCACAAGAACTCCTAGTAGGTTGGACCAACTGATAACTGACATCCGTGGCGGCAGCAGTGATCGACTCGCAATCAACTCGCCGTCTACACGGATGCGTTGAGCGTCGAGCGCTGAATTGCGCCCGTCGGCCGGCAAGTCTCACCGGCCGAAATCGAAGCGTAAAGTCGGGGCTCGCAGCCCTCCCCGACCCTCCGCACTCCCTCCTCAGCGCAGGAAAGTCCTGTCGCCGCGATGGCAGCCGGAAAAGGCGTGGGCACCGGGCTGGCGCCAGACGACTCCCTCGGTAAAAATGCTGCCTGCCGGGTCTTATACTTACCGCCGGTAATAGTCGCCTCGATACAACCAATGAGGACGTGTGACGTGCCAGAGTTTCCGGCCTTCGATGTCATGACGGCGACCTGCCCGTCCCGTACCTCACTCGCCCGCATTGCCAACAAGTGGACGGCCATGGTGGTCATCGCGCTCAGCGCAGGCCCCATGCGCTTCCGTGACCTGCGCACCGGCGTCGACGGCATCAGCGCCAAGGTCCTCACCGAGACGCTCCGGGACCTGGAACGCGACGGAATCGTCACCCGGCACGTCTACGCCGAGGTCCCGCCCCGGGTCGAGTACGAGTTGACCGCACTGGGGCGCACCTTGTATGTCCCGCTTCAGGCACTGGGCCGCTGGGCCGAGGAACACTACAGCGAGGTACTCGCGGCACGTGAGAGCTACGACTCCCGCCAGCGACCGTGACCGGTTACAAGAGGTAATGCGTGGCGAACGTCGTGAAGGTGGTGCTCGTCGACCTGTTCAAACAGGGCGGATCCTGATCGTCGGCAGCGAATTCGTCGGCGCCGAGACGGCCGCCACGGCTCGCGCGCCCGGAGTTCGCCGGACGACTTTCGCCTGGCCAGGATGCGGGCGGCCTACTCCCCCCAGAAGGCGTCCTCGGCCGCCTGGTCGCCGGAGAACAGCCACATCTCGACGATCTTGCCGTCCTTGATGCGCAGAACATCCACGCCGTCCATGCTCATGGACGCGTCCTCGCGCCGACCAGCGAAGTGGATGGAGGCGGCCACCGTGTCGCCGTTGCCCATGAGAGCGTGGATCGTGTCGATGACGAAGGAGCCCTGACTGGCCTCCATCATCCCGCCGAGCATCGCGAAGACGGCGCCGCGCCCCTTGTGCTCACCGGAGAACCGGTTAGCGCCCGGCTGATGCCAGACGACTTCCTCGTCCAGAAGCTCGCCCACCTTGGCCAGGTCACCCTTCTGTACGGCCTGGAAGTACTCACGCGCGATGTCGATGTTCTTGCTGGTCATAGCCACTTGCTCCTTACGCCCCCACAGAGAGGCAGCACGACACACAGTTACAGCGGATGCGAGGCGCGACGCGCGCGACTCGGGTGGATCAAAGACGGTGGTCAGATTTCGGCGGATCCGCCCTCAGGTATGGCCCCAAAAGCCGTCCTCGCCCTGTTGGCCCGCCGATAAGAGCCAGACCTCCGCGACGCGCTCGCCCTCGATCCGCAGCAGGTCGACGCCGTTCATCTCCATCTCCACGCCGTCACGCTTGGCCGAGAAGTGGACAGGTGCCGCGACCAGCGAGCCGTTCACCATAGGCTCCATGGTCGGCTCCAACGCGAACGTTCCGTCGGTGACCGTCATCATGCCGCTGAACATCTCGCCGATGGCAGCCGCCCCGCGATGCGTACCCGAGAAGCGGTTGTTGCCCGGCTGGTGCCACACGATCTCGTCGGCGAACAAGCCCGTGACGGTGGCGAAGTCCTTGACGGAGACCGCGTCGGCGTACTGCCGGGCGATCCGCAGCGCGGCGGTGGACGCCATGGCCGGCCCCTCTCCTTGGGTCAGTTCGTCCTGCTGCACCTCCATACTCACCCATCGGTAACCGGTCACCTCAACGTAACCAATGGGATGACGTGACGCACGCCACAATCCCTCTAGGGTATTGCCTGGGAGTAGAGGGCCCGGATGGCACCAGGTCGCCCCTTGCGAGCGCCTGCTTCGGCCTGCCGTCAAGTGCAGGAACCGCCCCACGTACGCCTTCAGCTCGGCCTTCTCCGGGATGAGTTGCCCAAGACAGAGGCAGTGACCGATCTCAGGAGTGCGGAGGGCGGCGGCCATTCGACGGCCTCTCGTCTCGGTGCTCGGTGTGGTGGCTTGAGGCATGGGCGCAGCCCACCCGCAGTCGGGCCCGCCGGACGCCTCGTCCGCCACGTCTACTGCGGATTCATCCATGGAGCCACAACGACCGTCATCTTGCGGCCCCTGCCGCCGCCTCCTCACCGCAGAGCACCACGCCGGACACCGGCCCCGGGCCGCCCGGACTCCGGCCCGCCGAACGGGAGGGTCCGGCGGGCTCGCTGGACCGGCAGGTCATCGTGTGGGGGCCTGTGACCGGCCTGGCCACCTGCACCCTGCTCGTGAGTAAGTCCCCGCGCTGCGGCGGATCTTCGACCGCAGGCATCCGCCGATACGGGCCACCTGCCCAGCGGCCGGCGTCAAGGGCCGCCGGGGCGCTGCTGCCGCCCGGGCACTCGGGGGATCGGACTCCGGGCGGCAGTTCAGGGGGCGGCGCCCATAATCAAGGTCGGTAGTCAGCAACCTCAAGGTAACCAATGAGGCAGCCCCCACCTGGCAGGCGAACGTCTGGATCCCGGACCGCCATCGACAGGGCGCGGGAGGCGACGAAGGCACGGTTGGCCTCGCCTACCGTCTCCAACTGACGACGCAGCAACTCGCGGCGCACCGCCCATACGGCGAAGACGAAGCGCAGCGAGAACCCCCCTACGATCAAGATCCGCACCATTCCCGGGTCAGCCCGATGCACCGGTCTGCGCGGGGCAGCCAGCCGGCTGAACGACGTGGCACCGGCTGCCTGCCTCGTGCACCGGTTGATCACCGAGGCGAATGCGGTGATGAGCGATCGATCCGCTCCGATGCCTCGGTGCGCGTCAAACCGCCTGCCCGGCCTCAGAAGCCATCCGCTTACCGCTCGGCAGGCTTGATCAGTCGAACACGGTTCCTGTTCGGGTGACCTCTCGGCGGTCGGGGCATAACGGCAGGGCCTCCTGGTAGCTCGGGGTTGCGATCCCAACCGAGCAGCACCAGGAGGCCCTGTGGCGCAGTCTTTCGTGCTCGCGTCTTTGGAGTCCAACGCGCCGTCTCCGGCGTGTGACTGTCTCGCGCACAGGTTCGGCAACGCGGCGGACGGGCCGGAGCGCGTGCGGTGTTACGGCTCCGACCTCACGGAGGCGGAGTGGCAGGTCATCCGACCGCTGCTGCCGGTCCCCGCGTGGCTTCAGGGGCGGGGCGGGCGGCCGGAGGGCTATTGCCACCGCGTGATGCTGGACGCAGTCCGCTACGTCGTCGACAACGGGGTGAAGTGGGTCAACCTGCCCTGTGACTTCCCTCCGTACCGGCGGGTGCACGCCTTCGCTCGCCGCTGGCAGGTGACGGGCTTGCTCGCCGAGCTCCACGACCGGTTGCGCGACAAGGTGCGCCAGAAGGAAGACCGTGAGGTGGACCCGACGGCCGCCATCGTGGACTCGCAGTCACTGCGGGCAGCGGCGAACATTCCGCGCTCGACGTCCGGGTGGGACGGTGGAAAGAAGGTGGGCGGCCGCAAGCGGCACCTGGTGGTGGACTGCCTCGGCCTGGTCCTGGCCGTCGTGGTGAGTGCGGCGAGCGTGCAGGACCGCGACGCCGCACTGCCCTTGCTGGAGCGGCTGCGCACCATGTACTTCTCCATCCGCCTCGTCTGGGCGGACGGCGGCTATGCGGGCCGGCTCGTCGACTCGGCGGCCGAGAAGCTCCAGCTCACCCTTGAGATCGTCAAACGCACCGACGACACCAGCGGGTTCGTGGTGCTGCCGCGCAGGTGGGTGGTGGAGAGAACACTGAGCTGGCTGATGCGCTCGCGCCGCCTGGTGCGCGACTACGAGACGCTGCCCGCCATGCACGAGGCCATGGTGCTGTGGTCCATGACCATGCTCATGAGCAGCCGCCTGGCCGGACGCCGCCCCGGCGCCT
This sequence comes from Streptomyces sp. AK010, assembly GCF_014207295.1. NCBI lineage: Bacteria > Bacillati > Actinomycetota > Actinomycetes > Kitasatosporales > Streptomycetaceae > Streptomyces > Streptomyces sp. AK010. The sequence goes on from NZ_JACHCX010000025.1 coordinate 12,059, forward strand.
TCAGCCGGCCCGCGCCCCGAATGGGGAGAACACCCCCGGCCGCACCTGGAGCGCCCACCCCCGCTCGACCAGGCGTTTCGCCTTCGACCGCAGCCCCTCGACCTTCGCCGGAACCGCCTGGAGACCCAGGGCTGCGGCCAGCTGCTGGCACCGCATGCCCTCCCGGGCCGCATCCGACTCCAGCACGGACATGATCCGCTGGTAGTCCGCAGGCAGGACCGTCGCTGTCATGCCCTCGGCCCGTCTGGGAACCACCGACCCCGCCACCGCACTCACCACCGGCTCCGCGACCGCGACAGGCGGCTCCGCCAGCACCTCGGCCACCGTCACACGGGCATCCGCCAGACGCTGAAGTTCCCGCTCCGCCTCACCGAGCGCGGCCTGCACCCGCTCGGCCTCCTCCCGCAACCGTGCCACCACTTCCCGGACCCTCTTCTCCCGGGCCTCCAGCAGACCGAGCACCGACGGCACCAGCCACCTCCACAAGCGAGACGAACGGACGAACCACGCCCATCTCTCCCGCCGCCAACCGGAGTTCATGCCCACCCAGCCCGAACTAAACGATCACGTTCGGAAAGCGGATGGCGTCTCAGCCGCCGCCTGCTTCTTCGAGGCGCGCAGGCTGGTGATCGTGGTGACGGTCAGAACGAGCACGATGAAGCTCAGCGAGAAGGGGATGCTGATCTCGGGGACGTGCACGCCCGACTCGTGCAGGGCGTGCAGAACCAGCTTCACGCCGATGAAGCCCAGGATGATCGACAGGCCGTAGGAGAGGTGGACCAGCTTCTTCAGCAGGCCACCGATGAGGAAGTACAGCTGACGCAGGCCCATCAGCGCGAACGCGTTGGCCGTGAACACGATGTACGGGTCCTGCGTCAGACCGTAGATCGCGGGGATGGAGTCGAGGGCGAACAGCACATCGGTGGAGCCGATCGCGAGCATCACGACCAGCATCGGGGTCATGATCCGCTTGCCGTTCTCGGTGATGAACAGCTTCGTGCCGTGGTAGCGGTCGGCCACGCCGAAGCGCTCCTCCGCCATCTTCAGCAGCTTGTTCTCCTGGTACTCCTCCTCGTGCTGGTCCTTTCGCGCGTCCTGGACCAGCTTCCAGGCCGTCCAGATCAGGAAGGCGCCGAAGATGTAGAACACCCAGGAGAAGGCGGAGATGATCGCCGCGCCCGCCGCGATGAAGATCGCGCGCAGCACCAGGGCCATGATCACGCCGACCATCAGCACCCGCTGCTGGTACTGCGAGGGCACCGCGAACTTCGCCATGATCAGCACGAAGACGAAGAGGTTGTCGACACTCAGCGACTTCTCGGTGATGTACCCGGCGAAGAACTCACCCGTCGGCCCGCTCCCACCGAAGTACCAGAGCCCCAGCCCGAACAGCACGGCCAGGACGATCCACACCACCGTCCACGTTCCGGCTTCCCTGACCGACACGTCGTGCGGCTTGCGGCCGACGAAGAAGTCGACGGCGACGAGCACACACAGGGCTACGACTGTCAGCAGCCACACGCTAAGAGAGACGTTCACTGGTACTCCTGGTACAGGCGGGGATGGGACATTCGCTTTCCCTGTGGCTGCTATCCGCAATGGCACACCGGCGAGAAGCAGCGGGGGCGCGACGGTCAGGGCGAACGCTTGGAATGCGCGGCACGAGTAAGGGAATCAGCGGGGTTCGGCATGGTGGCTCCATCCTCGTGCGGCATGGAGAATGGTGACGGAAAGCGGTCAGGCACCTCAACGTAACTACTGCACAAGCGTGGCTCACATCACAACAAGACGTCGGTCCGCCTCTGTTGGAGAGCGCCGAACCGCCGTTGGCGGCACATCACCTCGTACGCGGAATCGCCCCACTCCTCCAGGACCCGTGGCTCGTCGGGGCGGAGATGGCCACGCCGCCGTCACCTGCTGGTGACGGCGGTACTGGTCCACCGGCGGGCGGCGGCGAGTTCCTTCGCCCGTTCGCGTACCTCCTCAACTGAGGCGGTCACGTTCGGGCCGGCCGCGTCTAGCAGCGCGTTGAGCCGGGAGGCGACGGGCGTGGGGCCGTCAAGCGCCTGGTGGGTTGCGGCGGCGCCCCGCTCCACCGTGCCCTTCCCGCCGCAGTGCCTGGACTGTTGGCCGGCTTCAGGGGATGAGCACGATGCGTCCGGGCAGGCCGCCCTCGGCCAGGCGCGTGTGGGCCTCGGCCGCGGCGTCGAGCGGGTAGGTCTCGGCGACGCGCGCGAACACCACGCCCAGGTCGGCCAGTCGGGACACCTCGGTGAGCAGAGCTGCGTCGGACTGCACGCTGACGGCCTCGACGCGGACGCCACGCTCGGCGGCCGGCTCGCTGCCGGGCCACAGGCCGGCGTAGGCGCCCCCCATCACGGACGGCGTCAAGGGCGGGCTTCCCCAGGTTCGCGGCATCCAGCACGCCGTCGAAGGCGGCCAGCTCCAGGGTCTCGCCGCGCGCCAGGAAGTTCTCGGCGCCGCGGGCGCGTGCGAAGTCCTCGACGACGGAGTTGTCTGCCCCGGTGACCTTCAGGCCCTGGCGGTGGGCCAGCTCCACCGCGTGCGCCCCGACGCACCGCCCGCGCCGACGACGAGCAGGCTCTGGCCCGGGGCCAGATCGAGCAGGCCGAGCAGCTGGGAAGCGGTCGTGGTGTTCAGCGGCAGCGTGTCGGCATGGGCGTCGTCGAGGGAGACGGGGGCCGGGGCGAGGATGTCGGCGTCCACGACGATGAACTCGGCGTGGGTGCCCAGCGGCTTGTGATGTCCGGTGACCACGGCCTTCACCTTGATCCGAACCTGCCCTTGGCCGGCTCGGGCACCGGGTGCTCGGTGATCTCGACGGCCTCGGGGCCGCCGAAACGGGACACGGTCACAGCGCGCATGGTCATGGTTCTTTCCTTCAGGTAAGGGCTTGGAGGCGGCCGGCACAGGAGGCGTGCGGGTCCGCGGGATGCAGGGCAGGGAACTGCCCGCTCACACGCCCAGGACGTTGTTTCTTACGTTTGGTGCGTAACCCCATCGTGCGTCACCATGGAGAGCGATACAAAAGGCACATGCATGTGCGGACGGGAAAGGCAGGTGCGTGGTGCAGGCTGACACCGAGGGCGGGCGGGGCGGGCCGATCGTCGTACCCGGCGGGGGCCGTGTGCCCGCTGGCCGGCCGAGCAGGGCGAGACGATCCGGCAGATTGTGGACCGGGTCGGCGACAAATGGACCGTCCTGATCATCGGAACCCTGAAGCACGGCCCCCTGCGCTACACCGACCTGCAAAACGCCGTCACCGGCATCTCCCAGCGCATGCTCACCCACACCCTGCGCCAGCTTCAGCGCGACGGCCTGGTCACCAGGACCGCCTACCCGGAAGTGCCTCCGCGCGTCGAGTACGCGCTGACCGGCCTGGGCGCCACCCTGCTCGACGCCGTCACCGCACTGATCGACTGGGCCGGCACCCATCACGACGAGATACAACACCATCGTGCCCGCTACGACGCGGCGACCGCCCAGGGCTGACGCAGGGCCGCAGCGGCCGACACGGCCGCCCGCGGGATGAGGGGCCTGATCGCAGGCGGGGACTCGCGTAGGTGCGTCAGTCCGTACCGGACCGGGCGCGGCGGGCATACGCGCGGGCGGCGCGGGCGCGGTCGCCGCAGCGGGTGGAGCACCAGTGGCGGCGACCGTGGTGCAGCAGATAGCGGTTACAGGGCGGGGAGCCGCAGGCGGTGAGGCGGTCGGCGTCGGGGCCGGTGAACAGATCGGCGGCGTCGGCAACCAGGCGGCCAGGGCATGGTCCACGGCGGCAGCGGTGGGGTGGGCGGTAACGCGGTAGTGGCCCTGTCGTCGTCCCATTGCAGCAGCGGGGCGGTGGGCACGCAGGTCATCGCGTCGTTGACGGCTGCGACGGCGGCAGGCCAGGCCGGCAGGCCCTCGGTGCGGGAGGCGAACAGCGACCTGAGCTGTTCACGCAGCGCACCCAACTGCGCCGCGCACATCTCGCGCATTCCGACGTCGACAGGGGCGAGGCCGCGTTGCGAGAGCCAGTGATTGGCCTGCGCAAGGGCGCCCAGAAGATCGGCCGTGCGCCCGCCGGGCAGCGCGATCGCACTGTTGGCGAGGGCGAGGGCGGGATGGTCTTCCTCGCCCGGGGCCGGGCGACAGGGCGGCTTCTTCGATCACAGACTCTCCACTTCTCATGGTACGACTTGCACTCATCCGTGAGAAGGGGCTACTTTGCTCTCACGTTTCACATTAATCCATCCGTGAGAGATCCTCTTGTCCCCCGTGTCCGCACCCGCTGGCCACTTCCCCGTCCGTACGTTCGGCGGCCCGACCGCCCTCCTCGAATACGGCGGCCTGCGCTTTCTGACCGATCCGACCCTCGACGGTCCCGGCGACCACCCCGCACCCCCCGGCGCTCCCGTCCTGACCAAGACCCCCCCCCGCCACCGGCGCCCCCGCCGACCTCGGCCCCGTCGACGTGGTCCTGCTCTCCCACGACGAGCACTTCGACAACCTCGACATATCCGGCAGGGCCCTGCTCGCCGGTATCCCGCTCACCCTCACCACCCCCGACGGCAGCAAGCGCCTCGGCCAGAAGGCCACGGGCCTGGCCGACTGGGAGTCGGTCGAACTGGAGCGCCCCGGCGGTGGCACGGTCACCGTCACCGGTGTCCCCGCCATCCACGGCCCCGGCCCGCGCGAAGAGGTCGAGTCGCTGTCCGGCCAGGTCGTCGGCTTCGTCCTTGACGGAGAGGGACTGCCCACGGTCTACGTGAGCGGCGACAACGCCTCCCTCGAGGTGGTCGGGCAGATCGCCGAACGTTTCGCCCCGGTAGACACCGCCCTGCTCTTTCGCCGGCGCCCCGCGCTTCTCGATGCTCTTCGGCGGAGAGCTCGCCGTCCTGGACAGCGCCCAGGCCGCCGAAGCGGCCCGAACCCTCGACGCCCGCCGCGTCGTCCCCGTCCACTACGACAGCTGGGCCCACTTCACTGAGGGCCGCGACGACCTGGAGGCCGCGTTCAAGGGCGCCGGTCTTGCAGACTGCCTGGACTGGGGACACCACGCCTGACGCATCGCTGTCGCGCCACGGAAGGCCTCAAGCGCGACGGGTTCGGGCAAGGCGGCGGGTCTTGCTGGTGATGAGCCAGGCGAGCTTCAGATCATCAGCGCAGCCGGACCCTGCCCAGGTCTTGATGGGGCCCGTACGCTCCAGGCGCTCGGGCGAGGAGAGCGATGTTCCCCGCCCAAGCGCCTGGCACGTCCCGGCCGACGGGCAGCTCAGGCGGCCTGGCCGAGGCCTTCGGCGGTCACGTTCTCGTCGCGGAGCTGGGTGAAGTCGACGTCCAGTTTCGTCTCGTACGCCTCGGGCTGGATGCCGAGTTCATGGGTGCTGTACTCGCCGAACCAGTTGATGTGCTCGGTCAGGTACGGCGAGATGCGGGCCAGGTCCTCCGGCTCGATCGTCCAGCCCTCGTCCAGCAGCTGCCGCACGATCTCGCGGGGCGCCCCGGGCTCGTGCAGGCCGCGACGCTCGCCCGTGATCTGGGCATCCCGCGATCGTCGCCTGACCACATCCTTCACCGTTCTGGCTGACCGCGGCTCCGTCACCTACGTTCCGGCGGAGCAGGCGTACGGGCTGGGGGGGCGCCTCCTTCGAGGTGGGTTCCGCCTGTCTGCGCCACGAGCCCCTGGAGCGGCTCGCCCGTCCCATCCTGCGCACCCTCGCAAGCCGCCTGGGCCAGACGGTGCACCTGGGCATCCTGCACGGTTCGGAGACGGTATATCTGTTCAAAGACAGGCCGCCCGCGGGCCGGGCCGGTGACATCAACATCGCCCTCGTCACCGACATCGGCGTAGAGCTCCACCGCGAGCACGCAGCCGAGTCCGTCGATGGCGCGGCACAGTTTGCGGGCGGCGAACCAGTCCATGGAGACGTGGTCCTCCTGCATGGCACTGGAGGGGATCGAGTCGGTGGAGGCCGGTACGGCGAGCCGCTTGAGCTCGGATACGATCGCGGCCTGCGTGTACTGCGCGATCATGTGACCGGAGTCCACACCGAGATCGTCGGCCAGGCAGGCGTTGAGGCCGCGGTTGCGGGCGGGGTCGAGGAGCCGGTCCGTGCGGCGCTCGGAGATCGAGGCGACATCGGCAACCGAGATGGCCAGGAAGTCGAGCACGGCGGCGACCGGGGCGAGAGCTGACCCGCAGGGTCTGAGGCGTCCCCACAGCGCGGCGCTGACAGGCCCCAGGCAGGGGCGCCATGTACGTGCGCCTTACCGGTGCCTGAGCCCCCGCCCGTCCACGCCGCAAGGTGTGCGTGTCGGGGCGCTGACGTCCCCATTACGGCCGCTTCGCCCAGCCCCTGGCTGGTGGCGAGGGAGGAGGGGTGGGATGGGCGGCGCGGACGCAGTCGGAAATCGGGGCGCCCCGTCCGAAAGCGCGTCGGCTGGGCCGTCGGACCAGTGGCGGGCTCGGTGGGTGGTGCTGCGGTGAAAGCCGGAGGCGCTGAGGTGGCGTTCGCCACGAGGCTGCACTGCCAGGGCATCGAGCAGTCGCTCTTGCCCGTACCGCTCGCCTTCACTTCCGAGCTGACGTTGCACGATGCCGTGGAGATGAAGGGGCACCGTCGCGGTCACTTCGACAGGCCAGGAAGGCTGTGGGAACGGCGATGGAGTGCACTCTCTCGCGCTGAAGGTCAGCCGAGGCCGGACGACCGGTGCGGGACGCCGGATGCCTGGGTCGGCAGGACCAACGATCGTTGGTGTACCTCGTGGAGTACCAGCAGTGTCCGGGTGGCGGCGACTCCTGGAATGCGGCGGATGTCGACGTCGATGAAGGACCGCAGGTGTTCGGTGTCGCGCAGCCGGGCCAGGATCAACAGGTCGAACTCGCCGGCGATGTCGGCGGCGTACTCGACTTCGGGGATGGCACTGATCTGCGCGCTGAACGAGGTCCATGCAGGTTTCAAGGGGTCGGGTGACGTCTTGAGCAGCAGGACCGCGGAGATGGTGAGCCCGACTTTCTGCGGGTCGACGCAGACGGTCAGGCTGTGGATCACGCCTGTCTCCCGCATCTGCGCGAGACGTGAGTACGCCGTGGCGCGGGAGACCCCTGCGGCCTGACTCAGTGTGCTGATGGGCGCCCTGGCGTCAGCCTGGAGCGTGCGCAGCAGGGTCAGATCGATGTCATCGACCGGACGATTCACCATGTTGGAACCCCTTCACCATCTCATCGTGCATCACCGTCGGCTGACGGGCCCGTTCTGTCCAGCCTTGTCGGCAAACTCTGGACCGCCCTCCCGGGGTGTTTTAGCTTAACGGCCACCCGCAGCTGGAGGTCGATCCCGCGAAGTCGGGGCCACGAGGGAAACTCCCTCCCCCCATGTCCCTGACATTCGATGCGCGCTGCGCTGGTGGCACGAAGGAGCAGCATGTCCAGTTCGAGGCTTCAACCACGGCCTGCCCGGATGGGTGCCGGCGCGGTGGACGGACGCGGAGACCTTTACGCCCTGGTGTCCGACATCGCCAGCATCCAGCAGCAGCTCGGCACCGATGGACCCATCGTTCCCGCATGCCCAGCATTCGAGGAGGTCGCTCGTGACTGACATCTTGCTCTCTCCGCACATCCAGGTCGACGATGACCAGGGCTGCGTCCCTGTGCACAACCCGTACAGCGGTGAGGCCATCGGGTCAGTGTGCGCGACCGGGGCGGACGCCATCGGGGACGTCGTGCAGCGGGCACGACGCGGGCGCACCACCGCGCAGACCATGTCGCGGGCTGCCCGTGCTGCGGTACTGGACGGCGCGGCTCGTCTCATCGAACAGCGCCACGAGGACTTCTCCCAACTGATCGTCGGCGAAGCGGGCAAGACCATCATCCAGGCGCGCAAGGAGGTCAGCCGTGCGGTGAACACCCTCGCGCTGTCCGCCGCCGAGGCGCGGCGCAACGCCGGTGAGGTCCTGCCGTTCGACGCCTACGAAGGGTCGCAGATGCGACAGGGGTGGTTCACCCGGGAGCCGCTCGGCATCATCGCGGCGATCACCCCCTACAACGACCCGCTCAACCTGGTGGCGCACAAGCTCGGCCCAGCCATCGCCGGCGGCAACGCGGTGATCCTCAAACCGTCCGCCTACACGCCGCTGTCCGCGCTCCGTCTGGTCGACACCCTCATCGAGGCGGGTCTGCCCGAGGACGTCGTCACGGTCGTCAACGGCGGTGCCGACATCGGCTCGGCGATCGTCAGCGCCTCCGACGTACGCATGGTGTCGTTCACCGGCGGATTCGCCACCGGCGAGGCCATCTCCCGCACAGCCGGGCTCAAGAAGCTGGCCATGGATCTCGGCGGCAACGCCCCGGTCATCGTCATGGACGACGCGGACTTGGACACGGCGGTGGAGTCGTGCGTCTCCGGCTCTTTCTGGGCCGCGGGCCAGAACTGCATCGGCACGCAGCGGATCCTGGTGGCCCGCGAGGTGTACGAACGCTTCCGCGACGCCTTCGTGGCCCGGACGCTACGGCTGAGGATCGGGGATCCTGCCGACGAGCGCACCGATGTCGGCCCGATGATCACTCGGCAGGCGGCGCTCAAGGCCCAGGCGATGGTGGACGCCACACTCGCGCGTGGGGCAAAGCTGCTGTGCGGCAGCGAGCTCCAAGGGAGCCTCTACACCCCGACGGTGCTGGAGAACGTCGCCGCGGACTGCGACATCTGGCAGGAGGAGGCGTTCGCTCCCGTCGTGGTGCTCCGTCCCGTCGACTCCTTCGAGGAAGCCGTGGCACTCGCCAATGAGACCGATTTCAGTCTGCACGCGGGCATTTTCACCTCCAGTCTTGATCAGGCCATGGCAGCGGCCCGGCTACTGGAGGCCGGCGGAGTGATGATCAATGATTCCTCCGACTACCGCTTCGACGCCATGCCGTTCGGCGGTTTCAAGTACGGCAGTATGGGCCGCGAAGGTGTGCGCTTCGCGTATGAGGAGATGACCCAGCCGAAGGTCGTCTGCATCAATCAAGCGGGCCAGCCATGACCTCGCGCGCCGGGAGATCACCACCGACCCGTAGGACTGCGCACCGAGCTTGGCCGCGGCGGGAATTGCGGATACGTCGAGCCAACCGGTACCGACCTGTGCCTGCGCTGTCACGGCCCCGTCCTGGACGGCTACGGCTTACCGCTGGCCACTGTGGTCGTCTCCATGCCCGATGTGCGCTTCGAGCCCGACCTGATGCCCGAACCGGGGCGGCTGGTCGCCGCGACGGCGGCGGAGACCACCGTCCGCCACCTGGGCTGACAACGGTCCCGCGGGCCGCGAGCCTGCGCCCCGGTCGTCTGCTGCGCCTGCCCGCTCGACGGAAGGGGACCGCAGTGCGCTGCTCGGCCGCCTCTTGAAGACGGAAGATCTTCGTCGCCTTCCTCTACGGCCAGACTAAATTTCATCCGGTTTTGCCCTGTTGATCCTCGGATTCTCGGTCGAACCCCACTTGACGCCTTTCACAGTCGCCTGTCATGTTTTTCGCCAGAATCTGGCACAGGATTCGACATTGCGGCACCCCCTCACGGGAGATCCCGAGGAAGCGAGCCGGAACTCCGAGACACGGGCGGTTACAGACTCTGGGCCGTCGAAGCGCCCGGCCCTCGCCCACACCATCTCGAATCGAACAGCCTCACGTCGGGGCCCAGCATGCGTCCCGACGCTGCGAAAGGAAACCCCTGTGTCAGCTGCCAAGAAGCGCGTCGCCGTCGTCGGCACCGGCACCATAGGCAGTCAGGCCGCCTGGCGGCTGGCGGCCCGCGGCGCCGACGTCGTCGCCTACGACCGTTTCGCGCCCGGTCATGACCGCAGTGCCGCCGGCGGTGAGACTCGCGTCTTCCGCAGCTTGCACACCGACAACGGCCGGTACGTACCGCTCGTACGCCACGCCGACACGCTCTGGAAGCAGTTGCAGGCGGAGACGGGTCGGGAGCTGCGCCGGCTCACCGGGTGCCTGTACATGGGGCCGGCTGACGACCCCGGCATGCGCAAAGCCCTGGAGGTCATCGCCGAGTACGGTCTCGACCATGAGGTGCTCGACGCCGAGGCGGTCGCCAAGCGATTCCCGCTGCACCGCGTCGACGAGGGCGACCTGGTCATCCTGGACCGGTACGCGGGGTTCATCCGGCCCGAGCTGACGGTCCAGACAGCGGCCCGCCGCGCCGAGGAGCTGGGCGCCCAGATCCGCCGCTACACGCCGGTGAGGGAGGTCAAGCCAGTGGCCGGGGGAGGCGTAGAAATCCGTACGGAGACCGGCACGGAGCGCTTCGACGCCGCGGTGGTCACCCCGGGTCCCTGGGTGGGGGACCTGCTGCCGGACCTTCCGTGGCAGGTGAACGTCTACCGTCCGGTCAGCGCCTGGTTCCTGCTGACCGAAGACCACCGGGGCGGCGCGGAGGCACCCAACTTCTGCCGGATCGGGCCCAATTCCTTCTACGGGCTCCCGTCCCCGGACGGCGTCTCCGTCAAGCTCGGCCTGTTCCAGGCCCACCACCAGCCCGTGGACGACCCGAACCGGCTGAACCGGACCGTCGCGCCGGAGGAGCTGGAAGCCTTCACGGCGGTGGTCCGCCGCTACCTGCCCGGTCTGAACCCCGACCCGATTCGCTTCTCCGCCTACATGGAGGGCTACACCGACAGCACCCGCCCGCTCGTGGGCCCGCTGCCAGGCTGCGACGACATCATCCTGCTGGCCGGTTTCTCCGGCCAGGGCTTCAAGGTCTCACCCGCCATGGGCGACATCGCCGCGGACCTCGCCCTGGAGGGACGCACCGCCCACTCGATCGACTTCATCACGACTCTCGGCCGCACTGCGGCCTGAACGGGTACGAGATGCCACTGACCATCGGCCCGCCGCAGGCCGAGCGGAGGAGCGAAAATCAGGGCTCCCACCACCGCGGACCTCTGCCCTTACGCCCGCGGACGTTCCTCTGATCTCTAGGGAATAAACGGGCTCACCGTCGTCCCAGGAGCCGAGCTCGCCGCCATCGCGGTGCCCCACGAGTGGCAGGCGCGCCCCGCCGCGCACACATGGCACCACCCCTCCCCACCCCCGAACAGCTGGTCCCCCACACTCACATTGCAAGGAGATTTGTCATGAGTGATCCCATGATCGGTCGCAGAGCGCTCCTGCGTGGAGCAGGCGGCCTGGCAGCCTTCGCCGCACTGCCCTCCCTCGCTGCCTGCGGCACCGGCACCAGCCGTGTCTCGTCCGGCGGCAGCGGCGGAAAGACGGTGATCGTCCGTAACAGCGGCGGTTCCTACGGCGACGCCGTCCAGAAGGGTGTCTACGGGCCGTTCACCCGGGAGACCGGCATCGCCGTGAAGGTCACCAACCTCCAGGCATCCCAGATGCAGGCGCAGTTCAAGCAGGGCCGTCCCCAGTTCGACCTCATCGACATCGGGATGATGGATCTCGCCAAGTTCACGGCCCAGGACGCCCTGGAACAGCTGGACCTCGACCGGGTCAAGAGCCTGAAGAGCGCAAAGATTCCCGAGAACCAGATCACCGACCATTCCATCGCCTACAGCCTCTACGCCAACTGCATGGCGTACCGTACCGACGCCTTCGGCGGCAAGAAACCGGAGTCGTGGGCGGACTTCTGGGACACCAAGGCGTTCAAGGGCAGCCGTTCCATGGGCACCCCGGACGCCGACCTGCCGGAGCTGGAGTTCGCGCTGCTGGCCGACGGCGTCCCGATGGACAAGCTGTACCCACTCGACGTGGACCGCGCCTTCAAGGTGCTGAGCCGGCTGAGGCCCGACATCAAGAAGTTCTGGGACAGCGGCCCGCTTCCCGGTGTGCTTCTCAGCCGCGAAGAGGTGACGATGTCCACCGTCTGGGACGGCCGGATCGCCGACCTGCAGAAGCAGGGCATCCCGGTCGAGCGCCAGCTCAACGGCGCCCGCCGCCAGTTCCAGGGCTACGGCATCGCCAAGGGCGCGGTGAACGTGGATGCCGCCTACCAGCTGATGGACTACGCGCTGCGTCCCGAGGTCGCGGCCCGCCTGGTCAAGCTCTTCCCGGCGAGCCCCTCGTCTCCGGTGGCCTACCAGAAGCTCACCGAGGAGGTGCGCGACTCACTTGTCGGTTCGCCCAAGTACTACAACAAGGGCTTCGACGTGGACATCGACTGGTGGATCAAGAACGAAGCGGCCGTCAGCAAGCGTTGGCTGGAGTGGGCTCGTGGCTGAATTCGGTGTGGTCACAACGCCCGTGAAGATGGCCGGCGCCAGGTCGGCCACCGCGACCGGCAAAGCGCTGTCGGTCGTGGCCCTGCGCAAGACGTACGGGGACGTCGTCGCTGTCGACGAGGCGTCCATGGAGATCGCGGCCGGGGAGTTCGTCACCTTCCTCGGCGCCTCGGGGTCGGGCAAGACCACGACCCTGATGATGATCGCCGGATTCTGCGAGCCGGACTCCGGCACCATCACCGTCGGGGGCCGCGACGTGACGCGGCTCGCCCCGCAGAAGCGGGGGCTGGGTTTCGTCTTCCAGCAGTACCTCCTCTTCCCGCACATGACGGTCAGCGAGAACGTCGCCTTCCCACTCACTCTCCGCGGAGTGCCCAAGGGCGAGATCCGCAGGCGGGTCGGGGAAACCCTGGAGATCGCGGGCCTGTCCGGGTTCGGCGGCCGCAAGCCACGTGAGCTGTCCGGCGGTCAGCAGCAGCGCGTCGCCCTGTGCCGGGCGCTGGTCTACCGACCTCCGGTCATCCTCATGGACGAGCCGCTCGGCGCGCTGGACAAGAAGCTGCGCGACCAGCTCCAGCTCGAGATCAAGACCATCCAGCAGGAACTCGGCCTGACCGTCATCTATGTGACGCACGATCAGGAAGAGGCGCTGGTCATGTCCGACCGCATCGCGGTGATGCGCAACGGCCTGATCGAGCAGTTCGACACCCCTCGGGAGCTGTTCGAGCGGCCGAGGACCCCCTTCGTCGCGGACTTCCTCGGCGCGGCCAACTTCCTTGCGGGCCGCGTGGTGCAGAACACCAACGAGCACACCGTGGTCCGCCTCGACCAGTCCGGTGGCCTGCTCAAGGCGCGACGCCACGAACTGGCCTCCGGCACCCCGGTCACGGTCGCCGTCCAGCCTGGTCGGCTGCGGGCCGTCGCCCCGGACGACGGCTTCGCTACCGGCACGGTGGAGACCGCCACATACGTCGGCACCCTGGTCCGCGCCGGCGTGCGGATCGGCGGCCTTGACGGGTCGCTGCTGCGCCTGGAGGTACCGGCCGGCCGAGGACCTGTCGGCGGCGAGCGGGTCGGGGTCACCGTCGACTCCGAGGACGTCAACCTCTATCCCGTAGAACAGGGCGGGTGAGCCATGGCCGCCACCCTGACCGCCAACGCCCCCGCCCGGCCGCGCAAGCTGCTGGCCTCCCGCAGAACGCGGGCCGGGATCCTGTACGCCCTGCCCGTCGTCGTCTACCTGCTGGTGCTGTTCGTCTACCCGATCTTCAGCACGCTCTTCCTCAGCCTGAAGAACCCCGACGGCTCCCTCACCCTGCACTGGTACGTCGACGCGCTGACGGGCGTGAACCTCTCCGTGCTGTTCACCACGGTACGGATCTCCGCGGAGACGGCGCTGCTCAGCCTCCTCTTCGGGTTCGTCCTGGCGAACGCCATCTCCCGGCTCAAGCCCCTGTGGGCCGGCGTGGCCATGCTGATAGTGGTGGTCCCGCACTTCATCAGCGCCCTCGTCCGCACCTACGGCTGGATCATCCTGCTCGGCGACAAGGGCCTGGCGAACGAGGCCATGGCCAAGCTGTGGGTCCCTGGGGCGCCGTTCCAGCTGCTCTACAACGAGATCGGCGTGGTCATCGGCACCACCTCCGTGATGCTCCCCTACACCGTGCTGCTGCTGTACGGCGTGATGCGCGGCGTCGATCGCAGGCTGCTCGCCGCCGCGGCCAGCATGGGCGCCGGACGTGTGACGATCTTCCGCCGCATCTACCTGCCACTGGTCGCCCCGGGCCTGGCCAGTGCCGGACTGCTCAGCTTCATCCTCTCGCTGGGCTACTACATCACTCCCGCCCTGATGGGCAGCCCCGACCAGACGATGATCGCCTCCCTGATCAACCAGCAGGTGATGAAGCAGAACCAGTGGAACGGAGCGGCCGCCGAAGGCGTCGTGCTGCTGCTGATGACCTTCGCCGGACTGCTCCTGGTCAAGCTCGTGACCTCCGTCGGCGCCAGCGCCAAGAAGAGGAGCACCTCATGATGGAGCTGCGCAGCACCCTAACCGGACGCATCACGCTGACCGCGACCGCCACCGTGATCCTGCTGTTCCTGGCACTGCCGATCGTCGTCATCCTCGTCACCTCCTTCAGCAGCAACGCCTTCGCGGATTTCCCGCCGGAAGTGTGGACGCTCAACTGGTACAAGGCGCTCTTCGCCGACGGCAGCAAGTGGCCGGCCGCGCTGTCGATCAGCGCGCTCGTCGCCGCCCTCAGTACCGTGTTCTCGCTGATCATAGGCGTGAGCGCGGCGACCGCCCTGACCCGCAGCGAACTCCCGCTGCGCTCCGCGGTCTACGCCCTGGTCCTCGGACCGCTGCTCATCCCGCAGATCGTCACCGCCCTGGGCCTGTTCCTGCTCTTCGAGCCCGCCTCCATGCTGGGCAGCCCGCTCGCGATCGCCCTCGGCCACACCGTGCTGGCCTCACCGATCGCGGTGCTCATCCTGGTCGCGACCCTGCGCGGCATCGACGAACGCCTGGAGGACGCCGCGGCGAGCATGGGCGCGAACCGGCTGACGATCGCCCGCAGGATCACTTTTCCCCTCGCCGCACCCGGAATGATCGCCGCGGCGATCTTCTCCTTCATCACCAGCTTCGACGAGTTCTACATCTCCCAGTTCCTGTCCTCCGTCGACACCGTCACCCTGCCGGTGCAGATCTACAACTCCCTGACCTTCGACATCGACCCCAGCGTGACCGCGATCAGCGCCATCCTCATCGCCTTCGCGATCCTCGCCCTCGTGCTGGTGGCCGTAGTGCGCTGGCTCGGCTCCGGACGACAGGACTCCCTGCTCTCCGTCGAGACCGCGACAGGGATCGCCGCCCCCGGAGGGGAGACAGTATGACACCACCGCCAACGGATCATTCGTCCCACCCGGCAGGAAACTGTTCGTCGCCAGCCACGGCGTTGCTCCTCGACATTCACCGTAATCCCATTCACTCAGGAGTCCACTGATGCCCACATTCATCCACATCCCTGCCTCGAGAATCACCGGAGATCTCGAGCCGATCGGCCAGCGCCCGGGGGCAGACTCCGGCGACCCTCAGCTGGGTGTCCTCCGCTTCGACACCAAGGAGACGTGCCTGGCCGGTGTATGGGAGTCCCAGCCGGGCGGGTGGCCGGTCGAGAATCGCGAGGACACCGAGACCTGCTACATCCTGAGCGGCCGCGCAGTCGTCACTGACGCCGCCACGGGGGAGAGCTTCGAGATTTCCGCCGGTGACGTCATCGTGCAGCCCAAGGATTGGTCAGGCCGCTGGGACGTCAAGGAGACAATTCGCAAGGTATACAGCGTCGGCATCTGACGCCCGCCGGCGAGACCACACTCTCGGCTCCGCTCGCGCGGGGGAACCCTCACCGCCAGATGGTCCATTCCCTCGCCCCCGCGGCGCGGATGGCGGCGGTCAGTTCCTCGGGCACCTCCCGGTGCGCGGCCTCGTACTCCTCGATGCGGTCGGCGCGGACCTTGGTGTGCAGGGCGACCTTCATGAAGGCTCCTTCGACGGCATGGCCTCCCCGATCGGCGCGGCCGCGGGGACAGGGGTGTCCGGATCCAGCAGGCCCTCGGCGCGCAGCTCCTCCCACAGGGTGTCCGGAATCGGGCGCCGCAGCTGCTCCACCGTGTCGCGTACCTCCTGGGGGGAGCGCGCCCCGGTCAGGACGCTCGCGACCGCGGAATGGCCGAACGGGAAGCGCAGCGCGGCGGCACGCAGCGGCACGCCGTGGCGTTCGCAGACCGCGAGGAGCCGTAGCGCCCGGTCGAGGACCGGCTGCGGAGCGGGTGCGTAGTCGTACGTGGCACCGGGGCGGGGGGCCGTCAGCAGCCCGGAGTTGAACACCCCGCCGATGACGACGCTCCGGCCCCGAGCGGCCGCCTCCGGGAGCAGTTCGGCGAGCGAGTCCTGTTCCAGGAGGGTGTAGCGGCCGGCCAGCAGCACCACGTCGATGTCGGTCTCCCGCAGGAACTTGGCGGGCAGGGCGGACTGGTTCATGCCGACGCCGATCGCTCCGATCACGCCTTCGGCGCGCAGCCGCTCCAGCGCCGGGTACGCCTCGCGCAGCGCCTGGTCGGCGTGGTCGTCGGGGTCGTGCAGCAGGGCCACGTCGACGCGGTCGAGGCCGAGACGTTCCAGGCTGGCTTCCAGGGAGCGCAGCACGCCGTCGGCGCTGAAGTCCCAGACCCTGCGGTGGTCGGCGGGGACGGCGAAGCCGTGGGCGAGGTCGTCGCCGGCGCCGCCCTCCGGGTCCGGGACGAGAAGCCGGCCCACCTTGGTGGAGAGGGTGTAGGTGTCACGGGGGCGGTCGCGCAGGGTGGCGCCGAGCCGCCGTTCCGACAGGCCGAGACCGTAGTGGGGCGCGGTGTCGAAGGTGCGGACACCGGCGTCCCAGGCCGCCGCCACGATGGCGTGGGCGGCCTCGTCGGTGACCGGGTGGAAGAGGTTGCCGAGGGCGGCACAACCCAGCGCCAGTTCCGAGACCGGTACCGCGCTGCCGCCGAGCGTGGTGGTCCTCACGACCGGTCCACCGGGCGCAGCCGCAGTCCCTGCATGCCGCCGTCCACCGCGAGCGCGGTGCCGGTGACGGACGCCGCGGCCGGGCTGGCCAGGTAGACGATGGCGGTGGCGACCTCGTCGGCGGTGACCAGGCGTCCCAGGGGCTGGCGGGCGTTGAGGGCCGCGCGTTCCGTCTCGGGATCGTCGGCCGCGTCCAGCAGCCGGGAGACCCATGGTGTGTCGGCGGTGCCGGGGTTGACGCAGTTGACGCGGATGCCCTCGCGGACGTGGTCGGCGGCCATGGCGAGGGTCAGCGAGAGGACGGCGCCCTTGCTGGCGGAGTACAGGGCGCGCTGCGGCAGCCCGGCGGTGGCGGCGATGGA
This sequence comes from Streptomyces sp. AK010, assembly GCF_014207295.1. NCBI lineage: Bacteria > Bacillati > Actinomycetota > Actinomycetes > Kitasatosporales > Streptomycetaceae > Streptomyces > Streptomyces sp. AK010. The sequence goes on from NZ_JACHCX010000025.1 coordinate 29,207, forward strand.
GCACGTGTTGACCACGGCCGCAGTGCCCGGACGGGCAGTGGCAGCGCGGCGCAGGTGCGGCAGGGCGGCGCGCGTGGTGCGCACCATGCCGAGGACGTTGACGTCCAGGACCCGGTGCCACTGTTCGTCCGGGTTGTCCTCGACGGTGCCCACCGCGCCGATGCCGGCGTTGTTCACGAGGATGTCCAGGCCGCCGAGCCGCTCGGCGGCCAGTTCCACGGCGGCGCGTACGGACATGTCGTCGCTGACGTCGGCCTGGAGGCCGAGCAGCGGTTCGCTGACGCCGCCCGGATCGAGGTCGAGCACGGCGACCGCCGCGCCCTGTGCCGCCAGTGCTCGGGCCACGGCGAGTCCGATGCCGGACGCGCCCCCGGTGACAACGGCCCTGAGCCCTGTCAGGCCGGTCATGCCGCCTCCTCCCGTCCGGCGAGGTCGGCCGCCCAGAAGGTGCCGTCCGGGTAACGGTATTCGGCGATTGACCCGGGGTGCATGGTGGCGGAGAAGCCCGGGGTCAGCGGCGCGGTGTAGTAACCGTCGCGCATCACCACGGGCGCGGTGAAGTGCTCGTGGAGGTGGTCGACGAACTCGATGACGCGGTTCTCGGTCGTACCGGACAGCGCCAGGTAGTCGAACATCGACAGATGTTGCACCAGTTCGCACAGGCCCACTCCGCCGGCGTGCGGGCACACCGGCACCTTGAACTTCGCGGCGAGCAGGAGGATCGCGAGGTTCTCGTTGACGCCGCCGACCCGGGCCGCGTCGATCTGGAGGACGTCGATGGCGCCGACCTGGAGGAGCTGCTTGAAGACGATGCGGTTCTGGACGTGTTCGCCGGTGGCGACCTTCACCGGGGCGACGCCCCGGCGGACGGCGGCGTGGCCGAGGACGTCGTCGGGGCTGGTGGGTTCCTCGATCCAGTAAGGGTCGAACTCGGCGAGCGCGTTGGTCCACTCGACCGCCTCGTCGACGTTCCAGCGCTGGTTGGCGTCGATGGCGATGCGGATCTTCTCACCGACGGCGGCGCGGGCGGCGCGCATGCGGCGGACGTCGTCGTCGAGGTCGGCGCCGACCTTGAGCTTGATCTGGGTGAAGCCGTCGGCAACGGCCTGCTTGGCGAGCCGGGTGAGTTTCTCGTCGGAGTAGCCGAGCCAGCCCGGTGAGGTGGTGTAGCCGGGGTAGCCGCGCTCCAGCAGGTCGGCCTCGCGCTCCCCGAGCCCGGTGCGGCCCTCGCACAACAGCCGGAGGGCGTCCTCGGGGGTGAGGGCGTCGGCGATGTAGCGGAAGTCGACCTGGGAGACCAGCCACTCCGGGTCGGCGTGCGCGAGCAGCCGCCACAGGGGCTGCCCGGCGCGCTTGGCGGCCAGGTCCCACACGGCGTTGACGACGGCGCCGATGGCCATGTGCATCACGCCCTTCTCGGGGCCGAGCCAGCGCAGCTGGCTGTCCCCGATCAGGCCGCGGCTGACCGATCCCGGGTCGGCGCACAGCTCCTCCACCGAGCGGCCCACGAGGTGCGGCCGCAGGGCTCCGATGGCGGCGACCTGGACGTCGTTGCCGCGGCCGATGGTGAAGGTGAAGCCGTGGCCCTCGTGTCCGTCGCCGGCGTCGGTGCGCAGCACGACATAGGCGGCGGAGTAGTCGGGATCCGGGTTCATGGCGTCCGACCCGTCCAGTTCCCGCGATGTGGGGAACCGAATGTCGTAGGTGTCGACCGCTGTGATCCGGGCGGGGGTCGTAGTCAAGGTGGTGCTGCCTTTCACGCTTGGGCGAAGGTCTGGCGCTGGCTACCGAGGCCGTCGACAGAGAGTTCGACGGTGTTGCCGGGGCGGAGGTACGGGGTGCCGGGCAGGCCCAGGGCGACGCCCGCGGGTGTACCGGTGTTGATCACGTCACCGGGCTCGAGGACCATGTGTCGGCTGAGGTACGACACGATGTGATCGACCGGGAAGATCATGTTGCCGGTGTGGCCGTCCTGCCGCTTCACGCCGTCGACGCTCAGGTGCAGGCCGAGGTTCTGTGGGTCACCGATCTCGTCGGCGGTGACCAGCCAGGGGCCGAGCGGGTTGAAGGTCTCGCAGGACTTGCCCAGGTCCCACTGGGAGGAGTACTCCAGCTGGAATTCACGCTCGGAGACGTCATGGCTGACCGCATAGCCCGCGATCACGGCCCGCGCGGCGTCGGGGCCGTCGAGGTAGCGGGCCCGCCGTCCGATGACGACCGCCAGCTCGACCTCCCAGTCCGTCTTGACCGAGTCCCGCGGGATCAGCACCTCGTCGTAGGGGCCCACGACCGTGCCCGGGTCCTTCATGAAGACCACCGGGCGGGGCGGGATCGCGGCACCGGTCTCGGCGGCGTGGTCGCGGTAGTTCAGCCCGACACAGATGATCTTGCCGGGACGGGCGACAGGGGCACCGATCCGCAGGCCGCCGGCGTCGAGCTCTGGCAGTCCGCCCCCCGTGACGGCCGCGCGGGCCCGCTCCACTCCCCCGGAGACGAGGAAGTCGCCGTCGATCTCCAAGGCCACCGAGGACAGGTCCAGCAGCCGGCCGTCGTCGGTGCGGACCGCGGGTCGCTCCTCGCCGGGGGCACCGACTCGTAGCAGTTTCACTGGGGATCTCCCTTGCCATGCGCGTGTCGTCTGAGTGGTGGTCGGCCCCGGGGCTGGGCCGCCTGCGGTGCGCCGGGCCAAGACCTGCCGCCGGCTTCACTCAGCCGCCCCTCCAGTCATCGGATGAATGACGGCACAGTGAGACTAGATGCGGGGATCGCGCGTGGCAACGGATTCCTCGGATGTATTGCCCATCACCCTTACCAGCCAAGGGCCCACAGATGGAGCTCCACCCTGGTCAGGTGTGACTATGAGGTCGACACGGGACCTTCCATCCGATGAATCGCAGGAGGAACCACAAGGTCATCTCCACTGGTGAGAGCGTCCGCAACAGACGTACCACCGGCCCACTCACAGCGCGATACAGCACGTCCGAGCGCCTGCCCGACCCCTTCGCCGCCGACCCAGGTGGCTCCGTTGTCGAATTGTGAGCTACCGCAGCGCGTCGCCGGTCACTGATGAAATCCAGGACTCTGCAGCTCGCGGGGAATCAGCACGGAGTCCCGCGGTCGGGCCGACGTGTCGGCGCCCTGCGGCGCGATGTCCCGCAAAGTCTCTGGCCGCCGGACTCTTGTCAACGTCGGCAACGCCGTCGTAACGTCCTCGACGTCCGGGATACATCGGATGAATGACTGCATCATCCAGTGCGCCCGTTCGTTCGGTCGCATCCGGGTGGTCGCTCCGCCTCCGCCGCCTCGGGCCCCGGCTGACCCTCACATCCCGCCCTCAGGGCACGATCCGCGCGTTTTCCGCGCCGGATCGGCAGGTGCCCATCCGGCGACCTCGCCCCTCCGCAGGCGGGTACGCCCTCCCACCGTCGCCCTGCGGCCCCGCGCCCCTGGCTTAGGAGAGAACACGGCCATGAAGCTCGCTCGAACCCGCTCCACCGCCGCAGCCACCGCCGTCCTCGCGGTACTGGCCCTCGCCACCGCGTGCAACCGCGAAGGCACCGACTCGGTCGCCTCGGGCGGTGACAAGCCCGCCATCGGGATCGACCTGCCGCGCTCCGACTCCGACTTCTGGAACTCCTACGCCGAGTACATGAAGAAGGGCGTCAAGTCCGAAGGCGTCAACGCGCTGCCGATCAGCAACTCGCAGAACGACGTCACCAAGCTGGTCGCCAACGTGCAGGTCTTCCAGAACACGGGCGCCAAGGCCGTGGTCATGGCCCCGCAGGACACCGGGGCCATCGCCTCCACGCTCGACTCCCTCGCGTCGAAGAAGATCCCCGTGATCAGCGTCGACACCCGGCCTGACAAGGGCGACGTCTACATGGTCGTACGCGCCGACAACCGGGCCTACGGCACCAAGGCTTGCGAATTCCTCGGCAAGCAACTGGGCGGCAAGGGCAAGGTCGCCGAGTTCCAGGGAGCACTGGACTCGATCAACGGACGGGACCGCTCCGAGGCGTTCGCCTCCTGCATGAAGAAGCAGTTCCCGAAGATCAAGGTCTTCGAGCTGCCCACCGACTGGAAGGGCGATGTCGCCTCCGCCAAGCTGCAGAGTCTGCTCGCCCAGCACCCCGACCTGAACGGCATCTACATGCAGGCCGGCGGTGTCTTCCTCCAGCCGACCCTCGCCCTCCTCGAGCAGAAGGGCCTGCTCAAGCCCGCCGGGGAGAAGGGGCACATCTCGATCGTCTCCAACGACGGCATCCCGCAGGAGTTCGACGCCATCCGCAAGGGCCAGATCGACGCCACCATTTCGCAACCCGCCGACCTCTACGCCAAGTACGCGCTCTACTACGCCAAGGCCGCGGCCGAGGGCAAGACCTTCAAGCCGGGCAAGACCGACCACGACTCCACCGTCGTCAAGCTCGACAACGGCCTGGAGGACCAGCTGCCCGCCCCGCTGGTCACCAAGGACAACGTCGACGACAAGACCCTGTGGGGCAACAACGTCGGCTGATGTCCGGCACGTCCGATCAACGGCACTTCCGCCCGCCGCGTCGGGGGACGCGCAGCCCTCGTCCCCCGGGCGCACACCCCGCCTGCGCGGACATCCTCCCGCGCCCCTCGGCTCCAGCCTCCGTACACGAAGGACGGTATCCACCATGGCGGACACCGCGACCGGCCCGGCGACCGGCCCCGGCACTCCGGCCCCTGTCGCCGACGCGACCGGCATCAGCAAACGATTCGGCGCGACGGTCGCGCTGCGCGACGCCCGTATCACCGTAGCCCCCGGCGAGGCGCACGCCCTGGTCGGACGCAACGGTGCCGGCAAGTCGACGCTCGTGTCCGTCCTCACCGGCCTCCAGCAGCCCGACTCCGGCACCCTGCGCTTCTCCGGCGCGCCGGCGCCCGCCCTCGGCGACATCGACGCCTGGCGTTCGCGTGTGGCCTGCGTCTATCAGCACTCCACCGTCATCGGTGACCTGACCGTCGCCGAGAACCTCTTCCTGAACCGCCAGAGCGCCAGGGTGGTGAGGCCCATCCGCTGGAAGCAACTGCGCCGACGTGCCGAGGAGTTGCTCGGCGAGTACGGCGTGGCCGTCGACCCGGCCGCGCGGGCCAGGGAGCTCACCGTCGAGCAGCGGCAGTTCGTCGAGATCGCACGGGCGCTGTCGTTCGGCGCCCGTTTCATCATCCTCGACGAGCCGACCGCGAAGCTCGACGCCCGCGGCATCAACCGCCTCTTCGACAAGCTCCGCGATCTTCAGCGGCAGGGCGTCGCCTTCCTCTTCATCTCCCACCATCTGCAAGAGGTGTACGACCTGTGCACCACAGTTACCGTCTACCGCGACGCGGCCCACATCCTGACCGCGCCCGTCGCCGAACTCGGCCACCAGGCACTGGTGGAGGCGATGACCGGCGAGTCGGCCTCCACCGTCACCGCCCCCGTCGGCGGGCCCATGGCGTCGCGGTCCGGCTCCGCGGAACTGCTGGCGATCAGTGGTCTGACACTGACCGGCGTCTGCGAGGACATCTCCCTCTCGGTCCGCTCCGGCGAGGTCGTCGGGCTCGCCGGAGCCACCGCCAGCGGCAATGTGCAGGTGGGTGAGGCGATCGCCGGTCTGCACCGCGCGGACGAGGGCCGGATCACGGTCGGCGGCAGGTCCGTGCGCACCGGCAGTGTGCCGTCCGCGCTCGCCGCCGGAGTCGGTCTGGTCCCCGAGGACCGCCACCTCCAGGGGCTGGTGACCAACCGCAGTGTGGCGGAGAACGCGACGCTCACCGTCACCGACCAGCTCGGTCCGTTCGGCACGGTGCTGCCCGCCTGCACCAAGGCGTTCGCCGGACGCATGATCCGGGATCTCGACATCAAGACCCCGGGAGCCGCCACCCCGGTCTCCGCCCTCTCGGGCGGCAACCAGCAGAAGGTCGTCGTCGCTCGTGCCCTGGCCACCGATCCGCACGTCCTGGTGGCCATCCGCCCCACCAACGGGGTGGACGTCAAGTCCAAGGAATTTCTCCTGGGCCGCATCCGGCAGGTCGCGGACGGCGGCAAGGCCGCGCTGATCGTCTCCGACGAGCTGGACGACCTGAAGGTCTGTGACCGGGTCGTCGTCATGTTCCACGGGCGCCTGATCGCCGAGTTCGACCGTGGCTGGAAGGACGACGCCGTCGTCGCCGCCATCGAGGGCGTCACCGGCGACACGGTCCCGGCCCCCGCGTCCCCCGCATCCGCCTCAACCGGCGCAGACGAGCACGGAAGGTAGTCATGTCCGCCACCACAGATCTCACCGAGCCCACAGTGAGCACGGCTGAGCCGGCCGCCGCGGACGCCAAGCTCCGTCGGGTCGACCTCGGGCGCTTCCGGGACCTGTCCCTGGTCCCGGCGATCCTCGTCCTGGGCCTGATCGGCTTCATCGTCTCGCCGGCCTTCCTGACCGCCGACAACCTCATCGGAGTGGCCCAGCAGTCCACCGAGCTCAGCCTGCTGGTCCTGGCCACCGCACTGATCCTGATCTGCGGCCGGATGGACCTGTCCCTGGAGTCCACCATCGGCGTGGCACCCGTCATCGCCGTCTGGCTGGTCCTGCCGACCAGCGGAACCAGGTTCACGGGCCTGGGGCTGCTGCCCGAGTGGACGGCGGTACCGCTCTGTCTGCTGGTGGGTGTGGTGATCGGGGCCGTCAACGGCTTCCTGATCCTCAAGCTGCGCCTCAACGGCTTCATCGTCACCCTCGGCATGCTCACCATGCTGCGCGGACTTCAGGTCGCCCTCTCCGAGGGCCAGTCCATCGTGGAACTGCCGTCCTCCTTCACCTACCTGGGCAAGTCGTCGTGGCTGGGAGTCCCGGCCGCGATCTGGATCTGCGTGGCGCTGTTCGCCCTCGGTGGCAGCGCGCTGGCCTGGCTGCGGCACGGGCGGGCGCTGTACGCGATCGGCGGCAACCCGGAGGCGGCCCGCACCGCGGGCATCCGCGTCGACCGCATCGTGTGGATCGTCCTCATCCTCGGCAGTGTCCTCGCCTCGTTCGCCGGCATCCTCTACAGCGGCCACTACGGGTCCATCTCCGCCACCCAGGGCAGCGGCTGGATCTTCCAGGTCTTCGCCGCGACCGTCATCGGCGGAGTCAGCCTCAACGGCGGCAAAGGCTCGATCTTCGGCGCGCTCACCGGTGTCCTGACGCTCCAACTCGTCGTGAACGTCATGACGCTGGCAGGTGTACCACCGCTGTGGAACCAGTTCCTCAACGGCGCGATCATCATCGTCGCCCTGATCATCTCCCGCTTCGCCTCCGGCGAGAAGCAGGAATAGACACGACCCGCAAGCGGCCCCGCCGGCCGGGAGCCGGGCCCGGCGGAGCTCCATGGGCCGGCGCATCCCCAACTCAGAGAGGCACCCTCGTGGCACTGACGGACGAGGCCATCGACAAGATCAAAGCGATGATCGTCGCCGGTGAACTCGAGCCCGGCTCCCGGCTGCCCAAGGAGGAAGTCCTCGCCGGACAGCTCGGCCTGTCCCGGAACTCCCTGCGTGAGGCCGTCCGGGCACTGACCGCCATGCGGATCCTGATCACCCGGCAGGGCGACGGCACGTACGTCTCCAGCCTTGAGCCCCATCTCCTGCTGGAAAGCCTCTCCTTCGCCGCCGACGTCTCCCAGGGGCACACCGCTCTGCAGTTGCTCCAGGTACGACGACTGCTCGAACCGCAGGCGACCGGACTGGCCACCGCCCTGCTGAAGCAGGAGGACCTCCAGGAACTGCGCAACACCCTCGACCGGTCCCGGACCGTCACCACCGCGGAGGAGTTCGTCGCCCACGACATCGCCTTCCACCTCAGGATCGTCGAAGCCGTCGGCAACCCCGTGCTGTCGATGCTGCTGCGGGTGCTCTCCACCCGCACACAGCGAGTCCGCATCGTCCGCGGCAGCCAGACCAGTCAGGCCGTGGACAACGCCCACCAGGACCACGAGGAGATCCTCAGCGCACTTCAGTCACGCGACGCCCTACTCGCCACCTCCGCTGCGACCGTCCACATCGCGGCCGTGGAGCAGTGGCTGGCCACCAGTCTGACCGATGACCCGATACGCCGATCGACGACCGACAGCGAGGATTGGCCATGGCACCACTCAGGAGTATGACTCTGCGACCGACTGACGCTCCGGCTGTCCTTTCGGACATTGCCGGCCTGCGGAGCGGTGCCGCCGGAAGAGCCGGTGCGACACCGCGCGAGCCACGCCGCGTCGCTGCAGTGGCGGGGCGGTCGAGTCGCGCACCACGCGCCGGGATCTCGGCCCGCGCGTCGCCTGGAACGTCCTGGCCCTGCCCTGCTCATTCACCGCTCAGTGCGGAGCCGATTGCACCTCCCACGACAGCCCGGCCACCAACCTTGGGCGGTCACCTTCCGCTTGGCACCCGCTCGGCCGGCAGGTTCCGGCGGAGCACCGTTTCGCAGCCACTTTGACCATCCGTGCGTGCCCCCGGCGCCCAGGCCCTCGACTGCCATCCGGGACGTCGTCACTGCAATCAACGCCATCGATCCACAGGAGTAAGCCATGTCCTCGTCAAGAATGTCTCGCCGGACGTTTCTCGGCGCGGCGGGGGCGGCAACCGCCGCGACCGCCCTGCCGATCGTCCCCGGCTTCTCCGGCCTTCTGTCGCAGGCGGCCGCCGCGGACGCACAGAGCAATCTGAGCAAGATGGTCGACATGCGGTTCGGCATGTTCAACCACTTCAGCCTGGGCACGTTCACGAACCAGGAGTGGGCCGAACCCAACCAGAGCCCCACCCTCTTCGCTCCCCCGAGCGTCAACTGCGCACAGTGGGCCGACGCGGCGGCTGCCGCGAAGATGAGTTACGGCATCCTGACCACCAAGCACCATGACGGCTTCGCCCTGTGGCCGAGCGCCTTTGGCACTCAGAACGTCGCGAACAGCTCCTACAAGCAGGACGTGGTACGGGCGTACTGCGACGCGTTCCGGGCGAGGGGACTGAAGGTCGGGTTCTACTACTCGATCTGGGACCGCACCTTCGGCGTCGAGGCATGGGAGAGCCGGCACAAGGTGAGCGGGCTGGAAATCACCGATGCCATCCAGCCCGGCGACATGACCTTCATCCTCGGTCAGATTCGCGAGTTGCTCACCAACTACGGCACCATCGACATGTTCATGACCGATGGCTACGCATGGCAGATGGGGCAGCAGGCCGTCTCCTACCAGCGGATCCGTTCACTGGTGAAGGAACTGCAGCCGGACTGCGTCATGATCGACATCGGTGGGCTGGTGGAGCCCTTCCTCAGCGACGCGATCTTCTTCGAGGAGCCGCTGGGCATCACGGCGCCGGCGGGCAACACCTACGCCGGCATGCAGGGACAGACCATCAGCAACGGCTGGTTCTGGCACCCTTCCACCCCGACCGAGGGCCTCATGAGCAGGGACGCGATCCTCTCGCACCTGGCCGACCTGGAGCCGAAGTACACCTCCTTCATCCTCAACTGCCCGCCCAACCGCAACGGCCTGCTGGACACCAACATCGTCAACCGGCTCGCCGACGTGGGTGCCGCCTGGAGCCCGAACACCTCCCGGCCACCGCTGCCCACCCAGCCCCTGCGCGCCGAGCACCCCGTCACACCGGTCAACGCGTACGCCACCGCCTTCCGCACCGGCGAGGGACCGCTCCACGCCATCGACGGACTCAGCGACGTCCGTTACGAAACCTGCTGGTCGACCTGGGGCCTGTCCCCGGCCCTGCCTCACTCGATCACGATCGACCTGGGCGGGGTGTGGAGCAACGTCTCCACCCTGGAGTACCTGCCCAAGCAGTGGAACCGCACCAACTCCACCGACGGCGACATCACCTCCTACACCATTCTGACCAGCACCGACGGCGTCACCTTCACCCAGGTCGCCACCGGCACCTGGGCCGGCAACGGCAGGTACAAGCTGGTGGAGTGGCCCAACCGGAACGTGGGCTTCGTACGGATCCAGGTCAACGCGGCCACCGGCGGCTACGCCAACATCAGCGGCGTCAGGATCGGCGGCCGGTCGGTCGAGCCTGCCCTTGTCTCGAGGGTCCTGCCGGGCGACGGCACCGTGTACCGGCTGGTCAACCGCAACAGCGGCAAGGTCGCCGACGTGAGCGGGAACGGAACCGCCAACGGCACCAACATCCTCCAGTGGCCCTGGCTGAACCGGAACAACCAGAAGTGGACCTTCGCGTCCACCGGCGACGGCTACTACGAGATCAAGGGTGTCAGCAGCGGCAAGCTCATGGAAGTGGCCGGGCTCTCCCGCGACGACGGCGGCAATGCGGCCATCTATGCGGACTCCAATGCCCCCCAGCAGCACTGGGCCGTCACGCCCACCGGTGACGGCTACTACTTCCTCATCAATCGCTACAGCGGGCTTGCCCTCGGCGTCGACGAGGGCAGCACCGCCGACGGAGCCAACGTCGAGCAGCAGCCGTACGCGTCACTGACGCGGCAGCAATGGCAGATCATTCCGTCCTGACCTGCCCTCCGCCCCTCCTCCTCCGCTGCCGGCTGCCGAGGAGGAGGGCCAGGGTCGTCTGCGGCTGGACAGCCCAGGAAACGTGGGCAGTGGCCTGGCGGCTGACGTGGCGGCCGACCACCACACATCCACCGGAGCGCTGATCGTCCAGTCCGCCGGAATGGCGAACGAGCCCGCACGCTCGAGCCGCCCTTGTACGACACGGTGCAGCGGCACCCCCCCCAGAGCGGCCGGAGAGAAAGTGGTCACATTCGGGACGGCGGCGGGCGACGAAGATTGCGGAGGACCGGCCGAAAAACATACTTTGACCCGGCGAAAGAAAGCCCTTGCCCTTCGCAAGGCGTCGCAGCGGGACGCCGCAGCGCCATGACAGCTCGCGCACCGCACACCCACCCCCGCCCTCCCCGGCACCTCACGCACCCAGGTTCCCGCATGCCCAGACACACCGTCGCCCCTGTCCTCCTCGTACTCGGCTCGCTCGCCCTGACAATCGCCTGCTCCACCGGCTCGCCACCGGCGGACTCCGCGCCCTCCCCGGACGGCCCGTCCCGGAAGGTAGGCAACGACACCGGCACCCAGGTCGATCTGACCAAGCTCAAGGGCGTGAACATCGTCAGCGACAGCAGCACCGACCGCTCCTGCCCGTGGGCCACGAGCTACCCGGACGTGCCCGGCGCCGACGCGATGACGGCCGCGATGAAGAAACAGGTGGAGGGACGTCTCGCGGTCTTTCTCGGCGAGGACATCGGCGGCCCGCCGAGCTGCGGTGGCGCGGACGCGTCGGAGAGGCCCGAGCTGAACATCAGCTTCTCGTTCGTCGTGGCCTCCGGCGACGTGCTGGGCGTCCGGCTGACAACGGTGGACCGCACGTCGAACGCGGACGGTGTGGACACCAGGGCGTACTGGTACGACGGTGCCGCCAAGACATACCGCTCCTCCCCGGCCTCATCGCGAACAACTCTCGGGACGCCTTCGTCTCGGCCCTGAAGAAGCGCCTGGAGAAGCGGGAAGGCGTCACCCCCGACACCGTCGAGGCGGCACTCGGCGACCAGGAAGGCCGCGATGCCTACCTGGACGACATGGCATTCACCCCCGCCGGCGATCTGAAAGTGGACTTCGACTGAGGCACGGTCGGCCTCCCCCCGGCCGGCCGCTTCTCCGTCACCCTCCCCAAAGCGACGGTCACCCCCTGGCTGTCCGACTTCGGCGATCGGGCCCGGTAGCAGACCACCGACCCGGACGACAGGTTCGACCTCGGTGCCCCACAGACGTCCGCCCCGTCCGTCTCCGCGCAACCGGACCCGGGCGCGGACGGCACGGACTGCTCCAAGGCCAAGTGCATCGCCCTGACCTTCGACGACGGTCCCGCCGTCCCCGAGACGGGAACGCTGCTCAAGTACCTCGCCCAGTACAAGGCGCGGGCCACCTTCTTCGTCGTGGGCCAAAACGTCGCCACCCACCCTGAGGTCGTCCGCGCCGAGATGCGGTCAGGCCACGAGATCGCCAACCACTCCTGGAACCACCCGGTCCTCACCCCCGCGCAGATCCGCTCCCAGATGGAGCGCACCAACGCGGCGATCAAGGCAGCCACGGGCGAGGAGCCGAGGCTCTTCCGCCCGCCGTACGGCGCGATCGACGACAGGGTCCGGGCAGCCACCAGCCTCTCCCCCGTCCTGTGGGACATGGACACCCTGGACTGGAAATCGCACGACCCGGCCAAGGTCGCCCAGACCGTCGTCTCCCAGGCCGAACCCAACGACGTCGTCCTGATCCACGACATCCACCCCACCTCGGTCGCCGCCGTCCCCGAGATTCTGCGCACCCTCACCGCCCAGGGCTACCACTTCGTCACGGTCAGCCACCTGCGCGCAACCCTCTGAGCTCCGGCGGGCACGACGTAATCATTCCGGTGAGTACCGGGGCGAGCCCGGCCGCGGTGGCGGCCCGCACCGGCATGGCGACGCCGGCGTTCTCGTCGGCGTCGCCACACGAGGCGGCCGGCCGTCGCGGGATGGACGCGTTCGGGCGGGCCGCCGCATCGGTCGGCAGACGCTTGACGGCCCTCACCCGCTCCGGCCTGGCGGGGGCCGCGAACCCCTCACACGGTGGCACGCACGCATACAGCGCCACGCAGGTGCGCCTCACCGGCGGTCCGGGGACGCGGCTCGGCACCGCAGGTCCGCGCCATCGGGACGTGGCTGCCGGAGGCGGGACGGCGCAGACGCCGAGCACGTCACGGGGTGCCCAGCGCCTGCCCTCGAGGCGACGTTCCACCTACCGCGTGCGAGAGTGGCTGGGCGATCACAGCCCGATGTCGGTCAGCCACTGGCCCGTGGTCCGCGGGGTGACGCCCAGCAGCTTCTGGGCGGAGGTCTCAGGCTCGATCGAGCGGCCCGGCATGGCACTCATCGCCTGGTAGCCCGCCGCGACGTCGGCAGCCGGGCCCGCCCCGATGAGAGGTGCGACCGCCGTACGGAATTCCTCAGGGGTGATCGGCTCGAAGCCCACGTCCCGGCCCAACCGGGCACCGAACGCCTCGGCCAGATCCGGCCCCGTGATCGCCGGGAACTGCCCGACGGAGACCACACCAGTGACGTCCGCGCGCTCGAACAGGGCGACGGCGGCATCGGCGATGTCCAGGTGGGACGCCCAGGAGACGGGGAAGTCGGCCCGGATCGGGTAGGGCAGAACACCGCGCTCGCGGACAGAGTCGATGACGTACGGCATGAGCAGGTTCTCCAGGTACAGCTCGGGCGCGATCACCGCATGGGACACGCCACTCTCGGCCAGGCCGGCGGCCAGCGCCGCGGCGGCCCCGCCGATGGCGGGATCCGTCGGGAAGCCGCTGGTGGAGAACACGACGCGGCCCGGCCTGGCCTCGCGAACAGCGGTGAGGATGTTGCCCGCAAAAAACTGACGCTCCTCTTCCGCGGTCACCGGCAGATGGACGAACACTCCCGCGGCACCACGGTAGGCGTCGGCCAGGTCGGCCACGGAGGAGTAGGCGGCGGCCAAGACACGGGCGCCCTCCACCACGGCGTGCTCGTCGCGGGTGACAGCGGTGACGGACTTGCCCGCGGCGGCGAGAGCGGAGACGACTGGGGCACCTTGGGCGCCGGTGGCGCCATGGATCACGTAGGTCATGGAGTTATTAGTGCATACGGTGCACCGGTTATATCAACTGCACTAATGGGCTACCCTCAAGAAAGTGACCACTCCCTGCCTTCCCGAGTGCGGTGTCGCCCGCTTCCTCACCCTCCTCAACGGCCCCTGGGCCACCCTCATCGTGCGCGAACTCCTGCATGGTCCGCACCGGTTCACCGAACTGCGCGCTGCCCTGCCCGGTATCAGCCCCCACACCCTCACCAGCCGCCTGCGTCAGTTCGAGACCCACGGCATCGTCACCCGCACCGCCTACGCGGAGATCCCTCCGCGTGTGGAGTACCGCCTCACCTCTCTGGGTGAGGGGCTACGCGACGTCCTTGAGGCCATGGCCACCTGGGCCGAGGCGGTCCCCGACCCCGAGCCTCCCGTAACGGTGTGATCGACGGGCCATGCACCGGCCTGCGCCGACACCGTCGGGGGGCACTCGCTCGGTCACGGAGTGGCTCGCTGAAGGGCGATTGTCGCGGAGAGCCGTGGTCGGCAGCGCCGAGATCGTTTCACGAGACCGCCCGGTCGCCTGCGCTGTGCCTACGCAAGGCAGCCATCGAACGCTGCGTGATCTCTGGCACGGGCCCCAGCCCGGAGATCCTGACAAGCAGATTCCGCGCCCGGTAGTAGGCAATGAGCGGCTCGGTAGCCCGGTGATAGACGTCGAGCCGTCTGCGAACCGTGTGCTCGGTGTCGTCCTGTCGCTGGTACAGCTCGCCGCCGCACAGGTCGCAGAGCCCAGGTGTGCGGGGCGCGTTGTGTGTCATGTGGAAGACATGGCTGTCGTCAGTACGGCAGAGCCGTCGGCCGGCGACTCGCCTGACAGCCTCCTCCTGCGGTACCTGCAGATCGAGCACCGCGTCGAGCGAGACTCCGTTGTCCTGCAGCAGTCGGTCGAGCGCCTCGGCCTGGTGCTCGTTGCGCGGAAAGCCGTCAAGCAGGAAACCGTCGGCGGTGTCCGACCGGTCGATGCGGGACTTGGCCATGCCGATCGTGATCTCGTCGGGGACCAGCTGTCCGGCCTGCATGTAGTCCTGCGCCCGCCGTCCCAGCTCCGTGCCCTGACTGATGTTCATCCGGAACATGTCGCCCGTGGAGATGTGCGGAACGGACAGGTTTTTGGCGAGGCACGCGGCCTGCGTGCCCTTACCGGCACCGGGCAGCCCGACCATCACGATGCGCATCAGCGGGGACCCCTTCCGGCCTTGATCTCCTCGGTGAGCTGCGGGACGACGTCGAAGAGGTCGCCGACGACGCCGTAGTCGACGAGGTCGAAGATCGGGGCCTCGGCGTCCTTGTTGACGGCCACGATGGTCTTCGAGGTCTGCATGCCGGCCCGGTGCTGGATCGCGCCGGAGATGCCGTTGGCGATGTAGAGTTGCGGGGAGACCGAATTGCCGGTCTGGCCGACCTGGTTGTTGTGCGGGTACCAGCCCGCGTCCACCGCGGCGCGGGAGGCGCCGACGGCCGCGCCGAGGGAGTTGGCGAGGGCCTCGATGATCGCGAAGTTCTCGGTGCCGTTGACGCCACGGCCGCCGGAGACCACGATCGCGGCCTCGGTCAGCTCCGGACGCCCGGTCGACTCACGCGGGGTGCGGCCGGTGACCTTGGTACCGGTGGCCAGCGCACCGAAGGTGACCTCCAGCGCCTCGACCGCACCGGCGGCCGGGGCGGCCTCCACGGCGGCGGAGTTGGGCTTGACGGTGATGACCGGGGTGCCCTTGGAGACACGGGACTTGGTGGTGAAGGAGGCAGCGAACACCGACTGGGTTGCGACCGGGCCCTCGTCGGAGGCCTCCAGGTCGACGGCGTCGGTGATGATGCCGGAGCCGATGCGCAGCGCCAGACGGGCGGCGATCTCCTTGCACTCCGCAGAGGACGGCACCAGCACAGCGGCCGGGGAGACCACGGCGACGGCGGCCTGGAGGGTGTCGACCTTCGGTACGACGAGGTAGTCGGCGTACTCGGACGCCTCGTGCGTGAGGACCTTGACCGTGCCGTGCTCGGCGAGCACGGCGGCCGTATCGGCGGCGCCGTTGCCCAGCGCGACGGCGACCGGCTCGCCGATGCGGCGGGCCAGGGTCAGCAGCTCCAGGGTGGGCTTGCGGACGGCACCGTCCACGTGGTCGACGTAGACGAGAACTTCAGCCATGGGACAGCAACTCCTGTTGAATCAGATGAACTTCTGGCCTGCGAGGAACTCAGCGAGCTGCTTGCCGCCCTCGCCCTCGTCCTTGACGATCGTGCCGGCGGTACGCGCCGGGCGCTCGGCCGCGGAGTCCACAGCCGTCCAGGCACCCTCCAGACCGACTTCCTCGGCCTCGATGTCCAGGTCGGACAGGTCCCAGGACTCAACCGGCTTCTTCTTCGCCGCCATGATGCCCTTGAACGACGGGTAACGCGCTTCGCCCGACTGGTCGGTGACCGAGACCACGGCCGGCAGGGAGGCCTGCAGCTGCTCGGAGGCGGCGTCGCCGTCGCGGCGCCCCTTGACCGTGCCGTCCTCGACAGCGACCTCCGAGAGCAGGGTCACCTGCGGCACACCCAGGCGCTCCGCGAGCAGCGCGGGGACGACGCCCATCGTGCCGTCCGTGGACGCCATTCCGGAGATGACCAGGTCGTAGCCGGCCTTCTCAATCGCCTTCGCCAGCACCAGCGAGGTGCCGAGGGCGTCGGTGCCGTGCAGATCGTCGTCCTCGACGTGGATCGCCTTGTCCACACCCATCGACAGCGCCTTGCGTAGCGCGTCCTTGGCATCCTCGGGTCCGACGGTCAGGACGGTGACCTCGATGTCGTCGGCCGAGTTCTCCGAGATCTGCAACGCCTGCTCCACCGCGTACTCGTCCAGCTCGGAGAGCAGACCGTCCACGTCGTCACGGTCGACGGTCAGGTCATCGGCGAAGTGCCGGTCGCCAGTGGCGTCGGGCACGTACTTCACAGTGACAACGATCCTCAAACTCATCTGACTTTCCTTTCAGCCCTTTTCAACCGGAGTAGTCGTGGAAGCCCCGGCCTGTCTTCCTGCCGAGGAGACCGGCGTCCACCATGCGCAGCAGGAGGGGCGGCGCGGCGTGCAGCGGTTCCTTGTACTCCTCGTACATGGAGTCCGCGATCGCTTTGAGGGTGTCCAGGCCGATCAGGTCGGCCAGCCGCAGGGGGCCCATGGGGTGGGCGCTGCCCAGCACCATGCCGTCGTCGATGTCGTCTGCGGACGCAGTGCCCGACTCGAGCATGCGGATGGCCGACAGCAGGTAGGGCACCAGAAGTGAGTTGACGACGAAGCCGGCCCGGTCCTTCGCGTGGATGACCTGCTTGCCCAGGGCCCGGCTGACGAACTCGGCCGCACGGTCGCGGGTCTGGTCGCTGGTCAGCAGGGAGGGGACCAGTTCGACGAGGTCCAGCACCGGCACGGGGTTGAAGAAGTGCACGCCGATCACCTGCTGGGCACGTCCGGTGGCTGTGCCCAGTTTCATGACGGGGATGGAGGAGGTGTTGGAAGCGAGGATCGCATCCCGTCTGGCGACCACCTTGTCGAGCGTCGCGAAGATCTCGGCCTTCACCTGCTCGTCCTCGGCCGCCGCTTCGATCACGATGTCGCGGTCGGCGAGGTCGGCCAGGTCGGTGGTGAAGCCGATCCGGCGGAGGGACGTGGCGCTGTCCGGCGGCGCGACTCTGCCGCTGCGTACCGCGCGCGCCAGGGACTTGGCAATTCTGTCGCGCCCCGCCTCGACCGCATCGGGGCCAGTTTCGGCGACGAGTACGTCGAGGCCGGCGCGGGCGCAGACTTCGGCTATACCGCTGCCCATGAGGCCCGCTCCGACGACGCCCACGCGGTGGAGGGGCTGGGGGAGACGTGTCCTTCGGGCGGGCTCCCGAGGGGGTGCCGGACGGCTGTGTGGGCATGAGGTACCTCTCCATGGTGTCTGGTACGGCCCGGTTCAGCCCCGCAGCAGGTTGCGCTGCAGCTTGCCGGTGGCGGTGCGGGGCAGGTGGTCCCGGAGTTCGAGGCGGCGGGGGATCTTGTACCGGGTGAGGGAGGCGGACAGGAACGTCTGGATGTCCTCCAGGGAGCACTCCGCGTCGACGGCCGGCACGACGATGGCCGTGACGACCTCTCCCCAGACGGGATCGGGCGTTCCGACGACCGCGACCTCGTACACGCAGGGACATGCCTCCAGCGCCTCTTCCACCTCGGTGGGGTCGACGTTCTCCCCGCCGGTGATGATGGTGTCCTTCATCCTGCCGGCCACCACCAGGCGGCCCTCGGGGTCGAGATAGCCCCGGTCGCCCCCGTGGAACCAGCCCTCGGCGTCGCGGGCCGCCGCCGTCTCCTCCGGCAGGCCCAGGTATCCGGAGGTCACGCTGGGCCCGCGGACGACGATCTCTCCCGTCGCCCCGCGCGGCACGGGGCGGTTCTCGACGTCGACGATCCGGAGCTCGGTCAGCGGTGCGGCGAGTCCTGCCTCGCCGGAGCAGCCCGGGCCGTCGCGGGGGTCGCGGTAGGTGACGCCTGCGGCGGTCTCGGTCAGACCGTACGAGCTGAGGACCGGGATACCGCGGCGGTGGAACACCTCGGCGACGGATGCCGGTGCCGCCGCTCCCCCGCTGAGGATCCAGCGCAGCGAGGACATGTCCGCGGCGGCGAAGCCCGGGTGCTGTGCGATCAGGGCGAGCATCGCCGGAACGGCGAAGGTCACGGTGACCCGGTGCTGCCGTACGGTCTTCAGGAAGCCGTCGACGGTGAAGGCAGGCTCCAGGATGACGGTCCCGCCCTTGGCCCAGGTGTAGGAGCCGACCCCGCTCAGTACCGCGATGTGGAAGACGGGTGTGGTGATCAGCGTGACGTCGTCGCGGGCGAGGTCGAGGCCGAGGAGTCCGTTGACGCAGCTCCAGAAGATGTTGCCGTGGGTGAGGAGCACGCCCTTCGGCCGGCCGGACGTGCCGGAGGTGTAGGCGATGAGGGCGAGATCGTCCTCCGCCACGGGTGCCGGGGTGTCGTCGCCGAAAGGGGCGTCCGACGTCCGGTTCAGTGGGGCGTATCCGTCGGGTGGCTCCTCGTCCAGACACACGCGGGCGATGCCCGCCGGTACGGTGCCGTCGCCGGTCAGTCTGGCGGCGCAGGCGGCGTCCGTGATCAGCACGTCCGCTCCCGAGTCCGCCAGCAGGTAGGCGATCTCGGGAGGCGTGGCCGCCCCGTTGACCGGGACGAACACGCCTCCGAGGCGGGCCGTGGCGTACATCAGGACGAAGACTTCGGGGCGCGAGGCACCCGCGTAGGCGACGACACTGTCGGATCCGACCCCGTGCAGGCGCAGCTGCCTCGCCGTGGTCACGATCCAGTCCCGCAGTTGCCCGTAGGTCCACGCGCGGTCCCCGAAGACCAGTGCCGTGCGGTCGGGGTGCGACTCGGCGCGGCGTTCCAGCAGACGGCCCAGGCGGAACATGGGTCGTGGGCGGGTGGGGCCGGTCATGTGAGCGCTCCTTTCTTCCTGCGGTCCGTCAGGCGTCGGTCGTCATCGGAGTGGCCGGCGCGTCCGGCGTATCTGACAGGTCCGCTCGGCGTCCGCTGATCAGGACCACTGTGACCACCGCCGCCGCGACCGCGCACAGCCCGACGATCAGGTAGCCGAGCGAGTAAGCGCTGCCCAGGGCCTGGAAGGCGGTGTCCTTGAGCGGGTTGAACGGCACGGTGGATCCGTCGGGCAGGGTGACGGTCGACGGGACGGCGTTGGCGCCGAGCGGGCCGGAGTTGACGGCCGCAACCGCTCCCTCCACGGCTTCCTGTTGTCCCTCGGGCGCGGTCGCCGGCGAGGCGTTGAAGGTGTCCAGTGCTTGGCTGAGCTCCGGGTCGGAGGCGACCTCGTCGCTGATCTCGCGCGCAGCCCGGCTGAGGGCGATGGCGCCCACGACGGCGGGGCCGAGGGTGAACCCGAAGTCGCGCAGCAGGCTGGTCCAGCCGGCGGCCATGCCGGACAGGTTGTGGGGCACGGTGTTGATGACCACGGCGGTGACTGCGGACAGGACGAACGCCACGCCCGCGCCGGCCACGACGAGCGGGGCGATGAGAGGCGTGACGGACTGGTGGCCGATGGGTATCGAGGCCATCCAGAAGTCGCCCGCCCCGATGAGCAGGAGGCCGCCGCCGAGGATCCACTTCGGGTCGTAGCGCTCGATGAGGCGGGAGGCGATGGGCACCTGGATCAGGGCCGAGACGCCGTTGAAGACGATGAATGCCAGGGACGCCTTGAGGGGGGTGAAGCCCTGGATGGCGGTGAGGCGGATGCTGGTCACGTAGCCGGTGCCGAGGTAGCAGAACATGCCGACGACCGTCACGATGGCGGCGACGGTGAAGTTGCGGTTGGCGAACAGGCCGAGGTCCAGGAGCGGAGACGCCGAGCGGTGTTCGGCGAGGACGAAGGCGACCAGGAAGAGGGCGGCGACGGTGAACCCGCCGATGACCTCGATGCTGCCCCAGCCGCTCGTGGGCCCCTGGATGACGGCGAAGAGCAGGGCGACGGCGGCGACGGCGATCGTGATCTGCCCCGGCCAGTCGAGGGAACGTCCCTCGGGCGACTTCGAGTCCTCGGCCAGGACGTAGGCGAGTACGGCCGACACCGCGGCGAGTGCGACCACGAGGAGGAACGCCCACCGCCACCCGGAGTGTGGCCACGAGTTGTACTGCGACTGCGCGAGCAGGCCACAGGCCAACGGGGACAGCACACTGCCCATCGACAGCGCGGCCGCCCAGACGGAGATGGAACGGGCCCGTGCGCGTGGTGTGTGCGTGCCCGCGGCGATCATGGCCAGGGTCGTCGGGATCACGGCGGCCGCACCGATGCCGGCGAGGATCTGGCCGGTCCACAGCACGATCAGCCGGGTCATGTGGTCGGTCTCGGGGCCCGGCGTAGCCACGCAGACCACGAACCCGACCGCCACCAGCACCGAACCGCCGACGAGCAGCCGCCGTCGTCCGAACAGGTCGCCGAGCAGTCCGAAGGTCAGCTCTAGGACGGTGACGGGGACCAGGAAGGCCGCGGCTGCTGCGGCTGGACGAGCATCCCTACCGGTTCCGTATCGAGAGCGCCGAGTCCGGGGGTGTCACCCATATCGGCTGGGAGGTCGGCGATCCGCGCGCCCTGGAGCAGCTGGCTCTGCGCCTGCGCGCCCACGGAGTGGAGGTCCACGAGGGCTCGTCCGAGGAGTGCGCCGACCGTCAGGTCGACCGCATGGTGTGGTTCGACGGACCGTGCGCGGTACGCACCGAACTGTTCACCGGCCGGCACCTGCCGACCGCCCCCTTCGTCTCACCGCTCGGCGTGACGTTCGTGACCGGCGACCAGGGGATGGGGCACGTCGTCCTGAAGTCGCCCCGCGCGCTGGAGGCGGTCGACTTCTACCGGGACGTCATGGGCTTCCGGCTCAGCGATGTGACCCTCCTGCCCCTGGGCGGAACCTTCTACTTCATGGGCTGCAACCCGCGCCACCACAGCATCGCCTTCGTCGAGTCCCGCAAGCGCGAAGGCACGCACCACATCCTGTGCGAGGTGTCGGACATGGACGCCGTGGGCCGCGCCCACGACCGGGCCCGCACCCACAAGGTCCCGCTCATGGCGACGCTCGGCCGGCACTCCAACGACCTGATGTTCTCCTTCTACATGCGCTCCCCCGCCGGCTTCGGCATCGAAGTCGGCGCCGAGGGACGGCGGGTGGACGACGAGACCTGGGTGAGCCGCGTCTACCACTCGGACATCTGGGGCCACCACCCCGTCAACGACGGCGACGACGCGTACGCCGGAACGGAAAGGACGGCCCGATGAACCTGCTGCCGAGCTATGTACAGGACCGGTGGTACACCCCGACCGGGGACGGAACGCCGGTGTACGACGCGGTCACCGGCGAGGAGATCGCCCGGGCCTCCTCCGCGGACGTCGACATGGCGTCCACGCTGCACCACGCCCGCACCGTAGGCGGACCGGCGCTGCGCGCGCTCTCCTTCCACCAGCGCGTGGGGCTGCTGGCGGACCTCGCCGCCCACCTGCGTGGACACCGCGAGGAGTTGTACGCGCTCTCCGCCCGGACGGGTGCGACGCTGTACGACTCGAAGTTCGACATCGACGGCGGCATCAATGTGCTGCGTCACTACGCCGACCTGGGATTGCGCGAACTGCCCGGCGGTGACGAGGGGTTGGTCTACTCAGAGGGAGCGCAGCAGTCGCTGAGCCGGGACGGCAGCTTCCTCGGCGGCCACATCCTCACCCCGCTGCGGGGTGCGGCGGTGCAGATCAACGCGTACAACTTCCCCGTCTGGGCACCGCTGGAGAAGCTGGCCCCGGCCGTGCTGGCCGGCGTACCCAGCCTGGTCAAGCCCGCCACCCCGACCTGTGTGCTGACCAGCCGCCTGATCGAACTGATCGTGGAATCCCGTCTGCTGCCCCCCGGCAGCCTGCAGTACGTCTGCGGCGGCGCCGGCGACCTGCTCGACCACCTCACCGAACAGGACCTGGTGTCCTTCACCGGCTCGGCGGCCACGGCGGAACGGCTGCGGACTCATCCGGCGGTCGTACGCCAGGCCGTACGGTTCAACGCCGAGGCGGACTCCGTCAACTGCTCGGTGCTCGGCCCGGACGCCACCCCCGGGACTCCCGAATTCGACCTGTTCGTCGACCAGTTGGTCACCGAGATGACCGTGAAGGCGGGACAGAAGTGCACGGCCATCCGCCGTGCCTTCGTTCCCGTGGACCTGATGGACGCGGTCGGTGAGGCCGTGGCCGCCCGGCTGGCGGAGGTCGTCGTGGGCAACCCGGCCGACCCGACCGTGCGCATGGGAGCCCTGGCCGGGCTCGCGCAGCGCGAGGAGGTACGCCGCTGTGTGAAGACGCTCCTCGACTCCGCGCGCCTCGTCTTCGGGCACCCCGACCGGGTGGACGTGAGGGGTGCCGACGCCGAACGGGGCGCGTTCCTCTCCCCGTTGCTGCTGCGCTGCGACGACCCGGGCGCCGCCGCGCCGCACGAGGTGGAGGCGTTCGGCCCGGTCAGCACGCTCATCCCCTACACGTCGGCGGAGCACGTGTCCTTCCTGGCCTCTCTGGGTCGGGGCAGTCTCGCGGGATCCGTCGTCACCGGCGACGCGGCCTTCGCGCGAGAAGTGGTGCTGGGGGCCGCCCCCTGGCACGGCAGGCTTCTGGTCCTCGACACCGAGTCCGCCAAGGCGTCCACGGGCCACGGCTCCCCGCTGCCCGCCCTGATCCACGGTGGCCCCGGACGGGCCGGCGGCGGCGAGGAGATGGGCGGCATCCGCGGCGTCCTGCACCACATGCAGCGCACCGCGGTTCAGGGCAGTCCGCGCATGCTGGCGGCACTCACCGGACGCACGGCCGAGGAGCTGTGAAGCGCGGGAGAGCCCGCCTCTGAAACCCCGTGGGACGGCCCTACCCCTGCCTCCCACGGACAGGCGGCC
This sequence comes from Streptomyces sp. AK010, assembly GCF_014207295.1. Lineage (NCBI taxonomy): Bacteria > Bacillati > Actinomycetota > Actinomycetes > Kitasatosporales > Streptomycetaceae > Streptomyces > Streptomyces sp. AK010. Next base: position 52,323 of record NZ_JACHCX010000025.1, read on the forward strand.
GGGCCGGCGCCACGACGGGATGTCCCTCGCCGCACACCTGGAGACATCCTGGCCGGCCCGGCCGCCGGGCAGCCCGCTACGAGCCGCAGCAGGAACTTTTCAGAGCTGACGGGGCTCGGTGAGCGCCAACTCCTGCTCGGCCCACAGGCATTTGCCCTCCTCCAGATAACGGGCGCCCCACCGGCTGCAGAGCGCGGCCACCAGAAACAGCCCTCTGCCTCCCTCGTCCATGTACGTGACACGCTGGATACGCGGGGTCGCGAGGCTGCCGTCGTACACCTCGCAGATAAGCGACCGGCTGCGGAGCAGGCGGAGGCGCAAGGGGCCCTTGGCATGCCGGACCGCGTTGCCGACCAGCTCGCTCACGACGATCTCGGTGGTGGCTTCGAGGTCGCCCAGATGCCATACGGCCAGCTGCCGACGCACGTGTGCGCGGGCCTCGGCCGCAGCTCGGGCATCTTCGGGCAGGGGCCACGACACGACGTCCTCGGCTGAGGTCCGATGCGTGTGGGCGATCAGCAGCGCCGCGTCGTCGTCCGTTCCAGCTCCATCGTGCAGCAGCCCTTGGGTGATCAGACCGCAGAGAGTGTCGATCCGTTCGTGTCCGCTGCCATGTCCTTCCGCAACGAAGACAGGAGTCTCGGCAACGGCGGAAACGGCCGTCTCCATGAGCCGCGCGATCTCGTCGTCGATGTCCTGACCGACCGGCCGGATGAGTCCGTCGGTGTAGAACAGCAGCAGGCTCTCCTCGGGCATGCGCAGCTTCCCGGTTTCGAAAGGAGGTTCCGCCACGCCCAGCGGCGGATTGGCCGGGATATCAGGCCACCGCGGCGTTCCGTCGGAAGTCAGCGCGAGGGGAGGGGGGTGGCCGGCCCGGCAGAAGGTGCAGACCCGGCTGACGGGATCGTACACCGCGTACAGGCATGTGGCGAATTGGTCGTCGCCGAGGTCGGCGACGAGGTCGTTGAGTTTCCCGAGGATCTCCTCCGGTGCGAGTTCGAGGCCGGCCAGGGTGTGGACCGCCGTCCGGAGCCGCCCCATGGTGACGGCTTCGGTGATGCCGTGACCCATGACGTCGCCGATGACCATGGCGACCCGGTCCGCGGACAGAGGGATCACGTCGTACCAGTCACCACCCACCGCCGCGCCCCGACCGGCGGGCAGATAGCGGGCGGCAGCGGTGACCGCAGGCAGCGACGGCAGCGACCTGGGCAGGAGTCCGCGCTGAAGTGACTGGGCGCGGCCGTGCTCCGCGTCGTACAGGCGGGCTCTCCCCAGGGCCTGAGCGACCAGACCGCTGAGTGCCGTCAGCAGCGTCCGTTCCGCCTCCCCGAAACCTCGTGGCTCGGAGAAGGCGATGACACAGGTGCCGATCGGATGTCCCGCCGCGATGAGGGGCAGGAACGCCCACGCCTGCTTGCCCGAAAGCGGAGTCATGTGGCCCAATTCAGGATAGATCCGGAGGAACTCGGCCTCGGACTCCACGAACACGGGGGTGCGCCGACGCAGGACGTCCGCGACCGTGGTGTTTGACTCCAGCGAGATGCCGTCGAGAAAGCGGTCCAAGAAGTCGGATGCGTAGCCGACGGATCCGACAACGTGCAGTCGACGGCCCTCGATCGCCTCAATGACGAGCCCGTCCGCCCCCAGCGGCGGCAGCACATGCTCGGCGGCCGCCTGGACGACGTCCTTGGCCGTGAGTGCTTCGGCCAAGGCGGAGGTCAGGTCACCCATCCGGGCGGTGCGCTCGACCGCTGCGCGGTCCGCGGCGGGGACCACGGGTGCTTGCGGTGGACCGCCTCCGCCCTCGGCGGGGTCCGCTGCCCTGTTGTTCACAGGTTCGCCTCCCGCCGGAGCCCGGAACACGGGAAACCGCCGTAGCCGCTGGGCAGCCCACGCCGCCACTGCTTCCAGGAAAGAGCGTCGAGCGGCGTCCGGTTCACCCCTCTCCACCAGGAACAGGGAAATCGCGCCCAGCGGCCCCTCGGGACCGGGCAGCGGAACGGCGATCATGCCAGCGGCCCCGAGATCCTCGCGGGCCCTCTCCGCCCAGTGGGTCGCGGCGTCCCGCATAGCACGCGCCGGAGCCGAGTCACCACTGTCCGGAAGCCGCAGCCACACCTGTGTGACGCTGCCGGGCAGCCCGGCAGCGGCGACAAGCCGCGGCTCGTCGTCCCCCTCACGGCGAAGGTGAACCAGCCCCCAAGCGCCCCAAGCGCGGCCGTCGCCTGTTGCAGCGCGAGCCTCATCACCTCGGGTTCGGGCAGAGCGTCGCCCTGCGCCTCCAGCAGCCGCAGTCGCACCGCTCCCGGAGTCACAGACGCACCGCCGTCCACCTGCTCTGCCATCGCACCGCCTGCCCATGACCAAGGCCGCATTTCATGTCAGCGCAAGACAAGTCATCTGATCCGACGATAGCCCAGAGGGGAATGATGCGACAGAAACACATAAGTCGGACGTCATCGCGCAAAGCAGCCACGATCGGCAGAGCGATCACCGCGACAAGCGCCACGCGCGCAGGACGATCAGAGTCCTCGCGCGCAGCCCGTCAGCGACTCCGCCCTCATATTCGCCACGGCCGCACAGGAAGACCAGGCACAGCGCGGCGCAGATCAACGAACCGAGCATGATGGCCGCCATCGGCATGGCGCCGACAGTGCCGAACGCGCCGACGAGCGGTGACGCGAGAGCGCCGAACAGGAACTGGATCCCACCGAGCAGCGCGGACGCGGCTCCGGACGCCTCCCGTCCGAGGGACTGGCCCAGGCTCATGCTGGCCGGGAAGATGCCGCCGATACCGAAGGCGGCGAAAAAGAGGGTGACCCAGGTGCCGGCCAGGCTGCCGCCGACCGTGGCCAGCAGGAGCACCTGGACCAGTACGGCGACCAGCGCGACCGCCACCGACGCGCTCAGCAGCGTCCCCATCGTCAGTCGCCGCGAGAGCACGCCGAACACCGCACCGGCGAGCAGCATGCCGCACGCGTTCACCGCGAAGATCAGGCTGTAGAGCCCGGCGGAGGTGCCGTACACCTCCTGGAAGACGAAGCTGGAGCCGGCGATGCAGGCGAAGAGTGCGGCTGCGGCGAAGGCCAGGGTGAGCGTGCTGCCGAGGAAGGCGCGGTGGCCGAGCAGCCGCCCCATGGCGTGGAAGGTACTGGCCATTCCGCCCGTGTGGCGCCGCTCCGGCGGGAGGGGTTCGGGGACTCCGGGCAGGACCGCCAGGAAGAGCAGGGCGCCGAAGATCGCGAGCGCCACGAAGGTGGCCCGCCAGCCTCCGACGGACAGCAGGCCGCCGCCGATCACTGGTGCCGCGACCGGCGCCACACTCAGCACCATGGTCAACAGCGAGAAGTAGCGCGGCAGTTCGGGACCGTGGAAGCGGTCGGTGAGGACCGCGCGGGCCAGCACCATGCCCGCGGCACCCGCGACGCCCTCAAGGAAGCGCGCAGCGACCAGCATCTCGATGGTCGGGGCGAAGGCGCACACCAGCGACAGCACGGCGAACAGCGCCGTGCCGGAGACCAGCAGCCGTCGGCGGCCGAGGCCGTCACTGAGCGGGCCGATGAGCAGCTGACCGATGACCAGCCCGGCCAGGAAGGACGTCATGGACAGCTGCACGGCGGAGTCGCTCGTGTGCAGCGTGCGGCCCATCTCCGGGAAGCCGGGGACGTACATGTCGGTGGCGAGCGGCGCGATCGCGGTCAGTGCACCGAGCAGCACGATCAGCACACCAACCCGTGCGGGCGGGGCGGTGATTGCGGGTGTCCGGGTCACCGGTTCGGAAGTCGTGGTGGGTACCATGAACTGCACGGTAAACCATTTGTCTACTGGTTAACAATTGGGATCAACAATGACTTCGCCGCCGACCCCCGAGGACTTCCGCGCCATGTGGACAGCAGCACGCCCCGATCTCGACACGTCCCCCATGGACGTCGTGCGCCCGATCAAGCGCATCGAGGCACTGCTGACCACCGCCGTGGAGCCGCTGTACGAGGGTGCCCCCCTGACCGCACCGGAGCTCGACGCCCTGGTGCAACTGCGGCACGCGGAAGGCCCGGTGATCGCCCGTCGGCTCGCCGAGACCCTCGGCTGCTCCCGCGCGGCCGTCAGCAAGACACTGGCCAAGCTGGAGAAGCGCGGCTTCGTCGAGCGCCGCCCGAGCCCCGCGGACCGCCGCGCCGCCCTCGTCACCGTCACGCCGGCGGGGTGCGACGCGATCGACGAGATGTTCCCTCGCCAGCTGGCGGCGGAGGTCGAGTTGCTCGAGGGCCTCGGCGACGACCGCGACCGGGTGGTCGATGCCCTGAACCTGCTGGAACTGGTCCTGCAGCAGAAGGTGAAGCGGCCGCGCGCCTGACCCCCTGCGAGCCGGGCATCGGTGACCAACTCCCGCCCCCGGACGGCTTCCGCCGGCCCACCACACGTTTCGGCGGCCTGAGAGCAGGCCGCTTGAAACGGTCAAGCGGTGGTGCGGAGCCGCTCGACGTCGTCGAGGACCTTGCCTGCGGCGAGAGGGCCGGCAGCGCTGCTCCACACGTCTCCGTCGACCACGTCGACGTTCCCAGCCTTCACCGCCCTCAGGCGGGCGAAGGCCGGTTGCGCCTCGGCCGCGGCCAGGGCCTTCTCGCCGTCGGCGGTGAGGGTGGTGAGGTAGATGCGGTCGGCGTCGATCTTGCCGAGGTTCTCGAGGCTCAGCGGGTCGGTGTGCGGCTTGCCGGTGAACTCCGCGGCGGGAGAGGGCCGGTCGCCGGTCGACTTCAGCAGGCGGCCCGGCATCAGCGCGGAGGACAGGATCACCGGACCGCTGGGCATCCAGCGGATGACGACCGCCGTTTCGCCGCCGTCGGCAGAGCGGCGGCCGGCGATGCCCCCGGCGCGCCGCTCGATGCCGGCGAGGAGCCGCTCGCCCTCGGCCTCCTTGCCGAGCGCGGCGGCGACGGTACGGGTCTCGCTCTCCCAGTCGCCGAAGCGGGCGGGTTCGGGCACGACCGTCGGCGCGATCGCCTTGAGCGCGTCGTACTGCTCCCGGGGCGTGCCGGACGCGGCGAGGATGAGGTCTGGCCGCGCCGCGGCGACGGCTTCGAGGTTAATCTCCGCGACCGTGCCGACCAGGGAGATGTCCGAAACCTCAGCGGCCAGGTAGGCAGACACGGAGTCACCGCCCCGGCTGGACAGCGTGCCGACCGGCTGGACGCCCAGGGCGAGGGCGCTGTCCAGCGCGGTGTCTCCCAGCGCGACGACCTTTCCCGGAGCGGTCGGCACCTCGACGGTCCCGTATGCGGTGCGTACGGAGGCCGACGACGCGCCCTCACGGTCCGCCGAGGCCGGAGCCGGGTGGCGGCCGGGGACGAGGTGCTGTCGACGGCGCTGCTGCGCCTGGACGAGGCCGACCGCCTTCAGACGGGCCACCGCCTCCTCGGTCAGGTACAGCCGCGCGGCCCGCAGGTCCGAACGGTCGCGGGCTGGGCTCCACGTCGTCTGGGACCATGCTTGACCAGTCCCCACGCCGACAACCGCGGCCACCCCCAGGGCAGCCCAAGATCTGGACCAACCCAGGGCCAGCGATCCCGGCGGAATCTCGACCGAACCCGTATACGCAGGCCAGCAGGTTGCTTCCTTTGCACCACCAGCAGACCAAGAGCCTGCTGGGAGCACACCGATACGACGCCCCCTGAACCCGGATCCGGAGCATTCACCACCAGGCCACCCACGCTTTGTCCGATTCCCACAAGACGACAGGCCGTGCATCGAGTCCCCGCAGGCAATGCGATGTCAGCCCTCGCCGACTCCGCCTCATGCAGTGGCCACTCAACTTGCGGCGACCGCTACAGCGCCGCGGAGGTTTCGGCAGAAACGTCTGACGGGAACTGATGACGCGTCAGTAGAGTTAGCAAAGGGTTAGCAAGAGTACTGACACAGCTACCCACAGACGGACACACCTTGGGATGCCGCAGCACCGCACACCGGGCTTGCAGCACTCCCAACCGCCAGCCCCCACGTTATGGAAGGGCGGGCAAGCAACACAGGCGGCCCCGTCGCCCACCGACCAGTCATTTCCACAGGTCAGCGAACTCTTCCTCGTGGCTTGAGAGAGGTCGCCGGCAGATCGGGGGCTGGCAGCGGAGCCCCGTCGTACCCCTTCACCTCTCCGAATCTCGTCCCTTCCATCCAGTCCTGGCGAGCCTGTACGATCTCTTCCTGCGACCGTCCGATCCAGTTCCAGAACAACTGGAGCGCGCCCCATCACCGCCCTGTCTCAGCGGAGCGGCTCACGGGCGACACTGGAAGGCACCGCGACCTTTTCGATCCAGAAGCCCTGCGACCCTCTCAACCACCAGCTGAGGGATCGGTCCCCTTCGCCCTGCGCCGCCGCTATGGACGACGGGATCTACAAGACTTGCTCAGCCTGCGTGCTGCGCCGTTCGCTCCATTCCTGGCGGTGCTTGCGGATGCCGAGGAGCCACAGGGCGATTGGGCTCAGACTTACGGCGACGGTCAACGCGGCCCATACGAGCATGGCGGGGTGGGTGTGGTGCACTGAGACCCCGTAAACGGCCAGGGCGGTGACCGTCACCGCCCAGAACAGCTGGATCCGAAACGTTCCGAGGAGCGTGTCCGGCGAGGCCGAGGACCCCTTCGGAGTCACGACGAACCTGCTCCTGCGCCGCAGCAGGGCGTCCATGAGGCTGCGCGTGTAGACGGGCGCGGTCATCAGCGTCATCGTCATACCGGCGAGCCCCGAGGAACCCGCCGGTTCGTGCGGGCTGACGTTGTGCCGTCGATTCCACACGTATAGCGCCAACTGCAGCGCGACTGCGCTGCCATACACCAGAGCCCATGCACCGGGATCGACGTCGGCTCCGCTCGCTCCGAGGGCGAAGTACAGAGCGAGTGACACACCACCGAGGATCCAGGAGATCGCCAGCAGGGGGTACCAGGCAAGTAGAAACGCGTAGTTGATCAGGCTCGCGGGACGTAGGCGACGAGGGGCCCTCCACGAGTGTTTCAGTAGTGCCTCGTAGGTGCCGCGGCTCCACCGCAATTGCTGGGTCATGAAGTCCGTCCAGCTCGCCGGCCCCTCACCGACGGCCAGTACGTCGGGCGTATAGACGGAAGTCCAGTGACGACCCGAACTCGGATTGCGCAGCTGATGCATTGCCAGACCGGTGTCCAAGTCCTCGGTGATGCTGTCCTGGAATCCGCCGGCCTGCAGCAGCGCCGTGGTGCGCAGAGCCACGTTCGTGCCCACGAGCATGGCTGACCTGTACCGGTTCCCGGCGCGCTGAATGAGGGCGTGGAACATGAACTGCTGACTTTCCGCGAACTTCGTGACGATGTTGTCGTAGTTGCCGTAGACCTGCGGGCTCACCACGAAAGCGACATCGGCGTCGCGGAAGAAGCCAAGTGTCCGCTCCAGGAAGTTGGGCAGGGGGGCATGGTCCGTGTCCACGGCGGCGACGAAGTCGTAGTCTCCACCGTGGGCGTCAAGCCATGCGTTGTAGTTGCCGTGCTTGGTTTTCGCTCTGTGGACGCCCTTGACCTGATTCCACTTCATTACGCCCTTGCGGGAAAAGTGGAGGACACCTAGCCGCTCGCAGAGTGCCCGCACCTCCGGATCGTCACCCTCGTCGAGGACCCAGACGTGCATCAGTCCCCGGTGCCTCACCCTCACCGCAGCACTCAGGGTGTTGCTCAGCATCTGCAAGGGTTCCTTGCCAGGCACGAAGGTCGTGAGGAAGGCGACTCGTGTCCCTGTCTCGGGTACCACGGGAACGGGATCTCGGGCGACCAGCGTGGCATGCGCGCTGGAGACCACGCTGATCAGTCGGGCACCTTCGATGGCACCGATCGCGAGCACCATGACGATGCCCAGGGGCGGGCGGTGCAGCCAGTGGGCGGGCTGCAGCAACCACAGCAGCGCACACAGCGAGACCAGCGGTGCCAAAGTGAGAGCGAGAACCACCCTGATGCGGTGAGGTTCGGACTTCAGTAGGGAGCGGTGGCGGACCTGGTACGGGCTACCGGGAGCGGCCTGTGTGAGAGGGCCAGCCAGCCGGCTGTAGTGCTCGTAGTCGTAGCGGGGCAGCGGACGCAGGGGCGGGCGGAACAGACGCCACTTCTTCTGCGCCTCCGCCCATTGCTCAGTGTCGTCCGACTCCGGCGGCACGGGCCGTGGCGTGTCCGGGTCGGGCGGCAGGGGGCCCGAAGGCCGGGGTGCAGCCGGGCGGCCACTGCCGCGGCCGGCGCGCTCCTTGCGGGGGGTCTGCATGGTGTGTTCGGGACCCTGGAATGTCAGCTCGAGAGTGCCGCTCACGGCGGTGCTCGTGCGGTTCACTGACTGCGCTTTCCCACTGAGTCCTACGCGAAGTAGGGCGCGGATCGCTTCGAGGTCGGCGCGCCTGCGCTCATGAGCGGACTCTTCTGCCGGGGTCAGGGCGACCGCTTCGGCCACACATTCCACGGCTTCCTCGATCAACGTCCTGGTCCGCGTCCATCGGTACAGCTCTTGCAGGGCATGCCCGAGATTGACCAAAACCACCGGCCGGACAGGGTCGTCCTGGTCCAGGCGCTGCTTGAGTCCGCGCAGCATGTCGATGCTCGCGTGCAGCAGGTCGGGGTCCCCCATGTCGCGAGCGCTGTTGACCAGCTCCGCCATTTCGGCGTTGACGGTGGCCGGGTCGCGCTGCTGCTCGCCTTCGTCCGGGGCATGGGTGGTCGTGTTGTCGACCCGGCCCGCATCTTGGCCCATGTCGTCGTCCAGTGCCGCCAGCCCGGCGAGAGCGGTAAGGAGCTCCTGCGCCTGCGTCCGTGTGGCGGCGGGTGGAGGGACACTGTCGACGGTCGGCCTCTGTGCCGCTGCGCAGATCGACAGCTGCCGTACCGCCATGGTGAAGGGTTCGCTCCGGGCGGCCCCTTCGACGGCCGTGAGTTCGGTGGTGGCCGAATTCGACGGTCCGGTCGAGCGCGCATGGCCGACGGCTTCGGCACAGTCCTGGAGGGCGTGAGCGACCTCTTCCCACTCGGCAGGGCGAAGCCGCCAGGCTGGAAGGCGGGCGAGTAGGCTCCGGGCTTGCTCAACGGGGGTAGAGGCCGACGGCTCGCTGTCGGCAATCGCGGCATCGGCCGCCACGGGCCCGGTGTACATCGGATGTACAAGGGGGAAGGCTCCGTCGGGCATACCCCCTCGCGTTGCGATGGCGGGACCGGGGGCTTCTGGATGCTCTCCGTGGAACGCCAACAGGGGCGAGGAGGCGTCAGCGGTGGCGAGGTATCGCCCGTACTGGATCAGCACTCCGTGGACGAGGGGCGCGCGATGGTCGGGGCCGTCGAGGAGGCGCAGACCGTCCACCAGCAAACGCAGGCCTTCGGTGCACTCCGGGAGACCGTGTGCCGCGGCGAGGAACCCCCTGGCCACAGCCTCGTGTGAGGGTTCGACGATTCCGGCTCGCATGCGTTCCAAGAGGTGCCAGGCCGATATCACGGCGAGGTCGGTGTTCGCGGGATGGTGCGAGCGTGCTGAGAGGACGTGCTGTAACAGTTCGTCGGAGAGGCGGGACCCCGGTTTGCGCAGCAGGTGGTAGCCGATCGCCGCCCAGCGCAGGGCCGTGGATGCTGCCAGGTCTTTGACGAGATGCCTGGCCATGAGTTCGGCGTGACGGTGGGCTCCCTGGGCGAGGTAGCCCATCAAAGCGTACGCACCTTTGTCCTGCCCGGTAACCGCGACCTGGAGCTGTGGTGCCGACGACCCGACCGGCCGGATCGTGACGTCGAGCCGCTCCCCGGAGGGCAGCCGGAGAAACCGCCACGGTGTCCGGTCACTTCCCACTTGGATCAGATGGGCTGTGGACGGAAGGTCCCCGTAGGAAAGGGATGTGGCCGTAGGCGAGCTGGTGATGGATATAGGGGCTCGTGGGGAAACCCTCCACACGCCCTCGTGCCGTTCCCACAGACGCGCCCACGGCGTCAGGACCACCGGGAGCCCGAAGTCCGCCGTGTGCAGGGCTTGATGCGGTACGAGGAAGGAGGCGGTGTCGGCCGGGGGCAGGGAATGGGGACGAGCACTGACCGACGAACTGTCACTGCGTGCGAGGTCGGGGGCGAGATCGAAGGACATCTCGTCCGGGTCGACTCGGTACTCGATGGTGTGGTTGCTCCCCACGGAGTCGGCCACATCCGGACCCCCGACACGGATGTAGTCACCGCCCGCCTCCGCGCCGGAGGGCAGGAACAGCCGTAGAGCGTAGTCACCCGGTGGGAGATGGATCGCATGCGGCTCCCCCAGAACCAGTACCCCCTCCTCGACCGCACGCATGCGTGTGTCGATGACTCGGTAGCAGACCGGGATCGAGGTCGGCGCCGCCACTGGAGAACGCACGGTGACCAGCAGACGGTCTCTCATGACACCACCCGCAGGCTCATCCGGGACGCTGGTGGCCACACAGGCAGGGACCTGGACACCGCGGCGTCGTCACACGCGGCGCGCACTGTGTACACGCCGGCACGCAGGTCCATCTCCCACTGCCGGACGGGTTCGCTCCCTGCCGCCGCAGTCCGAGCGTCGACCGGCTGTCCGCCGTGGATGTGAGGGCTGTCGGGCGGTTCATGGGGGATGCAGGTGAGCTTTGTACGGGGCGCGGCATCCGGAGGCAGGCAGCGCACAGTGAGACGGGCCGGGGGCGGCTGGTGGAGCCGGCACAGGACCGCGTCACCCACGAGCGTGGTCTCCACTCCCTGATGGAGGCCGTTCTCACCAAGCTCCCGCATCAGCAGCGTGTTGATCGCCCCGGACACCCCCTCCATGCGCACCACCCACTCGCCGGCGTCGTCAATCTCTGCCGCTTGCCCGTCGAGCGCCTTGATCAGCGCGCTCGTAAGGTGGGACACCCGCTCCGGATAGCCGCTCGCCTCGACGTATGGCGGCATGCGCACGGTGAGTTCGTTCTGGCGCACATTGAGACCGAAGACCGTACGGTCCGCCAAGGCGAGCACCGAGGGCGGGTCCTCGCCCGACCCTCCCACCCGGCAGGCGTCGATCACGAAGAGCTGCGTGCGAGGGCCGCGCTGCTGTAGCGCCAGGCGTGTGCGGTCGAAGTCGAATGCCTGGGCGAACGGGGACTCGGCGAAGCGGTTGATGTCGTCAGCCAGCAGAATTTGCCCGTCGGCCTGCAGCCCGTGGCCGCAAAAGTAGAGGATCGCGATGTTGTCGGGGTCGGCCGAGCAACGGCCCATCCATCGCCCGAACGCCTCTCGTATGTCGTCCAGAGCGGCCGGCAAGGCATCAACGGACCGTGCCTGCCGCCGCCCTCCTCGTCCTCCTCAGCCCAGCTCAGGAGCACATCGATGCTGCGCACGGGCGTGTGCCACAGTCCGTCGCCGTCGTTCACCAGGCGCCGGGCGAAGGCCACCGCGGAGCGGGGCGGAGAGGTGAGAGGTCCCAAGTCCCTCAACACGCGGGGAACGCGACCACGGGCCCGCGCACGGGTCCCGAGGTAGGGGTAACCCCCAACTCCGACCACCAGTGCGTGGATTCCCGGTCCCGGGCCGGACGATTCGAGGAACACCCTTCATCACTCCTGGGGCAGACCGGTGGCCGTGCTCGGCAGAGGGCAGTCACGCAGCCGCTCGGAAAGCCGGTGGTGGAAACTGGGGCGGCGCATATAAGCCGAATGCGATGACCTCACTCCACGGCCCGTGGAGTACGCGAAGTCCTCGCTGCCCGCGAAGATCTTCGCGGTGACGAAAGCAAGAGGGTCGTTCGGGTCGTACACGTTGATCCAACTACCAACGTTCGCCAGCGCGGGCACACGGTCCGACTTCGGGTCGGCTGGGGCGGAAACAGCGGGAAGAAGACCGAGCTCGGCGAACACACCGACCTGCGAGCCGACCGTGACCAACACGTCGCACTCCAATTCGGGCCGGAGATGTGAGAGCAGGTCGTAGACGATGTTGCCGCCCATACTGTGGGCCACGACAACCAGTGCCGGATCGTCTGCGGTGCGCGAGCGGGCGCCTTCCGCCAGCGCCGCACCGATCTTGCCGGCGATGGGGCCGTCAGGTCCTGACTGTTCACGCTGACGCAGATAGGTGAGCACGTCTCCCAGGAATACCGAACTTTGCGCGTGCCAGGACTCACGCCACAGGGCAAGTGCTGCCGTGCTGGTCACGCGCGCCGCTGCGAAGGCGATCCGGGAGGCGGCCTCATGAAGCCGCCATGCCGCTCTACGCTCCTTCGGCTGGCGCGCACTGCCGAACCGCTCAACTGCTGGGAGAACGGAAGAGTCGCCCGCCGACGACGTGCGCAACAGCCATTCCACCCACTGGTCGTCGTCCACACCCGCCATGTCCCGGGCTGGACCATCCTGAGCACGTGCCATCGCCTGAGCCGCCAGTGCCGCCAAGGCGGAGGCTTCCGCCGCATCGACGTCCTCCATGGCGACCGACCAGAGCAGGTCGACGGCGTCCGCGAAAGATTCTACGCGCGCCAACGGCGTGCTGGTGAGCGCGGGGGATCGTGGAGTCCACGCTCACATCCCACGTGATCAGCCCTTTTGCGTCAGCCTCGGCCTGCAGCTGCTCGAAGATTTGTTTCCAGGTGCCGTCACGCTGCCATCGACGGAACAGGTCGTAGGCCCGGCCCCAAGGCCCGTAGCGTTCAGGGAGATCACGCCACGGCGCACCGGTCCGGGTCCGCCACCGTATGCAGCCGATCAGCTGCCGATGGGCCCAGGTCCGAGGGCGGCCCGGCCTCTTGCATACCGGCAGCAACGGCTCCAGCCGCTCCCACTGGCCGTTCGTCAGACCGCCACGTCCCACTGACCGTGATCATCTACGACCTTGATCCACTTTCGCAACAGGCCCTGAAGCGTGTTGCAGAAGGCCGTGAGCAGGGCATTTCCTTTGATGCGTGGGGTGTTGAGAGCTGAACACTTGATCTGCGACGGACGCGGCACTCCGCTCAAAGTCATCACCACCGCGGCCAACGTCAACGACGTCACCCAGACCCTCGCTCTGGTCGACGGCATCCCACCCATCGCCGGGCGCCCCGGCCATCCACGCCGCCGCCCCGATTCGCTGCTCGGCGACAAGGGCTACGACTCCAACCCCAACCGCGAAGAGCTCCGCAAGCGCCGGATCCTGCCGGTCATCTCCCGCAAGGGCGCCCCGAACATCAAGGGCCTGGGCAAACTCCGGTACGTCGTCGAGCAGACCTTCGCCCTGCTCCACCAGTTCAAGCGCCTCGCCGTCCGCTGGGAACGCCGCACCGAACTTCACGACGCGTTCGTCTCGTTGGCCTGCAGCCTCATCTGCTGGAGGCGACTGAAGAAGCGCCGATCATGATCGTGTTACGCCCTCTTAGGGCTCATCAGATAGTCGATGAGTCGGCAGAAGGACTCGGGAGGCTGATCCGGCCCGCCGTGCGGCTCAGCCAGCATCGCTTCCAGCACGTCGGCAACCCAGCGATGCTGGGTCGACCCATCATGCTCCCAGTCAGTGTCAAGGTCCGCGAAAAACTGCCCACGAGCACGGCGCCCGTGACGTTCGCTGCCGCAAGGTTGATACTTGCCGGCAGCAGCGCACAGACCGACCGCCACCGACCACAACAGGGAACTGACGCTCCGTCATCAAAGTCAGCATTAAGTCAGTATCAGTACCGCCCCAGCCCGTCCCGGACCGCCACGAACCGCCAAGATCAAAAACTGGCCTGACTCATCCTGACCTGCAAAAATGAAGGTCAGGGGTACATCTGCTAGTCTCATCAGGAGGTACCCATGAAGATGCTGATCAACGTCCCGGAAACTGTGGTGGCGGACGCGCTGCGCGGTCTGGCGGCTGCCCACCCGGAGCTGACCGTGGACGTGGAGAACCGGGTGATCGTGCGGCGGGACGCTCCCGTCGCCGGACAGGTGGGGCTGGTCTCGGGCGGCGGGTCGGGCCACGAGCCGTTGCACGGTGGCTTCGTGGGTCCCGGCATGCTGTCGGCGGCCTGCCCGGGCGAGGTGTTCACCTCCCCCGTGCCCGACCAGATGCTGCGCGCGGCCGCCGCCGTGGACAGCGGCGCGGGCGTGCTGTTCATCGTGAAGAACTACACCGGTGACGTGCTCAACTTCGACATGGCCGCCGAGTTGGCCGAGGACGAGGGCATCCGGGTCGCGAAGGTGCTGGTCAACGACGACGTGGCCGTGACCGACAGCCTGTACACGGCGGGGCGGCGCGGTACGGGCGCGACCCTGTTCGTGGAGAAGATCGCGGGTGCCGCAGCCGCCGAGGGCATGCCGCTGGAGCGGGTCGAGGCCATCGCCCGGCAGGTGAACGAGAGCTCCCGCAGCTTCGGGATCGCGCTGAGCGCCTGCAGCACCCCGGCGAAGGGCAGCCCCACCTTCGATCTGCCGCCCGGCGAGCTGGAGTTGGGCATCGGCATCCACGGTGAGCCCGGCCGGGAGCGGCGCGCCATGATGACCTCCGGTGAGATCGCCGAGGCCGCCGTCGAGGCGGTGGTGGAGGACCTCCAGCCGCGCAGTCCGGTGCTGGTCCTGGTCAACGGCATGGGTGCGACGCCGCTGCTCGAGCTGTACGGCTTCCACGCCGAGGTGCACCGGGTGCTCGCCCAGCGCGGCGTCCCCGTGGCCCGTGTCCTCGTGGGCAACTACGTCACCTCCCTGGACATGGCGGGCGCCTCGCTCACCCTGTGCCAGGTCGACGAGGAGCTGCTGCGGCTGTACGACGCGCCGGTGAGTACCCCGGGTCTGCGCTGGGGCATGTGACGCGCAGGGGGTAGAGGATCACCACGTACCTACCAGGCAAGGAGACCCAGTGCTCGACGCCGCATTCTTCCGCCGCTGGATGACGGTGACCGCCGCGTCCGTCGACCGCGAGGCGGAACGGCTCACCGCCCTCGACTCCCCCATCGGGGACGCCGATCACGGCAGCAACCTCCAGCGCGGGTTCAGGGCCGTCGCGGCCGCCCTGGAGAAGGAGCCCCCCGGCACGCCCGGCGGGGTGCTGACCCTCGCCGGACGCCAGCTGATCTCGACGGTCGGCGGCGCCTCGGGACCGCTGTACGGCACGCTGCTGCGTCGTACCGGCAAGGCCCTGGGCGATGCCGGCGAGGTCAGCGAGGAGCAGCTGGCCGAGGCTCTGCGGGCGGGGGTGGACGCGGTCATGACGCTCGGCGGCGCCGCCCCGGGCGACAAGACCATGATCGACGCGTTGGTGCCCGCAGTGGACGCGCTCGGCGACTCGTTCGCGGCGGCCCGGACCGCCGCGGAGGAGGGCGCCGTGGCGACGACGCCGCTGCAGGCGCGCAAGGGCAGGGCCAGCTATCTGGGCGAGCGCAGCATCGGTCATCAGGACCCGGGTGCCACGTCGTCGGCGCTGCTGATCGCCGGACTCGTGGAGGCCGCCGATGAGTGACGAGCAGCTGGTGGGCATCGTGCTGGTGTCGCACAGTGCGGCGGTGGCCGCGTCGGTCGCCGAGCTGGCGAAGGGACTCGCGGGCGGCGGCCCGGCGGTGCCCGTCGCTGCGGCGGGCGGCGCCGGGGGCGGCGGGCTCGGCACCAGCTCCGAACTGATCGCCGCGGCGGCCGCGTCCGTCGACCGGGGCGCAGGGGTCGCCGTCCTGACCGACCTGGGCAGCGCCGTGCTCACGGTGAAGGCACTGCTCGCGGAGGGCGACGAACTGCCGGAGCCGACACGCCTGGTGGACGCCCCCTTCGTGGAGGGGGCCGTGGCCGCGGTGGTCACCGCGTCCACCGGGGCGGATCTGGCAGCGGTGGAGGCGGCGGCCACGGAGGCCTACGCGTACCGGAAGGTGTGAGGGACGGCTGCGGCCGGGCACGCCCCGAGGGCGATGCCCGGCCGCAGCCGTGTCCGTGACACCTCGTCAGCCGCTCAGCCCACGTCCGCCCGGCTCCCGTCGGCGAACCGCCTCGCCACCCGCTCCCCCTCGGTCACGGCCGCGGCGTGGTCCTCGATGGGCGACACCTTGGTGTTCTTGAAGACGATGTAGGTGACACCGGAGGGCGCGCCACCGCCGTGCGGGTCGACGCGGATGCCGAGGGCCTTGGCGGTCGCGTAGGACGCCTCTCCGATGATTCCCTGCGGGCCCGTGTCACCGACGACGGCGTACTGGACCCGGTCGCGGTACACGACGGCCACCACGGAACCGCCGCCGATGCCGTGGTCCCGGTAGTCCCAGAGGGCGCTCGGCGCGGGCACGACGATGAAGGGCAGGCGTTCGGCGCTCAACGGGCGGCCGTCGGACTGGGCGTAGGCCGTGCTCGCGGCGAAGTACGGGTCGGTGCGGCGGTTGCAGCGGGGTCCGGGGCTGCCGTCGCAGTCGATGTCCATGTCGGCCTTCCAGAACACGGCGTCGCGGGTGCCGCAGACCGGGATGTTCGCGGGCGCGCCGTTGTCGCTGCGGTAGCGGCCTCGGGAGACGGGAGCGCAGTCCCGCACCTTGGCGAGCAGGTCGGCTGCGCTCACGGCGCCTTCGCGCCACACCGCGGGGTGGGGGTGGGCGGCGGGGTAGGTCGTCGGGGCGAGCAGGGCGGCGCTGGCCACGGCCAGGGTGAGCGACTGGACATGCACGATACGGGAGCCTCTCGTGGGGGACCTGACGGGCACTCAGCCCAATCTGGCCCCGAGGTGATCACCCGGCCACCGCTGGGGGGCCGGACGGTGCATGTCCCCAACCTCCGTCAGGGGCCGGGCGCCTGAGTCCGCGTAAGACTCCGGCCGCCCGGCCACCCGTGCCGGCACGGGATCTGCGACGACAGCGGTTCCGCGCGACAGGCCCGAACTCCCCGACATCTGCCAGGAGTTCGGCCGTGATGCCTTCAGCATACGTAACTCCTCCGAGTGGTCCCACACGACGGGAGGTGACCCCCTCACGGCAGCGGGATCCACGACCGGCGGTCACCCTCTTGATGTGATCGTGCCAACCGCGTCATATTGGTCCGGACCATTCCGGTGAACGTGCCGTCCGACCACCCCCGGGAGGCAGTGCCGTGCGAGGACGTTCCGCTCCCCCGTCCCTCCCGCGCCGCCTGGCGCTCTGCGGGGCTCTCGTTCTGCTCACCTCCTGCGGCTGGGCCGGAGCGGAGGAAGGAGCCGGCGTCGGTGTGCCCGGCGCTCCGACGGGTGTGACCGCTGCGGCGGGCAGCGCGACGAGCGTGCATGTCATGTGGAACGCGACCGCCCGGGCCGATGGCTACGAGGTGTATCGCGGCACCACGAAGGTCAAGGAAGTGGCTGGTTCACAGCACATGGTGGATGTCACCAGGCTGCGGCCCTCCACGCGGTACGCCTTCTCCGTACGGGCACGGGACATCGACGGGCGGCTCGGGCCGCCGAGCCGGCGGGTGGCCGTGACGACGCCCGCGGTGGTCGCGGACGACCGCTCCGCGCCGACCCGCCCGTCGGCGCCCGGCGGGCGGGCCGTCGGAAGCCGCGCGGTCCAGCTGTCCTGGTCCGCCTCCACGGACGACCGGGGTGTGGTCTCGTACGACATCCACCAGCAAGACACGAAGATCCACAGTGTGAGCGGGGGCCAGACGGCCACCGTGCTCACGGGACTGCGGCCCGGCTCGGACTACACGTTCACCGTCCGCGCCCGGGATGCGGCCGGCAACGTCTCCCCCGCCGGCCCCGCGGTCCGCCTCACCACACCGGGCACGGACGACGGCCGCGCCACCGCCCCCACGGACTTCCGGGCGACGAGCCACCGCGAGGACGGCGCCTACCAGCTCGACCTGAGCTGGGTGCCGCCGCGTGTGGACGGTGAGATCACCGAGTACCAGATCCATCTGGACGGCAGGCCCGCCACATCCCTGGTGTACGGCGGCACCGCCCCGCGCGAGCGGGCCACGTACAGCTTCTACGCCGGGCGGCGCGCCGGTGTCACCCACCGGGTCCGCGTCCGCGCGATGCTGCCCGACGGCACCTGGGGAGGCTTCTCGGCGGAGCGGGCGGTGACGACGGGCGCGGGGCGCTGACGTACCGGAGGCTGCCGGGACGCGACCCGGCAGCCGCCGGTACGTACCCGCCGCGTCAGCCGGGAGAACCAACCCGTCACCTGCACGGGGGCGCTCGGAGTGCGGCCGGGGCCCGGGGAGCTTTGGCTGACCCCGAGGCAGCACGGGCGTTCCCCGACCCTCGGCGGCGCAAGGGATGTACCGCCAACCGTGCCGCCGGAGGGCAGTCCACATGCGCAACTCATCGCCAGTTCTCCGCTCCGGCCTGACCGTGGCAGTCGCCGCGCTGCCCCTCGCCCTTGCCGCGGTGCCCGCCGTCGCGGGCCCGGGCATCTCTGTCAGCACCACAGGGTCCACGGTGTCGGTCACGACCAGCTCCTGCACCCAGATCAACGGCAGCTGGGGCACCGCCTCGCTCCTCACCAGCAGTCAGGGCAGCTTCGCCCAGGGCCGCCAGGTGACGCTGTCGGGGACGTCCACGAGTCAGTCGGCCGCCTGGTCGAGTGTCTCCCCGGGTACCTACACCGTCATCGTCGTCTGCTCGGACGGCACCACCGCGGGCACGCAGTCCGTCGTGGTCTCCACCGCTCCCTCCCCCTCGCGGTCCGCGTCCCCCTCGGCGTCGCCGTCCCGCGGCGTGATGGGCGGGGTCGGCGGCAGCACGACGGACTACGGAACCGTCACGCTGGTCGCGGGCGGCACGCTGGTCGGCGCCGGCCTCCTCGGGACGGCCTGGTACCTGCGCCGGCGCAACAAGCCGTACCGGCTCTGACCCGGTACGGACGGCGGCCCGTTCCCCCGAAGCGCTCCGGGCGGACGGGCCGCCGTCATGTCGCGAGAGGGCCGGACCTGCGCTCATCCCTCACCCGGCCCGCCACCGGTCAGGCCTGCTCCGCCGGTCCGCCGTCCGGGAGCTCGGCGAAGTCCGCCAGGGCACGCCGGAGCCACTGGGTCCAGAAGGTCTCCAGGTCGATGCCGGCCCGCAGCACGAGGTGCCGCAACCGGACCTCGGCGCCGTCGCGGCCGGGCGGGAAGTCGCGCTCCTCGATCTCCTCGTACTCCGCCAGCTGCCGTTCGTGCAGCTCCAGATGGCGTCGCAGATCCGCCTCCAGGCCCGCCGTGCCGACCACGGCCGCCGCCCTGAGCCGCAGCAGCAGCGCGTCGCGGTGCGGCTTGGGGTCCTGGGAGGCGGAGGTCCAGCGGGCCAGTTCGGCGCGGCCCGCCGGCAGGACCTCGTAGCTCTTCTTCTGCCCGCGGGCCGGCTGCTCGGACGGCAGTGCGCGGATGAGGCCGTCGGCCTCCAGTTTCCCCAGCTCGCGGTAGATCTGCTGGTGCGTCGCCGACCAGAAGTAGCCGATCGACCGGTCGAACCGGCGGGTCAGCTCCAGGCCCGAGGACTTCTTCTCGAGCAGGGCGGTGAGGATCGCGTGCGGGAGTGACATGGCCTCATCCTAGGGACGCGTCACCGCACTACAGGGCGGCCGCGAGTTCGGTGCCCTGCTTGATGGCGCGCTTGGCGTCGAGTTCGGCGGCCACGTCGGCGCCGCCGATGAGGTGCGTGCTGCGCCCGGCGGCGAGCAGCTCCTCGTACAGGCCGCGGCGCGGCTCCTGACCCGTGCACAGCACGATCGTGTCGACCTCGAGGACCGTGCTCTCCTCGCCGACGGTGATGTGGAGTCCGGCGTCGTCGATCCGGTCGTAGCGCGCGCCCGGGACCATGGTGACGCCGCGGTGCTTGAGCTCGGTGCGGTGGATCCAGCCGGTGGTCTTGCCGAGGCCGGCGCCGACCTTGGAGGTCTTGCGCTGGAGCAGGTGGACGGTGCGCGGCGGCGCGGGCCGCTCGGGCGCCGCGAGGCCGCCGGGGCCGCGGTAGTCGAGGTCGACGCCCCACTGGCGGAAGTACGTCGCCGGGTCCTCGTGGGCCTTGTCGCCGCCGTCGGTGAGGAACTCGGCGACGTCGAAGCCGATACCGCCCGCGCCGAGGATCGCGACCCGGTCGCCGACGGGGGCGCCGTCGCGCAGGACGTCGAGGTAGCCGACGACGCTCGGGTGGTCGATGCCGGGGATCTCGGGGGTGCGCGGGGTGACGCCGGTGGCGACGACGACCTCGTCGAAGCCGTCGAGGTCAGCGACCGTGACCAGGGTGTCGAGCCGGACGTCGACGCCGTGCCGGTCGAGCTGGGTGCGGAAGTAGCGGAGCGTCTCGTCGAACTCCTGCTTGCCGGGGACCTTGCGGGCGACGTTGAGCTGGCCGCCGATCTCGCTCGCCGCGTCGAACAGCGTCACCTCGTGCCCGCGCTCGGCGGCGGAGACCGCGCAGGCGAGGCCGGCCGGGCCGGCGCCGACGACCGCGACGCGCTTGCGCAGCCGGGTCGGGGAGAGCACGAGCTCGGTCTCGTGGCAGGCGCGCGGGTTGACCAGGCAGGAGGTGATCAGGCCGCTGAAGGTGTGGTCGAGGCAGGCCTGGTTGCAGCCGATGCAGGTGTTGATCGCCTCGGGGCGGCCGGCGGCGGCCTTGGTGACGAAGTCCGGGTCGGCGAGCATCGGGCGGGCCATCGACACCATGTCGGCGGCGCCCTCGGCGAGCAGTTCCTCGGCGAGTTCGGGGGTGTTGATGCGGTTGGTGGTGACGAGCGGGACGGACACCTCGCCCATGAGCCGCTTGGTCACCCAGGTGTACGCGCCGCGCGGCACGGAGGTCGCGATGGTGGGGATGCGGGCCTCGTGCCAGCCGATGCCGGTGTTGATGATCGTCGCCCCGGCGGCTTCGACGGCCTTGGCGAGGGTGACGACCTCGTCGAGCGTCGAGCCGCCCGGGACGAGGTCGAGCATGGAGAGGCGGTAGATGACGATGAAGTCCTCGCCGGCCGCCTCACGCACCCGGCGCACGATCTCCAGCGGGAAGCGCGTGCGGTTCTCGTACGAGCCGCCCCAGCCGTCGGTGCGGTGGTTGGTCTGCAGGGCGATGAACTCGTTGATGAGGTAGCCCTCGGAGCCCATGATCTCGACGCCGTCGTAGCCGGCCTGCCGGGCGAGGCGGGCGGCGCGGGCGTAGTCGTCGATCGTCCGCTCGATGTCGGCGTCGGTGAGCTCGCGGGGCGGGAAGGGGCTGATCGGCGCCTGGACCGGGCTCGGCGCGACGAGGTCCTTGTGGTAGGCGTACCGGCCGAAGTGCAGGATCTGCATCGCGATCCGCCCGCCCTCGCGGTGCACGGCGTCGGTGATGACCCGGTGCTGCTCGGCCTCTTCCTCGGTGGTGAGCTTGGCGCCGCCCTCGTAGGGCCGGCCCTCGTCGTTGGGGGCGATGCCGCCGGTGACGATCAGGCCCACTCCTCCGCGGGCGCGGGCGGCGTAGAAGGCGGCCATGCGCGCGAAGCCGCCCTCGGCCTCCTCCAGGCCGACGTGCATGGAGCCCATGAGGACCCGGTTGGGCAGGGTCGTGAAGCCCAGGTCGAGGGGGGTCAGCAGGTGCGGGTAACGGCTCATCGGGCCCTCCGTGCGCGGTGTCGTGCCTGTAGTTGTAGACGACTACCGACTGTTTATGCAACTAGTTGCACAAGGTGAGGAAGGGCACAGTAGGGCCATGACCAGGGACCTTGGGCCGCTGACCGCGGTGGTGGACCTCGCGGGCGAGCTGATCCGCCGCCCGAGCCGGGCCGGCCTCGATGACGGCGGTGGCGTCCTGGCCGCCGTACCGGCTGGCGGAGGACGAGCAGCCGGCCGCCGCGCCGCTGGGCGCCGCGGCCGGGCAGGGTCTCACGGTGCGGGCCAAGACGGCGGGCCCGTCCAACATCGGCAATCTGCTGGCCGCCGAGGGCATCCCGGCCACGGCCGGCTTCGGTCTGCCGTACGAGGGACTGCACGGCGTGGACGAACGGGTGCACCTGGCGGACCTGCCCGTGGTGCACGCCGTCTACCGGCGGGCCGCCCTCGACCTGCTGACGGGGTGAAAAGCGCTCACCGGCTCTGCAGCCGCACGTGCAGTTCCTTCTCCTGGTCACCGGAGACGGTGCTCAGGTCGTGCACGTCGAACAGCGAGTCCAGGGTCGTGCGGAGCCGTTCGATCGCCCAGTAGCCACCGTGCAGGTCGGCTTCGACGGAGGACGCCAGGTGCACCGGTCGCGAACCCTCGTGCTCGTCGGCGACGTCGAAGGTGCCGAGCCAGACCGTCGGGCGGGTCGCGTGCAGTTCCTCGGGCACGTCGTCGGCGCACCGGTCGGACTCGAAGCAGGAGCACAGCGCGTCGAACACGATCCGGGCGTCGTGCTTGCTGCACCCGCTGATCTCCACCGAGACGGAGTGGGGGTGCGGTCGCTCGTCGTTCATCGCCATCGTGATCGCTCCTTTCGCGGCCACCGGCGGCCGTATCCGCCCCTACCCCCAGCAAAGCACCACCTTCCGGCGAGCACTACCGGCGGCGTCCGTCTCCCGGTGGCGGTTTTTTTGCGGGGCGGCCCACGCCGTGCTGGGAGATGGTGGAAGGTGACGGAAGGGGCCTTCGGGAATCGGCTCCGCGCGGTAGAACATGGGGTGTCGGCACACGACGGCGTGCCGCGAGGACGGCGAAGGCGGGGCGTGGGATGAGTGCAGCCGGGTCTCCCGAGTCCGAGGACGGCGGTCCACTGCGCGGGTCGGCGCGCCCGAGCGGTCTGCTCGACGTGCTGCGCGTGGCCTCGGTGGTCCTGGACGCCGGGGGCCGCATCGTGCTGTGGAGCCCGCAGGCCGAGGAACTGTTCGGGTACGAGGCGCAGGAGGCGCTCGGGCAGTACGCCGCCCGCATCATGGTCCACGAACAGCACGTCGACCTCGTGGTCAAACTGTTCGCCGACGTCATGGGCACCGGGCAGAGCTGGGCCGGGGCCTTCCCGATCCGCCGCAAGGACGGCGGCACACGGCTGGTGGAGTTCCGCAACATGCGGCTGCTGGACGACCAGGGCGACGTCTACGCGCTGGGGCTGTGCGCCGACCAGACGACCGTGCACCGGCTGGAGCGGGAGGTGGCGCTGTCGACGCGGATGATCGCGCAGTCCCCGATCGGGCTGGCCGTGCTGGACACGGACCTGCGGTACGTCTCCGTCAACAAGGCACTGGAGGAGATCAACGGCGTGCCGGCCGAGGAGCACCTGGGCCGCACGGTCCGCGAGGTGGTGCCGCGGATGGACGTCGACGCCCTGGAGGCCGCCACGCGGCGCGTGCTGGAGACCGGCACGCCGGTCGTCGACCAGTCCACGATCGGCCGTACCCCGGCCGACCCGCACCAGGACCACGCCTGGTCGATCTCGCTGTACCGGCTGGAGAACGCCTTCGGGATCGTGCTGGGCGTGGCCGTCTCGATCGTCGACGTCACCGAGCAGTACCGGGCGGGCATCGAGGCCGAGGCCGCGCGGCGGCGCCTGGCCCTGATCGCCGACGCCTCGGGCCGGATCGGCACCACACTGGATCTGGACCGCACGGCCGGCGAGCTGGCCGAGGTGGCCGTGCCGGAGCTCGCCGACATCGCGGCCGTCGACCTGCTGGACGCGGTGGTGCAGGGCCGCCGCACCAGCCTCGGCCCCGCCGAGTCGGCAGTGATCCGGGCACTGGCGGTGCAGGGGTACGACTCGGCCGAGGCCCTGGAGGCTGCCGACCCTCCCGGTCAGGTCGCCCGGTACGCCCCCGACCGGCTCGTCACCCAGTGCGTGCGCACCGCGAGCCCCGTCATGCTGCCGGAGGTCAAGGACGAGGACCTGGACCGCATCGCCCGTTCCTCCGAGGCGGCCGAGCTGCTGGGCCGGGCCGGTGTGCACTCCTACCTGGCGGTGCCGCTGATCGCGCGGGGCGAGGTGCTGGGGGCCCTGGACCTCAAGCGCACCCGCAATCCGCTGCCGTTCAGCGAGGACGACCTGCTGCTGGCGCGCGAGCTGGCCGCCCGGGCCGCCGTGCAGATCGACAACGCCCGCTGGTACCAGAGCGCCCGCGAGACCGCGCTCACCCTCCAGCGCAGCCTGCTGCCCAGCCATCCGCCGGTGACGGGAGGGCTGGAGGTCGCCTCCCGCTACCAGCCGGCCGGGGCCACGAGCGAGGTCGGCGGCGACTGGTTCGACGTGATCCCGCTGGCCGGCGGCACGACGGCGCTCGTCGTGGGCGATGTGATGGGCAGCGGCATTCCCGCGGCGGCGGCCATGGGGCGGCTGCGGACGGCGACCAACACCCTCGCCTCCCTCGATCTCGATCCGCATGTGCTCCTGGAACACCTCGAAAGGATCACCGCGGGCCTCGAGCAGACCATCGCCACCTGCGTCTACGCCGTTCACGACCCGCATCTGCGGCAGTGCCGGATCGCCAACGCCGGGCACCTGCCGCCGGTGCGGGTCCGGCCCGGCCGCACGCCGGAACTGCTCGACCTGCCGACCGGGGTGCCGCTCGGCGTGGGCGGTGTCGCCTTCTCCACGACCACCGTCGACCTCGAGCCCGGCGACCGGCTGGTGTTCTACACCGACGGGCTGGTCGAGACCCGGCGCGACCCTCTCGACGAACGGCTCGACACGCTGCTGTCGCTGCTCGACGGGCCCGACCGGCCCCTGGAGGAGGTCTGCGACCTGCTGCTGCGCACGCTGCACGAGCCGGACAACTTCGACGACGTGGCCCTGCTCATCGCGCGGGCGACCGCACCGGAGTGAGGAGCGGGGGGCCTAGGGTCCGACGCCGGTCACCACGTGGGCGTACAGCTCCTGCGACACGGTCAGCCGTGCCGTCAGGCCGTTGCGTTCGAGGGCCTCGACGGCGGCCGGGGCCTGGTGCCGACTCGTCTCCACCACGACGCAGCCGCCGGGGGCGAGCCAGTGGGGGGCCTCGGCCGCGACCCGGCGCAGCACGTCGAGGCCGTCCGTGCCGCCGTCGAGTGCGACGAGCGGCTCGTGGTCACGGGCCTCCTGCGGCAGCAGGCCGATCTCGTCGCTCGGCACGTACGGCACGTTGGCCGCGAGGATGCCGACGCGGCCGCGCAGCGCGCCGGGCAGCGCCTCGAACAGATCGCCCTGGTGCACCTGCCCGCCGACGGCGCAGACGTTGCCGCGGGCGCACCGCACGGCGGCCGGGTCGATGTCGGCGGCATGCAGTTCGACGCGGCCGAGCGCGGCGGCCAGCGCCGCCCCCACGGCACCCGAACCGCAGCACAGGTCCACGACGACGGCGGCCCCGGGCTGCTGGCGCAGGGCCTGCTCCACCAGGAACTCGGTGCGCCGGCGGGGCACGAACACCCCCGGCGCGACGGCGATGCGCAGGCCGCGGAACTCGGCCCAGCCGACGACGAGTTCGAGGGGCAGGCCGGCGACGCGGCGCTCGACCATGGCGGCGATCTCGGCCGGAGTACGCGCGGTGGCGAGAATCATCTCGGCCTCGTCCTCGGCGAAGACGCACCCCGCGGTGCGCAGGGCGGCGACGGCGGAGTCACGGGAGGCGGACGGTGCGGAAGAGGGGACGGCGGAGTCACGGGAGGCGGACGGTGCGGAAGAGGGGACGGCGGAGTCACGGGAGGCGGACGGTGCGGAAGAGGGGACGGCGGAGTCACGGG
>NZ_JACHCX010000025.1:77945-104381 GCF_014207295.1 Streptomyces sp. AK010
GAGGCGGACGGTGCGGAAGGGGGGACGGCGGACACAGACGGCATGAGAAGCCCAGAGCCTTTCGGGAACCGAAGGGCGCTCCGGTGATCGCCTACGACCGGCGATCCGCGCGACGTCGAGAGGAGAGCACCCGAGCTGACACAGCGGTAATGGGTCTCACCTCCTCGGCTTCCGGCGGCCGGGCCCCTGCCCGGCCGGACGGCAACCCTACCCCGAGGGGCGGCCGACGGGCACGGCGACGGGGACACCGCCCCGGGCCGAGTGGTTGGGTTATGCAACCATGGAGGGAGCCGAGCAGCACCGTGGTGAGGGAGGTCCCGTGCACACCGACGACGCCGTCGAGACCATCCAGCGGGAGATGACGGTCTTCGCCCGCCGTGCCCGGGCCGCCGCAGGCCGGATGCACCCCGAGCTGTCGCTGGTGTCGTACACGCTGCTCGGGCATCTGGAGGAGGTCGGCGGATGCCGGGCCACCGACCTGGCCGCCCACTACGCCCTGGACAAGTCCACCGTCAGCCGTCAGGTGACCGCCCTGGAGCGCGCCGGCCTCATCGAGCGCCGCCCCGACCCGGCGGACCAGCGCGTCCAGGTGCTGCATCTGACGTGGGCCGGGCGGCACATCCTGGCCCAGGTCACCGAGAGCCGGCGGGCGGCGTTCCGGGAGCGCCTGACCGACTGGCCGGCGGAGGACCTGAGCCGGTTCGCCGAGTACCTCGTGCGCTACAACGCCTGGCCGGGCCCCGGCCGGGGGGAGTAGGAGGCACGCCCCGTACGGTTGAATACGCAATCACTGATCATCCGGCCCGGCGGGCACCGCCGGTCCGGCCCGGAGGCACCACCGCATGCACATCACCCGAGGCTTCACCGGGCGCCCGCGCGTCGCCGACCCAGGCCTGCCGCCCGGCCAGTACGACGCCGGCGACGACTGGCCCGTCCTGTCCGCCGAGGTCACTCCCGAGCTGGCGCCCGCCGACTGGACCTTCCGCGTCGACGGGCTGGTCGCCGAGCCCCGCACCTGGGACTGGGAGGAGGCGCACCGGCTGCCCCCGTCAGCGTACGAGGGCGCCATCCACTGTGTGACCAGCTGGTCGAAGTTCGGGGTGCGGTTCGCGGGAGTGTCCCTGGACGCGTTCCTGGACGTGGTCCGGCCCCATGGGTCGGCCACCCATGCCGTCGCCTACTCGCACACCGGCTACACCGCGAGCCTCCCGCTGGCCGACCTGACCGGCGGGCGCGCCTGGATCGCGTGGGAGTACGACGGCAGGCCGCTCGCCCCCGAGCACGGCGGCCCGGCGCGGCTGGTGGTGCCGCACCTGTACTTCTGGAAGAGCGCCAAGTGGATCGCGGGCCTGCGGATCCTCGACCACGACGAGCCGGGCTTCTGGGAGCAGAACGGCTATCACGAGCGGGGCAACCCGTGGGAGGAGCAGAGGTACTCCGGTGACTGAGACCGCCGTGACACAGACCTTCGTGCCTCCGACGCGGTTCGCCGTGCCCGGGCGCATCGCCGTGAGCGAGCAGGCCGCCTGCGAGTGGCAGGCCGCCACGGTCACCGAGATCCGCCGCGAGACCCCCCGCGCGGCCACCTTCCGGCTCGCCGTGCCCGGCTGGCCGGGCCATCTGCCCGGCCAGCACCTGATGGTGCGGCTGACCGCCGAGGACGGCTACACGGCCCAGCGGCACTACTCGATCGCGTCCGCGCCGGACGACTCCGGGCATGTCGAGCTGACCCTGGATCACGTGGAGGGCGGCGAGGTCTCGGGCTGGTTCCACAGCGTCGCCCGGCCCGGTGACCGGGTCGAGGTGCGGGGCCCGGTGAGCGGCTTCTTCGCCTGGCCGGGCGACCGGCCCGCGCTGCTCGTCGGCGCCGGTTCCGGCGTCGTACCGCTGATGTCGATGGTCCGGCACCACCGGGCACGGAACCTGACCGTGCCGTTGCGGCTGCTGGTGTCCGCGCGCAGCCCCGAGGAGCTCGTCTACGGCCGGGAGTTGGGTGCGGAGACCACACCTGTCTTCACACGGAGCGCGCCCGCCGGGGTGGCGGTCGGACGTATGGCGGCCGCACATGTGGCGCCGCTCCTGGCCGAGCAGCCCTCCGGTGGGTGGGAGGCCTATGTGTGCGGCTCCAACTCCTTCGCCGAGCACGCCTCCCGACTGCTCGTGACGGCCGGTCAGCCGGTGCACCGGATCCGCATCGAGCGTTTCGGCTGACCCCCGGTTTCGTCGCGGCCGTCCAGGGCACCCAGCCGCGGGCCGCTCCTGCCGTGGATACGGCCCCGGAGCGATCGATGTGCGCCGGAGGGGGTACCCCGTCCATGGAGGCACTCGCACGCATGGCGTGGCGCGGAGGGAGCGGGGCGCACCGCACGGCCGGTCCGGCCCTCCGGCCGCGGTGACGGCGAGGAGGTGGGCATTGCGTACCCGGTTGCGCGGCTGGCGTTGGCGGCGTAGTCCGCTGCGGCGCCGGTCGGATGTCCTTGAAGCGTGGACGGTGCTGGTGGTCGCCGTCCTCGTCCTCGCGGGCGCGCCCCTGGCCGGGGCGGCCGCCGCCTGGTGGGCCCACGACGAGGCGCGGTCGGTGGCGGCGGAGCAGCGCGCCGAGCGGCATCGTGTCCGGGCCGAGGTGGTCGGCACCACCGACTCGCTGCCGTCGGTGCAGGCCGGCGGGCAGCACGCGTACCGGGCGACCGTGCGCTGGACCGAGCCGGACGGAACCCGCCGCACCGCGACGACGCGGGTCCCCGCGGACACCGAGCGCGGCGAGACTGTCGACGCCTGGTTCGACGACCGGGGGCGGAGTGTTCTGCCGCCGGTGGACGGGTCGGCGGTCTGGCAGCACACCCTCACCATCGGTACCTGCGCCGCGGGCGGTGCGGTGCTCGTGGTGCTCTTCGGCCACTCCTTGGTACGCCGGGTGGCACTGCGGCGCCGGATGGCGGAGTGGGACCGGGCGTGGGCCCGTACGGAACCGGAGTGGACACACCGCCGCGCCTGAGACGCGGCAGCCGTCCCCCGAGGGCCTCGGGTACCGGTGAACACCGGGTGACCCGACCACTTGGCGCGTGACGCTCTCCCCGGCACCCTCACAAGGGCCTCGCTCCCACGCCTGTGACCAGCGCCTCGGCAGCACTGAGCGGACCGCGCCCCGGAGACGGACCGGAAAAAACCTGGCCGGTCCTCCGACCACCCACATAGTGTGATCATCCGCGTTGTCCGCGTAGCTGCTCCTCACCCAAGGCGGTCCTGCATGGCCCTGTTCGACCTTCCTCTCGACGAACTCCGCGAGTACCGCAGCGCGGCCACCGAGCCCGAGGACTTCGACGCGTTCTGGTCCAAGACCCTCCAGGAGGCGCGCGTTCACGACCTGGACGCCCGCTTCGAACCGGTCGACACGGGCCTGTCCACCGTCCAGGTCTTCGACGTGACGTACGCCGGCTTCGGCGGTCACCCGGTCAAGGGCTGGCTGACGCTCCCGGCCGGGGCGGAGGGACCGCTGCCGCTGGTCGTGGAGTTCATCGGCTACGGCGGCGGGCGCGGGCTGCCGCACGAGCACCTGCTGTGGGCGTCCTCGGGCCGGGCGCACTTCGTGATGGACACCCGCGGGCAGGGCAGCGCCTGGGGCGGGGGCGGCGGCACGGCGGACCCGGTGGGCGGGGCGCCCGCGTACCCCGGTTTCATGACCCGCGGCATCGACGCCCCGGAGAACTACTACTACCGCCGGGTCTACACGGACGCGGTGCGTGCCGTCGAGGCCGCCCGCTCGCACCCCCTCACCGACCCGGCGCGCACGGTGGCCGTCGGTTCCAGCCAGGGCGGCGGCATCACCATCGCGGTCGGCGGCCTGGTCCCGGACCTGGCGGGTATCGCGCCGGACGTGCCGTTCCTGTGCGACTTCCCGCGCGCGGCGACGCTCACCGACCGGCACCCGTACCGGGAGATCGGCCTCTACCTCAAGACGCACCGCGGCCGCACCGAGGACGCCCTGCGCACGGTGTCCTACTTCGACGGCGTCCACTTCGCCGCCCGTGGCCGTGCCCCCGCGCTGTTCTCGGCCGCCCTGGAGGACCAGACCTGCCCGCCCTCGACCGTCTTCGCGGCCTTCAACGCCTGGGACCACGAGGACAAGTCGATCGAGGTCTACGACTTCAACGACCACGAGGGCGGCGGCCCCTACCAGCAGGCGGCCAAGCTGCGCTGGATGCGCTCGTACATCTGATCCGGCCGTTCACCGCCGGCGGACTTCCACCCGGTCCGACCAGTCGGTACGTTCATCGCGCCCGGGCCGCGACGCGGCGTCCCGGGCCCGGGACGGTCGACGGAGGGGCTCATGTCCGAGAACGAGGCACAGGTGCACGGTCACTGCGACGCGCGGTTCACCGCGGTTCGCGAGGCGTTCGAGGAGAACTTCCCGCGCTTTCGGACACGATGCCTTCGGCGGCTCCTGCGGGCTCGCCGACCCGGAGGCAGGGGTGTCCGTCGGCTATGTGATGAACCGGATGGGGCCCCGTATCGCCGACGACCCGCGAGAGACGGCGCCGCTCGACGCCCTGTACGGCGCGCTGTGAGGGCGGGCGCGGGCGGGCCGGGTTCGGCCGAACCGTCCGGTCGCCCTTCCCGGATGGTTCAGACCAATGCTGGATCTGGTGGCGCACCGAGCCCGAAACGGCTACCGAACGTCACCCACAGGAGGGGCGGCACGGCCCGCACCACCCCGCACGACCCCCGCGCCGTCCGAGGGAGAACCCCTGTACCGCCGGATCGCGACGCAGCTGCTCGGCGAGCTGCGCGACGGCACCATCCCACCCGGTGAACGACTGCCGAGCGAACGGCGGTCGGCCGGTCACCTGGGAGTCAGCCGGGAGACCGTACGCGTCGCTGGAGCTGCTTCGCCGCGACGGCCTGGTCACCACCGGCCGGCGCGGCAGCCACGCCACCCTGCCCGGCCCGCCGGTCGAGACCCCGGCGTCGCTCACCTTCCCGGTCGGCGCCGGCCCCGCGGCCCCGGGCGCTGTCGGCCACGCCACCGTCGCCTGGGAGGCGCCCCGGCCGGACCACGCCGAGGCCCTGGGGCTGTCCCCCGGCAGCCCGGCCCTGATCCACCGCTACCGGTACGCGACCGCCGACGGGCAGGGCCTGCGGACCGCCGTGACGCCGTTCTCCGCCGTGGCGCCGGCGGAGGTGGAGGATCCGGACCTCCCCCACTGCCTGAACGGCGTGGGAGGTGCCCCCATCCGCGACCGCGCCGACGGCACCGCCGCAGCGCAGCTGCGCCGGGCACGACTGGATGCGCCGGGCCGGCCCGACCCTGCACCACCGCGACGCCCTCACCCGCCTCGCGAACGCCCCGTCGGTACGGGTCACCCGGCAGGTGCACGACCAGTACGCCCGCCCGCTGGAGATCACCGATCTCGTGGTGGACGCCCAACAGGACGCGCTGGTCTACGAGTTCACCCTCCCGGTCCGCGCCGCGACACCCGCGGCCGACCGTGGCCCGTCACCCGTTCGACGGACTGCCGACGCGGGTTTACGGGGATGACGGAGATCATCGAGACACGGCACGTCTCCCCCAGGCGACCCCCGAGAGGATCCCCATGACCACGTTCACGACGTCCGATGGAACCGAGCTCTACTACAAGGACTGGGGCGCGGGGCAGCCCGTGGTGTTCAGCCACGGCTGGCCCCTCAACGCGGACGCGTGGGACGGGCAGGCCCGGCTGGTCGCCGAGCACGGCTTCCGGGCGATCGCGCACGACCGCCGCGGACACGGCCGTTCGGGCCAGCCGTGGCAGGGCAACCACATGGACCGGTACGCCGACGACCTGGCCGAGCTGATCGAGGCACTGGACCTCACCGGCGCGGTCCTGGTGGGCCACTCCACCGGCGGCGGCGAGGTGGCCCGCTACATCGGGCGGCACGGGACGGCGCGGGTCGCGAAGGTCGTGCTGCTCGGTGCGGTGCCGCCGCTGATGCTGCGGACGGAGGCCAATCCGGAGGGCACACCGAAGGATGCCTTCGACGGGATCCGCGCCGGCGTCGCGGCGGACCGCTCGCAGTTCTACTGGGAGCTGAGCGAGACCTTCTACGGCTTCAACCGGCCCGGCGCAGCCGTGTCGGAGGGCGTGCGGCGGGCGTTCTGGATGTGGAGCATGCAGGCCGGTCTGAAGGGCGCCTACGACTGCGTCGCGCAGTTCTCGGAGACCGACTTCACGGAGGACCTCGGGCGCATCGACGTGCCGACGCTCGTCGCGCACGGGGACGACGACCAGATCGTGCCGATCGCCGCCTCGGCCCACCGGACCTCCCAGCTCGTCAAGGACGCGACGCTGAAGGTGTATCCGGGCGCTCCGCACGGCCTGGTCGGCGACTTCGACAAGGCGTTCAACGACGATCTGCTGAACTTCCTGCGCGGCTGAGGTGCCCCGGCGCCGGGGCCCGGCCCGGCAGCCGGGCCATGACGAGCCGCACCCGGGGGCTGCCGTCCGGCCGCCGCCCGAACTCCGGGAGCGGCTGGAGCTCCACTCCAAAACCGGCTGCCTCGAGTTCGCGCCGTACGTCTCCGAGGCGGAAGGCGCGGTAGTACATGACGAACTCGGGCCGCCAGAGCGCGTTGCGCACCCGCATGACGGTGTCGAAGCCGAGCAGCGTCCAGTAGCCGAGTGAGCCCGGGCGGGGCGGGGCGAGCAGCGGGAACGCGAAACAGCCGCCCGGCCGCAGGACGGACCGGACCTGTGCGAACAGCCCGGGCAGTTCGCGGGGCAGGAAGTGACCGAAGGCCCCGAAGCTCACCACCAGGTCGAAGGCGGGGGCGAAGGGCAGGGCGCGGGCGTCGGCCCGGACCCAGGAGACCTGCGGGCCCCGCACCCGCACCCGCTCCCGGGCGACGTCGAGCATGCCCGCGCTGAAGTCGACGCCGGTGACGCGCTCCCGGCACACCCGCTCCAGCACCTCGACGCCCGCACCGGTGCCGCAGCACAGGTCGAGCCCGGCGTCGAAGGGCCCGGTCCGCCGCAGCGCCGACCCGACGGCGTCGAGGACCGCGTCGGGTGTCCGGAAGGGCGTGTGGTCGAACTTCGGCGCGAGGAGGTCGTAGCCGCGCTCGACGGACGACAGCGCCTGGACGGCGAGTTCACGCAGACTGGGGCCTTCGGGGCTGAACATCGGCTCAGCCTAGGGGAGCCCGCTGCGTCAGGACGGTGAGTACGCGCTCGCACCAGCGGAGGTTCTCCTCCTCGAAGCCGATGCCTCCCATCAGGGTGAGGTAGGGGCCGACGCGGTCGGTCTCCCGGAGGTACTCCTCCTCGCTGCGGCCGGCCAGGAGGCGCTCGCGCACCCGCCGGTAGCGGGCGAGCTTGCCGCGGGCCCACGCCTCGCGCTCCTCGACCAGCGCACGGGTCGCGTCCGGGTCCACGCCGTCCATGGCCTGGATCTTGATGAGGAGTTCGTCGCGGATGGCGGCGGGCCGCCGGGGCGGCGCGGCGGCGAACGAGCTCAGGTCCTCGCGGCCCGCCTCGGTCAGCGTGAACATGCGCTTGTCGGGGCGCCGTTCCTGGCGCACCACCCTGGCCTCGATCAGGCCGTCCTGCGCGAGGCGCTCCAGTTCGCGGTAGAGCTGCTGCGGGGTCGAGGCCCAGAAGTTGGCCAGCGACACGTCGAACAGCTTCGACAGCTCGTACCCCGACGCCTCGCCCTCCAGGAGCGCCGCGAGAACGGCGTGCTTGAGAGACATGTGGACACCGTACCAACGGGTGACTAATCTACTCCGCACCTACTCAACAAATTGACTAAGGCGGATTCGATGCGTGCATTCCGTGAGGCGGTCGAGAAGCTCGACCTCGACGCCGCCGAGGCGCTGCTGGCGCCGGACGTCGTCTTCACCAGCCCGGTCGTGTTCAAGCCGTACGCCGGGAAGGCGATCACGGCCGCGATCCTGCGGGCCGTCTCCGGGGTCTTCCAGGACTTCCGCTACGTGCGCGAGATCAACGACGCGAACGGCCGCGACCACGCCCTGGTCTTCATCGCGCGCGTGGGTGACCGGGAGATCAACGGCTGCGACTTCATCCATCTCGACGAGAACGGGCTGATCGACGAATTCACCGTGATGGTGCGCCCGTTGTCCGGGGCCCAGGCCCTCGCGGCGGCCATGGGCGAGCAGTTCGAGCGGATCGCCGAGGAGGCGCGCGCCCGCTCGAACTGAGCGACACCTCCGCAGATCCGTTTCCCGCGTTCTCCCGGCGCCCGCGGCCGGTTCAGGGTTGGATGTCCCCATGACGTCCGCCGAGCACGACCGGCTGATGCGGGCCAACCAGGCGAACTGGGACGCCCGCACGCCCGTCCATCTCGCCAGCCGCTTCTACGGCCTCGACCAGGACCTCGATCCCGAGCGCTGGTTCGCCCCGTTCGAGTGGGAGGACCTCGGCGAGCTGGCCGGGCGTGACGTGCTGCACCTGCAGTGCCACCTCGGCACGGAGACCATCGCCTTCGCCCGGCGCGGCGCCCGGGCCGTGGGGCTCGACTTCTCCGGGGCGTCCGTGGCGGCCGCCCAGGACATCGCGGCGAAGGCCGGCGCCGATGTGACGTACGTCCGGGCGAACGTGTACGACGCCGTCGAGGCCCTGGACGGGCGGCGGTTCGACGTCGTCTACACCGGCAAGGGCGCGCTGTGCTACCTCCCCGACCTGGACCGGTGGGCGCGGACCGTCGGCCGGCTCCTGCGCCCCGGTGGCCGGCTGTACGTCGTCGAGTTCCATCCCCTGCTCAACGCGCTCGGACCGAAGCCCGCCCCGGGCGAGGGACCCGAGCTGCTCCTGCGCCACGACTACCTGGGCGGCGCCGGAGCGGTGCACCGCAACGGGACCCACACCTACACCGACGGCCCGGCCGTCGAGGGCGCCACGGACAGTTACGAGTGGATGCACGGAATGGGCGAGGTCCTGGGCGCGTTGACGGATGCGGGACTCGCCGTGCGGCGGTTGCGGGAAGGCGACGAACTTCCCTGGCCACGCTGGCCGCAGATGGTCCGTACGGCATCGGGCTGGTGGCGCCTGCCCGAGCCGCGCATCCCATTGCTGTACGGGCTGCTGGCCACACGCTGACCCACCCCCGCTGAAGGTAAGCCCACCCACATCCGCCGCTTTCGGTGGTACATTGCGAAGAGCACTCGTGCACGCCCCTCTTTGTGGGCGCCGGTGCCGTTCTTCATCTCTCTCCTTCATTTCCAGCACCACGACGTGTTCGTCGTATCCGAGGTGCTGTTCCCCCGCCGCCCGGAAGCGCGCCACAGGCCCTCCCTTCGCGGCTCTCTCCCTCCCCTTCGCACGTCTCATGCCTGCCGTCCGTGAAAGGACACCCACCACCATGACCACCACACTCGAAAACCCACCCGTACAGCAGCAGTCCCCCGCCCGGACCGTGTCCGGCGTCCTCGACGTCGACGCGAACGGGAAGGGACACCTGCGCGGCAAGGACTGCCTGCCCACGCCCACCGACGCCCTCGTCTCCCCGGCGCTGATCCGCCGGTACGGCCTGCGCAAGGGCGACCTCGTCGAGGGCGTGACCGGCGACCGGCTCGCCCTGAGCGACATCGCACGGGTCGAAGGCCGTACACCCGGGGACCCGCGCGGCCGGCGCCACTTCCGGGACCTGACGCCGCTGCACCCGCACGAGCGGCTGCGACTCGAGCACCCGGCCGCCGGACCGGCCGGACGCGTCGTCGACCTGATCGCCCCCGTCGGCAAGGGCCAGCGCGGGCTCCTCGTGGCCCCGCCCAAGACCGGCAAGACCGTCCTCCTCCAGCAGCTCGCCGCCGCCGTCACCGGCAACCATCCCGCGTGCCGGCTGATGATGCTGCTGCTCGACGAGCGGCCCGAGGAGGTCACGGACATGCGGCGCTGCGTGCAGGGCGAGGTGTACGCCTCGACCTTCGACCGCAGCGCCAAGCAGCACATCGCGCTCGCCGACCTGGTGATCGAGCGCGCCAAGCGGCTCGTCGAGGCCGGTGAGGACGTCGTCGTCCTCCTCGACTCGCTGACCCGGCTGTGCCGGGCGCACAACAACGCGGCCGTCTCCGGTGGCCGCATCCTCACCGGGGGCGTCGACGCGTCCGCGCTGACCGGCCCCAAGCGGTTCTTCGGCGCCGCCCGGACGGCCGAGGAGGGCGGTTCCCTCACCATCCTCGCGACCGCCCTGGTGGAGACCGGCTCCCGGGCCGACGACTTCTACTTCGAGGAGCTGAAGAGCACCGGCAACATGGAGCTCCGCCTGAGCCGGGACCCGGCGTCGCGCCGCGTGTTCCCGGCCGTCGACATCACCCCCTCCGGCACCCGCCGCGAGGAACTGCTGCTGCACCCGGCCGAGTTGGCGGCCGTCCACGGCCTGCGGCGCGTGCTGCAGGGCCGGGACGGGCAGGGCGGTCTGGAGACCCTCCTGGAGCGGATGCGCGAGACGCCGGACAACGCGACGTTCCTGCGGCGCATCCAGCCGACGCTGCCCGGGGGCTGACGCGAGGAGATCAGCCATCCGGGTGCCGGCGCGCGCCGAGCGGCCCCGTCGTCGCCCTGAGGGGCATGTCCGTTTTCTACTTTGATCGTATGATCATCGGATTCTCTTCCCGGGTGGCCGTGTCGGCCGGTGCGCTCGGCATGGCGGGGCTGCTGGCGCTGATGCCCACGGCGATGGCCGACCCCGGCGGGGCGGAGCCCACTCCGCCGGGCGGGCCGAGGGCCGCGGCCCCGCACCCCTCGCTGCTGTACCGACCCGGCACCCAGGTCCGCCCGCGTACCGGAGTGACGCGCCTCCCGGAGGTCTCCGCGCTGTCCTGGCTGGTGGCCGACGCCCGTACCGGAGAGGTGCTCGCCGCCCACAACGCGCACCGCAGGCTGCCTCCGGCCAGCACCCTGAAGACCCTGTTCGCCCTCACCGTGCTGCCCGGGCTGCCGGCCGGCGCCCGGCACACCGTCCGCGAGCGGGAGCTGCGGGGCATCGGTGCCGGCAGCAGCCTGGTCGGGGTCGCCGAGGGCCGCACGTACCGGATCTCCGATCTGTGGCGCGGTGTCTTCCTCAACTCGGGCAACGACGCCGTGCACGTCCTGGCCGAGCTCAACGGCGGCTGGCAGGTCACCGCCCAGCGGATGCAGGCCAAGGCCCGGTCCCTCGGCGCCCACGACACCCACGTGGTGTCACCCGACGGCTACGACGCACCGGGCCAGGTGTCCTCGGCGTACGACCTGGCCGTGTTCGGCCGGGTGGGGCTGCGCAACCCCGACTTCGCCCGGTACTGCGCCACCGTCGAGGCCAGGTTCCCCGGCGGCGGCAACGGGTCGTACCCGATCCTCAACACCAACCGGCTGCTGAGCGGCGCCAAGGGGGTGAAGCCGTACCGGGGGCTGATCGGCATCAAGAACGGCTACACCAGCAAGGCGGGCAGCACACTCGTCGCCGCGGCGCGCCGGGACGGGCGCACCCTGGTCGTGACGGTGATGAACCCTCAGGAGGGCGGCGGGTCCGCCGTGTACGAGGAGGCCCGTTCGCTGCTCGACTGGGGCTTCAGGTCGGGCGGCCGGGTCGAGGCGGTGGGCTCGCTCGGCGCGCCGGGCACGTCCGCGCTGCCGACCGCGACGACGCCGCCCGCGGTCGCGGCGGCCGTACCAAAGGAGCACGGGTCCATCTGGACGGAGGCGGGGATGATCGCGGGCGCCGCCGGTACGGGCGCGGCGGTCGTGGTGCTGGTGCTGCGGCTTCCGGTCCGCAGACCCCGGCGGAGCTGACCCACCGGCAGCCACACCAGCAGGCCCAGGGTGATCCAGGCGTAGGTGTTGCTGCCCAGGAACCCGTCGACGCCGGACGCGTCGTCGGACCACAGCCACACCACGCTCGTGCACAGCACGGCGTACAGGGCGCCCGCCACCCGAAGGCGCCCCGCGCGGACCAGCACGGCGAAGGAGGGCAGCAGCCACACGAGATGGTGCACCCAGGTGATCGGGCTGACGAGACAGGCGGCGAGGCCGGTCAGGGCGAACGCCGCCGTCCAGTCCCCCGCCGCGACCGCCCGGCGGGCCCGCACCGCCCACACGCCGAGTATCAGCAGCACCGCCAGGGCCCACACCGCGCGGTCCGGTTCGCCGAGCCGGGCCAGGACGCCCTGCACCGACTGGTTCGAGACGTAACCGAGGCGTCCGACCCGGTCGGTGTCCCACAGCGCCTGGGTCCAGTAGAAGCGCGAGGCGTCCGGGTCCACCCAGGCGGCGAAGGCCGTGGCACCGAGGGCCACGGCCGTGGCGACGGCAGCCGCGCGCCGGCGTCCGGCCACCAGCAGCAGACCGATGAACAGCGCGGGCGTGAGTTTGATCGCCGCCGCGAGACCGATGCCCACGCCCGCCAGGCGTCCGCGCCCGGTGGCGAGCAGCGTCGCGTCGGTGAGGACGAGCGCGAGCAGCAACAGGTTGACCTGGCCGAAGCTGAGGGTGTCGCGGAGCGGTTCGAACAGGGCCAGCAGACAGGCGGTCAGCGCCCAGCCGAACCAGCCGTGACGCCGCCGGTCCGGTCCGGCGAGCAGCCGCAGGATCACGGCCAGGGCAGCCAGGTTGAGCAGCAGGGCCGCGGCGATCGCGATGGGCAGCCCCAGCAGGGCCATCGGCAGCATGGCGACCGCGGCGAACGGCGGGTAGGTGAAGCCGTACGTCGTGCCGGGCACCCGGTAGTCGTAGAGGCGGCCGTCGTGGTGGACCCAGGAGTCGATGCTGCCGTGGTAGACGCGCAGGTCGAACCAGTCGCGCAGCAGCGGCACGGTCGCGGTGAAGACCGTCACCAGCGTGGCGAGGGCGAGCACCAGCAGCAGTCGGCCCCGGTCGGTGCGGGGCAGGGCCGGGGTCATACCGCGCGTCCCAGCGCCGGGGCGAGTTCGGCCTGGTGGGCCTGCCACAGCACGACGACCGCGAGTGCGCCGCCGGAGACGGCCAGCACGAGCTGCCCCGTGTCCGCCGGGCCGCCGCTGGGCAGCACGCTCAGCGCGAGCACGCCGGTGACGGCCGCCGTGCGGTGGCGTACGGACGTACTCGGCGCGGCGGCGGCGATGAGGAACAGGCCCCACAGGGCGTACCAGGGGCGGATCGCCGGCCCGAGCGCGGCCACCGCCGCCAGGGACAGGCCGAGCGCGTACACCGGCCTGAGGCGCAGCCGCAGCCAGATCAGCGCGATCGCGAGCACGGCGGCCACGATGCCCAGCGCGTGCCAGGCGGGGACGGCCAGGGGCGCGAGATCGCTGCCGAGGTGCTCCAGCAGGGCCCGGGTGGCGCGGCCGAGGAGGGTGGTCAGGGCCCAGTTCTGGGGTGAGGCGGGGGTGTTCAGGGCGCCGATCCAGCCGTATCCGGTGCCGGCCACGGCCGTCGCGGCGACGGTGGTCCCGGCCGCCGCGACGGTGGTCGTCACAAGGGCCTTCGCCGGACTGCGGCCCGCGCGCACCTGGAGGGCGACGACGGCGGCGAGACCGAGCACGGCGGGCGCCTTGACCAGGGCGGCGAGGGTGACGAGTACGGCGCCGAGGACCGGCCACCGGCCGAGCGCGGCGACCAGGCCGACGCCGAGCAGGCCGAGCATGACGGCGTCGTTGTGGGCGCCCGCGACCAGGTGCAGCAGGACGAGCGGGTTGAGGGCGCCCAGCCACAGTGCGGCGGACGGGTCGGCACCGCTGTGCCGGGCGAGGCGGGGCAGTGCTGCCGCCATCAGGGCCACGCCGGCGAGGGCGACGAGCCGCATCCCGAACAGTCCGGCGGGCAGTTCACCCCGGGTCAGACCCGACAGCGCCGCCGCGCCGGCGAGGAACACCGGGCCGTACGGGGCGCCGGTGTGCCGCCAGAGCGGGGCGACCTCGTCGGCGAGCGGACCGCCGAGCCGGGCCGGCCCGTGCGCGTAGACGTCCAGGTGCGCCTCGACCATCGCCCCCTGGGCGAGGTAGCTGTAGACGTCCCGGCTGAACAGCGGCGGGGCGAGGAGCAGCGGGGCCGCCCAGATGGCGAGGACGAGCAGCAGGGAGCGGGGCTCCGGTGGTCGCGGCCCGCGGACCAGCCGGCCCAGCAGCAGCCAGGCCGCGATCAGCAGGACGACGCCGAAGTACACGCCGACCAGCCCGAGGGCGGCACGGACGGAAGCCGGGTGGAGAAGGTCCTCCACGGGCAGGGCGCCGGCCGTCTCACCGCCCAGGGCGAGGCAGGAGGTACCGGCCAGGCCGAGTACCTGGCAGCGGCGGAGATCGACGGGGAAAGCCATGGCCAACACTCGGGCAGCGTGTCAACGGCGGATGGCCGA
Organism: Streptomyces sp. AK010; assembly: GCF_014207295.1. Lineage (NCBI taxonomy): Bacteria > Bacillati > Actinomycetota > Actinomycetes > Kitasatosporales > Streptomycetaceae > Streptomyces > Streptomyces sp. AK010. Next base: position 92,244 of record NZ_JACHCX010000025.1, read on the forward strand.
GAGAGGACGCTCTCCTCTCCGAAGGGCGGCCTGCTCGTGACCGGCCGGTGATCACCGGCCGATGAGTTCCCGCCGCGGCGGGAACCCTACCGGCATCGGCGCACCGACGAACGGACGTGATCCCATGACCACCGGCTCCGCATACGCGAAGGTCAGCGGCCTGGAGATGTACTGCGAGCTGCACGGCCCCGACAGCGGGCGGCGGCCCCTGGTGCTGCTGCACGGCGGTGTGATCGGCCTGTCCTTCGGGGCCGTGCTGCCGGCCCTCGCGGCCACGCGCCGGGGCGTGGCTCCCGAGTGGCAGGGCCACGGGCACACGGCCGGCATCGAGCGGGCGATGAGCGTGCCGGACCTCGCCTCGGACGTGGTCGGCCTGCTGGAGGAGCTGGGCATCGGCCGGGCGGACTTCCTCGGCTTCAGCCTCGGCGGCCTGACCGCCCTGGAGGTGGGGGTGCGCCGCCCCGAGCGCGTGGGACGGCTGGTCCTCGCCGCCACGCACTACCGGCAGGACGGCTACTACGAGGAGGTCCGGGACCCCGAGTACGCCTCACCGCGGCTGCCGAGCCGGGCCGACTTCCAGGAGATGGCCGAGGCCTACGCGGCCGTCGCGCCGGACCCCGGCCACTTCGATGCCTTCATGGCCGGGTGCGGAACCGCGGCGCACGCCCCGCTGCCCTGGACCGCGGACGACCTGCGGGGCCTCGCGGCGCCCACGCTCCTGGTGCTGGGCGACACGGACTTCCTGCGCGTCGAGCACGCCGCCGAGATGCGGGACCTGATCCCCGACGCCCGGCTGGCGGTGCTGCCGGACACCACGCACATGGCGCTCATGAAGCGCACGGATCCGCTGCTGCCGATGCTGGAGGAGTTCCTCCGCTGAGGACCCCTGGGCGGTGGGGCACCGCCGGTCAGAACACCGACAGACCCGTCAGGGTGGTGAAGCGGTCGAGCGCCGCCACGCCCGCCACCGAGTTGCCCCGCTCGTCCAGGCCCGGGCTCCACACGCACAGAGTGCAGCGGCCGGGTACGACCGCGATGATGCCGCCGCCGACGCCGCTCTTGCCGGGCAGGCCCACGCGGTAGGCGAAGTCGCCCGCCGCGTCGTAGGTGCCGCAGGTCAGCATGATCGCGTTGATCTGCTTGGCCTGGCTGAGGGTGAGCAGGCGGGTGCCGTCGGCGCGGATGCCGTGCCGGGCCAGGAAACCCGTGGCGAGGGCGAGGTCGGCGCAGGACGCGGCGAGCGAGCACTGCCGGAAATACTGCTCCAGGAGCATCGGGACCGGGTTGTCGATGTTGCCGTACGACGCCATGAAGTGGCCGAGCGCGGCGTTGCGATCGCCGTGGGCGGTCTCCGAGGCGGCGATGTCCTCGTCGAAGGCCAGGCCGGGGTTGCCGCTCTCCGCCCGCAGGAACGCCAGCAGTTCCCCCGAGGCGTCGCCGGTACGGGTGTGCAGCCGGTCGGTGACGACGAGGGCGCCCGCGTTGATGAACGGGTTGCGGGGGATGCCGTTCTCGTACTCCAGCTGGACGAGGGAGTTGAAGGGGTTGCCGGAGGGCTCGCGGCCCACGTGCTCCCACAGGGCGTCGCCCTCGCGGGACAGGTCGAGGGCGAGGGTGAAGACCTTGGTGAGGGACTGTGCGGAGAACGGCTGCCGCCAGTCCCCCACCCCGTACACCGTGCCGTCGAGGTCGGCGACGGCCATGCCGAAGCTGCGCGGGTCGCAGGCGGCGAGCGCCGGGATGTAGTCGGCGGGCCTGCCGCGGCCGGGGGTCCGCTCGATCTCCTCGGCGATGCGCTCCAGGACCGGCTGGAAGGTCGTCGTCGACGTCATGATCGCCATTGTCCCTCCGCCGGTCCCGGTGCGCTCTCGTGGGTCAGGCCGGGGCCTGACCGCTGCCTGCCAGGACCTCGGGGCGCAGCAGGCCGGCGAGGGTCTCGGCGGGCAGCAGGCCCTTCTCCAGGACGAGTTCGGCCACGCCCCGGCCGGTGGCGAGGGCCTCCTTGGCGATGTCGGTGGCGGCCGTGTAGCCGATGTGCGGGTTGAGGGCGGTGACCAGGCCGATGGAGTTCTCGACGCTCGCGCGCAGCGCCTCGGTGTTGGCGGTGATGCCGCAGACGCAGCGCTCGGCCAGGGTCAGGCACGCGCTCTGCAGATGCGTGATGGACTCCGACAGGGAGTGCAGGATGATCGGCTCGAAGGCGTTGAGCTGGAGCTGTCCGGCCTCGGCGGCCATGGTGATGGTGACGTCGTTGCCGATGACCTCGAAGGCGACCTGGTTGACGACCTCGGGTATGACCGGGTTGACCTTGCCCGGCATGATGGATGAACCGGCCTGCACGGGCGGCAGGTTGATCTCGCCGAGGCCGGCGCGCGGGCCGGAGGACAGCAGCCGCAGGTCGTTGCAGCTCTTGGAGAGCTTGACCGCGATGCGCTTGAGCACGCCGGACATCTGTACGAAGGCGCCGCAGTCCTGGGTCGCCTCGACCAGGTTGGCCGCCGTCACCAGAGGCAGTCCCGTGATGGCCGCGAGGTGGCGGCGGGCGGCCTCGGCGTATCCGGCGGGCGCGTTGAGTCCGGTGCCGATCGCGGTCGCGCCGAGGTTGATCTCGTGGATCAGCTGGACGGCCTCGGCGAGCCGGGCCCGGTCCTCGTCCAGCATGACGGCGTACGCGGAGAACTCCTGCCCCAGGGTCATGGGCACCGCGTCCTGCAACTGGGTGCGGCCCATCTTGAGCACGTCGCGGAACTCGACGGCCTTGTGGGCGAACGTGTCCTGCAGGACGGACATCGCGTCGAGCAGCCCGCCCACGGCGAACACCGTCGCGATCTTGACGGCGGTCGGGTAGACGTCGTTGGTGGACTGGCCGAGGTTGACGTCCTCGTTGGGGTGCAGGAACCCGTACTCGCCCTTGGCGTGGCCCAGCAGTTCCAGCGCCCGGTTCGCCACGACCTCGTTGGCGTTCATGTTGGTGGAGGTGCCGGCGCCGCCCTGGACGACGTCCACGACGAACTGGTCGTGCAGCTTGCCGTCGCGGATCTCCCGGCAGGCCTCGACGATGGCGGCGGCCTTCTTCGGGTCCAGCAGACCGAGTTCCTCGTTGGCGAGGGCGGCGGCCTCCTTGACGGCGGCAAGCGCGTCGATCAGGTGCGGGTAGGCGGAGATGGGCATCCCCGTGATCGGAAAGTTCTCCGTGGCCCGCAGGGTGTGCACACCCCAGTACGCCTCGGCGGGAACGTCACGGTCGCCGAGCAGATCGTGCTCGGAGCGGGTGGCCTCGGTCATGACGGTGAGGGTCCTCTTTCTGAGGGAAGTGAGGGTGGGTGCGCGCCCTTCAGGGACGCGGGGAACTGCGCGGTCAGCCCCGTGCGGCCCGCGGCCGCCGGTGGCGAGATCGGGCACGGCGTCAGGCGCGGGCCGAACCGGCGACCGGCTCCAGCGAGCGAACGGGCCGCACTCGCCCGACCTCCCGGCCACCGCCCAGCAGCGGCTCTCCCTGGAACTCGGCGAGCAGCTCCGGGTCGACACCGGCCCAGCCCAACGCGGCGGCGGTCACCGGGACCCGCGCCCGGTTCGCCCCGTCGGCGATCTTCACGGCGACGGCCCGCCCGTCGGGCAACGCGGCGACCTGGACGCCTTCGAACCCGTCCTTGGACAGCAGCCCCGGCACGGCCCGCATCAGCGCGGCGACGTCCCGCCCGGAGCCGGAGGCCATCTCCGCGTGCTCGCGCATGGCGTCGGCGACCCGGGCCTCGGGCGTGCCCGGCGCGGCCGTGGCGATCCGGGCGGTGGCCCGGGCGAGGCCGTGCAGGGAGACGGAGAACAGGGGCGCGCCGCAGCCGTCGACGGTGACTTGGGCGATGCGCTGCCCCGTGAGGTCCTCGACGATCTCGGCGATGGCCTGCTGGAGGGGGTGATCCGGGTCGAGGTAGTCCTCCAGGGACCAGTCGTTGAGCAGGCAGGTGTAGAGCATGGCCGCGTGCTTGCCGGAGCAGTTCTGGGCGAGCCGTGAGGGCAGCCGGCCCTCGCGCACCCAGGCGTCCCGGACGACCGGGTCGAACGGCAGGTCCGCGACGTTGCGCAGGTGGTCCTCGGTGAGTCCGGCGAGTTCGAGGATGCGCCGGGTGCCGGCGAGGTGGCGTTCCTCGCCGGAGTGGCTCGCCGCCGTCAGGGACAGCAGCTCACCGTCGAGCGGCAGCCCGGCCCGGGCCATGGCCACGGCCTGGACGGGCTTGATCGCGGAGCGGGGGTAGAAGGCGGCCTCGATGTCTCCGATCTGGAGCCGGACCTCTCCGTCGGCGTCGAGGACGACGACGGAGCCGTAGTGGATGCCTTCGACGATTCCGCCGCGGACGAGGTGGGCGACGGGGGCGTGGACGGGTTCACGGACAAGGGGTGCGTCCGCGAGTGAACTGCTGAACATCACTGCCTGCTTCTCGTGGAGCGGCGCGTTCCTCACGCGTCGGCTCCGGTGGTTGACTTGCGCGCGACACGGCCGCGGATGCCGAACCATCCGGCGACCAGGGCTCCGACGATCAGCGGCAGACACAGCACGGTGGTGCGTCCCGCGCCGCCGTCGGCGTACATGAGGACCAGGACGGAGGCGAGGAACGCCAGCGTCACGATCTCGGTCCAGGGTGAGCCCGGGAGCCGGTAGCCCGGGCGGGTCAGCTCGCCCCTCTGGGTCTTCTGCCAGAAGAGGAGGTGACAGATCATGATCATGCCCCAGGTGGCGAGGATGCCGATCGCGGCGAAGTTCAGCACGATCTCGAACGCCTCGGCGGGCACGACGAAGTTGAGTCCGACGCCCAGGACGCAGATGGCGCTGGTGAGCAGGATGCCGCCGTAGGGGACCTGGCTGCGGCTCATCACGGAGGTGAACCTGGGGGCGGATCCGGCCATGGCCATGGAGCGCAGGATGCGGCCGGTGGAGTAGAGGCCGGAGTTGAGGGAGGACATGGCGGCCGTCAGGACGACCAGGTTCATCACGCCGCCGGCTGCCGGGACGCCGATGTTGGACAGCACCGTCACGAAGGGGCTCTCGCCGGCGGTGTACTTGTTCCACGGCAGCAGCATCGACAGCAGCACGACCGAGCCGACGTAGAACACGCCGACGCGCCACATGATCGAGTTGATCGCCTTCGGCATGATCTTCTCGGGGTTCTGGGTCTCACCGGCGGCGACGCCGACCAGCTCGACGGAGGCGTAGGCGAAGACGACGCCCTGGATGATCAGCAGCATGGGCAGCAGGCCGTGCGGGAAGACTCCGCCGCTGTCGCCGATCAGGGACGGGCCGGGGGTGTGGCCGTCGACGGGGTGCTGGGTGACCAGCAGGAAGATGCCGATACACATGAAGACGACCAGTGCGCCGACCTTGACGATCGCGAACCAGAACTCCAGCTCGCCGAAGATCTTCACCGAGATCAGGTTGACGGTGAGGACGACCGCCAGGGCGATCAGCGCGATCACCCACTGGGGTATGTCGGAGAACATGCCCCAGTAGTGGGTGTAGGTGGCGACGGCGGTGATGTCGGCGATGCCGGTGGTCGCCCAGTTGAGGAAGTACATCCAGCCGGCGGTGTAGGCGCCCTTCTCCCCCATGAACTCGCGTGCGTAGGAGACGAAGGCGCCGGAGGAGGGCCGGTACAGCACGAGTTCGCCGAGCGCGCGCACGACGAGGAAGGCGAAGAGGCCGCAGACCGCGTACGCGATGAAGAGGGAGGGGCCGGCGTCGGCGAGGCGTCCGCCCGCGCCGAGGAAGAGACCGGTGCCGATCGCTCCGCCGATGGCGATCATGTTGACGTGCCGGGACTTCAGGGACTTGCTGTAGCCCTCGTCTCCGGCATCGACATGGACCGAACGTTTCTGCACCTCGTTGTGCAGGGACTGCTCGCTCACGCCTCGGGTCCGCCTTCCGTGGGGGTGACCGTGCGCGATGAACGCACGATGTCGGTGAGGGTCGTCTCGACGCGGTCGAGGTGGTGGGCCATGGCCTCCACCGCGTCGTTCTCGGAACCGTCGATCAGCGCCTCGACGATCGCCCGGTGCTCGCGGTTGGACTGCTCGCGGCGGCCGCCCAGCTCGTTGAGGAAGGCCGACTGGCGGGCCAGCGCGTCCCGGATCTCCTCGATGACCCGGCGGAAGACCGGGTTCTGGGCGGCCTCGGCCACGGCGAGATGGAACAGCGTGTCCATGGCGACCCACGCGGTGGTGTCCGTCTCCCGCTCCATCCGGTCCAGCAGGTGGGCCAGGTGGTCGAGGTTCTCCGGGGTGCGGCGCCGGGCCGCGTACCCGGCGACCGGGATCTCGACATGGCGGCGCACCTCCAGCAGGTCGCTGGCCGCGTAGTCGCCGAAGGTGGGGTCCTCCACGGTGCTGGCGACGACGAAGGTGCCCTTGCCGGTCCTGGACACGGTCAGACCCATGGTCTGCAGTGCCCGCAGCGCCTCGCGCAGCACCGGCCGCGAGACCTCGAGGGTGCGGCACAGCTCCGCCTCGGAGGGGAGCTTGTCGCCGATGGCGTACTCGCCCCGTTCGATGGCGCCGCGCAGGTACGCCAGCACCGCTTCCATGGCACTGACGCGTCGCACGGGCTGTCCGGCTGTCCGGCTGTCTGACAGGTTCACGGGAGAGATACTCCGGGCGAAGGCTCGAGCTGTCAAGGGTGGGGCGCCCCCGAAGGGGCGCGGGGAACTGCGCGGCAGGCCACCATGGCGCCGCGCACAGCCACGGCGCCCCCGGCAGGCCACTCAGCTGTGCAGAACCCCGGCCCCGAGCAGCCCGAACAGCAGCACGCCCACCACGGTCCGATAGATCACGAACGCGTTGAACGAATGCTTGGCGACGAACTTCAGCAGCCAGGCGATGGAGGCGTACGCCACGACGAAGGAGACGACCGTGCCGACGGCGAGCGGGGCGGCGCCCACCCCGGCGCCCAGGGCGTCCTTGAGCTCGTAGAGGCCGGCGCCGGTCAGGGCGGGGATGCCGAGGAAGAAGGAGAGGCGGGTGGCGGCGACGCGGTCCAGGTCGAGGATGAGCGCGGTGGACATGGTGGCGCCGGAGCGGGAGAAGCCGGGGAAGAGCAGGGCGAGGATCTGGGAGCTGCCGACCAGCATCGCGTCCTTGAACGAGGTGTCGTCCTCGCCGCGCTTGTGCCGGCCCATCTGGTCCGCCGCCCACATCACGCCGCTGCCGACGATCAGCGAGCCGGCGACGACCCACAGTGAGGCGAGCGGGCCCTCGATGAGCGGCTTGGCGGCCAGTCCCACGGCGACGATCGGGATGGTCGCGCAGATGACCCACCAGGCGAACTTGTAGTCGTGGTGGTACCGCTCCTCGCGGTCGCGCAGGCCCCTCCCCCAGGCGGAGACGATCCGCACGATGTCCTTGAAGAAGTACACGAGCACCGCGGCGATCGCGCCGACCTGGATGACGGCCGAGAACCCGACCACGGCGTCGTCGCCGACGGGGATCCCCATCAGTCCCTCGACGATTTTCAGATGGCCGGTGGAGGAGACTGGCAGGAACTCGGTCACCCCCTCGACGGCTCCGAGGACGACGGCCTGACCGACGCTGATGACGCTCATGGGATCCAGTTCTGTTCGGGGGGCGGAAGCGGAGGGGACCGTCTTACTACACCCGGACGAGAACGGATCTCATGGACGCGCCTCACAGACGCGCCAGTGCCGCCCCCGCGAGGGCCGCGGCGACACCGGCGGTCACACTGCCCGCGACGTTGAGGGCGGCCCGCAGTCGCGCCCCGGTCTCCGCCAGCCGCAGCGTCTCGTAGGAGAACGTCGAGTAGGTCGTGAGGGCCCCGCACAGGCCGGTGCCGAGCAGCAGCTGGAGGTGGGTGGCGGCTCCGGTGAGCAGGCCGAGGATCAGGGAGCCGGTGACGTTCACCGTGAAGGTGCCCCAGGGGAAGACCGAGTCGTGCCGCGCCTGGACCGCCCGGTCGGTGAGGTAGCGCAGCGGGGCACCGACCAGGGCGCCGCCGACGACCAGCAGCCAGTTCACAACGACTTCTTACCCTTCGCGTCCGTCGTGCCGGGCGTGTCGTCCCGGCCCGTGTAGCGGATGACCTCGCAGTCGTCGAGCGTCACCAGCCCCTCGGTGACCAGTTCCTCGAGCTGCGGCAGGAAGGCGCGGACCCGTGGCTCGGTGTCGACGATCACCACGGCGACCGGCAGGTCCTCGCTCAGGGACAGCAGCCGCGAGGTGTGGATCAGGGAGGAGGCGCCGAAGCCCTCGATGCCGCGGAAGACGCTGGCGCCCGCGAGTCCCGCCGCGTGGGCGCGGTGGACGATCTCCGAGTAGAGGGGCTTGTGGTGCCAGGTGTCGCGCTCGCCGACGAAGACGGTCAGGCGCAGGGCCCTGCCGGTCAGCCTCGTCATCGTCGCCTCCCTTTCAGGACACGGCGGGTCGTCCCGGCCGCGAGCCACACCGCCGTGAGCGCCGCGAGCGGGGTCGCGGCGAGGTAGGCCAGCCCGGTGCCGGGACGGCCGCCGTCGATGAGTTTCTGGATGTCGACGGCGTACGCCGAGAAGGTGGTGAAGCCGCCCAGGACCCCGGTGCCGAAGAAGGGCCGGACCAGGGGGTGGGCGGTCCGGATCTCTGTGATGACCACCATGAACACGCCGATCACGGCGCAGCCGGCGATATTGATCCCGAGGGTCGTCCAGGGGAATCCGCCCGGGGACGTGGGCCACCAGAGGGAGGCCGCGTACCGGGCGGTCGCGCCCGCTCCCCCGCCGAGCGAGACGACCGCGACGACGGGCGCCTGGGCACGCCAGGGGGACGGGTGGGGCGCGGTCGCAGGAACGCGGAGGCCTTCGCCGGCTGTCATGGGGTGTCCGTCTCCTACTCGCCGGGGCCCGGGGTCGTACGGGCGCGTGCCGTCGCAAGTAGGGACCGTTGGCGGCGTCCTTGCCGCGGTTCGGGTACGGCGGGCCCCACCGCCGCGCCGCGACGGGGTCACGGCCGGAGTTCAGGTTAACCCCGGGGGCGGGGCGGGGTCACTCCGAGGCGGGCGGGGTGCGGGTCACTTCGCCGCGGGCGGCTCGCAGACCGCCACGCCCCGTTCCCAGATGCTGCCGAGGATCAGGTGCCCGCCCGCTTCGCAGACGCTGGTGGGCATGCGGTAGCCGGAACGGCGGCGGGCGAGGTGGTGCACGACCCGGCCCTCGTCGTCGAAGGCCTGGACGGCGATCGCGCCGGTGGGCCGGAACGGGGCGCGTACGGCCAGGCGCGCGGCGGCGGCGCGGACGCCGGGCGCGCTGCGGTGGAACAGGTCGAGGGCCGGGACGCGGGGCCCGGCGAGCGCGACCCAGATCGGTCCGTCGGGCGCGCCGCGCCAGAGGTTGTCGGGCATGCCCGGGAGGTTCTCGGCGAACGGCTCGCTCCGCCCGGCCTTCGGCCCGGTGAGCCACAGGCGCAGCAGCCGGCAGGCACCGGTCTCGGCGACGACGAGGAAGGACTCGTCCGCGCCGGCCGCGATGCCGTTGGCGAACTGCAGCCCGTCCAGCACCACCTCGGGTGCGTCCGCGCCGGGGGCGAGCCGCAGCAGCCGTCCCGTACCGGTGTGTTCGACGATGTCGCCGATCCACTGCTCCAGCGGGTAACGGCGGCTGGAGACGGTGAAGTAGACGCTGCCGTCGGAGAGGGCCACGGCGTTGCTGCAGAAGCGCAGTGGCTCCCCCGCCACCGAGTCGGCGAGGATCCGGACCGTGCCGTCGCCGGTGTCGACGCGCAGGAGTCCGCGTTCGGCGTCGCACACCAGCAGGTCGCCGTCCGGGAGGAGTTCGAGCCCGAGCGGCCTGCCGCCGGTCTCGGCGATCACCTCGACGCGGGCCGCGACCGGGTCCCCGAGGGCGTCGAGACGCAGGATGCGGCCGTCCGCGACGCCGGTCAGGACACGGCCGCGCGGGTCGGCGACCACGTCCTCGGGGCCGGGGCCCACCGCGACGTAGTGGCGGGGTACGAGTGCCGTGGGACGGTCCATTGCGCGTGTGTCCTTCACCATCGGGGGCGATACCGGTGTACCGGGTCGCCTACCAGCCCTTCTCAAACATCCGGGCGACTTCCGCGATCCGCATGTCGTCGCGGTGGTAGTGCACACGGCCCGCGGACCTGCTGGTGCGCAGCATGCCGGTCGCCTCCAGCAGCCGCAGATGGGTGACGGCGACCGGGCGCGGCATCGAGAACCGCTCGGCGACGGCATCCGCGGTGACACCGTCCGCCGCGGGACCGGGTTCCTTCAGCCAGGCCAGGATGCGCAGCCGCGTCTCGTCCGCGGGTGTCCTCAGCATGTCGTGCCCCTGCCTCGCGGCTTCGCCCTCTCACCGCGTCTTCCCACTGTCTCGCAGCCGAGACCGCCGCGTGAGGGCTTCGCCGTCGTTGACCGATACCGAACTTCCCTGCCGGGGGCGGAGTTCGGACAGACGAGCGAGGAGAGGGCGGGGCCCGGGAAGCCGGGCCCCTCTCCCGTGGACTCAGCGGTGGCCGGGCGTCGGCTCAGCGGTGCCGGAACCAGGACATCGACGACAGCGCCCGGTCGTCGTAGCCGAACAGCGCCTGGTTCTCCCAGGCGTTGCCGGACGCCGCGTCGGTCGGGTCCCAGCCGTTGCCGCCGACCGCGGTCCAGGTCGCCTCCCAGTAGAAGGCGCCGAGCCCGCGGCCGTTCGGGACGGCCTCCACGATGCTCATCATGTCGTTCATCCACCGCGTCTGACCGGCCACGCTCGCCGGGTAGCCGGCGACGAGTTCGTCGCCGGTGTCGATGATGTTCTCGTGCGCGTCCTCGCTGTCCAGGCGGAACGGGTAGGCGGTCTCGGCGACGAAGACCGGCTTGCCGTAGCGGGCGGCCGCGTCGTCGAGGGTCGTCTGGAAGTCGGCCAGTGTGCCGTGCCAGTAGCCGTAGAACGACAGGCCGATCGCGTCGAACGTCACGCCGTGGGAGCGTGCGCTGTCGAACCACCAGCGGGTGCCCTCCAGGTCACCGCCCTCGGCGAGGTGCAGGGCCACGGTGGTGGAGGAGCTGACCGCCTTGACGGCGTCGTAGCCGGAGTTGAGCAGACCGGCCAGCTGCGTCCAGTTGGAGGTGGAGCCCTCGTTCCAGAGCATGCCGCCGTTGATCTCGTTGCCGACCTGGACCATGTCGGCGGTGGTGCCCTGCGTCTTCAGGGCGTTCAGCACGTCGTACGTGTGGTTGTACACGTCCGTCCTCAGCCGGCCGTAACCGTGTCCGGCCCAGGCGGCGGGCTTGTCCTGGCGTCCCGGGTCGGCCCAGAAGTCCGAGTAGTGGAAGTCGACCAGCAGCTTCATGCCCTGTGCCTTGACGCGCTTGGCCGTGGCCAGGACGCGGGCCTTGTCGTTGTAGCCGTCGGCCGGGTTCACCCAGACCTTGAGGCGCGCGTAGTTCATGCCGTTCGACTTGAGGACGGCCAGGGGGTCGGCGGCGGTGCCCGAGCTGTTCCGGTAGACGCCGCCCTTGGCCTCGCTCTTGGCCAGCGACGAGACGTCGGCACCCTTGATCGGCGTACCGGACGTGCCGGACGCGAAGGTCAGGTCGTCGACGTTGATCCAGTTGCCCGCGTTCGCGTCGCTGTTGACGCTGATGGTGCACTGGCCGGCGGTCACCTGGACAGGCACGACGATCCGGAGCCAGCCGCTGGCCGAGACCGGCAGGTCGGTGCGCTGTTCGGCGCCGCCGCAGTTCTTCAGCGCGAGGTACGCCGACTTCTGCCCGCCGCCGGAGCGGACCCAGGCGGTGAGTTTGTAGTTCCCGTTGGTGAGTCCGGACAGGTACTGGTACGTCTCCACCTTGTAGGCCGACGAGGACCAGTGGCTGAGGCGGTGGCTGCCAAAGTGGCCGCCGGACTCGGCGAACGAGGCGCCGGTGTCGCCGTATTCGGACCAGCCGCTCGGGGTCGCGGCGCCCGCACCGTCGGCTTCGAAGCCGCCGTTGGCCAGGGTGCTCGCGGCGTGGGCGGTGCCGGTGGGCAGGGCGGTGAGGGCGAGGCCCGCGGCGAGCGGGAGCAGCAGGGCCCTGAGAGGGCGTTTGATGTAGCCGAATTGCCCTTTAAGTTCTAGTAAGTTCCTCGCCAGGTTGGCGTGGTCTCGTCCGTTATGCGCTTGGCG
>NZ_JACHCX010000026.1:0-37804 GCF_014207295.1 Streptomyces sp. AK010
GGTTACATTCCGAACCCGGAAGCTAAGCCTTACAGCGCCGATGGTACTGCAGGGGGGACCCTGTGGGAGAGTAGGACGCCGCCGAACAATCATTGGGAAAACCCCCGCATCTTCGGATGCGGGGGTTTTCTGCGTTGGGCCCCCTTTCGGGGGCCCTATTTGTTACAGGCGTCCCGCGGATTTCAGTGCCAGATACGCGTCCGCGAGTGCCGGCGCGAGATCGTCCGGTGTGGCATCGACAACCGTGACGCCGTGGCGGCGCAGTTGTTCTGCGGTGCGGTGGCGTTCCGACTGGGCCTGGGCGGCTGCTGCAGCTTCGTAGACGGCGTCGGCATTGCCCCGGGACTTCGCCATGTCGGTGATGTGCGGGTCGGCCACTGATGCCAGCAATACCGTGTGACGCTGGGTGAGCTGGGACAGTACTGGGAACAGTCCCTCTTCGATGGGAGCTGCGTCCAGGGTGGTGAGCAGGACGACCAGGGAGCGGCGGGGGGACGTACGGAGAGCGGTGGCTGCGAGGCCCCGCGCGTCCGTTTCGACGAGCTCCGGCTCCAGCGTGGCCATCGCGTTGACCAGGGCGGGAAGGACGTCGCCCGCGGTGCGGCCCTGGACCAGGGCGCGGACTTTACGGTCGTAGGCGAGGAGGTCCACGCGGTCGCCGGCGCGGGAGGCGAGGGCTGCGAGGAGGAGGGCCGCGTCCATCGAGGCGTCGAGGCGCGGTGCGTCGCCCACGCGGCCGGCCGAGGTGCGGCCGGTGTCGAGGACCAGGAGGATGTGGCGGTCGCGCTCAGGGCGCCAGGTGCGTACGGCGACCGTGGTCTGCCGGGCTGTGGCGCGCCAGTCGATGGAACGGGTGTCGTCGCCGGGGACGTATTCGCGCAGGCTGTCGAACTCCGTGCCCTCGCCTCGGGTGAGGACGCTGGTGCGGCCGTCCAGTTCGCGCAGGCGGGCCAGCTTCGAGGGCAGGTGCTTGCGGCTGGTGAACGGGGGCAGGACGCGCACCGTCCATGGAGCCTTGTGGGTGCCCTGGCGGGCGAACAGGCCGAGGGGGCCGTACGAGCGGATCGTGATGCGGTCGGCCTGGCGGTCGCCTCGTCGGGTGGGGCGTAGGCGGGTCGTGATGCGGCGGCGTTCGCCCGGAGGGACCGTGAGGCGGTGGCGGGAGGCGGTCGTTTCCGTGCCGGGCTGCCAGCTGCTGGGGGGCCAGGCGTCGCGGAGCCGGGCGCGCAGGGGGCGGCGGGACGGATTGGTGAGGGTGAGGGTGACGTCCGCCGTCTCGCCGAGGCGTACGGAGGTGTCGCCGGAGCGGGTCAGGCCGAGGTGGCGCACGGGGGCGGCCAGTGCGAAGTCGCAGGCGCAGGCCACTGCCAAGGGGGTGTTGACCGCCAGGATGCCTGTCCAGCTGGGCTCCCAGATGCCGACGGGGAGGGAGCCCAGGGCCGCGAGCAGGGCGGCGCGTCCGGTGAGTGCCATCAGCGGGGGACGGGGACGTGGGCGAGGATCGCGTTGATGACGGAGTCGGCCGTCACGCCTTCCATTTCGGCCTCCGGGCGCAGTTGCACGCGGTGGCGGAGGGTCGGGAGGGCAAGGGCCTTCACGTCGTCGGGGATGACGTAGTCGCGGCCGGTCAGCCAGGCCCAGGCGCGGGCGGTGGCCAGGAGGGCCGTGGCGCCTCGGGGCGAGACGCCGAGGGTGAGGGACGGCGACTCGCGGGTGGCGCGGCAGATGTCGACGACGTAGGCGGTGATCTCCGGGGAGATCGTCGTCTTGGCGACCGCTGCGCGGGCTGCTGCCAGGTCGGCCGGGCCCGCTACGGGGCGTACGCCGGCGGCGTGGAGGTCTCGTGGGTTGAAGCCCTCGGCGTGGCGGGTCAGGACGTCGATCTCGTCCTGGCGGGAGGGGAGGGGGATGGTGAGTTTGAGGAGGAAGCGGTCCAGCTGGGCTTCCGGGAGGGGGTAGGTGCCCTCGTACTCGACCGGGTTCTGGGTCGCTGCGACCAGGAAGGGGTCGGGGAGGGGGCGGGGGGTGCCGTCGACGGTGACCTGGCGTTCCTCCATGGCCTCCAGGAGGGACGACTGGGTCTTGGGGGGCGTGCGGTTGATCTCGTCGGCGAGGAGGAGGTTGGTGAAGACGGGGCCGGGCTGGAAGGAGAACTCGGCGCTGCGGGTGTCGTAGACCAGGGAGCCGGTCACGTCGCTCGGCATGAGGTCGGGGGTGAACTGGACGCGCTTGGTGTCGAGTTCGAGGGCCGAGGCGAGGGCGCGGACCAGGAGGGTCTTGGCGACGCCGGGGACGCCTTCGAGGAGGACGTGGCCGCGGCAGAGCAGGGCGACGACGAGACCGGTGACGGCGGGGTCCTGGCCGACCACGGCCTTGGCGATCTCGGCGCGCAGGGCCTCCAGGGCGTCGCGGGCGGTGCCCGGGTCCCCGCTCGGCCCGGCGTTGTCAGTGGTCGGGTCCATCATGGACGGCGTACCTCTCTTTCGAGGGCGTCGAGTCGGTCGGCGAGTGCGATGAGTGCTGCGTCGTCGCTGGGCGGTGGTCCGAAGAGGAGGGCGTGCTGGTCCTGGCCGGCGCCGTGGAGGTGGGCGGACAGGGCGGGGAGCAGGGCCTCGGGCGTGTGTGCCTGGGCGATGGGGACACCTACGAGGGGGGCGAGGCGGGTGCGGGTGGTGGAGCGAAGAGCGTCGGCCGCGCGGTCGCGGGCGTCGGTCTTGCGGTAGAGGCGGGCGCGGCCTTCGGCGGTTTCGGAGGCGCGGATCGCGACGGGGAGTTTTTCGGGCACGAGGGGGCCCAGTCGGCGTGCCCTCCAGAGGGCGGCCAGGGCTGCGGCGACGAAGAGCTGCAGGGTGCCCCAGAGCCAGCCCGAGGGGAGCAGGTCGAAGAAGCTGCGTTCGTCGTCGGTGCCGTTGGCCGACGTGTCGGAGAGCGAGGGGAGGTACCAGACCAGATGGGGGCGGGAGCCGAGGAGTTGGAGCGCGAGCGAGGCGTTGCCCTGCTCGTCGAGGCGGTCGTTGAGGAGGATGTCGGGCGCGCCGAGGGCGATGGTGTCGCCGTTCCCCTTCTCGTCCGGGAGGCGGAGCAGGGTGGCCAGGCGTTCGCTGGGGTAGCACGCGTCGGCGCCGAGGTGGGTGGTGGTGTAGCGGACGCCGCCGGTGTCGGCGGTGCCTGCTCGTCGGGCGGCGGGCAGGGCGCAGTCGGGGGCGAGCGTGGAGTCCAGGCTGGTGGCGGGGTCTGCGGTGACGCCGGGGGCGAGCCGTTCGACGGAGGCGCTGCCGGAGGCGACCAGGACGGTGCGGCCGCCGGAGTCGGCGAACGCCGCCTGCAGACGGGTCTGCTGAGCGGGGGTCAGCAGGTCGGGGGCGGCAACCAGGAGGGTCGTGTCCGGGCCGGCTGCGGTGGCCGCCTCGTCCAGGGTGGTGACCACGCGGGTGTCCACGCCCCGGTCGGCCAGGAGTTCGGCGACGGCGCGGCTGCCTCCCGGGTCGGCGGAGCGCGGGTCGAGTTCGCCGTGGCGGGCGTCGGAGCGGACGACGGCGATGGCGACGGCTCCCGCGAGGAGCACCACGAGGGCGAGCGCGATGCCGCGCGCGCGGGTCCACACCTGGCGGGCGGTGGGCGAGGCCGGGGTGGACGTGAGGGTGGCCTCGGTGGTCATTCGGCGGCTCCCTGGCGGGTGTCGGGGGCCGTGGCGGCGCTGCTCGTCGCGAGCTGGGGCTTGGTGCGTTCCAGGTCGCGGTCGAGTTCCGCGATGCGGTGGTACGACTCCTCGGTCGCCGAGCGGCCCCCGTACGTCACGTCGTCGAAGTCGCGGGCGGCGGTGCGCAGTCGGTCGGTGTGGGCGGGCAGGGCCCGGCCGGCCTCGGCTGCGGCCTCGTCTGCGGTGCGGCCGGGGCGGACGTCGAGGAGGGCGCGTTCCTCCAGTGCACGGACGAGGGCGCGCATGCGTTCCTGGACGGCCTGGTTCCAGTGGCCCTGGGCGGCGTGTGCCTGGGCGGCGGAGCGGTGCTCAGCGGCGCTGCGAGGGCGGTCGTCGAACAGGGTTGCGGACGAGGTGGGTTGGCGGCGGGGGGTGCCCAAGCGCCACCACAGGGCTGCCAGGACCGCGACGACGGCCAGGATGATGACGATCAGGCCGAGTCTGCCGCCGGGGGTGGCGGTCGAGGCGGCGTTGAAGAGTTTGCCGAGCCATTCCCAGAAGGCGTCGAGGGCGCGCTGGAACAGGCTGGGGTCGTTCTCGTGGTACATCCGCTTGGACAGTTCGCGTCGGGCCGCCTCCCGCGCGGGGTCGCGCGGGATGGTGAGGGGCGGGTCGTCGGAGGAGCGGGCCGACGACAGCAGGGAGGTGTCGCCGGCGCTCAGCAGCGTCCGTATGCCGGCGCGTGGCAGCGCCGTTGTGAGAAGGTCCCCCGCCAGGCTCACCGCATCAGCTCCCCGGGGTGGCGCCGGGGGCGGTGGAGCCGTAGCCCTGGACACCGGCGGCGCGGGCCAGTTCGAGGTCGAGGGCCTCGCCGCGGATGCGCTGGTCGATGTAGAGGAGCACGGTGACGCCGGCCGTGATCGGGAACGTGATCATGGAGCCGATCACCGAGCCGATGCCGCTGATGATGAGGAACGACCAGCCGAGGCTGCCGACACCGGTGTTGAGCCAGCCGGTGAGGCCGTCGCCGCTCAGGGCCGCGGCGAGGAGGGTGAAGGGGATGACGATGATCGAGGCGACGACCTTCGCGATGAGCGTGGCGAGCAGCTGGATGCCGAAGATCCGCCACCAGGTGCCCTGGACGAGCTTCGCGGAGCGGCTCATGGCCTTCTTGATGCCCTGCTTCTCCAGCATGAGGGCGGGAGAGGCGAGGGAGAAGCGGATCGCCAGCCACAGGGCGACGATGCCGGCGCCGATGATGCCGAGGACGGTGAGGGCGACGCCGGCGCCGCTGCTCCCGGCGACGGTCACGAGGAGGCCGGGCAGGGCTCCCATGGTGACGACGCCGACGGTGATGAGCAGCAACACGCAGATGAGGCCGAACAGTTTGAGGATCTGAGGGCGGGCGTCCCGCCAGGCCTCGCCGATGGTCACCGACTTGCCGAGCACGGCGCGGCTGGTGACGGTCGTGAGCAGAGCGGTCGCGATGACGGTGCCGACCAGGGAGATCACGAAGACGACGGAGGAGTTGAGCAGGGCGTCGCCCATGGCGCGGCTCAGCTCGCCGAGGGTGGCGCTGGGGTCGTCGAGGGCGTCAGTGCTGGAGTCGTCCAGGACGAGGCCCTGGAAGAGGACGACGATGAGCACGGTGAGGACGGCGACGGTCAGAGAGATGCCCAGGACGGTGCGCCAGTAGGTGCGCATGGTGGAGACGGCGCCGTCGAGGACCTCGCCCACGCCGAGCGGGCGGAGCGGGATGACGCCGGGCTTGGCGGCGGGCGGGGGACCGCCCCAGCCGCCGCCCCAGCCGCCTGGGCGCCCGGGGGCGCCGTATCCGCCCTGGCCTGCGGGTCCGTGTCCGCCGGGGCCGTAGCCGCCGGGGGGCTGGTTGCCCCAGCCCGGGCCGGGGGGCGGGGGCGGGGGTGCCTGGCCGGGGACGGAGGGGCCGCTGGGGGCCGACCACTGGGCCGGCGGCGGCTGGTCCTTGGACCACTGCGGGCCGGGCCCCTGCGGGGCCTGGCCGGGCTGGGCCGGCTGGTCCGCGGGCTGTGCGGGGCGGTCGGTGGGCTCGGCGGGGCCGGACTGGTCCGGCTTCCGGCCGTCGGACGGGGCGGATCCGGGCGAGGCCCAGCCCGGAGTGTCGTTCATCGTCGCTCCTTCACGGTGCCCGTCCGCGGGCGCGGCGGCAGGTTGGCAGCCATCGTGCCATGGGGTGGTCTTGGAGTGACCGGCCGCGGTGTGGGCTGCGTACCTTCAATTGTCCGCTCGATCGGGGGCAGACTGACGGCATGGCTGATCAGTACGCGCACAGCGGCGATGACAAGCGGCCGACCGAGATCCCGGCGCTCCGCTGGGAAGAGCCACCGGAAGGCCCCGTTCTGGTCCTTCTGGACCAGACGAGGCTGCCTGCCGAGGAGGTCGAACTGGTCTGTACGGACGCGTCCGCACTCGTGGAGGCGATCCGTTCGCTGGCGGTGCGCGGGGCACCGCTGCTCGGCATCTCGGGAGCGTACGGCGTCGCGCTCGCCGCCATGCGGGGCTTCGATGTGGACGAGGCGGCGGCCGCGCTGGCGGGTGCCCGGCCGACCGCGGTGAACCTGGCCGTGGGCGTGCGCCGGGCGCACTCGGCGCACGAGGCGGCGCTCGCCAAGGGCGGAGACGTCCGGCAGGCGGCCGCGGCGGCGCTTGCCGCCGCGCGGCAGCTGCACCGGGAGGACGCCGAGGCCAGTGGGCGGATGGCCCAGCACGGACTGGCGCTGCTGGACGAGTTGCTGCCCGGCGGCGGGCACCGGGTCCTCACCCACTGCAACACCGGTTCGCTGGTGTCGGGCGGTGAGGGCACGGCGTTCGCGGTGGCGCTCGCGGCGCACCGGACGGGGCGGCTGCGGCGGCTGTGGGTGGACGAGACGCGGCCGTTGCTGCAGGGCGCCCGCCTGACGGCGTACGAGGCGGCTCGCAGCGGGATGGCGTACACGCTGCTCACCGACAGCGCGGCGGGGTCGCTGTTCGCTGCCGGGGAGGTGGACGCGGTGCTGATCGGGGCGGACCGCATCACGGCGGACGGTTCGGTGGCGAACAAGGTCGGGAGCTATCCGCTGGCGGTGCTGGCGCGGTATCACCATGTGCCGTTCATCGTGGTGGCGCCGGTGACGACGGTGGATCTGGACACGGCGGACGGGGCGTCCATCGAGGTGGAGCAGCGTCCCGGGCACGAGGTGACCGAGGTGACGGCGCCGCAGGTGCCGGTGGCCGGTACGGAGGCGGGCGGCGGGATACCGGTGGCGCCGCTGGGGACGCAGGCGTACAACCCGGCGTTCGACGTGACTCCGGCCGAACTCGTGACGGCGATCGTCACGGAGGAGGGCGTCGTTTCACCTGTGACCGCTGAGGCACTCGCCGAGGTGTGTGCGCGGTCGCAGAGGGTCACGGCGGGCTGAGCCGGGCGCTGTGGGGCCTGTGGCGGGTGTGTGGGGCTTGCACATGGTGCGGTCACGGCGGGCTGAGTCGACCGCTGCGGAGGGTGGGCGGTGCCGGAGCTGGCTCCGGCACCCTCGCTCGCCGGCTCTCCTCGGCCTCGATCCGTCCTGGGCCCCTTCGCCGTCGTTCCGGGCCCGGGAAAAGGGCCGCCGGTGCTCGCGTCGAGATCATCGGGGGGCGGGCGAGGGCAGACAGTAGCGCTTGCTGCGACTATGGTCACTGGCCGGTGACCTACCTCACCACTGCCTTCGCCGCTGTTATGAGAATGGGATGATGTCGTTTATGAAGGGACGAGTCCTGGTCGTCGACGACGACACCGCACTGGCCGAGATGCTCGGCATCGTGCTGCGTGGTGAGGGTTTCGAGCCGTCGTTCGTGGCCGACGGTGACAAGGCGCTGGCCGCGTTCCGTGAGGCCAAGCCCGATCTGGTGCTGCTCGACCTGATGCTGCCCGGCCGGGACGGCATCGAGGTGTGCCGTCTGATCAGGGCGGAGTCGGGCGTGCCGATCGTGATGCTGACCGCGAAGAGCGACACGGTCGACGTGGTCGTGGGCCTGGAGTCGGGCGCTGACGACTACATCGTGAAGCCGTTCAAGCCGAAGGAGCTGGTCGCCCGGATCCGGGCGCGGCTCCGCAGGTCGGAGGAGCCCGCTCCGGAGCAGCTCGCCATCGGTGACCTGGTCATCGACGTGGCGGGGCACTCCGTGAAGCGGGACGGGCAGTCGATCGCGCTGACGCCGCTGGAGTTCGACCTGCTGGTCGCGCTCGCGCGCAAGCCGTGGCAGGTGTTCACGCGCGAGGTGCTGCTGGAGCAGGTCTGGGGTTACCGGCACGCGGCGGACACGCGGCTGGTCAACGTCCATGTGCAGCGGCTGCGCTCCAAGGTCGAGAAGGACCCGGAGAAGCCGGAGATCGTGGTGACCGTCCGTGGCGTCGGGTACAAGGCAGGGCCGAGCTGACATGACCGGCGACAGTGCCGCTTCGGCGCCCGGCCGGTCCGGGTCCCGGCCGGAGCGGCCTGTCGGGCGGAAGAATCCCGGCTCCCGCTGGGCGCGGTTCCTGGAGAGCGGGCTGCTCCGGGGCGGGGTTCAGGGCAGCCCGGTCATCCGCCTGTTCATGCGGTGGGTGCGCCGGCCGCTGCTGCCCGTCATGCGGCTGTGGCGGCGCAACATCCAGCTCAAGGTCGTCGTCACGACGTTGCTGATGTCGCTGGGCGTAGTGCTGCTGCTGGGCTTCGTCGTCATCGGGCAGGTGCGCAACGGCCTGCTCGACGCCAAGGTGAAGGCGTCCCAGAGCCAGGCCACGGGTGGTTTCGCGGTGGCCAAGCAGCGGGCCGACGAGGCGGCGAGCGGCACCGGTGACGAGGCCGCCACCTCGGACGGGCGTCCCGCGCAGAACGTCACCCCGTGGATGAGCGACCTCGTGTCCTCGCTGTCCAGCGGCGGCCAGGGCGCCTTCGAGGTGGTGACGCTCCCGGCGTCCGACGCGGGAGGCGCGGGCGGCCGCGGGCAGCGTGCCTCCGGCGAGGTGGACTGGAGCAGGAGCGTCCCCGCCGACCTGCGCGAGCGGATCGGCAGCAGTACGACGGCCGCGCAGAGCTACACCCGCATCACGTACAACAACCCGACCAAGGACTCCCAGCCGGGTCTGGTCATCGGCAAGCAGGTCAACGACCCCAACGGCGACCCGTACCAGCTCTACTACCTCTTCCCGCTCACCCAGGAGGAGAAGTCGCTGAGCCTGGTCAAGGGCACGCTGGCGACGGCCGGGCTGTTCGTCGTGGTCCTGCTCGGGGCCATCGCCTGGCTCGTCGTGCGGCAGGTCGTCACGCCGGTGCGGATGGCGGCGGGAATCGCGGAGCGGCTGTCGGCCGGGCGGCTTCAGGAACGTATGAAGGTCACCGGCGAGGACGACATCGCGCGGCTCGGTGAGGCCTTCAACAAGATGGCGCAGAACCTTCAGCTGAAGATCAGCCAGCTGGAGGACCTGTCGCGGATGCAGCGCAGGTTCGTGTCGGACGTGTCGCACGAGCTGCGTACGCCGCTGACGACCGTACGGATGGCCGCGGACGTCATCCACGAGGCGCGGGTGGACTTCGATCCGGTGACCGCGCGGTCGGCAGAGCTGCTCGCCGATCAGCTGGACCGGTTCGAGTCGTTGCTCGCGGACCTGCTGGAGATCAGCCGGTTCGACGCCGGTGCCGCGGCGCTGGAGGCGGAGCCGATAGACCTCAGGAACGTCGTACGGCGGGTGGTCAGCGGGGCCGAGCCGCTCGCGGAGCGCAAGGGCACGCACATCCGGATCCTGGGCGACCAGCAGCCCGTGGTCGCCGAGGCCGACGCCCGGCGCGTGGAGCGCGTGCTGCGCAACCTCGTCGTCAACGCCGTCGAACACGGCGAGGGCAAGGACGTCGTCGTGAAGCTCGCGGCGGCGGGCGGTGCGGTCGCTGTGGCGGTGCGGGACTACGGGGTCGGGCTCAAGCCGGGCGAGGCGACCCGTGTGTTCAGCCGCTTCTGGCGGGCCGATCCGGCACGCGCGCGTACCACGGGTGGTACGGGCCTGGGTCTGTCCATCGCTCTGGAGGACGCGCGGCTGCACGGCGGCTGGCTGCAGGCGTGGGGCGAGCCGGGCGGTGGCTCTCAGTTCCGGCTGACGCTGCCCAGGACCGCCGACGAGCCGCTGAGGGGCTCTCCGATACCGCTGGAGCCCAAGGACTCACGGCGGAACCGGGGCCTCGACGACGCCGGGCTGCCATGTGGCGGCGGGGACGGCGAGAAGCGGGCGACCGTGCCGGCGCAGCCGGTGAGCGGGTCGGTGCCGCAGGGGGCGAAGCGGGACCCGATACCGCCGCGTGTCGCCCCCAGCGCGGACCCCACGGCGCTGCCCGGCAACGGTTCGCGCGTGGTGCCCAGGCCCGCCTCGGGCACGCGGCGGCAGGACACGTCACCGGCGGACGAGCAGTCGGGTTCCCGCGGGGCTGCGAGGGGCCGGGAAGGCCCCGGGCGCGACGAGGGTGACGGTGGCCGGGCCGGACGGGATCCGGTGGTGAACGGGCCGCCAGACGAGGGCAGCGGCCGGGAGAGCGAGCCGGGGGACGTGGACAGGCAAGGGGAGGCATCTCGTGGGCGCTGACCGCGAGGGGCGCGGCCGGCGCAGGCCCGCGCGCGTGATGGCGTACGCCGCCGGTGGCGTCCTGGTGCTGGCGGGGTGCGCCTCGATGCCGGACAGCGGAGATCTGCGGGGCGTGGAGTCCACGCCACGTCAGGAGACCCAGGTGCGGGTCTTCGCCGTGCCGCCGGGGGAGGACGCGCCGCCCTCGGAGATCGTGCAGGGCTTCCTGGAGGCGCTCACCAGCGACGACCCGCACTACAAGACCGCGCGCCAGTACCTGACCGGCGAGGCCGCGAAGGAGTGGCGGCCCGAGGCGTCCGCCACGGTGCTGACCGACGGACCCGGTGCCAAACCCGAGGCGGGCGGCGGCGGGGAGGACACAGGCGAGATCTCGTACATGCTGACCGGCACCAAGGTCGCCACCGTCGACGCACAGCAGGCCTACGCGCCGGCGACCGGGGCGTACGGCAGGAGCGTGCACCTGACGCAGGACAGCAAGCGGCAGTGGCGGATCGACGCGCTGCCGCAGGGTGTCGTCATCGGCGAGTCGGACTTCCTGCGCAACTACATGTCCGTGAGCAAGTACTACTTCGCCTCGAACAGCGTTGCGGCCGGGTCGAAGTCCCAGCCCACGGCGGTCGCCGACCCCGTCTACGTGCGCCGGCGCGTGGATCCCATGACACAGATGGTGAGCTCCCTGCTCAGTGGGCCCACGCGATGGCTCGGGCCCGTGGTCAGGTCGAGCTTCCCCACCGGTACGGCGCTGGCGAAGGACGTCGGCGCGCTGACGCCCGACGACCGGAACAAGCTGACGATCCCGCTCAACCACAAGGCGGCGGGCGTCGGCACCAACCAGTGCCAGGAGATGGCCGCCCAGATCCTGTTCACGCTGCGCAACCTCAGCCCGGCCGTGGACGAGGTCGGGCTGCGGGCCGGCGGATCGGAGCTGTGCTCGCTCACGCGCGGGGCGGCCGACGCGGCGGCCTCCCGGAGCTCGGCGCGCCACCCCGACTACCTGTACTTCGTGGACGGCAAGCACCGGCTCGTACGGATCCCCACGGGCAACAGCGGCACCGACCCGGACGCGGCGCCGGGGGCGCTCGGCGAGGGCGACACGGCGCTGCGGTCGGCGGCGGTCTCGCGTGACGAGCACACCGCGGCAGGGGTCAGTCTCGACGGCAGGTCGCTGTACGTGGGGTCGCTGGTCTCGGGCGGTTCGCTGGGCGAGCCGCTGCTGCGCAGCCAGGGCCGGGCCGAGAAGGACCGGCTGACGACGCCCAGCTGGGACGCGGACGACGGCCTGTGGGTGGCCGACCGCGACCCCGGGCATCCCCGGCTGCTCCTCTTCGAGGAGGGCAAGGGCGATCCGGTGGAGGTGCGGATGCCGCACCTGGACGGACGGATCCACTCCGTGCGGGTGGCCGCCGACGGGGTGCGCATCGCGCTCGTCGTGGAGAAGGGCGGCAAGAAGACCCTGTTCCTCGGGCTGATCGAGCGGGACGACAAGCCGGGTGGGAAGCCGGCCGTCAGTGTGGTCGAACTACGCTCCGCGACACCGGAGTTGGAGCAGGTCACCACTATGTCGTGGGCCGGGGACAGCCGGCTCGTGGTGGTCGGGCGCGAGCACGGTGGCGTCGAGCAGATGCGGTACGTCCAGGTCGACGGCTCCACGCCGGACGTGCCGGCGCCCGCGGCCCTGACGGGCGTCAAGGAGGTCACGGCTGCCGAGGACGACCGGTTGCCGCTGGTGGCGTACTCCGTGGACGGCATCGTCCGCCTTCCGTCGGGCGAGCAGTGGAAGAAGGTGACGGAGGGGACGGCGCCGGTCTATCCGGGGTGAGGTGTGAGCGTCCCGGTGGCAGATGTGGCCGGGGTGCTGGGGGTAGGTGGCCGTTCCTGCCGAGGTCGACTCGGGAGGGGCGGCCCGTGGTGTTTTCGGAGCCGCGAAGGGGGCCGCTGACCGTGGCTCTCGCGGGGGGGGGGGCGCTCCTACGGGGTCTACGGGGTCCGCTCGTGTGGGGGACGCGCTGGTGGTGGAGCGCTGGGTTGTCCACAGGCCGTTGTCCACAGGGGTGGCAGGGTCGGGCCCGTGTCGGCACAGTGGAAGTCATGCGGGGGTGGTGGCAGGACCTCACCGACCTGGTGCTGCCGGGCGAGTGCGGAGGTTGCGGAGTGCCTCGCACGGTGCTGTGCGCGCGGTGCCGTGCGGTGTTGTGCGGAGGGGCGGTGCACCGGGTGCGGCCGGTACCGGAGCCGCCCGGGTTGCCCGTGGTGCACGCGGCCGCCCGGTACGCGGACGAGGTCCGGGCGACGCTGCTGGCCCACAAGGAGCGCGGTGCCCTGGCGCTCGCCGGACCGCTCGGGGTGGCGCTGGCGGGGGCCGTGCGGGCGGGGCTCCGGCGCGCCTCGGCTCCCGCGGGGGCCGGGGTGGTGCGGTCGTGGGGCGGCAGGGCTCCTGTGCTGCTCGTGCCCGTGCCGTCCGGGCGGCGCTCCGTGCGGGCCCGGGGGCATGATCCGGCGCGGCGGATCGCGCTCGCGGCTGCGGGTGAGTTGCGGCGGAGGGGACTTCCGGCGCGGGTGGTCGGGGTGCTGCGGCAGCGGCGGGCCGTGGCCGACCAGTCGGGGCTCAACTCCCGGCAGCGGCTGGACAATCTCGCGGGCGCTCTGGCGGTGGCTCCCGCAGGGGCGCGGCTGCTCTGCGGGGGGCCGGTCGTCCTCGTCGACGACGTGATGACCACGGGCGCCTCCCTGGCGGAGGCCGCGCGAGCCGTGCGGGCGGCCCCGTCCGCGCCCGGGGGCCCGTTCGGGGCGTCGGGGCCGATTCCGAACGCTGCGTGGACTTCGGCCGTGTACGGGGGAGAGACGTGGGAAAGCAGAGAGGAACAGAACGTCGGATCAAGGCGGGAGAGGACAGGTCGGCGGCCCGCCCGGCAGGTAAACGCGGGCGCGGGTGACGCCGGCGGAGTCGTTGACGTGGTGTGCGCGGCAGTGGTCGCGGCCTCACCGGACTCTTTCGGAATAAACCGGAACTGACTGAGATCTTGTGTCGTTGCAGGTAACGAGAGGACCTATTCACCTGAACGGAGGTACGCCGCAGTAGAGGGTGACGGCATCCGCCCGGGCGAGATATGTTCGGTGAGAGGGAAAGCCGCAGGCCACACCTCTCACAACCGAATGCCGTGCTGCGGGTTTTTCATCATCACTCGCGACGGTGGAGTGGAGATCTCGCTCGCGGGGGAGGAGGTGGACGTCACCGAGTCCGAGGTTCCGGGACTCACCGGAGCCTGGTGCAAAAGGGAGACGCTCCGCACCGAAGCGGAGCGATCCGGGAACGGAGTTCTGCGTGGACATCGTCGTCAAGGGCCGCAAGACCGAGGTGCCTGAGCGGTTCCGGAAGCACGTGGCCGAGAAGCTGAAGCTGGAGAAGATCCAGAAGCTCGATGGCAAGGTGATCAGCCTCGACGTCGAGGTGTCCAAGGAGCCGAACCCCCGGCAGGCCGACCGTTGCGACCGAGTGGAGATCACGCTCCGCTCCCGCGGTCCGGTGATCCGGGCGGAGGCAGCGGCGAGCGATCCGTACGCGGCGCTCGACCTGGCGGCGGAGAAGCTGGAAGCCCGACTGCGCAGGCAGCACGACAAGCGGTATTCGCGCCGTGGTGCGCGCCGGATCCCGGCCGCCGAGGTCGCTGACCACGTCCCGGGTGTGGCGACGCTCAACGGAAACGGACTCGTGCCGGCTCCCGAGGAGGAGCGCGAGGCCGTACCCACGAAGAAGATCGGCTCGCTGGAAGTGCAGGGTGACGGCCCCATCGTCGTCCGCGAGAAGACCCACGTCGCAGCGCCCATGACCCTCGACCAGGCTCTCTACGAGATGGAACTGGTCGGGCACGACTTCTATCTGTTCGTCGACTCCGAGACCAAGGAACCGAGTGTCGTCTACCGACGGCACGCCTATGACTACGGCGTGATCCACCTCAGCACGGACACGATGGTCACCCAGGCGCACTCCCCGGACGCGGGCGGTGCGCTCGGCGGCTGACCATGCCGGGTGACAGCGGAACAGGTGCCCCTGGAGCGCGTGTGCGCCCCCAGGGGCACCCCCGTGCGACCACTTCGAGCCCCGCTCCGGCACCCCGGTGCCGTCCGGGCATGAAATCATGGTGGCCACGGCCCAACCGGTGGGTCGTTGCTCTGGGTTGGCGATGGCTCAGGACCTCAGGCCACAGCCTTCAGGGGGAGGAACGATGGCGGACAGCTTCGGACCGGTGCGTGACGAGGATGCCGACGACGGCGTCGTCGGCATGGGCCCCGACTCGGGGACTCCACGCAAGGAACCGATCAGAGTCCTCGTGGTGGACGACCACGCCCTGTTCCGCCGTGGCCTGGAGATCGTGCTCGCGGCCGAGGAGGACATCCAGGTCATCGGGGAGGCGGGCGACGGCGCCGAGGCCGTCGAGAAGGCCGCCGACCTGCTGCCCGACATCGTCCTGATGGACGTGCGGATGCCCAAGCGGGGCGGCATCGAGGCGTGCACCTCCATCAAGGAGGTGGCACCCAGCGCCAAAATCATCATGCTGACGATCAGCGACGAGGAAGCCGATCTCTACGACGCCATCAAGGCGGGTGCGACCGGCTATCTCCTCAAGGAGATCTCCACCGACGAGGTCGCCACCGCCATTCGCGCCGTGGCCGACGGGCAGTCGCAGATCAGCCCGTCCATGGCGTCGAAACTCCTCACGGAGTTCAAGTCGATGATCCAGCGCACGGACGAACGCCGGCTGGTGCCCGCGCCGCGCCTGACCGACCGCGAACTGGAAGTCCTGAAGCTGGTCGCCACGGGAATGAACAACCGCGACATCGCCAAGGAGTTGTTCATTTCCGAGAACACCGTGAAGAACCACGTCCGCAACATCCTGGAGAAGCTGCAGCTGCACTCCAGGATGGAAGCGGTGGTGTACGCGATGCGGGAGAAGATCCTCGAGATCCGTTAGGGACCGGTCTCGCCCAGGGACCGGGCTCGGCCAGAGCCCTCGGTCTCAGCCGAGGAGGCCGGCGAGTTCCTTCGTCAGGGGCTCGCGCAGGTCAGGTGCGTCGACCCGCTCCACGCGGACGGTCGTGCAGTCCACCCAGGTCGCCGCCTCCGCCAGGGCCTGGGCGACCGCCGGCACGGCCTTCGGGCCGTCCAGCGTGACCTGCTTGGCCACCAGCGTGCGGCCCTCGCGGGCCGGGTCCACGCGGCCGACGAGACGCCCTCCGGCCAGCACCGGCATCGCGAAGTAGCCGTACACGCGCTTCTGTTTGGGGACGTAGGCCTCCAAGCGGTGGGTGAAGCCGAAGATCCGCTCCGTGCGCGCCCGCTCCCAGATCAGGGAGTCGAAAGGCGACAGGAGCGTGGTGCGGTGGCGGCCGCGCGGCGGCGTTTCGAGGGCCGCGGGGTCGGCCCAGGCCGGCTTGCCCCAGCCCTCGACCGAGACCGGGACCAGGCCCGATTCCGCGATCACCGCGTCGACCTGCTCGCCCTTGAGCCGGTGGTAGTCGGCGATGTCCGCGCGGGTGCCGACCCCGAGGGAACGGCCCGCCAGGCGGACCAGGCGGCGCAGGCACTCGGTGTCGTCCAGCTCGTCGTGCAGCAGCTTCTTGGGGACGGCACGCTCGGCGAGGTCGTAGAGGCGCTTCCAGCCTCGGCGCTCCACGCAGACCACCTCGCCGTACATCAGGGCGCGTTCGACGGCGACCTTGGAGCCGGACCAGTCCCACCAGTCGCTCGTCCTCTTCGCGCCGCCCAACTCCGTCGCGGTGAGGGGGCCTTCGGAGCGGAGCTGCTTGATGACCTGGTCGTAGGCGCCGTCGGGGAGATCGTGGTTCCAATGCGGGCGGTTGCGGTAGGCGCGGCGGCGGAAGGCGAAGTGGGGCCACTCCTCGATGGGGAGGATGCAGGCGGCATGGGACCAGTACTCGAAGGAGTGCGTGTCCTGCCAATAGGCGTCCTCGACCGTCTTGCGGCCCACCGCGCCCAGGCGGGCGTACGGCACGAGTTCGTGGGAGCGGGCCAGGACCGAGATCGTGTCGAGCTGTATCGCGCCCAGGTGGCGGAGGATGCCGCGGACGCCGGAGCGGCGGTCGGGCGCGCCGAGGAAGCCTTGGGCGCGGAGCGCGATTCTGCGGGCCTCGTCGGCGGAGAGGTCTGCGACGGTGCGCGGGGTGGTCATGGCCGCAGAGTAGGGGGTGGGACTGACAACGGGGTGTGACCTGCGGGTCTGCCCGGGCGGGCCGGTCAGCGCGCCGGCAGGTACGGCGCCGCCGAACGGGCGGGCCGGTCAGCGCGCCGGCAGGTACGGCGCCGTTGACGGGAGGCCCATGTCCGAGGGGAGCAGGGAACCCACCCAGATGTCCCGGCGTACTCCCTTGTTGTTCATCGCTGAGCGCAGCGTGCCCTCGATCGTGAAGCCCGCTCGTTCCGCCACCGCGCGGGACGCCCGGTTCCCCACCTCCGCACGCCATTCGACGCGGTCGAGGGCGGCGTGGGTGAAGGACCAGCGGCAGGCGGCGAAGGCGGCCTCGGTGACGTAGCCGTTGGCGCGGTGCTCCTTCGTGGCCCAGAAGCCGATCTCGCCCATGCCCAGGGCGCGCAGGGTGATGCCGAGCATGCCCGCCAGTTCTCCGGAGTGCAGGAAGACGCCGAAGGTGAACATGGAGCCGTCCGCCCAGCCGTCGGGGACCAGTTGTTCCGTGAAGCTCCGGGCGTGCTCGCGCAGGTAGGGCGAGGGGATCGTGGTCCAACGCCGGATGTCGGGGTCCTGGCAGGCGTCGTACACCGCGTCGGTCTCCTGGGAGCCGACCGTGCGCAGCAGGAGACGGTCCGTGGTGAGGGTGACGGGGTCCATCGACTGATTCTGCTCGGATGCCCGTCACGACGCCATGTCTTCGCCGTCAGTGAAGGGGTGGTCACGCGTTGTGCAATTCGGTGGGGAGGTGCGGCACTATCCGAGGGGGCCGCACGTTGTCCCCTTTGAAGCAGACGTGAATCAGAATTGAAGCAGCGGACGGTCGCCGTCACGGCAGGCCCTCCCGGCGCGGCGGGGTCCTCGCATACGATGGCCGTTGCTCAGTGAGTCAAGTGGTAACCGACCGTCCCAGGCCCGACCGGCAAGGAGACCAACCCCCGTGTCCGTCCTCTCGAAGATCATGCGTGCAGGCGAAGGCAAGATCCTGCGCAAGCTGCACCGCATCGCGGACCAGGTCAACTCCATCGAAGAGGACTTCGTCGACCTCTCCGACGCCGAGCTGCGCGCCCTCACCGATGAGTACAAGCAGCGCTACGCCGACGGCGAGACCCTGGACGACCTGCTGCCCGAAGCGTTCGCCACCGTCCGCGAGGCCGCCAAGCGCGTCCTCGGCCAGCGTCACTACGACGTGCAGATGATGGGTGGCGCGGCCCTGCACATGGGCTACGTGGCCGAGATGAAGACCGGTGAGGGCAAGACCCTCGTCGGCACCCTGCCGGCGTACCTGAACGCCCTGTCCGGCAAAGGCGTCCACATCATCACGGTCAACGACTACCTGGCCGAGCGCGACTCCGAGATGATGGGCCGCGTCCACCGGTTCCTGGGCCTCGAGGTCGGCTGCATCCTCGCCAACATGACGCCGGCTCAGCGCCGCGAGCAGTACGCCTGCGACATCACGTACGGCACGAACAACGAGTTCGGCTTCGACTACCTGCGCGACAACATGGCGTGGTCCCAGGACGAGCTCGTCCAGCGCGGCCACAACTTCGCCATCGTCGACGAGGTCGACTCCATCCTCATCGACGAGGCCCGCACGCCGCTGATCATCTCCGGCCCGGCCGACCAGGCCACCAAGTGGTACGGGGACTTCGCCAAGCTGGTCAAGCGCCTCAAGCGCGGCGAGGCCGGCCAGCCGCTCAAGGGTCTCGAGGAGACCGGCGACTACGACGTCGACGAGAAGAAGCGCACGGTCGCCATCCACGAGTCAGGTGTCGCCAAGGTCGAGGACTGGCTGGGCATCGACAACCTCTACGAGTCGGTGAACACCCCTCTGGTGGGCTACCTGAACAACGCCATCAAGGCCAAGGAGCTCTTCAAGAAGGACAAGGACTACGTCATCATCGACGACGAGGTCATGATCGTCGACGAGCACACCGGACGTATCCTCGCGGGCCGCCGCTACAACGAGGGCATGCACCAGGCGATCGAGGCCAAGGAAGCGGTGCCGATCAAGGACGAGAACCAGACGCTCGCCACGATCACCCTTCAGAACTTCTTCCGCCTCTACAAGCGCCACGACCACAACGAGAAGGAACAGCCCGGCCTCTGCGGCATGACCGGTACGGCCATGACTGAGGCCGCCGAGTTCCACCAGATCTACAAGCTCGGCGTGGTGCCCATCCCGACGAACCGGCCGATGGTCCGCAAGGACCAGTCGGACCTGATCTACCGGACCGAGGTCGCCAAGTTCGAAGCGGTCGTCGACGACATCGAGGAGAAGCACCGCAAGGGCCAGCCGATCCTCGTCGGCACGACCTCCGTCGAGAAGTCCGAGTACCTCTCGCAGCAGCTCAGCAAGCGCGGCATCCAGCATGAGGTGCTCAACGCCAAGCAGCACGACCGGGAGGCGACGATCGTCGCCCAGGCCGGCCGCAAGGGCGCCGTCACCGTGGCCACCAACATGGCCGGCCGTGGTACGGACATCAAGCTCGGCGGCAGCCCGGAGGACCTCGCCGAAGCGGAGCTGCGCCAGCGCGGCCTCGACCCCGAGGAGCACATCGAGGAGTGGGCGCACGCCCTGCCCGAGGCGCTCGAGCGGGCCGAGAAGGCCGTCCAGAACGAGAAGGACGAGGTCGAGAAGCTCGGCGGGCTCTACGTGCTGGGCACCGAGCGGCACGAGTCGCGGCGTATCGACAACCAGCTGCGCGGTCGTTCCGGCCGACAGGGCGACCCGGGCGAGTCCCGCTTCTACCTCTCCCTCGGCGATGACCTGATGCGGCTGTTCAAGGCCCAGATGGTCGAGCGCGTGATGTCGATGGCGAACGTCCCGGACGACGTGCCGATCGAGAACAAGATGGTCACGCGCGCGATCGCCTCCGCCCAGTCGCAGGTCGAGCAGCAGAACTTCGAGACCCGTAAGAACGTCCTGAAGTACGACGAGGTCCTCAACCGCCAGCGCGAGGTCATCTACGGCGAGCGGCGCCGCGTCCTGCAGGGCGAGGACCTGCACGAGCAGGTGCAGCACTTCATGGACGACACCATCGACGCCTACGTCCAGGCCGAAACCGCCGAGGGCTTCCCCGAGGACTGGGACCTCGACCGGCTGTGGGGCGCCTTCAAGCAGCTCTACCCGTGCAACGTCACCGTCGAGGAGCTGGAGGAGGCGGCAGGCGACCGCGCCGGGCTGACCGCCGAGTTCATCGGCGACTCCATCAAGGACGACATCCACGACCAGTACGCGGCGCGTGAGGCGCAGCTCGGCTCCGAGATCATGCGCGAGCTGGAGCGCCGGGTCGTGCTGTCGGTCCTGGACCGCAAGTGGCGCGAGCACCTCTACGAGATGGACTACCTCCAGGAGGGCATCGGCCTGCGCGCCATGGCGCAGAAGGACCCGCTGGTCGAGTACCAGCGCGAGGGCTTCGACATGTTCACCGCCATGATGGAGGGCATCAAGGAGGAGTCCGTCGGCTACCTGTTCAACCTGGAGGTCCAGGTCGAGCAGCAGGTCGAGGAGGTCCCGGTCGAGGACACCAAGCCGGTGGCCGACCTCGAGAAGCAGGACGCGGTGCCGGCACAGGCGGGCTCCCGGCCGGAGATCCGCGCCAAGGGGCTCGACGTCCCGCAGCGGCGCAACCTGCACTTCTCCGCGCCGACGGTCGACGGCGAGGGCGGCACCATCGAGGGTGACTTCACCGAGGACGGCGAGCCGGTGCGCTCCGAGGCCGACGGCCTGACGCGTGCGGAGCGGCGCAAGCAGTCGCGGGGCCGGGGCCGTCGCAAGAAGTGACGGTTGCCGGGGCGCCGTAGCGGCTTGAGGGGCAGGACACCCTCAGGGACGCTGTTGGCTTAATGCCCAGCCCTGATGCTTCGCCCCGTCGTTATGCGGCGGGGCGAAGTGCTGCCAGTGGGCTGGTGCGGGTCCGGGCGTG
This sequence comes from Streptomyces sp. AK010, assembly GCF_014207295.1. Classification (NCBI taxonomy): domain Bacteria; kingdom Bacillati; phylum Actinomycetota; class Actinomycetes; order Kitasatosporales; family Streptomycetaceae; genus Streptomyces; species Streptomyces sp. AK010. The sequence continues at coordinate 20,383 of NZ_JACHCX010000026.1, forward strand.
GGGCTTGTCGCTGAGCCAGGCGCTGATGCGGATGAGGTTGATCGCGGCGCCGGTGAGCTGGTGCAGGAGGCTGGTCTTGCCGAGTCCGCGGTAGCGGGATCTGCGCAGGCCGCAGGCTCGCACTCCTTGGGAGATGGTTCCTTCGACCCCGGCACGGATCTTGTAGCGGTCCTTCCCCAGAACACCCAGCTCATCACGCACCCGGATCGCCAGGCTGCCCTTCGGGAAAGCCGCCCGGGCCACCCGCACCGTCTCCACCGGGATCTCCCCCGGCTCCCGCGGCTGCATCGACATCGACACCCTCCCCATACGACAACGTCGGCTCCCACGACCACAACAAGGTCTTGGGAGCCGACGTCACGCGAAGGCCGGGATTAACCAACAGCGTCCCTGAGGGTGTCCGGCCCCTTGGCTCTGTGCGCCTCAGTCGGACTCCGGGCAGGGCGGGCGGGGGCCGAGTTCCACCGCCGTGCAGCGCCAGCGGAGGTCCTGGCCGAGTTCGAGGCGGAAGGCCATGGCGCGCAGCCGGTCACCGGCGCCGACGCGTGCGAAGGCCTCGATGGCGCCCGGGCGCGGTTCGAAGTAGCCGATGTCGCGTACGACGGGGCGGGCGCCACGGGTGCGCAGGGGGCCGCGTTCGGCCAGCCAGGCCAGTTCGTCGTAGGCCCGGCCGCGGGTGTGGCGCAGCATCGAGTGGACGGGGCGGTGGCCGCTCAGGACGGCGACGAGGAGATCGGCGAACACGTCGGTGGGCAGGGGCTGGGGGATCGCCGCCTGCCGGGATCCTTGAGCCGGGACGCGTGGTGCGGCTTCGGTGGAGGTGGAGGCCGGGGCGGCGAGGTCCGTGCCCGGCGCCCGGGTGGCGGCGGTCTCCGGGGCCCTGCGGGGGGCTGTGCGGGTCGGGGCGAGGGTCGGTGGGCGAGTGTCCGCCGGGCGCGTGCGGGAGGCCCTGGCGCGAGCGGAGGCGGGTGGACGACCGCCCGCAGCCGAAGACCGGGAGCGCCCGCTGCCGGGGGAACGCGGAGGTGCGGCAGCGGCGAGGGCGGGCGGGGCGGATCCGGGACCGGCGGGGGTCCGGGGTGTGGTGCTTGGGGATCGGCGGGGTGCTGCGCTGCCGGGGGTGTGGGGTGTGGGGTTCGCGGGGGTGTGGGGGGCGGTGCGGGCCGGGGTGTCGGGTGCGGTGCTGCCGGGAGTGGCGGGTGTGGTGCGCGCGGAGGTGCCGGGTGCGGTGCTCGCAGGTCGGCGGGGCGCTGCGCTGCCGGGGGTGTGGGGGGCGGTGCGGGCCGGGGTGTCGGGTGCGGTGCTGCCGGGAGTGGCGGGTGCGGTGCTCCCGGATGCGCGGGGCGCTGTGGTGCCGGGGGTGCGGGGTGTGGGGTTCGCCGGAGGCTGTGGGGCGGCGGCGTCGGCGGGTACGCCGGGTGCGGTGCTCGCAGAGCGGCGGAGCGCTGCGCTGCCGGAGGCAGGCGAGGGCGTGCCGGGTGCTGTGGTCCCGCGGGAGGCGGACGTCGGGGAGTGGGGCGTCGGGCGGTGGTGGGTCCTGGTCATGACCTTGTGCATGGGGTCCCCGTTTCGTGGGCCCGGCTGATACCGGGGAGTAACTTCGGGTGGTGATCTTGTACGGGGCCGACGGGGGCCGGGGCAAGGAAGCGGGACCTCGTTCGCGGGCGCCGGAATCTTCACCTATCCGGGTGATGTCGGGGGCGTGGAGCCCGAGATCGCGGGAGTGTGCCGGGTGAATTCCGGGCTTGCAGTGGACGCGTCCGGCGCCCCGGGCCGGGACTCGAAAGGGGACGCCCCGCACGTATCCTGAAGGCCCTCCCGGAGCTCCCCGGAGCTCCCCGGAGCTCTCTTGACCACGACCATGACGACGACCACGAAAGCGGCCAGCCATGCGTGTCTACGTGCCCCTGACCCTCCCCGGTCTCGCCGAGGCGTACAGGACGGGTGAGCTGGGTGCCGGCGGGTTCGTCGCCTACGCCGTGACGCCAGGGCTGCGCGACTGGTACGCCTCCGAGGACATCGAGGAACTGGAGTACGCGGCGCTCGGCCGGGCCGCGCTGGCCTCGCTGCGTCTGCTGGCGGCCGAGCCCGACGCCCCGCGGCGCCGGATCGTGATCGCCGTCGACGTGCCCGACCGGGCCGCGAGCGCGGATCACGACCCGGCGGAGCCGGGGGAGGTGCGGGTGGCGGGGCCGGTACCGTTGGGCAGGGCCGCGTCCGTGCACGTCGACGCGGCGGACGCGCAGGCCGGGGTGACGGCGGCCGCCGAGGCGCTGCCGGCGGCGGACCGCGGGGACGACGACGCGCAGTCCGTCGTGGACGGCGCCGAGGACCACGAGCTGCTGTGGTTCGCCACGCAGGAGATCGCGAACCTGGTGGGCCACGGAGGCTGAACCGGCCGCAAAGGGCGCGTCGAGGTGCCGTTCTCTTGATTGTCAGTGCGGGCGGGTACGTTTTCGGGCATGGGGATGAAGACGGGCGCGCACATCGTCTGGGACTGGAACGGGACGCTGTTCCACGACATCGACGCGATCATCGGGGCGACGAACGCGGCCTTCGCCGAACTGGGGCTGGAGCCGCTGACGCTGGAGAAGTACCGGGAGCTGTACTGCGTACCGGTGCCGAAGTTCTATGAGCGGCTGATGGGGAGGCTGCCGACCGAGGCCGAGTGGGAGGCCATGGATGACATCTTCCACCGGTACTACGCCGAGCACCGGACGGCGTGCGGGCTGACGGCGGGGGCCATGGAGCTGCTGGCCGGGTGGCGTTCGGCGGGGCGCAGCCAGTCGATCCTGAGCATGTACGTGCACGAGGAGTTGGTTCCGCTGGTGCGCGGGTTCGGCATCGAGCCGCACTTCATACGGGTGGACGGGCGGACCGGGCCGTCGGGGGGCAGCAAGGCCGAGCACATGGTGCGGCACCTGGCGTCGCTGAGCGGGGTGGCGCCGGAGCGGACCGTGGTGATCGGGGACGCGGCGGACGACGCGGTGGCCGCGCTGCACGTCGGGGCCCGGGCCGTGCTGTACACAGGCGGGTCGCACAGTCGGGTGAGTCTGGAGACCGTCGGTGTTCCTGTCGTGGACACGCTTGAGGAAGCGGTTGCCGAGGCGGAGCGGCTCGCGGCCGACGGGCGCACCTGACCGGAACCGGTAGCGGCACTGTGCAGAACGTCAAACTTCCAGGGCTGGTTTTGTACACATACGGCTCATGACGGAGCCCCTGTAGGGAGCGATAGCCTTGGTGGCGTGATCAGCGCGATAGTTCGCGGGGACGTCATCGTCCCTGCCCTGCGCCCGGAGAGCACGGACGACATCCGTGACCGGGCGGCGGTCGCTGGTCTTCGCGGGCGGGACGTGGCATCGAGGACTCCCGGGACCCCGAGCATCACCTGGATTCGGGCGTCGCAGAGAGCAGCGTCACACCGGTGGAGCAGCTCAAGAATGGCTCAGACACCCCCGCTCATCTCACCTTGCGGCATAGCGTCGGCACAGACCGGATACCCCGTGTCACGACGTGAGGTCGTAAGCGCAGAGGCCGTACTTCCTTCTACGTCACGCAACGGCGCGCGACAGGAGCCAGAGGACAATGCAGACCAAGCTGGACGAAGCCAAGGCCGAGTTGCTCGAGAGGGCCGCCCGGGTAGCTGAGAACAGCCCGGTCGGGGGGCACCTACCGACCGGGTCGACGGGCGAGGAGACCCCAGACGCCCAGAAGGCCCCGGACCGCGAGACCCTCCTCACGTTCCTCCAGCGTTACTACCTGCACACGGCCCCGGAGGACCTCACCGACCGCGACCCGGTCGACGTCTTCGGAGCTGCCGTATCGCACTACCGGCTGGCCGAGAACCGCCCCCAGGGCACGGCGAACGTGCGGGTGCACACCCCCACGGTCGAAGAGAACGGGTGGACCTGCAGCCACTCCGTGGTCGAGGTCGTCACCGACGACATGCCCTTCCTCGTCGACTCCGTCACCAATGAGCTGACGCGCCAGGGGCGCGGGATCCACGTCGTCATCCACCCCCAGTTCGTGGTGCGGCGCGATGTCACCGGCAAGCTCATCGAGGTCCTGTCGACCCCGCCCACCGGCGACCTTCCGCACGACGCGCACGTCGAGTCCTGGATCCACGTCGAGATCGACCGCGAGACCGACCGGGCCGATCTGAAGCAGATCACCGCCGACCTGCTGCGCGTGCTGTCCGACGCCCGTGAGGCCGTCGAGGACTGGGGCAAGATGCGCGAGGCGGCGATCCGGCTGGCGGAGGGGCTGCCGGACGAGCCCATCCCCGACGACCTGCCCGGACCCCAGGTCGAGGAGGCCCGCGAGCTGCTGCGCTGGCTCGCCGACGACCACTTCACCTTCCTCGGCTACCGCGAGTACCAGCTCCGCGACGACGACTCGCTGGCCGCCGTGCCCGGCACCGGGCTCGGCATACTGCGCGCGGACCCGCACCACGCGGCCGAGGAGAGCCACCCGGTCAGCCCGTCGTTCGAGCGGCTGCCCGCCGACGCCCGGGCCAAGGCGCGCGAGCACAAGCTGCTCGTGCTGACCAAGGCGAACAGCCGGGCGACCGTGCACCGGCCGTCGTACCTGGACTACATCGGCGTCAAGAAGTTCGACGCCGACGGCAACGTCATCGGCGAGCGCCGGTTCCTCGGGCTGTTCTCCTCCGCCGCCTACACCGAGTCCGTGCGCCGGGTCCCGGTCATCCGGCGCAAGGTCGAGGAAGTCCTGGAGCGCGCCGGGTTCTCGCCCAACAGCCACGACGGCCGCGATCTGACGCAGATCCTGGAGACGTACCCGCGCGACGAGCTCTTCCAGACCCCGGCCGATGAGCTGCGGGCCATCGTCACCTCCGTGCTCTACCTCCAGGAGCGCAGGCGCCTCAGGCTCTACCTGCGCCAGGACGAGTACGGGCGCTACTACTCCGCCCTCGTCTACCTCCCGCGCGACCGCTACACCACGGCCGTCCGCCTGCGGATCATCGAGATCCTGAAGGAGGAACTGGGCGGCATCAGCGTCGACTTCACGGCCTGGAACACCGAGTCGATCCTGTCCCGGCTGCACTTCGTGGTCCGGGTCCCGCAGGGCACCGAGCTGCCGGAGCTGTCCGACTCCGACAAGGAGCGCATCGAGGCCCGGCTGGTGGAGGCCGCCCGCTCCTGGGAGGACGCCTTCGCCGAGGCGCTCAACGCCGAGCTCGGCGAGGAGCACGCGGCCGAGGCGATGCGCCGGTACGCGCACGCGTTCCCCGAGGGCTACAAGGCCGACCACAACCCGCGCGCCGCGGTCGCCGACCTCGTCCACCTCGAGCAGCTGAACAGCGAGGCGGACAAGGACTTCGCGCTCAGCCTCTACGAGCCGGTGGGCGCCGCCCCCGAGGAGCGCCGCTTCAAGATCTACCGCACGGGCGACGCGATCTCCCTCTCGGCCGTCCTGCCGGTCCTCAACCGGCTCGGTGTCGAGGTCGTCGACGAGCGGCCGTACGAGCTGCGCTGCTCGGACCGCAGTGTGGCCTGGATCTACGACTTCGGTCTGCGCATGCCCCGCGCGGGCGGCGGCGGGGACCACTTCGGCGACGACGCCCGCGAGCGCTTCCAGGACGCCTTCTGTGCAACCTGGACCGGCAAGGCGGAGAACGACGGCTTCAACGCCCTCGTGCTGAGCGCCGGGCTGACCTGGCGCCAGGCGGTGGTCCTGCGGGCGTACGCCAAGTACCTGCGCCAGGCCGCGTCGACGTTCAGCCAGGACTACATGGAGGACACCCTCCGCAACAACGTCCACACCACCCGCCTGCTGGTCTCCCTGTTCGAGGCGCGGATGTCGCCCGACCGGCAGCGCGCGGGGCACGAGATCGTGGACGCGCTGCTGGAGGAGGTCGACGCGGCCCTCGACCAGGTGGCCTCGCTCGACGAGGACCGGATCCTCAGGTCCTTCCTGACGGTCATCAAGGCGACGCTGCGGACCAACTTCTTCCAGGAGGCCGCGGGCGGCAAGCCGCACGACTACGTCTCCATGAAGTTCGACCCGCAGGCCATCCCCGATCTGCCGGCACCCCGCCCGGCGTTCGAGATCTGGGTGTACTCGCCGCGCGTGGAGGGCGTGCACCTGCGCTTCGGCAAGGTCGCGCGCGGTGGCCTGCGCTGGTCCGACCGGCGTGAGGACTTCCGCACGGAGATCCTGGGCCTGGTCAAGGCGCAGATGGTCAAGAACACCGTCATCGTGCCGGTCGGCGCCAAGGGCGGCTTCGTCGCCAAGCAGCTGCCCGACCCGTCCGTGGACCGGGACGCGTGGCTCGCCGAGGGTGTCGCCAGCTACAGGACGTTCATCTCGGCACTGCTCGACATCACCGACAACATGGTCGCCGGCGAGGTCGTGCCGCCGGCGGACGTCGTCCGGCACGACGAGGACGACACCTACCTCGTCGTCGCCGCCGACAAGGGCACCGCGACCTTCTCCGACATCGCCAACGAGGTCGCCGAGAACTACAACTTCTGGCTCGGTGACGCCTTCGCCTCCGGCGGCTCCGCCGGATACGACCACAAGGGCATGGGCATCACCGCCCGCGGCGCCTGGGAGTCCGTCAAGCGGCACTTCCGCGACATGGGCGTCGACACCCAGACCGAGGACTTCACGGTCGTCGGCATCGGCGACATGTCCGGTGACGTGTTCGGCAACGGCATGCTGCTCTCCGAGCACATCCGCCTGGTGGCCGCCTTCGACCACCGGCACATCTTCATCGACCCGAACCCGGACGCCGCCACCTCCTACGCCGAGCGCCGCCGCCTGTTCGAGCTGCCCCGCTCCAGCTGGGAGGACTACGACAAGGACCTGCTGTCGGCCGGCGGCGGCATCTTCCCGCGCACGGCCAAGGCGATCCCGGTCAACGCGCACATCCGCGAGGCCCTCGGCATCGAGGCCAAGGTCACCAAGCTGACCCCGGCCGACCTGATGAAGGCGATCCTGCACGCGCCGGTGGACCTGCTGTGGAACGGCGGCATCGGCACGTACGTCAAGGCCTCCACCGAGTCCAACGCGGACGTCGGCGACAAGGCCAACGACGCCATCCGCGTCGACGGCGCGGACCTGCGCGTCGCCGTCGTCGGCGAGGGCGGCAACCTCGGCCTGACCCAGCTCGGCCGGATCGAGTTCGCGCTGCACGGCGGCCGGATCAACACCGACGCCATCGACAACAGCGCCGGCGTGGACACCTCCGACCACGAGGTGAACATCAAGATCCTCCTCAACGGCCTGGTCAGGGACGGCGACATGACCGTCAAGCAGCGCAACAAGCTGCTCGCCGAGATGACCGACGAGGTCGGCCGCCTGGTGCTGCGCAACAACTACGCGCAGAACACGGCGATCGCCAACGCCCTCGCCCAGTCCGGCGCCATGCTCCACGCCCAGCAGCGCTTCATGAAGCACCTGGTCAGGGAGGGCCACCTCGACCGGGCGCTGGAGTTCCTGCCCACCGACCGGCAGATCCGCGAGCGGCTCGCCCAGGGCCAGGGCCTGACCGGCCCGGAAACGGCCGTCCTGCTGGCGTACACGAAGATCACGGTCGCCGAGGAGCTGCTGCACACCTCGCTGCCGGACGACCCGTACCTGAGCACCCTGCTGCACGCGTACTTCCCGACCGAGCTGCGCGAGCAGTTCCCCGAACACCTCGTCTGCCACCCGCTGCGCCGTGAGATCACCACGACCGTGCTGGTCAACGACACGGTGAACACGGGCGGTACCACGTATCTGCACCGGCTGCGCGAGGAGACCGGCGCGTCGCTGGAGGAGATCGTGCGGGCGCAGACCGCGGCCCGGGCGATCTTCCGCCAGCCCCCGGTGTGGGACGGGGTCGAGGCACTCGACAACAAGGTCGAGGCCGAGGTCCAGACCCGCATCCGGCTGCACGCCCGCCGCCTGGTGGAGCGCGGCACGCGCTGGCTGCTCAACAACCGGCCGCAGCCGCTGGAGCTTGCCGGGACGGTCGACTTCTTCGCCGATCGGGTCGAGCAGGTCTGGAGTGAGCTGCCGAAGCTGCTGCGCGGCGCCGACCTGGAGTGGCACCAGAAGATCTACGACGAGCTGACGGGCGCCGGTGTCCCGGCCGAACTGGCCACCCGGGTCGCGGGCTTCTCCTCGGCCTTCCCGACGCTCGACATCGTCTCGATCGCCGACCGCATGGGCCGGGAGCCGCTGGACGTCGCCGAGGTCTACTACGACCTCGCCGACCGTCTGCGCATCACCCAGCTCATGGACCGCATCATCGAGCTGCCCCGCGCCGACCGCTGGCAGTCCATGGCCCGCGCGGCGATCCGCGAGGACCTGTACGCGGCGCACGCGGCGCTGACCGCCGACGTCCTGGCGGTGGGCAACGGCACCTCGACGCCCGAGCAGCGCTACAAGGCGTGGGAGCAGAAGAACGCGGCGATCCTCGGCCGCGCCCGCAGCACCCTGGAGGAGATCCAGGGGTCCGACGCGTTCGACCTCGCCAACCTGTCGGTGGCGATGCGCACGATGAGGACGCTGCTGCGCACGCACTCGTAGCTGCAGGACGTACGGCGTGACAGGCGCCCCGGGCCGGAATCGGCCCGGGGCGCCTGTTCTTGGGGTGCCTTGGGGCGATTCGCGTGGAGCACTTACCGAATCCCGCTAAGGCTTGGGGCATGACTGTGAACGTCTCCGAGGAGCGCGTGGCCGTCCCCGTCCTCCCGGTCAAGCGTGTCGTCCTCGAAGTGGTCAACTCCGCGCTGGTCGGCGGCAGCGGTGTCGCGGTGAACTTCCTGGTGTTCAACGTGCTCCTGCACGGGCTGCACCGGCCCGCCATCGTCGCGACCGTGCCGGCCAGCCTGGTCGCCATGGGCACCAACTACCTCGGCTTCCGGTACTTCACCTACCGCGACCGGGCGGCGCGGACCCGGCGCCAGATCGTGCTGTTCTTCGTCTTCAGCTCCCTCGGTGTCGCCGTGGAGAGCGGACTGTTCTACGCCGGGTACCACGGCCTGGGCCTGGACGGGCCGTTCGAGTCCAACGCGGTCAAGGCGCTGTCCATCGTGCTGGCCTCCGTCTTCCGCTTCGGCGTCTACCGGACCTGGGTGTTCCAGCACGAGGAGCCGGGTGCCCCGGGGCCGGGACGCGGGGCTACTTGAGCGCGCTCGCCACCAGCCGCACGGCTCTCTTCACCCTCGGGCGGGCCAGTCTGCGGGCCGTCGGGCGGATCAGCTTCGCCGTCACCCCCACCGGCTCCCAGCGGACCTGGAGACGGCCCGGGGCGTGGCCCTCCGGTTCCACCGTCAGATGGTGGGAGGGGACGCGGGTCGTCAGGGTCGGGAAGGTCAGGGGCGCCAGGAGCAGGCCCGTGTGGGAGAGGCCCTGGTGCTGGAGGCGGAGCAGTGGGTGGCGGATGCCCGCGAACCCGTGGAGGGGGAGCGAGGCCGCCCCGAGGTCCAGGTGGGCGTGGCCCTCGAAGAGGCCGGGACGCACGGGGGAGAGGCGGAAGTGGACGCGCAGGCGGCGACCGCCCGGGGCGATGAGGAGCGTCGCCCGGTGCGGGCCCACGGGGAGGCGCAGCGCCGGGTCGTAGGTGCGGATCGCCAGGTCGATCGAGGCGCCGGGGCCCCGGGTGATCTCCGTGATCTCGTGGCGGAACTGGGCGCTCGGGAAGGGCCGGGTCTCCAACTCCAGGTCGGAGACGTCCAGCTCCCGGCGTGCCCAGTCCGACTCGGGGACCCGGTCCCCCCAGTAGGTGCGCCCTTCCGCGTCGGCGGTCACGCGCCTCGGGCCCACTCCATGGCCGAGGCCCCGGGCGGCCAGGCGGGCCTCCGGCAGGCGGCGGTCGCGGATCAGCTGGACGACGACGCGTTCGGCGCGCGGGAGACGCGCGAACGCACCCGGCGTGAGCGTGTCGAGGTAGGGGGTGACGATGTCCGCGAAGGACGTCAGCCAGGCGTCGTCCCGGTAGGGCAGGTCACCGGCGTACATCCGGAAGTCGTGCTTGAGGAACTTGTGGTCCTTGTCCTCGCGCAGCGACTCGTGCCCGCTCTCGGCCAGGAACGCGTCGATGAGGTGCTGGACGTGGACGCGGTCCCGGACGTTGGCCAGCTTGTGCCGCTGGTTGGAGATCGAGGCCGCCTCGGAGGCCGCGAAGGGCGCCACGTACCAGCGGTAGACCGGCTCCGGGATGATCGTGAAGGTCTTGGCCATGCAGTACGCCTGCGCCGAGAACAGCTGGTCCTCGTAGTGGATGCCCTCGGGGAAGCGCAGGTCGTGCCGGTCGAGGAAGGCGCGGGCGTACATCTTGCTGGTGGACAGGTGCTCGAAGAACAGCCGCGGGTCGGCCTCGATGCCGTCGAGGGTGCGGCGCTCGGCGACCAGGTGCGGCATCCACGTCGAGCGGCGGCCGTTGTCCACGCGGACGCGTTGCACGGCTCCCATCGCGAAGTCGATCTCGCGTTCGCGGTGCGCGGCGAGCAGCAGTTCCACGGCGTTGCCGGGGAGCTCGTCGTCGCTGTCGAGGAACATCAGGAACGGCGCCCGCGCGATCTGCACGGCGCGGTTGCGCGGGGCGCTGCAGCCGCCGCTGTTCCGCTCCAGGCGAAGGTGGCGGATGCGGGGGTCCTGGGCCGCGAGCCGCTGTGCCACGGCCGGGGTCGCGTCCGTGGAGTGGTCGTCGCTGATGACGATCTCGAGGTTGGCGTGGGTCTGGCGGCGGACCGATTCGACCGCGCGGGTGAGCCGTTCGGCGTCGTTGTAGACGATGACCGTCACGGTGACGTCGGGGGTGCTCATGCGGTCGCCTCCTGTGGGGTCGGGGCCGGAGTGCGTTCCTCGATCGGCAGCACGGGCGGCAGGTCCCGTCCGTCCTGGCCGAGGAAGACCCGGCGGACGACGCGTTCGGCGGCGCGTCCGTCGTCGTACTCGCAGAACCGGCGCCGGAAGGCGGCACGGGTCTTCGCCGCGCCCTCGTCGCGCCAGGCCTCGGTGGTGAGGATCTCCGTCAGTTCCTGCTGGGTGCGGGCGACCGGGCCCGGGGCCTCCGCCATCAGGTCGAAGTAGACGCCGCGGGTCGTGCGGTACGTCTCCCAGTCGTCGGCGTGGATCACGATCGGCCGGTCGAGGTTGGCGTAGTCGAACATGATCGAGGAGTAGTCCGTGACCAGGACGTCCGCCGCCAGGCACAGGTCCTCGACCGGGTCGTAGGAGGAGACGTCGATGATCCGGCCGGTGCGGCGCAGGTTCGTGAGCGGGGAGGCGGCGCCGCCGTAGAAGTAGTGGCCGCGCACGAGCAGGACCGTGTCCTCGCCCAGACGGTCGGAGAGGGCGGCGAGGTCCAGGCGCGGGGTCCAGCCGGCCTCGTAGTCGCGGTGGGTGGGCGCGTAGAGGACGGCGCGGCGGCCCGGGGCGATGCCGAGGCGGTCGCGGACCCTGCGGATGTCGCCGGCGCCGGCGGTGTAGTACACGTCGTTGCGCGGATAGCCGTGGTCCAGGGAGACGTAGCGCGACGGGTACGCCCGCTCCCACATGCGGGTGGTGTGGCTGTTGGCGGAGACGCTGTAGTCCCACTTGTCGATGCGCTCCAGCAGCGCCTTGAAGTCCAGGCCCTGCGCGGCGGCCGGGAACGCCATCTGGTCGATGCCCATGCGCTTCAGGGGCGTGCCGTGGTGGGTCTGGACGTGGATCGCGTCCGGGCGTTTGACCACCGCGTTCGGGAAGTTGACGTTGTTGACGAGGTACTTGGCGGTGGCCAGCACCTCCCAGTAGCGGCGGCTGCCGGGCACGACGTGGTCGGTGCCGGGCGGCAGGAGGGCCGCGTTCTCCTCGGTGACCACCCACACCGCGTGGATCTGCGGGGCCAGTTCGGCGAGCTTGGCGGCGATCGCGGCGGGATTGCAGGCGACGCCGCGGTTCCAGTACGCCGAGAACACCGCGAGATGCGGATTGACGGGGCGGCCCAGCGCCCTGCGGTACTGGTGGTCGCGGAGCCTGGCACCGGCCTGGCGCTTGCGGGCCCGCAGGGCCGACCTGGCGGTGCGGCGGGTGCGGTTGACGGCCTGGAAGGCGCGGTACTTCGCGTAGGCGCCCTCCTCCAGCAGGGAGCGGCGGACACCTTCGAGCCCGGCCGGAGGGCGGTGGTTCTCGGGGCGGCGGCGCAGGGCGGCCAGGGACGCCCGGCGGAAGAACTCCCGCGCGACCTCCTCCGGCATGCCACCTCGTGCGAAGGTGCGCAGGCAGTCGCGGACCATGAGGTCGTAGAGCACGGTGTGCGCGGCGCGCCGGTCGCGGGTGAGGTCGAGGAGGGACTCGTAGCGTTCGACGAGGCCGTAGCGCTGCTCGGGCGTCACCGGCGGCAGGCTCGCCGGGCGCAGCCGGCGGTCCTCGTAGGCGACGTGCGGCAGGCAGGCGACGCGGTCGGCGAGCAGCAGGGCGGCCAGGGCGGCGTACGGCTCGTCGTCGGTGCTGAGTCGCGACTCGTGCGCCCGCCAGAAGTCCGCGCGCAGGACCCGGGTGCCGAGCAGCGGGGTCAGCCGCAGCAGCGGGGCGCAGTCGTCGAGGGCGACGTCGGCGCGGCCCGCCCGGGCGAGGATCGAGCCGTCCGGGGAGGGCATGCCGGAGGTGTGCCAGGTGCTGCGGACGTGGTCCAGGAGGAGGACGTCGACCTCGCCGGGGAGTTCGGCGACCCGTTCGGCGACCGTGCGCGGGGTGCCGGCGGGCAGACCGTCCTTGGCGTGGACGAAGTGCAGCCAGCGGCCGGAGGCCCGGGCCGCGCCCGCCGCCCGGGCCGCCGCGTCGCCCGTGCCGTCCGGCAGCGGCACTACGTCGACCGCGCCGCCGTCGGGGGCGTGCCGCTCGGCCGTCTCCCGGGCCCAGTCGCCGACCGCCGCCACGATCACCTCGGCGTCCGGGAGGGAGTGGGCGGCGAGGGAGTCGAGGAGTTCCGTCAGATGGTCCTGAACGTTCGGCCCGTGGACGACGACACTGAGCTCGGCCATCGGGGACCCCCTCTCACAGCTGCACCGTATGCGGTCATGCTGCCATCAATGAGGCAAAACGGCCGACCGGGTGGGCCTCACGAGGGAACGGCGGGACTCACGAGGGGACGGTGGCCTTCACGAGGGGGGCGGCCTTCACGAGCAACGGCGGCCTTCACGAGGGGGGCGGCCTTCACGAGGGAACGGCGGCCTTCACGGGGTAACGGCGGCCTTCGGCTTGGCTTTCGGCTTGTCCGCCTTGTCGCCGGTGAACGCCTCGTACTCCTTGAGGACGTCCTCCGTCGGCCCGTCCATGCGCAGCTCGCCGCGCTCCAGCCACAGCACCCGGTCGCAGGTGTCGCGGATCGACTTGTTGTTGTGGCTGACCAGGAACACCGTGCCCGCGTGCTTGCGCAGCTCGCGGATGCGCCCCTCGGAGCGCTTCTGGAAGGAGCGGTCGCCGGTGGCCAGCGCCTCGTCGATCAGCAGGACGTCGTGGTCCTTGGCGGCGGCGATGGAGAAGCGCAGGCGGGCCGCCATGCCGGAGGAGTACGTCCGCATCGGCAGGGTGATGAAGTCGCCCTTCTCGTTGATGCCCGAGAAGTCGACGATCTCCTGGTAGCGGTCCTTGATCTGTTCGCGGGACATGCCCATGGCCAGGCCGCCGAGGTGCACGTTGCGCTCGCCGGTCAGGTCGTTCATCAGGGCCGCGTTGACGCCGAGCAGAGAGGGCTGGCCGTCGGTGTAGATACGGCCGTTCTCCACGGGGAGGAGCCCGGCGACGGCCTTCAGCAGGGTCGACTTGCCGGAGCCGTTGGTGCCGATCAGGCCGATCGCCTCGCCCCGGTAGGCGACGAAGGACACGTTCTTCACTGCGTGCACCCGGCGCACGCCCGATGCCTTCTCGGTCTGCTTGCGGCGCACGATGCGGTTGAGGGCGGCGGTCGCGGAGCCGCGTCCGGCGCCGGTGCCGTTGACGCGGTAGACGATGTCGACGCGGTCGGCGACGACGGTGGGAATCTTCTCGTTCGGGTGCTCAGCCACGGCCGTACGTCTCCTCAGCCTTCCAGAAGTAGATGAAGCCGCCGACCCCGGCGATCAGCGCCCAGGCGGTGGCGATCGCCCACACGTGGGCCGGGAGCTGGCTCGCGTGGAAGCTGTCGATCAGGGCGAAGCGCATCAGGTCGATGTAGACGGCGGCCGGGTTGGCCGCCAGCGCGATCTTCACCGCGTGGGGCAGGCTGTCGTTCTCCGCCAGCTTGTCGATGCTCCACATGACGCCCGAGACGTACATCCAGGTGCGCAGCACGAACGGCATCAGCTGGGCGATGTCGGGGGTCTTGGCACCCATCCGGGCCATGACCATGGAGACGCCCGCGTTGAACGTGAACTGCAGGAACAGGGCCGGGAGCGCCAGCAGCCAGGACACGCCGACCGGCACACCGAAGCAGAGCAGGATGACGACCAGCGCGCCCATCGAGAACAGCAGCTGCTGGAGCTGCTGGAGGCAGAAGGAGATCGGCAGCGCGGCGCGCGGGAAGTGCAGGGCGCGCACCAGGCCGAGGTTGCCGGAGATGGCGCGGGTGCCCGCCATGATCGAGCTCTGCGTGAACGTCCAGATGAACACGCCCGTGACCAGGAACGGGATGTAGTCCGGCACGCCGTGCTTGGTGCCGAGCAGCACGCCGAAGATGAAGTAGTAGACCGCCGCGTTCAGCAGTGGGGTCATCACCTGCCAGACCTGGCCGAGCTTCGCCTGGCTGTACTGGGCGGTGAGCTTGGCGGTGGCGAACGCGGTGATGAAGTGGCGGCGGGCCCACAGCCGGCGGACGTACTCGGGCAGGGAGGGCCGGGCGCCGCTGACCGAGAGGCCGTGGCGGGCGGCGAGGGCCGTGAGGTCGTCGGAGGCCGTGGCCGTGGGCTGGGGCGGTGTGTGGAGGACCGTACTCACATCCGCTGCTTTCGCTCGGGGGGTGTGGGACCAGGAGGCCGCGAAGAGCAAGGGGGTGGGGGTGGCATTTACCGGACTCTTCACGGATTCCTACGTCGGGACGGGACCGTATCGTCGCAACGGGAGCGTACGTCGGACCGACGTCGGAACGCAACCGTCTCGTCGTGACGCCCTATGCTGTCGGCATGACGACGAAGCCCGACGAGCCCCAGCAGCCCCCGCGCCGCCGGGCCCCCGCGGGGGCGGCGGTACTGCGGGAGGACGTGACGGAAGCGATCAGGGCGGCCGTCTTCGAGGAGCTCGCGGCCGTCGGGTACGCGCGGATGTCCATCGAGGGGATCGCGCGCCGGGCGGGGGTCGGGAAGACGGCGGTGTACCGCCGCTGGCGCTCGAAGCTGCACCTGGTGCTCGACATCGTCTCGGCGCTCGCCGTGCAGGGCCTGCCCGCGCCGGACACCGGCTCCCTCGAGGGCGACCTGCGGCTCCTCTACGAGGTGACGTCCCGCGCCCTGCGCCACCCCGTCGCCTCGCAGATCATCCCCGACCTCCAGGCCGAGGCGGCCCGCAACCCCGAGATCGCCGAGGCCATGCAGAAGGCCCTGCGCGAGGGGCAGGACGGCGTCGCCACCGGCATCGTGACGGCGGCGGAGCGCCGCGGGGAGCTCCGCGAGGGCCTCGACCACGACCTCGCGCTCGACCTGATCTCCGGCCCGCTGTACTGGCGCTCGGTGGTCATCCGCAACCCGAAGCTGCCGAAGGGCTACCTGGGTTCCCTGGCCCGGGCCACGGCGGAGGCGTTGCGGGCGCTCTGAGGGGCTCCCGCCGTCAGGGAGAGCGGTCCGGCGGCAGGCGGGGTCAGCCCCGTCCCGCCTCCGGGTGCAGCCGCAGCCACCCCTCCCACGCGGACGTGATCATGTCCTGCACGTCGAGCCGGGCCTTCCAGCCCAGTTCCGCCGCCGCGCGGTCGGCCGAGGCGACGACGCGGGCCGGGTCGCCCGGGCGGCGGGGCGTCACCGCGGGCGGACGGTCGTAGCCGGTGGCCGCGTTGATACGGTCGATCATCTCCCGGACGGAGACGCCCTCGCCCCGGCCGATGTTCAGGGTGAGGTCGCGGCCGGGGGAGGAGCGCAGGGCCCGGGCCGCCGCGACATGGGCCTCGGCCAGGTCGACCACGTGGATGTAGTCCCGCACGCAGGTGCCGTCCGGGGTCGGGTAGTCGTCGCCGAAGACGCGCGGCGGCTCGTCCTGCGTGAGCTTCTCGAAGACCATGGGCACGAGGTTGAAGACACCGACGTCCGCGAGCTCCGGACCCGCCGCCCCCGCCACGTTGAAGTAGCGCAGGGACGCCGTCGACAGCCCCGTGGCCCGGCCCGTCGCACGGACCAGCCACTCACCGGCCAGCTTGGTCTCGCCGTAGGGCGACATGGGCAGGCACGGTGTCTCCTCCGTGACCAGGTCCACGTCCGGCATGCCGTACACCGCCGCCGAGGAGGAGAAGACGAAGGACGCCACCTTCGCCGCCGTGACGGCGTCCAGCAGGATCCGCAGGCCCTCGACGTTCTCCCGGTAGTAGTGCAGGGGCAGTTCGACGGACTCGCCCACCTGCTTCTTCGCCGCGAGGTGGACGACTCCGGTGACCTCGTGGTCCGCGAGGGTGCGGGCGAGCCGCTCGGCGTCCAGGGTCGAGCCCGCCACCAGCTCCACCCCGTCGGGCACGCGCTCGGCAATCCCGGTGGACAGGTCGTCGTACACCACCGCCTGTTCGCCCGCCGCGGTCATCGCCCGTACGACGTGCGCGCCGATGTAGCCGGCGCCGCCGGTGATCAACCAGGTCATGTGCGGCCGTCCCCTCGTCAGTTCGCCCGTGATGGTGCTGTGCGCCGGTCCGTCGTGGTCGTCGTACTCGCGTGCTCTCAGTGAAGCAGGCGGCGCAGTCGTGCGCGTGCGACCGACAGCACCCCGCGTACGCCCGGGGCCACCCGCAGCGCCAGCGCGCCGGAGTGGGTGGTGTACGGCTGTACGAGTACCACGCCGTGCCGGGCGCTCGGGACGGCGCGGCGGCGCAGCAGACCGGCGCCCGTGAGGGCGTGCGCCGTGACGTCGCGGCTCGCGCCGTCACGGAAGTGGATGCGGAGGCGCAGATCCCAGGTGCCGACGCCGGGCGCGGCCAGCGGGAGGAGATCGACGGCAGTCTCCGCCGACCAGGTGCCGTCGGGGCCGGCGGATCCGCCATGGCCGACTGGACCGGCGGAATTGCCACGACCGGCGGAATTGCCACGACCGGCTGAGCCGCTGCGACCGGCTGAGCCGCTGTGACCGGCTGAGCCGCTGTGACCGGCTAAGTCGCCACGACCGGCTGGACCGGCGGAACCACCGGGGCCGGCTGAACCACCGGGGTCGGCTGAACCACCGGGGTCGGCTGAACCACCGGGGTCGGCTGAACCACCGGGGTCGGCTGAACCACCGGGGTCGGCTGAACCACCGGGGTCGGCTGAACCACCGGGGTCGGCTG
>NZ_JACHCX010000026.1:37901-60096 GCF_014207295.1 Streptomyces sp. AK010
CTGAACCACCGGGGCCGGCTGAACCACCGGGGCCGGCTGAACCGGCGGTTTCGTCGGCTCCGGGCACCCCCGCGCACGGCGCGAGCGGCAGGCGCGGGCCGCGGACCACCACGTCCCCGTCGTCCCGGTGCCGCCACTCCACGTCCACCGTCTCCGGCCCCGCCTGCGCCACCCGCCCGTACAGCTCGTGCAGGCGCAGCCGCAGTCGGGTGCCCCGCGCGCCCGGCCGCAGTTCCGCGTCGACGGCGAGGGGCAGCGCCCGCACCGGCCGGGCCCGCAACGGCTCCAGCAAGACCTGCGGGATGGCGTCCGACCAGACGGGCGTGCCGTCCGCGGCGCGGGCATACGGCGGGTACAGGCGGGCCGGGCGGGCCGCGAGCTCCCGCAGCCGGGGGAGATCGCAGGGCTCCGGAGAGGCCAGGACGACCCGCCCGATCAGTCGGCCGGGAGCGGCCGGGTTGCGCGCCCAGTCGTCGGCGTCGTACTTCGCGAGATGCGCCCGCGTGAGCTCCCACCACGCGCGCCGGTAGGCGGCGTCGCGCAACCCGAGTTCGCGCACGTACATCCGCAGGTCGTGGTCGAGGAACTTGGCGCGTGCGGTCCGCGCGAGTTCCTTCTGCCCGGCGCCCAGCAGCACCTCGTACGCCTGGCGGCACGCCTCCGTCCGGGCCCGCCAGTTCTCGACGCCGGACCGGTCGAGGGAGATCGACAGCCGCGCCTCCGACCGGCGCACGTGCCAGACGTACACCCGGTCCGGGATCAGGGCGATGCGCGGCGCCGCGGCCAGGAGGCGCGCGGTGAAGACGACGTCCTCGTACGGGAAGCGGCCCTCGGGGAAGCGGATGCCGTGCGCGCGCAGGAAGGCGGTGCGGTAGAGCTTGTTGACGCAGAGCGTGTCGTGGACCAGGCGCGTTCGCTGCGCGGGGCGCGGCACCACGGCGTGCAGCGCGTAGAGGCGCGGCTGCCAGGGGACTTCGCGCCCCGACGGCAGTTCCCGGCGCACGCACAGGCCGCTCGCGACCTCAGCATGCGCACCCTCGGCCGCCGCCAGCAGCGCGTCGACCGCGCCGGGCGGCAGGACGTCGTCGCTGTCCAGGAACATCACGTACGGCGAGGTCACCGCGTCGAGCCCGGTGTTGCGCGGGGTGCCGCAGCCGCCGCTGTTGGCCCGACGGCGGATCACCTTCAGGCGCGGCTCCGAGGCGGACAGCCGTTCCAGCAGGCCGACGCTGCCGTCCCTCGAACAGTCGTCGACGGCCACCACCTCGCGCACGGCCGGCCCCTGGGCGAGCGCCGAGCGCACGGCGTCCGTCACGTGCGCGGCGTCGTCGTAACCGATCACCACGACGGCGACCTCGGCGGGCGACCTGTCGCCATGCCCGTCGCCACGCCCGTCGGCATGCCCCTCGGTATCCCTGGCGGTCTCACTCTCGGCATTCATCACGGCGGATCGTAAGCCGGGCGAATGACATGAAAGTGCTAACACACCATCAAACCCCTTCTATGCCTCTCATTAGGCACAAAATCGGGCCGTGAAGAGCGGACAGTCGAGGGGGAGCGGCCGGTTCGGCGCGGGGATGACGCCCGTGGCGGTGCATGTGGCGGTGCCCGTGGCGGTGCATGTGGCGGTGCCCATGGCGGTGATGCTCACGATCGGACTGTGGGGGCTCGACCGCGGCGGGATGTGGGGCGACGAGAGCGTCACCTTCCAGGTCGCGCAGCGCACGGTCCCCCAGATCTGGCGGCTGCTGCACGACGTGGACGCCGTGCACGGCCTGTACTACCTGTTCATGCACGCCGTCCTGGCCGTCCACCCGAGCGAGGTCGTGCTGCGTCTGCCGTCGGTGTGCGCGGCGACGGCGACCGCCGGCCTGGTCGCGGCCCTGGGCGTCCGGCTGGCCGGGCCCCGGGTCGGCCTCGGGGCCGGTGTCCTCTACGCGATCACGCCGATGGCCGGCCACTACGCCCAGGAGGGGCGGTCGTACGCGCTCGTCGCGGCGGGGGCGGCGGGGGCGACGCTGCTGCTTCTGCGGGCCGTGGACTGCGGGGGTGCCGGGGCCTGGTGGCCGTACGGGACGGTTGTCGCCCTGACCTGTGTGCTGCACGAGCTGGCGGTGCCGGTGCTGGGCGCGCACGCGGTGACGCTGGCCCTGCTGCGGGTGCCGAGGAGGGTGTGGTCCGGCTGGGGGCGTGCGGCGGGCGCCGTGGCACTGCTCGTGCTGCCGCTGGTGTGGGTGTCGCAGGGGCAGGCCGGGCAGGTGGCGTGGCTTGTGCCGCCGGGCTGGGACCGGGTCGGGCGGCTCGCCCGGAACTTCTCTCCCGGCCCGGCCGGACCGGTGTTCTGGGGGGCGCTGCTGCTGATGGCCGTGGGGCTCCGGGAGCGGCGCACGGCCGCGGTCGCGCTGCCGCTGCTGCTGGTGCCGCCGGGGATCCTGATGACCGTGTCGCAGATCCGGCCGCTCTACCACGACCGATACGTGCTCTACGCGCTCGCGGGTGCGTCCCTGCTGGTCGCGGCGGGGGCGGGGCGGGTCGCCCGGGCGCTGGGGCGGGTGCGGTTCGACGGGCGGCGGATGCGGGTCGGGGGCAGGCGGGTGCGGGCCCTGCTGGGCGTCACCGGCGTGCTCGCCCTCACCGTCACCTTCCTGAACCAGCTCCCGGTGCACCGCCAGGACCGTTCCGCCGCCCACCGCCCGGACAACCTCGCCGTGGTGTCCGCGCTCGCCGTCCGCCAGATGCGCCCCGGCGACCCGGTGCTGTTCGTGCCGTCGGTCGGCAGGCTCGCCGCGCTGGCCTACCCGAAGGGGTTCCAGCGGGCCCGGGACATCGCGCTGCGGGAGTCCGCGCCCCGCTCCGGGACGCTGTGGGGGCTGGAGGCCGGCCCCGGGGAGCTGCGACGGCGGCTCGCCTCGGTGGACCGCGTCTGGGTCGTCGCCGAGCGGTCCGCGCTGGACCCGCGCCGCAGCCCGCCCGACCCGGTCGAGCGCACCAAGCTCGTCGTCCTGGCCGAGGAGTTCACCGTCCGTGAGGAGCACGTCCGCGAGGAACGCGTCCGCGACGACGTGCTCCTGCGCCTCTACGTCCGGCGCGGGCCCGGAGACACCCCGACCGGCGAAGAGCCGCCACGCCGGCCGGCCGACGCCCTGCCACCCGGCGTGTCCGCCGGCACCCCCGCCCTCAGCACCTCCGCCCTCAGCACCTCCGCCCTCGGCGCCCCCGCTCTTGGAGCCTCCGCTCTTGGCGCCTCCGCTCTCGGCGCTCTTGGAGCCTCCGCTCTTGGAGCCTCCGCTCTTGGCGCCTCCGCTCTTGGCGCCTCCGCTCTTGGCGCCCCCGCTCTTGGCGCCTCCGCTCTTGGCGCCTCCGCTCTTGGCGCCTCCGCTCTTGGCGCCTCCGCTCTCGGCACCTCCGCCCGCAGCACCCGGCTCTCGCCCCGCCCGGTGCCGTAGCGCCCGTGGCGCGCCCGGGGGCGTCCGACGGATCTCCGCGGGTCACGCCCCCTAGGACACCGTCCGGCCCACGACGTACACCCGGCTGCCGCTACGGCCGCTACGGCCGCTCGGCCGCGGCCGTGGACGGGCCGCCCTGCGGCTCCGCGAGGGCCGCGGCCGCGTCCAGCGCGGTGGTGAGCTCGTCGAGGCGGGCGCGCAGGGCGCGGACCTCCTCGGGGCCGAAGCCGGTCGAGGACGCGATCCGGCGCGGCACCTGGAGCGCCCGCCCGCGCAGCGCGACGCCCTCCTCGGTCAACCGCACCTCCACCGACCGCTCGTCGCGGGCGCTGCGCTCGCGGCGTACCAGACCGGCCGCCTCCAGCCGCTTGAGCAGCGGCGACAGCGTGCCCGAGTCGAGACGCAGGTGCTCGCCGAGCTTCTTCACGGGCAGCTCGTCGTGCTCCCACAGCACCAGCATCACCAGGTACTGCGGGTAGGTGAGCCCGAGGTCCTTGAGGATCCCGCGGTAGACGCCGTTGAAGGCGCGGGAGGCCGCGTGCAGGGAGAAGCAGATCTGCTGGTCCAGGCGGAGCCAGTCGTCGTCGGGCGTGTTCATGCGTCCAGGATAGCTCGCGCCCGTCATTCAATTGCGCGCAACTGAATTGTGTGCTCTAATTCCGGGTGTCAGGCGGCCCGGAAGCGGGCCGTCGCACGTTGATGTGAGAGGGAAGGTTTTCCATGGACGCGCTCTACACCGCTGTCGCCACCGCCACCCACGGCCGTGACGGCCGCGCCGTCAGCTCCGACGGCGTGCTGGACCTCGCCCTGGGCGTGCCCCAGGCAATGGGCGGCAACGGCCAGGGCACCAACCCCGAGCAGCTCTTCGCCGCCGGCTACGCCGCCTGCTTCGGCAGCGCCCTCGGCCTCGTCGGCCGTGCGGCCAAGGTCGACGTCAGCGACGCCGCCGTGACCGCCGAGGTCTCCATAGGCAAGCAGGGCGAGGGCTTCGGGCTCGCCGTCACGCTCCGCGTGGAGCTCCCCGACAGCGTGGACGAGGCGACCGGCCGCAAGCTGGTCGAGCAGGCCCACCAGGTCTGCCCGTACTCCAACGCCACCCGCGGAAACATCGAGGTCGACCTCGTCATCGATTGACATGCTCCCTGGCTCGGCGGTCAGGGATTCCGGCCTGGGTCGGCTGACCTTTCCGGGGGCTTCCTGCGGAGTCCGGGTAGGCCCGACAGGTGTAGCGCAGCTGCATCCCGATCACCGTATGGACGCTTCGCAGCCGCTCGCGGCAAGAGATCACATTCCACTGCTATTGATCACGATGCGAGCAAATGCGTTCGATGGGTCTCGAAGCTGCATCTGCGGCGGGGCACCGTGGCGCGAGCGCCGGACTTTCCCGGAGAACCCCGGCAATCCCCTGGCCTCACTCCCCGACCCGCGCCAGCACCTCCCCCGTCCGTCCGCTCCACGCCACCACCACGGCCTCCTCGGGCACCGGGTGCCAACGCGTCAGCAGCAGCCAGCGCACGTGGTAGCGGCGGACGACGGCGGACCGCTCGGCGCGGGTCGAGCCCGGGGCGAGATAGGCCCGGACGTCGGCCGCCCGGCGCTCCCGCCGCCGCTCGTCCAGGGCGGGATCGGGCCAGATGGGCGCGGCGAGGTTCGGCCCGTACCCGGCGATCGCGTGACTGGCGAAGTACCCGTCGGTGATCACCACCTCGCCGGGCCCGATGTGCCGCGCGGCCCAGTCGTACGACGGCCAGCGCGTCGGCTGGGTGAACCCCACCGGGTCGACCGAGCGCGGCACGACTGCCCCGGCGTGCACGGTGACGAACCCGACGCACACCCCGGCCGCCGCCGCCCCGCCCAGCATCCGCCGGGCCCGCCGCCAGGGCCGGGGCGCCGCCAGCTCCACCGCCAGGGCGAACTGCAGCGGCACCAGCACGGCCCACAGGGCCCTGGCGTACGTGTAGTGCCCGCTCGCCCAGCCGTAGGCCACCAGGAGGCACTCCAGCAGGAACATCCACACCAGCGGATCACGCGCCGACCTGCGGGCCCGCGCCCACAGTGCGGGCAGGCCGAGCAGGGCCAGCCAGGAGTTGGCGGGCATCCTCTCGTACAGCTGCCGGTGCATCGCGTCCATGCCGGTGTCGTTCGCCAGCGTCAGGACGTCGTAGTACGGCCAGCTCAGGGCCACCGCCGCGCAGGCCGCCCCGGCGAGCGCCCAGCGCGCCACGACCGGCCGGCGCCAGCCGCGCTGCCGGGACGCCACGATCGCCACCGCCCCGGTGAGCGCCGGGGCCGCCGTGACGGGGTGGGTGAGCAGGATCAGCCCGTACAGCACGCCGATCCCGGCGTACCCCCACCAGCCGCCGAGCCCGCTCGGGCCGACGAACCGCACCGAGGGGGCGTCGTCCCGCGCATGGGTGCCCGTCCAGGCCCACGCCCAGAACGTCAGCCCGATGGCGATCGCGGACGGGTAGCCCAGGTTCGTCGTCATCGACATCAGCCCGAGGTAGCCGCTCCACAGGATCCGCGCGGTGCCCCACAGCAGCGTCATGAACAACAGGGCCCACACCGGCGCCCAGGGCCGCGGGGTGAGGGTCCTGACGAACCGGCCGAGCCCCGTCAGCAGCACCAGCAGATGCACCGGCCCGGCGAGCTTCACGACCTCCCAGCCGGTCAGCCCCGTCAGCCGCGCCAGCACGCCCTGGGCGACGGCGTACGGGCCGTAGTACGGGCTGCCCCCGCCCGGCAGGTCCGCCATGGAGTGGGCCGGGTGGAGCAGGTCGGCCTTGAGCCGCTCGACGACCGCCGCGTGCTGCCCGGCGTCGCAGCACAGCGGGACCCGCCAGTACGCCAGCGTCATCACCAGCCAGAACAGGGCGCCGTAGAACTGGTACGGGGTGAGCCTGCCGATACGGCCGCCGCGCAGTGCCGTCGCGCCGCGCACGGCCCGCCGGACCAGGACCGGGGCGCTCACAGGAGGGTGGAAGGGGTCTGGGGCATGCGCCGAATGTTCCCGCCCCTACGCATGCCCTGACATCGGATCACTTCATCGGGTGAGGCCGCTACCGCCACCTGCCGGTCGGTCGCACAGCGCCTGCTGCGCCGCCGCCGGCCAGCGCGCGAACCGGAACCGCGTCCGCTCGACCGCCCCGGTGAGGTTCCGCCAGAACCGCTCGGCGGTGAGCGGGGCGCGCACCGACTCCCTCAGCTCGGCGAGGTCGCCGCAGCCCAGTGCGGCCCGGGCCGCCGCGACCGCCTCCCGTGAGGCCCCGGCGCGCAGCAGGTCGCGCTGCGGCGGGTTCTCTGCCGCCCACTCGGCGAAGACCCAGTAGTTGCGCAGGAACTTCTCGTGCCCCGGCCAGCTCCACCGCTCCAGCGCCAGATGCGCGCCGATCGGGCTGGCCAGCCCCCAGGCGTCGTTGACGTAGGCGTCCAGCGGTGCCGCCGCCCCCGTCACTCCGAGGTGGCGCCCCACGATCACCACCCGGTACGGGGAGTCCGCCCGCATCGGCGTGGCGTGCAGCCGCCGCGCGGCGTCGAAGTAGAGCAGCGTCGGCCCGGGCGCGCGCTCGGCCCGGGCCAGCATGGCGCGCCCCTCCGGCAGGGCGGGCCAGTTGGCCACCCAGGTGCCGGTGCGCACCGGGTTGTGGTCGCCGAGGCCCTCCACGTCGGAGCTGCGCACGTTGAACGAGCCGGGTGTGCTGCGCACGTCGAACGGCTCCCGCAGCGGACTGACCGCCGCGCACAGCCACACCACCAGCAACGCGACCGCCACGCCCGTGACCCTGGTCGCGGGCACGACCAGCACCGGCAGGAGCAGCAGCAGGATCGCCGGCAGGATCATGCGGGCGTGCATGTAGTCGCCACCGACACGCACGACGTACGCGGCCAGCAGCAGACCGGCCGCGAGCGGCGCCAGCAGCACCGCGAGCGAGGCCCGCCCCGGAGCGCTCTCCCGCTGCTCCCGGCGCGTGCGCCGCACCAGCAGGACGGCCAGCGCCACGAGCACCGGCACGACCGGCCACAGCCAGTACGGCCCGAGCGTCTCCTGCACATACCCGGCGCCCCGGCTCCAGTCGCTGGCGCTCGCCTCCTTGGCGATGGCGGGCAGCGGCACCAGGATCCCGTAGTACCCGGCCCGGAACACCTCGTACGCCAGCGGCACCGCTCCCGCCGAGGCGAGCATCGCCGCCGTGCCCCGCCGGGAGGGACGCAGCACCCACCAGTGGGCCGCCAGGAAGCACGCCGTGACCACCGCCAGATCGGGCCGGACCAGCGGGCCCAGCCCGAACACCAAGGCGGCCGTGCACGTCCGCCCGCCGTCCTGGCCGCGCCGGGCCCGCGTCAGCAGCCACCACGACAGGCCGGTCCAGAAGGCGCCGAGACCGCTCTCCAGACCCGACGTCATGTACGACCAGAACGGCGGCACCGCCAGCAGCACCAACACACCCGCCGGGAGCAGCAGCCCGGTGCCCCGGTGCAGCCGGCACGTGGCGAGCAGGGCGAACGCGAACCCGGCGGTGCTCAGCAGCAGGCCGAGTCCGACCGCGAGGAACGCCGGGTCCTCGCCGGTGACCCAGGTGGTGAGCGCGAGCAGCCACTGCCACAGGGTGCCGGTCGAACTCTCCGCTCTTTCCCCCACGTTGAACACGGGTCCGTTGCCCGCCAGGATCTGCCGGACCGGGCGCAGGTAGATGAGCCCGTCGTCGCAGATCCAGCGGCGCCGGTAGCCCAGCACGAACAGGGCCGCGGTGGGCACGGCGACCAGGGCGGCGTGCCACCGGTGCACCGGCCGCGGCGACTCGGCGAACGCCGGTGGCCGGGCCGAGAAGGCCCGCTGACCGGGCAGGGAGGGGACGGCCTCGGGGGTTGCGGGAGTTCTCATCTCTCGATCAGCGCCTCGGAACGGGTGCGGGCGCCCTCGGTCCGGCGGGCCGCGGGCAGCAGCGCCCCGCCCCGCTCGCCCAGCATCAGCAGCCGGACGACCCGCTCGGCGGCCCGCCCGTCCTCGAACTCGCAGTACCGCTCCCGGAAGCCCGCCCGCAGCCGCGCCGCCTCGGCGTCCTGCCAGGTGCCGGACGCGAACAGCCAGGCCAGCTCCCGGTACGAGCGCGACACATGGCCCGGCGCGTCGGCCGTGATGTCGAAGTAGGCGCCCCGGCTCGCCGCGAACGCCCCCCAGTCGTCGGCGTGGACGACGATCGGCCGGTCCAGCAGGGCGTAGTCGAACATCAGGGCGGAGTAGTCGGTGACCAGCACGTCGGAGGCGAGCATCACGTCCTCGACGCGCGGCTCGTCGGTCGCGTCCACCAGCACGCCCCGCCGGTGCAGGTCGGACAGGCCGAGACCCCGCGCGACACCCACCGCCAGCGACGGGTGCAGACGGACGACCAGCGTGTGCCCGGGCCCCAGGTCCGCGGCGAACCGGGCCAGGTCGAACCGGTCGACGTGGCCGCCCCGCCGGTAGTCGCGCCGGGTCGGCGCGTACAGCACGACCGTGTGGTCGGCGGGGACCCCGAGCCGCTCGCGCACCTCCCGGCCCCGCTTTGGACCGGCGCCGACCAGCACGTCGTTGCGCGGGCTGCCGGTGCGCAGCGACGTGAAGTGGCACGGGTACGCCCGCTCCCACGCCCGTTCCGCGTGCCGCCCCGCGACCAGGCTGTAGTCCCAGCGGTCGGCGCGGCGCAGCATCTGCGGCACGTCGAACCCGTGCCGGGCCCCCGGCTTGGTCAGCAGGTCGGCGCCCATGTACTTGAGCGGGGTGCCCTGGTGGGTGTGGATGTGCACGCTGCCGGGCCGCTTGGCCAGGGTGCCGGGCCAGTTGACGTTGTTCACCCAGTACGTGGCCCGCGCCATGACCTCGTGGTAGCGCCGCGAACCCGGCGTCACATGGTCGACGCCGGGCGGCAGCGCGTCCACCGCGTCCTCCCGGACCACCCACACGCCCCGGATGTGCGGGGCGAGCTCGCGCGCCTTCTCGTGGATCGCGGCCGGGTCACCGCTCACCCCCCGATGGTGGGTCGCCGAGTAGACGGCGAGGTGCGGATCGAGGGGGCGCTTCGACTGGGCCGCGTACCAGCCGCGCAGGGCCTTCTCCGACGCTCCCTTCGTGACCCGCCGCTGCCCGCCCAGGGCGGCGGCGCGCAGGTCCCGCAGCCCGCGCGCCGCAGCGTACGACGCGTAGGGCGCCGAGGCGAGCAGCCGCATCTCGACGCCGCGCCAGCCGTCCGGCAGCGGGAAGCCGCCCTCGGGGAGGTGGCGGCGGTGGAAGGAGCGGATCTCGCGGTAGAAGTCGCCCCGGTCGGCGGGCCGGACCCGGTCCTTGCGGGCCAGCACGAAGAGCATGTGGTCCAGCGCACGCTCCAGCAGCAGCGGCCGCGCCCAGTCGAGATCGGGGCGCTGCTCCAGGAACGTGAACAGCCTCTCGTACTGCGGGAAGATGTCGAAGTGCCGGCGCCCGGGCGTCTTGGTGATCGCGCCCTGCCGGCGCTGCCGGTACTCCACGCCGATCCGGTCCAGGCAGGCGATGCGGTCGGCCAGCACCATCGAGCGGTAGGTGACCGGCGCGTCCTCGTACAGCCCCGGCGCGTACTGCAGACCGTGCTCCTGGAGGAACGACCGCCGGTAGGCCTTGTTCCAGGCGACCAGGAACAGGTTCAGATACCGCGGGCTCTCCCGGATGCCGAACGTCTCCAGGCCCGCCGCGGCCAGCAGGTCCGCCGCCTCGCTGCGCCCGCCGCGGCCCCACCAGTGGGTGCGTACATGGTCGAAGACCAGGATGTCCGGGTCGCCGGTCGCCGTCAGGCGTGCGGCGACGGCGGCCAGCAGGCCCGGTGTGTAGTGGTCGTCGCTGTCCAGGAACAGGACGTAGTCGCCGGCCGCCTGCGCGAGTCCGGCGTTGCGGGCCCGGCCGAGGCCCACGTTCTCCGGCAGGTGCAGCACCCGTACCCGGTCGTCGCGGGCGGCGTACTCGTCGAGGATCGCGCCGCTGCCGTCGGGCGAGCGGTCGTCCACGGCGATCACCTCGAAGTCGCCGTGGGACTGGCCGAGCACCGAGTCGAGACACTCGCGCAGGAAGCCCTGCACCTTGTGGACGGGGACGATGATGCTGAAGCGGGGCACTGCTTCGGTCAGCTCCTTACGAGGGTGGCGGCGGGGGCCGGGACGCGCTCCGCGAGCGCGATCACGGGCGGGATCGACTCGGGCGGCTCCCCGAGCAGCACCCGGCGCACGACGCGCTCGGCGGCCCGTCCGTCGTCGAACTGGCAGAAGCGCTCCCGGAACGCGGCCCGCAGGGACGTGGCGGTCTCGTCCGCGTAGGAGCCGTCGCGGAAGACGGCCGCCAGTTCCTCGGGCGTCCGGGCGACCCGGCCCGGCGGAAGCTCCATGAGGTCGAAGTAGACGCCCCGGGTCTCCCGGTAGACGTCCCAGTCGTCGGCGTAGGCGACGATCGGCCGGTCGAGGTTGGCGTAGTCGAACATGATCGACGAGTAGTCCGTGATCAGCGCGTCCGCGGCCAGGCAGACGTCCTCCGAGGAGCGGTGCCCGGTGACGTCGATGATCCGCCCACCGCCCCTGCCGGGCCCCTGGTCGTAGAAGTAGTGGGCGCGCAGCAGCACCACGTAGTCGTCGCCGATCGCCTCGCAGAACTCCGCCAGGTCCAGGCCCGTCTCGAAGCCGGTGGCGTAGTCGCGGTGCGTGGGTGCGTAGAGCAGGGCCTTCTTGCCGTCGGGGACGCCGAGTGCCTTGCGGACGCGGGCGACGTCGTCGGCGGACGCCGTGCAGTAGACGTCGTTGCGCGGATAGCCGTACTCGAGGGTCTCGTGCGCGCTGGGGAACGCCCGCTCCCACATCTCGGTGGAGTGCCGGTTGGAGGTCAGGTTGTAGTCCCAGCGGTCCACCCGGGCCAGCAGCTTGGCGAAGCTGCCGGTCGCCGCGGCCACCACGGGGTACGTCGCCTGGTCGGCGCCCATCGTCTTCAGCGGGGTGCCGTGCTGGGTCTGGAGGTGCACGCTGCCGGGGCGCTTGACCACGGCGTCCGCGAAGTTGGCGTTGTTGACCAGGTACTTCGCGCGGGCCAGCACCTGCCAGTACTTCCGGCTGCCGATCACCGCGTGCTCGACGCCCGGCGGCACGCTGCCCACCGCCTCCGGCTCCACCAGGAAGACCGAGCGCAGCTGTGGGGCGAGCAGGCGGGCCTTGGCGTGGATCGCGGCCGGGTTGCAGGCGTAGCCGCGGCCCCAGTACGCGCAGTACACGACGAGGTTCCGGTCGAGCGGGAGGCGCAGGGCGGCCGCGTAGCGCAGCCGGGTGCGCAGTCCCCGCGGGCGGGGGAGCAGTGCGGCGGCCCGCGACGCCGTCCGGTGGGCGGCACGCAGGGTCCGGAACGCCGCGTACGACCCCGAGGCCAGCAGCCGGTGCTGGACGCCGACGCTGCCGCCGGGTGCCCGGTATCCGGCGGGGCGGTGCCGCCGGTAGAGCGCGCTCGCCCGCCGGAAGAAGGCGCGGCGTTCGGACGTCAGCCGCCGCGGGTGGGCGGCCGTCTTCAGCACGGCGGCGAAGAGCTGCTCGAACAGCGGCTTCAGCCGGTCCGCCGGCAGGTCCTGTTCCGCGGCCCGCGTCAGCACCAGCTCGGTCTGGTCCAGCAGCTCGGCGTGGTGCTCGCCGGGCAGGCCCAGCCGGTTGCCCTGCCTGCGCAGCAGGTGCCGGACGACGACCGCGCGCAGGGCCGCGACCCGCTCCGCCCGCAGGGCGACCAGCCCGCCGAAGCCGACGTCGGTGAAGTGGTCGCCAGGGAAGGCGAGATCCCGCTCGGTGAGGAACGCCCGGCGGTAGACCGCGCTCCACGCCGGGAGCGCCACGCCCGTGAGCTGCGGGGCCCGGTCGGGGGAGAAGGCCCCCTTCGGTGTCCGTGCGAGCAGGGGCGCCGCCGGGTTGGTCGGCTCGCCCTCCCACCAGGGGGTGCGCTCGTGCTCGAAGTACAGGACGTCGACGTCGCCCACCGCGCTCAGCCGCGCGTCCAGGGCCGCCAACGCCCCCGGGACCAGGATGTCGTCGCCGTCGAGGAACAGCACATGGCCGCCGACGGCCGCCTTCAGCCCGGTGTTGCGCGCCCCGGGCAGACCGGCCGACGGCGGCGAGTGCACCGGTGTCACCCGGGAGTCCCGCTCGGCGTACCCGGCGACGACGTCCGCCGCCGGTGCGTCGGGTGCGTCGCACACCGGGATCAGCTCGAAGTCGCCGAACGACTGGGCGAGGACGGAGTCCAGCGCCTGGGACAGCCGGCCCGCGACCCCATGGGACGGGACGACGATGCTGAAGCGGGGCATTCTGCTCCTTCTGTCGAGGGCGGTCGTCGCGGGGTGGTGGTGGGCCGTCTCACACGGCGCGCGGTCCGTCCGGCGTGCCGTTCACACGGCGCGCGGGCGTCCCGGCCGCCCGGACGGGCGGCAGGAGGGCGGCCGGGACGGTGTCGGCCGCGACGGGCTGGAGGGCATACGGACTCCCCGGGGTGAGAACCGTGGTCAGAGGCTGTCGGTGACGGCGTGCGGGGAGGCCGGCAGCGGCACCGTGGTGAGCGGCTCGCGCGTCAGCGACGCCGCCGACGGAACGGGGTGGCGCTCGCCGAGCGGCACGACCGGCGGCAGCTCCGACTCCCCGAGGACGACCCGGCGCACGACCCGCTCGGCGGCCCGGCCGTCGTCGTAGGTGCAGAACCGCTCGCGGAACGCCGCCCGCAGCTGGGCCGAGCGGGAGCCGCGCCAGTGGCCGGTGGCGAAGATGTCGATCAGCTCGTCCTCCCCGCGAGCGATCGCGCCCGGCGGGAAATCGCGCAGGTCGAAGTAGGTGCCGCGGGCCGCGTCGTACGCCTCCCAGTCGTCGGCGTGGACCACGATCGGCCGGTCCAGGTTGGCGTAGTCGAACATCAGGGACGAGTAGTCCGTGACCAGGGCGTCCGACGCCAGGCAGAGCGACTCCACGCTCGGGTGCCCGGAGACGTCGACGACCCGGCCACAGGTGCTGGTCAGCGGGGCGTCGTAGGCGTGGTGGGCGCGGGCCAGGACGACGAAGCGCGGGCCGAGGCGGCGCACGATCCGCTGGAGGTCGAGGGTGTGGCGCTGGGAGCGGCGGTAGTCGCGGTGGGTGGGCGCGTACAGGATCGCCACCGCGCCCCGCGGGATGCCGAGCGAGGCGCGCAGCCGGGCCACGTCCGCCGGGGTCGCCGTCCGGAAGACGTCGTTGCGGGGGTAGCCGTACTCCAGCGTGGTGTAGCGGCCGGGGTGGACGCGCTCCTGGGTCAGCGTGGTGTGGCGGTTGGCGGACAGCACGTAGTCCCACCGGTCGACGTCCTTCAGCAGCCGCGCGAAGTCCCGGCCGCGGGCCGCCGCTGGGCGCTCCTGGAGGTCGAGGCCGAGGTGGCCGAGCGGGGTGCCGTGCCCGGTCTGGATCAGGATCTGGCCCCGGCGCTTGGCCAGTCGGTCGTCGAAGCCGGTGTTGCTGACCAGGTAGCGGGAGCGGGCGAGCGCCGTCCAGTAGGCGGCTGTCCCGGGGACGAGGCGGCGCGGGCCGGGCGGAATCGTGTGGTGGTGCTCGCGGCGGGCGATCCACGCCGTGCGGATGTGCGGCGCGAGCTCGCGGAACGCGGTCTCCAGCGCGCCCGGGTTGCAGCCGTGTCCGCGGCCGTCGTAGGCGGCGAACGCGGCGCGGTCGGCGCGCAGCGGCAGGCAGCGCTGCACGCGGTAGTGGGTCCGGAGGGCGGCCGACCGCAGGCCCCGCAGCAGCTGCCCGGTGGTCCGGGCGGCGGCGCGCTGCAGGGCCGAGGCCAGCTGCAGGGCGCGGTACGTGCGGTGCAGGCCGAAGCGGATCAGGACGTGGTGGATCCGGCAGCGCACGGGGACGGGCACACCCGGCGTGCGGTAACGGCGGTAGTGGGCGCGGGCCCGGCGCAGGAAGGCGGCGCGCGAGCCCCGCGGCAGCCGGTCCCGCCGGGAGTACACGATCGCCAGATGGTGCACCATGCGGCGGAACAACACCGGCCGCCACCGGGCCAGTTCGGGACGCTCGTCGACGAACGCGAAGACCCGCTCGTACTGCTCGAAGACGTCGAAGTGCCGCTCGCTGGTGGTGCGCAGGATGCTGCCCTGCCGCCGCTGCCGGTAGTGCACGCAGACCCGGTCGAGGGTCGCGATCGAGTCGGCGGTCATCAGCACCGGGTACGTCCACGGCGTGTCCTCGTAGACGCCGGGCGGGAAGGCGAACCCCTCCCGCTCGACGAACTCCCGCCGGTAGGCCTTGTTCCAGGCGACCATCAGCAGCCGCAGCAGCCCCGGCCGGTCCTCCAGCCGGAACGGCGCCGGGCCCTGCTCGGTCAACTGCAGGGCCGCCTGGTTGCGGATCGCCTCACCCGTCCAGTACGTGCGCGCGTAGTCGAACACCAGCACGTCCGGCTCGCCGGTCTCCTTCAGCCGGTCGGCGATCGAACGCAGCGCGTCGGGCGTCAGGGTGTCGTCGCTGTCGAGGAACAGCAGATAGTCGCCGCTCGCGTGCGCCACGCCGGCGTTTCTCGCGCGGCCCAGACCGACGTTCTCCGGCAGATGGACGGGGCGGACGCGCGGGTCGCGGGCGGCGAACTCGTCGATGATCGCGCCGCACGCGTCCGGCGAGCAGTCGTCGACGACGATCAGTTCCAGATCGGGACAGAACTGGGAGAGCACCGATTCGAGGCACTCGTGCAGGTACGCCTGAACCTGGTACGCGGGGACAATGACACTGAACCTGGGCAAGAGGCCATCCATCGGTCGGCGCGGGCGTTCGGCCCGGGAACGGCCGGTGGGCCGACTTGGTTACGGTGGCTACGGCATCCGGGGGAACGCCGAAGGGGCGGACCGCGCCCGGCCCGCCCCTCCAACCGGCTTGCTGTAGGCGCTATTTGACCGCGCCCGCCATGACGCCGGACACGAACTGCCGCTGGAACGCGAAGAAGACGGCCAGCGGGACCACCATCGAGATGAACGCGCCGGGTGCCAGCACGTCGATGTTGTTGCCGAACTGCCGTACCTGGGTCTGCAGTGCGACCGTGATCGGCTGGCTCCCGGAGTCCGAGAAGATCAGCGCGACGAGCAGGTCGTTCCACACCCACAGGAACTGGAAGATGCCGAGGGCCGCGATCGCCGGGGCGCCGAGCGGCATCACGACACGGAAGAACAGGCGCAGTTCACCCGCCCCGTCCAGGCGCGCCGCCTCCAGCAGCTCGCGCGGGATCTCCGCGAAGAAGTTCCGCAGCAGGAACACCGCGAACGGCAGTCCGAAACCGACGTGGAAGAGCACCACGCCGAGCACCGAACCGAAGACGCCGATCTTGCCGAAGAGTTCGGCGATCGGGATCAGCGCCACCTGCACGGGCACGACCAACAGGCCGACCACGCCCAGGAACCACCAGTCCCGGCCCGGGAACTCCATCCAGGCGAAGGCGTAGCCGGCCAGCGAGCCGATGATCACCACCAGCAGGGTCGCCGGGACGGTGATCCACACCGTGTTCAGCAGGCTGCTGGTGATGTCCTCGTTCTCCAGCAGCTTCCGGTAGCTGTCGAAGGTGATCTGGGAGGGCTCGGCGAGCACGTTCCACCAGCCGCTCGCCGCGATGTCCTCCGGCGCGCGGAGACTGGACAGCAGCAGCCCGATCGTCGGCACCAGCCAGAACAGTCCGACGACGACGAGGAACACCCGCAGCAGCCCGCCGCTGACCCCCTCGGCGAGCCGCGAACCCAGCGACTGTCTGGCCTTCATCGCCGCACCTCCCGCCTGAGCCTGCGTACGTTGAACCACATCACCGGGATCACGAGCAGCAGCAGGAACACCGAGATGGCGCTGGCGATGCCCGGCTGGTCCTCGGAGAACCCCTTGCGGTACAGCTCCAGGGCGAGGACGTTCGCGTCGTCCTGGGAGGAGCCCGGAGCGATGATGAAGACCAGGTCGAAGATCTTCAGCACATTGATCATCAGGGTGACGGCGACGACCGCGAGGACCGGCGCCAGCAGCGGCACCGTGACGCGTCTGAACACCTGCCACTCGCTCGCGCCGTCGACCCGGGCCGCCTCCAGCAGCTCCCGGGGCACGCTCGCCAGCCCGGCCGCGATCAGCACCATCGCGAAGCCGGCCCACATCCAGATGTACGAGCCGATGATGGCCGGGGTGACCAGGGACGGGCCGAGCCAGTCCAGGCCGTTGTACGGCTCCTTGAAGTTGCTCGCCGGGAGCCGGAGTTGGGCGCCGTCGGCCGCGGCGGGCAGCGTGAAGGTGCCGTCGTCGGCGGCCGTCGCCGACGCCACCACCTTCCCGTCCTTCACGGCCTCGACCTTCATCCCGGCATAGCCGAGTTCGGCAGGGTCGACGCTGTTGAGCCTGCCGACGCCCTTGCCGCGGGTGAAGTCCTGCCAGGCCGTGCCCGTGACCTTGTCCGGCTCGGGCTTCGGCGCCACCGCGGCCTTCGCCCCGTCGGGCATCAGATCGGGCGCCACACCCACCAGCGGCAGCGAGACCGCCTCGCCCGTGCGGACGGGCGAGGCGGTGATGAACGCGCCGCCGCCGGCCGGTTTCAGCGGCGATTCCCGGCCCGGGTGGGCCTTCGGGAACGCCGACGCCTGGGAGAACGTGTCGTGCACGCCCACCCATACCGCGTTCGCGACGCCCTTGTCCGGGTCCTGGTCGTACACCAGGCGGAAGATGATGCCCGCCGCCAGCATCGAGATCGCCATCGGCATGAAGACGACCAGTTTGAACGCCGTACCCCAACGCACCCGTTCGGTCAGCACCGCGAAGATCAGGCCGAGCGCCGTCGCGATCGTCGGCGCGAACACCACCCAGATGATGTTGTTCTTCAGCGCGGTGCGGATGCCCTCGTCGGTGAAGAGGGAGGTGTAGTTGTCGATTCCGGCGAAGCCGTCACCGGACTGGTCGTAGAAACTGCGCACGACCGAGTACCCGATCGGGTACACCACGAGCGCGCCGAGCAGGACGAGCGACGGCAGCAGGAACAGCGCCGCGACGGTCCTGCGGGTGCCGGTCACACTCTTGCGCGACTTGGGAGCGGCAGGGGGCTTGTCGCCCCCTGCCGCCGAAACCGATGTCATGACGTCAGTTCCCGTACGCCGCGGCTGCTTCGGCCTCCAGCTTCGCCTGCGTCCCCGCGATGTCCTTCGGGTTCTTCAGGAAGTCCTGGAGGATCTTCCACTCGCCCTTGCCGGGCGTTCCGCCGAAGGCCTGCGGGGCCTGGTCGGACATGTCGAAGCGGAAGTCGTCACCGGCGTCGATGAGCGCCTTGGCGATCTTCTGCTGCACCGCGTTCGGATAGTCGGAGTTCGGCACGTTCTTGTTCGGCGAGAGGTAGCCGCCCAGCTTGGCCTGGATCGACGCCGC
Source organism: Streptomyces sp. AK010 (assembly GCF_014207295.1). NCBI lineage: Bacteria > Bacillati > Actinomycetota > Actinomycetes > Kitasatosporales > Streptomycetaceae > Streptomyces > Streptomyces sp. AK010. Next base: position 55,760 of record NZ_JACHCX010000026.1, read on the forward strand.
GTCCGGGGACGCGAGCCAGGTGGCCAGGGCCTGCGATCCCTTCGAGTCCTGGAGGATCACGGCCGCGTCGCCGCCCGAGACCACCGGTCCGTTGTCACCGACCGCGGGGAACGGGAACACCTTCGCGTCCGTGCCGATCTTCATGTTCTTCGGGATGTTGACCTGTGCGAAGTCACCCGCGGCCACCATGGCGGCCTTGGGCTGGTCCCCGCCGGTGAACACCTGGGTGACGGACGCCGGGAAGTCGGTCTGCAACGCCCCGCTCGCCCCGCCCGCGATCCAGTCGGGCTTGCCCCAGACCTGCGCGAGCGTGGTCAGCGCGTCCTTCACGGACGGGTCCGTCCACTTGATCTCGTGCTTGGCCAGCTGGTCGTACTTCTCCGGCCCGGCCTGGGAGAGGTACACGTTCTCGAACCAGTCGGTCAGTGTCCAGCCCTCGGCGCCGCCGATGGAGAACGGGGTGACGCCGGAGTCGAAGACCGTCTGCGCCGTGTTGAGCAGATCCGGCCAGGTCTCGGGCTCACTCGCCCCGGCGTTCTCGAAGACCTGGTTGTTGTACCAGATCAGGGACTTGTTGGCGGCCTTGTAGTAGACGCCGTACGGCTTGCCGCTCACCTTGCCGATGTCCTGCCAGCCCTGCGAGTAGTTCTCGCCGAGCTCCTTGAGGGCTTCGGAGCCCAGCGGCTTGGCCCAGCCCTTGTCGACGGCCTGCTTGATGGCGCCGGGCTGCGGCAGCATCGCGATGTCCGGCGGCTGCCCGCCGGCCACCTTCGAGCCGATGAAGTTGATGATCGGGTCCTGCGCGGGCACGAACGTGACCTTGGCGCCCGTGCGCTTCTCGAACTCCTGCAGGACCTTCTTGAAGTTGGCCTGTTCGGTGCCGCTCCACACGGCGGCGACCTCGAGGCTCGTCCCGTCCAGCTTCGGAAGGGTGACGTTGTTGGCGGTGTCGTCGGTGTCGCCCGTGCTCCCACCGCTGCCTTCGTCGCTGCTTCCGCAGGCGGACAGCGAGAGCGCGAGGGCTCCCGCGGCGACGGCGGCCACTGCCTTGGCGGCTCTGCGGTGCTGGGGGGTCGCCGTGTCCGGCTTGGGCGACCAGCGTGTCCGGATGGTGCTGCTCGTCATGCGCATGACTGCCCCGTTCTTCGTTCCTCGTCGAACGTCGAGCGCGCTCCCGTGCGATCTGGTCTACGCCCGGGTGTGCGGGGGCGGCAAGATGGCGTCGGCTGTCAAGCGGGGGATCGTGACTCCCTCGTGACCAGGGACTCGGCCCCATGACGCCGGGTGGGGCCGACGGCCGCGTCCTCGGTCACAGGAGCGACGGCACCTTCGCCGCCGCGACTTCCCGTGCCGCCCGTTCCAGCGCGCTGGCCAACAGGGCAAGGTCGGTGGGGCCGTTTCCGAGCTCCCGTACCGGACGGCGGGCCGGAGGGTCACCCATGCGGTGCCATTCCAGGGGCACGACCGTGGGGCGCAGTGTCGCCGTGCGGGGGATGCGGCCGGTGACCCGGCCGCCCTGGAACGGGGTGACCCGTCCGTCCGGGCCGGTCAGCCTCCCCCGGCCGGGCGCGGGCTCTCCCCCGAGTTCTCGGCTTCGCTCGAACAGGGAGGTGCCCCCACGCCCCGGGGCGGGCGCGTCGAGCGTGACGCGCAGGGTGGCCCGGCGCGCCGGTTCCGTCTCCGCCGTACGGGCGCACGGGCCGGTCGCCGCCACCAGGTGGACGCCGAGCCGCTCGCCCTCCCGGGCCACGGCCTCCAGGGCGCGCATCACCGATCCGGCCGCGGGCCGCCCCGTCGAGCCGAGTGCCGGGGAGACCAGGGCGTCCAGGTCGTCGACGACCACGACGAGCCGGGGGAGCGGCGGCGCGGCCGCCTCCACCTGCCGCCGGGCCGCTCCCGGCCGCAGCCGCATGGTCGAACTGGACGGGGAGTCGAGATCCCCGGCCCCTCCCTGGGACGTGGCCTCGGCCCGCTCACCGCCCCGGGCCGATGCCGTGCGCTGGGCGACCATACGGCCCGACAGCTCGCGCCCGGTGTGCCACTCGGCGAAGTCGGACCGCCCGAGCAACTCGGTGCGCCGTTTCAGCTCGGCGCTCAGGGACTGCGCGAACTCCCGCATCCGGACCGGGTCGTGGGCCATGAGCAGCGTGGTGACATGCGGAACGTCCGTGCACACCCGCAGCCCCTCGCCGTGCCCGCCGCCCGCGCCCGGGCCGCCCCGGCCGTCGACCAGCACGATGCCGAGGCGGTCCGGCCGCTCGGCGGCGGCAAGGGACGCGACGACCGCCCGCAGCAGCTCCGTACGGCCGCTGCCCGGCGGGCCCTCGATCAGCAGGTGCGGCCCCTGGGCGGCGAGGTCGGCGCAGACCGGGCCGCGCGGCCCGGCGCCCAGCACCGCGCGCACACGACCGCCCAGCGCTTCGGCGTCGTCGGCCGCGTCCGCCCAGCGCGCCATCAGCGACGCCGGGGTGGCCCGGGCCAGGCCCAGCTCGTCCAGCAGGCGGACCGCCTGCGGCAGCGGTGCGGAGACGCGCGGCTGGCGCTCGCTCGCCGGGCCGTCCGTCCGCAGTGGCGCCAGCGCCCGCGCGAACCGCTCGGCCCAGGCCGCGGAGACGGCGTCGACGGTGGCGACGGTGCCGTGCCCGACCGGCCCGGCCGGTTTGCCGTCACCGCCGGCCCGGGCCACGCGCATCAGCCGCAGGGCCGTCGCCACGTCCCCGCTGAGCAGCGCGACCGCGCCGCACTGCCGGAAGGTCGGTGCCACCGCGCAGGCCGCCTCGTACGTCTCCGTCACCGGCGAGGCCGGGGAGGCGGCGGCCGTCTCGGCCAGGCAGACGACGTGTATCCCGGCCCGGGGGCCCTCCAGCGCCAGCCGATCGACGGCTTCGCGCAGGTCGGCGCCGCCGGGGTCGCCGTCGACGACCACGACGGTGTACGGGCCGGGGAAACCGGCCGCCGCGTCGGCACCGGAGTCGTCGTCCCGGGCCCAGGAGGGGCGGCGGGGGGCGGGGACGGAGTGGTCCGGGGACGGGGCGGTGCCGGTGGGCTGCGGGCTGCCGGTCACCGAGGTCCTCGTCGGCACAACGACGCTCCCTGCCGGGCCGGAGCCCGTGGCCGCATCCGCCAGCTGGTCCTCCAGGCGGCGGGTGAGTTCGTCGGTGCGGGCCGCCGCCTGTTCGCGGTCGTGGGCCAGGAGCAGCCGGCAGTCCTGCCCGTGCCCCGGACGGACGTGCGGCAGCCAGCCCAGCCAGGACCACTCGGCGGTGCGCTCCTCCAAGGAGCGTGAGCGGTCCGCGGCGATCAGGACGATCTCCAGCGAGTCGGGGGAGTGCAGCGCGGTGAGCTGGGCCAGGACCGCACGGGCCAGCCCGGCCAGCCGTGCCCGCGGCCCGGCCAGTCCCAGGGCGCCGACCTCGCGCAGCCCGGCGGTCACGGGTACGGCGGGCAGCAGGCCCGAGCCGTCCGGTGCCGCCCGGTCGGCCGTACCGAGGCGCACGGCGAGCGCCTCCGGGTGACCGGGGCCGCGCTCCCACAGCCGCGGCCCGGGCCCGAGGGCCGTGAGCAGCAGCGTGGCCGGGTCCGGCCAGGTCTCCGGGGCGGCCGCCGGTGCGACGACCGGGTGATGCTCCGCCGCAACCCTGGCGGCCGGCTCGTCCTCGTACTCCTCGCGCGGTTCAATCGCCCGCTCGCCACGCCCTCCGGTCAGCCGCCGGGCCCACGCCCCGATCCCACCGCGCCTGCGGGTCCCCGGGGGTACGTCGGTGCCGCGGAGGGGGGTGCCCTTGCGCCCACGGCCGGAGCGCTGGTCCGCGAGGGCCGGGTCGTCGGGAGCGGCCGGCCCGTCCGTCTCCCGGGGGTGCGGACCGGTTCCGTCCGCGACGCCGAACGCCCCGAGCCCGGCACGACCCGCGTGCGTGTCCCCGGCGCCGCTCACCGGCCGGGCCGGGGCGCCGGGAGGAGTGATGGGGGAGGGCCCCTGAGCGGCTTCGGGCTGCCGGGTGGGCGTCCCGTGCGTCGCGGAGGCGGTCCGTGCGGCCCCGGCCTGCGCACGCGCCGCGTCCTCGGTGCCCGGGTCGGGCGCCTGACTCGCGCCGTTCCCCGCGCGCCGGGCGCCCTGGGGCAAAACCTCGCCCCGGCTGTCTCCGGTGCGGGCCGCACCCGCGGCGCCCTGGGCGGGTGCCTGAGCCCAACTGTCCCCAGCGCCTGTGCCGCCCCGGGGCGGCACCTCGCTCCATCCGTCCCCGGCGTGGGCCGCGCCCCCGGTGCCCTGGGCGGACGCTCGACTCCAGCGGTCCCCTGTGCCGGCCGCACGCCCTGCGCCCGGAGAGGGTGCCTGG
>NZ_JACHCX010000026.1:60194-79639 GCF_014207295.1 Streptomyces sp. AK010
GCCGGCCGCACGCCCTGCGCCCGGAGAGGGTGCCTGGCTCCGGCCGGTGCCCTGGGCCGGCACCTCGCGCCGGCCGTCTCCGGCGTGTGCTGCGCCGGCGGCGCCCTGGACAGGTGCCTGACCCCGGCTGTCCTCTGTGCGGGCGGCACCCCCGGTCGGCACCTCGCTCCGAGAGTCCCCGGCATAGGTCTCACCGCCGCTGCCCGCAGGGCGGGCCCTGCCGACGTCCCCTCGCCCCTCCGGCCGTCCGGACGCCGCGCCCGGGCCCTCGCTCTCGATCCGCGGTGCCCCGCCCTGCCCGGGCACCACGGCCGGGTCAGCCGGGCCGCGCCCGGAGGCACCGGGCGTGCCCCAGGGCGCCGAGCCGTCGGCGTGGTGCGTGGTACCGGCGGGCCCGGCCGGTCCCGGGTCGGGCACGCGTGCGTGCGACGCGGCCGCGTCTCCGGCGGGTCCGGCCACGCGCACGTGCCCCTCCCCGTCCGGCGTCGTCTCGACCCGGCCCCCCGGCCCTCCGGCGGGCGCCAGCCGCAGCGCCGACTCACCGATCCGCAGCAGCGCACCCGGCGCGAAGGGGACGGCCCGGCCGCCGACCCGCGCGCCGTTCACCGTCGTGCCGTTCGTGGAGTCCAGGTCTGCGACCGCGACGCGGCCGTCCGCGCTCACCGTGACCGTGCAGTGCAGCCGGGAGACGTCCGGGTCGTCGAGCGGTACGTCGGCGTCGGCGGAGCGGCCGACGCGGATCTCGCCACCGTGCAGAAGATGGACACCGCCGGCGTCGGGGCCGGCCACGACCTGGAGCTGGGCCGGGGCGTCGTCCAGCTCGGGATGCGGCTCGGGCTCGCCCGGCGCACCCACGGACAGCACGGCACCGTCGGTCAGCGGGGGCTCGCCGAGCGTGCAGCGCTGGGCGTCGAGCCGCTGCTCCCCGGCGTACAGCACGGGCGTGCCCGAACCGTCACCACCGGAGACCACCTGGGCGAGCGCGGACGCCACCGCGGCGAGCGCCGTACCGGCGGGCGCCGTGACCAGCACGTCGCTGCGCGGGGCGCCGTCCCGCGCCGGCGCCGACGGGCCCAGCGGATCTACGACGGTCAGCCGGATCTGCATCGCCGTCAGCGGTCCCTTCTGCCCGGGCGCGGAGTCCCCCACCCCGCCCCAGCACGTCGGCCAGTACTGCCAGCATCCTCGCACCTGCCACTGACAACGCGCTCCTCGCTCGGGAAAAGGTGATCTTGATTGGTCGGCTCTGCCCGCAAAAGTGCCTGAGAGATGACCCACAGGCGACCGCTTGAGATCAGTCACGCTCACTCCTGGCAACCACAAGACCGAGGTGAGCGTCTTTCCTTCGAACAGCTGTGAGGGCCGTTACGTAAGACCCACTGCGTGAGAGACGCGAGACCCACAGAAGACGACACATCGGTCCCCGGCCCCCCGGCACTACAGTGTGTCGGACAGGCCAGCAGGCAAGGCAAGCACCAGGGAGCGCATGACGTGCGGCCGGTAGGCAGCAAGTACCTCCTCGAGGAGCCGCTCGGACGCGGCGCCACGGGCACCGTCTGGCGTGCCCGCCAGCGCGAGACCGCGGGCGCCGAGGCGGCCGTGCCGGGGCAGCCCGGCGAGACCGTCGCGATCAAGGTCCTCAAAGAGGAACTGGCCGGCGATCCGGACATCGTCATGCGGTTCCTGCGCGAGCGCTCCGTCCTGCTGCGGCTGACCCACCCGAACATCGTCCGGGTGCGTGACCTGGTCGTCGAGGGCGAGCTGCTGGCGCTGGTCATGGACCTCGTCGAGGGCCCCGACCTGCACCGCTACCTGCGCGAGAACGGGCCGTTCACCCCGGTCGCCGCCGCCCTGCTCACCGCCCAGATCGCCGACGCGCTCGCCGCCAGCCACGCCGACGGCGTGGTCCACCGCGACCTCAAGCCGGCCAACGTCCTGCTCCAGCAGTACGACGGGCAGATGCACCCGCTGCTGACCGACTTCGGCATCGCCCGCCTCGCCGACTCCCCGGGACTGACCCGCACCCAGGAGTTCGTCGGCACGCCCGCGTACGTCGCGCCCGAGTCCGCCGAGGGCCGCCCGCAGACCTCCGCCGTCGACATCTACGGCGCCGGCATCCTGCTGTACGAGCTGGTCACCGGCCGCCCGCCGTTCTCCGGCGGCTCAGCCCTGGAGGTGCTGCACCAGCACCTGAGCGCCGAGCCGCGCCGCCCCTCGACGGTCCCCGACCCGCTGTGGGCGGTCATCGAGCGCTGTCTGCGCAAGAACCCGGACGAACGGCCCAGCGCCGAGAACCTCGCCCGCGGCCTGCGCGTCGTCGCCGAGGGCATCGGGGTGCACGCGAACTCCGCGCAGATCGCCGCCGCCGAGGGCGTCGGCATGCTCCTCGCGCCCGACCCGGCCCCCGCGCCGGTGCCGGACACCCCCGGAGCGGCCGACCCCACCCAGGTCCTCCCGCAGGGCGCGGGCTCGTACGACCCGAACGCCGCGACCAGCGTCATGCCGCACACCGGCGGCCCGGCCGGCGCCGCCGACCCCACCGCCGTCATGAACCACCGGGGCGCGGCCGACCCGACCGCCGTCATGCCGCCGGTCCCGCCGGGCTCGCCCGGCCACCCCGGAGGGCAGAACCAGCAGGGCGGCCCCGAGGACCCGCACCCCTGGCAGAACCAGCTGCGGGCGGCCCGTGACCGCAACGAGCAGACGCAGGTCCAGAACTACCTCGACCCGGGTCAGGACCCGCTGCGCCGCCGCCCCCAGCGCCAGGTGGCCCGGCCCCAGCAGCAGCCGCGCCGCCAGGCGCCCCCGCCCGGGCCCGGCTACGGCCACCCGCAACAACAGCAGCCCCAGCAGTACGCCCCGCAGCCCCAGCGCCCCCAGCCGCCGCAGCGCTACGCCCCGCCCGCGCCGCCGCCCCAGCAGCCGCAGCCGCCGCAGCGCGAGCCCCGGCAGCCCCGGCAGCGCAGCGCCAACCCGATGCGGATCCCCGGCCTCGGCTGCCTGAAGGGCTGCCTCTTCACGATCGTCATCCTGTTCGTGGCGGGCTGGCTGATCTGGGAACTGAGCCCGCTCCAGGAGTGGATCGGCACCACCAAGGGCTACTGGGACCAGCTCACCGACTGGTTCAACACCGTGACCGGCTGGTTCGAGAAGCTCGGCGGGAGCGGTTCCGGCACGAACTGACCGGAACCGCCCCGCGGGGTTGGTGATTTGTCGACACCCGGCGGGTGATTTCCGCCTCGACGGTGAAGGTTGGCTCTCCGGACGCGTAGTTTTAGCGACAACACGCGTCGGTAGGAGCAGCCTTGGCACGGAAGATCGGCAGCCGGTACACCGCCCACCAGATCCTCGGGCGGGGCAGCGCCGGCACGGTGTGGCTGGGCGAGGGCCCCGGAGGCCCCGTCGCCATCAAGCTGCTGCGCGAGGACCTCGCGTCCGACCAGGAACTCGTCGGTCGCTTCGTCCAGGAGCGCACGGCCCTGCTCGGCTTGGAGCACCCGCACGTGGTGTCGGTGCGGGACCTGGTCGTCGACGGCAACGACCTGGCGCTCGTCATGGACCTCGTCCGCGGCACGGACCTGCGCACCCGGCTGGACCGGGACCGGCGCCTGGCCCCCGAGGCGGCCGTCGCGATCGCGGCCGACATCGCCGACGGACTGGCCGCCGCGCACGCCGCGGGCGTCGTGCACCGGGACGTCAAGCCGGAGAACGTGCTCCTGGACATGCAGGGTCCGCTCGGCCCCGGCGGCTCCCACCGCGCGCTGCTGACCGACTTCGGCGTCGCCAAGCTCATCGACACCCCGCGCCGGACCAAGGCCACGAAGATCATCGGCACTCCGGACTACCTCGCCCCGGAGATCGTCGAGGGCCTGCCCCCGCGCGCGTCCGTGGACATCTACGCGCTCGCCACGGTCCTCTACGAGCTGCTGGCGGGCTTCACGCCCTTCGGCGGCGGCCACCCGGGCGCGGTCCTGCGCCGGCACGTCACGGAGACGGTCGTCCCGCTGCCCGGCATCCCGGACGAGCTGTGGCAGCTGCTGGTGCAGTGCCTGGCCAAGGCCCCGGCGTCGCGGCTGCGGGCCTCGGAGCTCGGGGCCCGGCTGCGGGAGCTGCTGCCGATGCTCGCGGGCATGCCCCCGCTGGAGGTCGACGAGCCGGACACCGAATCCGCGGAGGAGGCCGAGGGCGAGGAGCAGCCCGCCGGACCGGCGCCGACCGGGGAGCGCGTCCGGCGGCGGGGCGCGGTCCCCCTGGTGCCGGGCGCGAAGCCGGCCGACTCCAACCGCGACACCCACACCTCGATGCGCGTCCCCGCCCCCGACGAGCTGGCCGGCGGCGCCCACGGCACGGCCCGGGCCCCGCGCACCGCGGGCGCCCCCCGCCCCGGCTCGGCCCGCAACCGCGCCGCGGCCCGGCGCCGCCGGGTGGCCCTGGGAGCGGGCGCGATCGCCCTCACGGCGGCGATCGGCGTCGGCGCCTGGCTGTCCACGTCGGACGACGACGGCGGCGCACCTCCCCAGGACACGGAGAACTCCGCCCCGCAGACTCCCTGAGCCGCCCGCTCCGGCCGCCCGGCGATGGCCGCCGGGCGGAGCCGTTACGCTGGAGGGCGTGGCAGTCGTCGACGTATCCGAAGAGCTCAAGTCCCTCTCCTCGACCATGGAGTCGATCGAGGCCGTTCTGGACCTCGAGAAGATGAGGGCAGACATCGCCGTGCTCGAGGAGCAGGCGGCCGCGCCGTCCCTCTGGGACAACCCCGATGAGGCGCAGAAGATCACCAGCAAGCTGTCCCACCTCCAGGCCGAGGTGCGCAAGGCCGAGGCCCTGCGCGGTCGCATCGACGACCTGGGCGTCCTCTTCGAGATGGCCGAGGAGGAGGACGACCCGGACACCCGTGCCGAGGCCGAGGCCGAGCTCACGGCCGTGAAGAAGGCGCTGGACGAGATGGAGGTCCGCACCCTCCTCTCCGGTGAGTACGACTCCCGTGAGGCGCTGGTGAACATCCGTGCCGAGGCCGGTGGCGTCGACGCCGCCGACTTCGCCGAGAAGCTCCAGCGCATGTACCTGCGCTGGGCCGAGCAGCGCGGCTACAAGACCGAGATCTACGAGACCTCCTACGCGGAAGAGGCCGGCATCAAGTCGACCACCTTCGCCGTGCAGGTCCCCTACGCCTACGGCACCCTCTCCGTCGAGCAGGGCACGCACCGCCTCGTGCGCATCTCGCCCTTCGACAACCAGGGGCGCCGCCAGACCTCCTTCGCGGGCGTGGAGATCCTCCCCGTGGTCGAGCAGACCGACCACATCGAGATCGACGAGTCCGAGCTGCGGGTGGACGTGTACCGCTCGTCCGGCCCCGGCGGCCAGGGCGTCAACACCACCGACTCCGCGGTGCGGCTGACCCACCTCCCCACCGGCATCGTCGTCTCCTGCCAGAACGAGCGGTCGCAGATCCAGAACAAGGCGACCGCCATGAACGTTCTCCAGGCGAAGCTGCTGGAGCGGCAGCGCCAGGAGGAGCGGGCCAGGATGGACGCCCTCAAGGACGGCGGGAGCTCCTGGGGCAACCAGATGCGTTCCTACGTCCTGCACCCGTACCAGATGGTGAAGGACCTGCGCACCGAGTTCGAGGTCGGCAACCCCGAGGCCGTGTTCAACGGCGAGATCGACGGGTTCCTCGAGGCCGGAATTCGCTGGCGCAAGCAGCAGGAGAAGTAAGTTTGTCGACAAGGCAACTGCCGCCCTCAAGGCGGTAGTTGCCTTGTCTGCGCTCGGACGTCCGGGTTTTACATCACACTCACAGGCTCAGACTCCCCGCATAGCTCCCTTAGTTGGACATGGCGGCCGCAAACGACCTTGACGTGTTCTTGAAAAATGGGAAGGGTGAAGCGCGGCATGCGTGTCTCTGGGGCGCATGTGAACCGGGGGCCCTTTCACCGCAGCCGTCTCCGTCGAGCACAGCCCCGAGCATTGCCTAATGACGATGAGCTACTGGGGGTAGCAACCACATGACGAAGAAGACGCGGATCCGTGTCGCGCGCATAGCCGCCGGCGCCGTGATCGCCGCCGGTGCCTCGCTGACCGCCGCCGGTGCCGCATCCGCCGCGGAGGCCGACGACTGCCTGCTCGGCATCCTGTGCGCCGACGAGTCGCCGTCCCCGACGCCGACCGACCCGCCGACCGACATCCCCACCGACCCGCCGACGGACCTCCCGACGGACCCGCCGTCGACCGAGGAGCCCACCGACGAGCCGACCGAGCCCACGGACGAGCCCACCGAGCCGACCGAGGACCCGACCGACGCCCCGACCGACCCGGGCAACGGAAACGGCACCGGTGGCGGCAACGGCAACGGCGGCAACAACACCGACCCCGACGGCGGCACCTCGCCGCAGGAGGAGGGCTCCTCCGCCCTCACCGAGATCGGCTCGGACTCCACCCCGGCCCCGCAGGCCCAGGCCCAGGGCAACGGCGAGGAGCTCGCCGAGACGGGTGCCGCGCAGACCGCCTTCCTGGTGATCGGCGCCGCCACGATGATCGCCGGCGGTGTCGGCTTCCGTCTGCTGCCGCGCCTCGTGGGCGGTCGCGGCGGGGCTGCCGCCTGACGGTAGCCGCGTCCCCACGGCCCGTGGCCACACGGACCGTGGGCGCAGCGCAACACCGAGGGCCCGGAGCGAATCGCGATTCGCTCCGGGCCCTCGGCCATGTCCGGGGGGCGGCTGCCTGCACCGCCGCTACGCGGTCTGGTGCGCCAGCAGGGCCACCGCCGCGATCAGCACCGTCAGCAGTGCGATCAGGGTCATCGGGTTCAGGCCCGCGAGGAAGTTCTCCTGCTGCATCCGCTCGCGGTTCGCGCGGCACACGGGGCAGCGGCCCTCGTTCACGGGGGACGCGCAGTTCGCGCACACCAGCCGGTCGTACGTCATGCGCTTGCCCTCCTTGCGCCGGTTCCACGTGTCCAACGTCCGTGGGGGTGGGAATGTTCCCCCCTCCACTTTGCCAGGTTCCGACGGCTGTCGCGCGGCTGCGCAATTTCTGTGGTTGTACGCACAGTCCCCCCGCGCCCCTCGGGGCTCGGTATAAAACGGCACATCCATGGCGCAACCACTGTCGGTGACTGCGATGCCCCACCCGGGTCGCGTATGGTCACGCTCATCTACCCCCGGCGACCCGTGGTGCATCCGTGATCCGATTCGACAATGTCTCCAAGGTCTACCCCAAGCAGACCCGCCCCGCCCTCAGGGATGTCTCCCTGGAGGTCGAGAAGGGCGAGTTCGTCTTCCTCGTGGGGTCCTCCGGCTCCGGAAAGTCCACCTTCCTGCGGCTGATCCTCCGCGAGGAGCGGTGCAGTCACGGTCAGGTGCACGTTCTGGGCAAGGACCTCGCCCGCCTCTCCAACTGGAAGGTCCCGCAGATGCGGCGCCAGCTGGGGACGGTCTTCCAGGACTTCCGTCTGCTGCCGAACAAGACGGTCGGCGAGAACGTCGCCTTCGCGCAGGAGGTCATCGGCAAGTCCCGCGGCGAGATCCGCAAGTCCGTGCCGCAGGTGCTCGACCTCGTCGGGCTCGGCGGCAAGGAGGACCGGATGCCCGGCGAGCTGTCCGGTGGTGAGCAGCAGCGCGTCGCCATCGCGCGTGCCTTCGTCAACCGGCCCAAGCTGCTCATCGCCGACGAGCCCACCGGCAACCTCGACCCGCAGACCTCCGTCGGCATCATGAAGCTGCTCGACCGCATCAACCGGACGGGCACGACCGTGGTGATGGCCACGCACGACCAGAACATCGTCGACCAGATGCGCAAGCGCGTCATCGAACTGGAGAAGGGCCGCCTCGTCCGCGACCAGGCCCGCGGTGTCTACGGCTACCAGCACTGATACCGCACCCGAGATCCACGGAAAGGCATAACCAGTCGCCATGCGCGCCCAGTTCGTCCTGTCGGAGATCGGTGTCGGTCTCCGCCGCAACCTGACGATGACCTTCGCCGTCGTCGTCTCCGTCGCCCTGTCGCTCGCCCTGTTCGGCGGGTCGCTCCTGATGAGCGACCAGGTCAACACCATGAAGGGCTTCTGGTACGACAAGGTCAACGTCTCGATCTTCCTCTGCAACAAGAGCGACGCCGAGTCCGACCCCAACTGCGCCAAGGGTGCGGTGACCGACGACCAGAAGTCGCAGATCAAGGCCGACCTCGGCAAGATGGACGTCGTCCAGGCGGTCACGTACGAGTCGCAGGACCAGGCGTACAAGCACTACAAGGAGCAGTTCGGCGACTCCCCGCTCGCCAGCTCCCTCACGCCGGACCAGATGCAGGAGTCGTACCGCATCAAGTTGAAGGACCCGGAGAAGTACCAGGTCATCGCCACCGCCTTCAACGGCCGGGACGGCGTGCAGTCCGTGCAGGACCAGAAGGGCATCCTGGACAACCTCTTCAAGCTGCTGAACGGCATGAACTGGGCCGCCCGCGCGGTGATGGCGCTGATGCTGGTCGTCGCGCTGATGCTGATCGTCAACACCGTGCGCGTCTCGGCGTTCAGCCGCCGGCGTGAGACCGGCATCATGCGGCTGGTCGGCGCCTCCGGCTTCTACATCCAGGCGCCGTTCATCATGGAGGCCGCGGTCGCCGGACTCATCGGCGGCACCCTCGCGTGCGGCTTCCTGCTGATCGCCCGGTACTTCCTCATCGACCACGGACTGGCCCTGGCCGACCAGCTGACACTGATCAACTTCATCGGCTGGGGCGCGGTGCTGAAGTATCTGCCGCTCATCCTCGCGACGAGCCTTCTGATGCCCGCGTTGGCCGCGTTCTTCGCGCTGCGCAAGTACTTGAAGGTGTGACGCATGCCAAGAGGGGCGTACGGTCAACCGACCGTACGCCCCTTCCGCTTGTCCTAGACTCACCGGCATGTCAGGTCGTGACCCGTTCTGTCAGCCCCGCCGTATCCGTCGCGGGGCCGCCCTGACGTTGGTGTTCACGAGCGTGCTCGTCGCCGGTGCGGCCACCGGGGCGTTGCCGCAGGGCGAGGAAAAGTCCGCCCGCAACGAGGCCCGTTCGGCCGGACCGGCCGGGCGCCACGCGGACGTCGCCAGGGCGGCCGAGGAGGCCATGGCCGAGGGCAAGTCGCCGATCCAGGCCGCCAAGCGCGCCGTCAGCCGCAGCGGTGACCGCTGGGGCGCCGTCTACTCCCGGGGCGAGTACGAGGAGTTCGAGGAGTCCCTCGACGGCCAGTACACCGGCGTCGGCCTGTGGGCCCGCAGCGAACGGGACGGCCGTATCGAGGTGACGAAGGTGCGCGCCGGTTCGCCTGCCGCCACCGCCGGGATCCGCCCCGGGGACCTGCTGCGCAGCGTCGACGGTGAGAAGACCGACGGCCGTCCCGTCACGGAGGTCGTCTCCTTACTGCGCGGGGACGCCACGGACGCCCCCGCGGGCACCGCCGTCCGCCTCGGCCTGGAGCGCGGCACCCGCGCGTGGACCGAAACGCTGCGCCGGGTCCAGCTGTCCACCGACTCCGTCACCGTCCGGGAGCTCGCCGGCCGGGTCACCGTCATCAAGGTCGCCACCTTCACCAAGGGCTCCGGCCGCCAGGTCCGTGAAGCCGTCCGGCAGTCCCCGCCCCGCGCCGGGATCGTCCTGGACCTGCGCGGCAACTCCGGTGGCCTGGTCACCGAGGCCGTGACCGCCGCCTCCGCCTTCCTCGACGGCGGCCTGGTCGCCACCTACGACGTCGAGGGCGAGCAGCGCGCCCTGCACGCCGAGTCCGGCGGGGACACCACGAGACCCCTGGTCGCGCTCGTCGACGGCGGGACGATGAGCGCGGCCGAGCTCCTCACCGGCGCCGTGCAGGACCGTGGACGGGCGCTCGTCGTGGGCTCCCGCACCTTCGGCAAGGGCTCGGTCCAGATGCCGAGCCGGCTGCCCGACGGCTCCGTGGCGGAGCTGACCGTCGGGCACTACCGCACCCCCTCCGGCCGCGGGGTCGACGGCCGGGGCATCACGCCCGACCTGGAGACCGGCGAGGACGCCCTCCAGCGGGCCGAGACCGTCCTGCGGGGCCTCGCGAGCCCCTCGTAATCGACTTTCCGCAGGAGCCCTCCGTAGTGCGAAAATGGCGGCACTATGGCTAAGGAAAAAGGGCGCAAGCTGATCGCGCAGAACAAGAAGGCGCGGCACGACTACCTCATCATCGACACCTACGAGGCCGGCCTGGTCCTCACCGGGACCGAGGTGAAGTCCCTGCGCCAGGGACGGGCGTCGCTGGTCGACGGCTTCGTGCAGCTGGACGGGAACGAGGCGTGGCTGCACAACGTGCACGTGCCGGAGTACAGCCAGGGCACGTGGACCAACCACAGCGCCCGGCGCAAGCGGAAGCTGCTGCTGCACCGTGCCGAGATCGACAAGCTGGAGTCGAAGTCGGGCGAGACGGGCCACACCATCGTGCCCCTCGCGCTGTACTTCAAGGACGGCCGGGCCAAGGTCGAGATCGCGCTGGCGAAGGGCAAGAAGGAGTACGACAAGCGCCAGACGCTCCGTGAGAAGCAGGACCGCAGGGAGACCGACCGCGCGATCGCGGCGGTGCGGCGCAAGCAGCGCGGGGCGTAGGGAATACGCTGGCACCGACCTGCGTTGGTCACGTACGATGGTCACTGCACCCCACAGCGGGTGCGCGCCCCTCTCCGGAGGGATTGTCAACACAACATGGGGATGATCGGTTTCGACAGCGGCTGTCGAAGCAGGGGAAGCGTGTCGAGGAAGCGGCAATGATCTCGTAAACCATATGTCGCAAAAAATAATCGCCACTACCAAGCGCGATTCCCAGTCCTTCGCCCTCGCTGCCTGATAAGCAGTGACTGAAGGACCCTAAATGGGTGTCAGCCCGGGAGTGTTCCCGGCCCGGATCCTGGCATAATCTAGGGAACTAAACCATCGAGCCCGGTCACGGGGCTCGATGGGAAATCAAACAGTGACTGGGCCCGTCGGCGACTTGTTCGCGTGATCGCCGGGGCCGAGAAAATCACAGCGAACTGCACACGGAGAAGCCCTGATTCTGCACCGTTGGACGCGGGTTCGATTCCCGCCATCTCCACTCATCCCATGTGGGCAAGGGCCCCGTCGCTTACTGCGGCGGGGCCTTTGTCATGCCGTCCGGCGTGCCGTGCTCGCCCGTTCCGTCAGCCGGGGCGCGAGAAGTGTCGTCTCCGGTACGGGGGTGCCGTGCAGCTTCCGTATCAGGAGGTCCACCGCGTGGGCGCCCAGCTCGTCGGCCGGCAGGGACACCGATGTGACCGGGACACGGGGCGTCGTCGCCATGTCGTCCGGGCAGACGGCCGTGACGGAGAGGTCGTCGGGGACGCGCAGGCCGAGATGCTCGAAGGCGGCGATCAAGGGGGCCAGGAGAGGTTCGTTGTGGACGACCACGGCGGTGAGGGCGGGGTGCCCGTGGAGCAGCCGCTCGGCGAGCCCCGGGGCCGTGGCGGGGTCGGGGCCGCCCGGGTGGACGGACGAGGCCAGGCCGTGACGGGTGGCGGCCGTGGTGAAGCCGTGCATGAGGTGGTGGGCGTAGGCCGTTCTGCGGAGGTAGACCTCCGGGGGCGAGCCCACCAGGGCGACCGTGTGGTGGCCCAGCGCCGCCAGATGATCCACGCACGCCTCGCCGGCCGCCCGGAAGTCGAGGTCGACGCAGGTCAGGCCGTATGTGTGCGCCGGGACACCGATCAGGACCGACGGGCGGTCCTGGGAGCGGAGCCGGGGGAGGCGGGGGTCGTGGAGTTCGACGTCCGTCAGCAGCAGCCCGTCCACCGATGCCGTGTGCACGGCGCGGCTCAGCCCCTCCTCGGCCTCCTCCTGGGTGAGGAGCAGGACGTCGTGGTCGTGCGCCCGGGCCGTCGTCACCACCGACACCGCCAGCCGCATCATCACCGGGACGTGCACGCCGGGGCGGAGCGGAGACGCCAGGGCCAGGACGTTCGGCTTGCCGCCGGCCAGGTCGCGGGCGGCCGCGTGGGGGCGGTAGCCCAGGTCGCGGGCGGCCGCCTCGACGCGTCGCCGGGTCTCGTCGGAGATCGGGCGCTTGCCGCTCAGCGCGTAGGAGACGGTGCTGGGGGAGACCCCGGCTCGCCGCGCCACGTCCGTGATCTTGACCATCAGCCGAGTTCCAGCGTGAGGAGGCCCGTGCCGGGCGCGGCCTGGACCTCGCGGTCGCCCGCGGCCAGGCTCCAGGCGGCCGTCGGGGCGGAGCACGTCGCCCGCAGGGTGTCCCCCTCGCGGGCGACCGTGAAGGTCACGTCCCCGACCGGCACCGTCACCTCGTCGCCGGGGCGCAGACCGTACGCCCGCAGCGTCACCCCGTCGGCGTGGTCGTAGTCCGGGCGGTCGTCCCGCGCACCGACCGGGATCACCGCGCCGGGCCGGACCAGCAGCGGCACGCTCTGGAATTCGTGGTGCTCCCGCACCCAGCGCGGGCCGGTCACCGTCCCGCCGGTCGGGAAGTGTGTCCAGGTGCCCTCGGGGACGTAGTACGTGACGTCGCCCTCGTCGCTGAACACCGGGGCGACCAGCAGGTCCGGGCCGAGCATGTACTGCCGTTCCAGGTGCGCGCACCCCGGGTCGTCCGGGAACTCCAGCACCATCGCGCGCATCATGGGCAGGCCCTCGGCGTGAGCCGTGCGGGCCGTCTCGTACAGGTAGGGCATGAGGCGGAGCTTCAGCCGGGTGAAGTGGCGGGCCACGTCGACCGATTCCTCGTCGAACTGCCAGGGCACCCGGTAGGAGCTGCTGCCGTGCAGGCGGCTGTGCGAGGAGAGCAGCCCGAAGGCCAGCCAGCGCTTGAACAGGGCGGGCGTGGGGGTGCCCTCGAAGCCGCCGATGTCATGGCTCCAGAAGCCGAATCCGGACAGGCCGAGGGACAGGCCGCCGCGCAGCGACTCCGCCATCGACTCGTACGTCGCCTCGCAGTCGCCGCCCCAGTGCACGGGGAACTGCTGGCTCCCCGCGGTCGCGGAGCGGGCGAAGAGCACGGCCTCCCGCTCACCGCGGTGCTTGCGCAGCACCTCGAAGACCGTGCGGTTGTACAGGTACGTGTAGTAGTTGTGCATCCCCTCCGGGTCCGAGCCGTCGGACCAGACCACGTCGAGGGGCACCCGTTCACCGAAGTCGGTCTTGAAGCAGTCGACGCCCTGCGCGAGCAGCGTCTCCAGCTTGGCGGCGTACCAGTCGCGGGCGGCCGGTGACGTGAAGTCGACCAGGGCCATCCCGGGCTGCCACATGTCCCACTGCCAGACCGAGCCGTCCGGGCGCTTCAGCAGGTGCCCGAGCGCCTTGCCCTCGGCGAACAGCGGGGAGCGCTGGGCGATGTACGGATTGATCCAGACGGAGACATGCAGGTCACGGGCGCTCAGCCGGGCCAGCATGCCCTCCGGGTCGGGGAAGACGCGGGAATCCCACCGGAAGTCGCACCAGTTGTGCTCGCGCATCCAGAAGCAGTCGAAGTGGAAGACGGACAGCGGCAGTCCACGCTCCCGCATGCCGTCGACGAAGGAGGTCACCGTCTCCTCGTCGTACGGGGTGGTGAACGACGTCGACAGCCACAGGCCGAACGACCAGGCGGGCGGCAGGGCCGGGCGGCCCGTCAGGGCCGTGTACCGGCGCAGGATGTCCTTCGGGGTCGGGCCGTGGATGACGTAGTACGTCAGCTCCTGGGTCTCCGCGCTGAACTGCACCCGGGAGACCACCTCCGAGGCGACCTCGAAGGACACCCGGCCCGGGTGGTCGACGAAGACGCCGTAGCCCGCGTCCGTGAGGTAGAACGGCACGTTCTTGTAGGCCTGTTCGCTGCACGTGCCGCCGTCGGACTGCCAGATGTCGACGACCTGCCCGTTCTTCACCAGCGGGCCGAAGCGCTCACCGAGGCCGTAGACGGACGTGCCGACGCTGAGGACCAGCTGTTCGCGCAGGTGGTGCCCGCCGGAGGCGTCCGTCATGATGCCCGCGTTCCTGTGGCCGCTGCTGGTGAGCGTGCGGCCGTGCGCGCGGAACTCGACGTGCCAGGGGCCGCCCCGCGCCAGCCGGACCGACAGGTCGCCGGAGGTCAGGGTCGCGTGTTCGTCGTCGTACGAGATCTCCGCGGAGGTGTCCGACGCCGTGAGCTCGAACTCGGGGCCGCGGGGCTCGCCGCCGGTGAAGTGGGTCAGGGTCAGGCCGATGACGCCGGGCATGGGGGTGTGGGCCCGGACCGTGAGGACCGGGCCGGTCATCAGGTCGCCACGGGAGCGGACGGGCCGGGTCGTGGCGTGGATCTCCAGTGCGCCGTCCGAGTCGGTGACGTCGAGGGCCTGGGCCGGATGGGCCGCGGTGACGCCCTCGCGCAGGAGCCAGTAGCCGTCGGTGAACTTCATGTGGGGTCCCTACTCTCCCGGCGCACGACACTCTCCCGGCGCACGAAGTCGAAGCGCTTCGACGATCGAACGTATGCGGGGGGACGTGAGGGCGTCAATGGGATGCGAGGCAATCGGTGAAGCGATTCGAAGGGCTGCACGGGGACAACGCCAGAGCCACGGCCGCCGCCGTCACCGGGACCACGTAGCCCGCCGTCGGAGAGAGGTGCTCGACCGTCCAGCCGCCGATCGCGCTGCCGCAGGCGACGCCGCCGAGCAGGCCGGTCACCGCGAGGGTCATGCCCTCGTTCAGCCGGCCCTCGGGAGTGCGCTCCTGGACCAGCGTCATGGTGGTCACCATCGTCGGGGCCGTCGCCATCCCGGCGACCAGCAGCGCGGCAGCCAGCAGCAGGAGCGAACCGGTGAGGGACGCGGCCATGAGCGGCAGGGTCAGCAGCGCCGCCATCGCCGCCACGCACCAGGGCAGCCGGGTCGCGGCCGGACCGGCGGGCTTCACGGCGCCGTACAGAAGGCCCGCCCCGCAGGAGCCCGCCGCCTGGAGCGCGAGCACGATTCCGGCCGCCGACTCCCGCCCCTGCGCGTCGGCGAACGCGAGCGTGACCACCTCCGTCGCGCCGAAGACGCCGCCCATCGCCAGGCAGACCGCGAGCAGCGGGGGGATGCCGGGGGCGCGCAGCGGCGCCCGTCCGGGTAGGTGCGTCGCGCGGACCGGGGGCTCCGTCGCGCGCCGGCCTGCGAAAAGGACCATGCCGGTCAGCAGCAGCGCCGCGCCCACGAGAGTGCCCGCCTCGGGGAAGAACGTCCCGCACAGGAAGGCCGCGAGCACCGGGCCCAGCATGAAGCACAGTTCGTCCGCCGCCTGCTCGAAGGAGTTGGCGGTGTGCAGTGCCTTCGCGTCGCCGGCCAGCAGATGGGCCCAGCGGGCCCGGGACATGCCGCCGGTGTTGGGGGTCGTGGCGGTGGCGGCGTAGGAGGCGAACAGGGTCCAGTCGGGGGCGTCGTGGCGCACGCACAGCAGCAGGGAGAGGGAGCCGAGGACGGCGACCACCGTGGCGGGCAGGGCCACACGTGCCTGGCCGTGCCGGTCGACGAGCCGGGCGGTCCATGGCGCGACCAGGGCGGTCGCCGCGAGCCCCGTCGCCGTGACGGCGCCGGCGAGGGCATAGGAGCCCCGGGATCCGGCGATCATCATGACCGCGCTGACGCTGAACATGCCCATCGGCAGGCGGGCGAGCAGGTTCCCGGCCGTGAAGGCGCGGGCGCCGGGGAAACGGAACAGGTGGCGGTACGGGAAGAGTTGCGGCATGTGTCCACCGTCGCCCGGGGGCGATCGGGCGGTCCAACACCTCTTCCGTGCGCAGTCACGCACCTGGGTTGTGAATCGCGCGTGCGGCCGAAAAGGGCATGGCGAAAAAGATATGCTCCCCGTTCTTCATACAGGGATATGGAGATTCCTGATGCTTCTCATGACGCATGGAAGGATGCTCATTCGCGAAAATCCTTCACTCGTTTGCCGCGCATCCGCCGAAGTGGGGTGACGGTTAGTCGGTACATGACCGAGGCGACCAGGAAAGACGGCTGGGCGGTAACGCTCGGCCCGTACACCTACATTCCCGCTCCACCGCACTCGTCGGCGACCGTCAACGGGACGCTCACCAGAGGGGGTTGCCCGGTCACGCTACAGGTGACGGAGTCGCTTCTGCGGGATTTCATCGACGCCATGAGCACGCTGGAAAAGGATCTCGCACGACGGTGGATCAGTGCGACGGATTGGCCCGCTTTCGCGCTTGCGGAATAGTCGGGGCACGCCATGTACGACAAAGTAGAGGGCACCGGCCGGCATCGGGCTCCGGCCCGGGACTTCATCACCCCACTGACCCCGCCGGACCCGACCTGGGACCCCGCCGAGGAACTGGCGTTCATCCTCGAGGAGGCCCTCGGGGGGCAGGCGGCGAGGATCTCCGCCCCCGGTGACGAGGACCGGGCCCCGGACCCGGACCCGGCACCCGCGCCCGCCCAGGGCACCCACATGCGCCGGCTCCAGGACATCACCGAGGAACTCCCGCCGGTGCGGGACGTCCCCCGGCGGCACCGCAAGGTCCGGACCCGCAAGGCCCCGGGCGTGCTCCGCACCACCAGCTTCCTCGTCGCCGCCCTCGCGGCCGTCATCGGTCTGGCGGTGAGCCTCCTGAGCGGCATGGTCGCCTACGACCCCCTGCGCATGGTCGCCGTGTCCCCCGCGGCGAGGGGCCTGCGCCACTGGTGGCCCCTGCTGGTGTACGGGCCCTGGCTGGTGGGTTCCCTGTCCGTCCTGCGGGCCGCGCTGCACCAGCGCCGTGCCGTGCACTCCTGGTGCGTGGTCCTGGTCTTCTCCTCCATCGCCGTCCTGCTGTGCGTCGTTCAGGCACCCCGGACGGTCCTCGGCACCGCGGCGGCCGCCCTGCCCGGCCTCGCCGCCCTGGCGTGCTTCCAGCAGGTCGTCCGCCAGATCACACTGACCAGGCCGCCGATGCGGTCGGCACCTCGACACCGGGTGGGGCAGGCTCCGTCCGCGGACGGCCGGAAGAGGGCGGACGGCGTGAACGCCACGGAGGTCCGGACGGGCGAGGGAGAGATGCCCGGGAAGAAGCCCGGCCTCTGATCCTCCGATCCCCGGCGGCCCCGGCCGCTGTAAGTTCACCGCATGGCAGCCCACCTCGACCCCCGTCTGCTGCGTGGCTTCGTCACCGTGGCCGAGGAACTGCACTTCACTCGGGCGGCGGTGCGGTTGCACGTGGCTCAGCAGGCGCTCAGCCGGGACGTGCGGCGGCTGGAACGGGAGCTGGGGACCGAGCTGTTCGTGCGGACCACCCGGCAGGTGACGCTCACCACGGACGGGGAACGGCTGCTGCCGCACGCCCGCCGGGTGCTCCACGCGCAGGACGAGCTGCTCGCCGCCTTCCACCAGGCCCGGCCGCTGCTGGTCGACCTCAACTCCCCGGGCCTGGTCACACCCCGCCGGGTGCTGCACGAGGCGCGGGAACTCGCCCCTCGCCACGAGCTGATGGCCCGCTACGAGAGCGGCCTGACCGGCGCCGCCGGTGAAATGCTGGCCGGCCGGCTGGACGCCTCGTTCGGGCGGTTCGGCGGCCTGGACCCGGCCCTGCGGGCCGGGCTCGACCACCAGCCCGTGTGGTTCGAGCCGATGGCGGTCGTCCTGCCCGAGGACCACCGGCTGGCCGCGTGGGAGTCCGTCCCGCTCGCCGAGCTGGCCGGCGAGAGCGTCTACGCGGGCGCCGGCAACCCGCGTACGCCGGAGTGGACCGGCCTCGCGCGGCTGCTCTTCGAGGGACGCGGCATCGAAATCGCGCCACCCGCCCCGCTGGCCGTAGGAGAGGAGGAGTTCCAGCGGATCATGGCCAGAACACACAACCCGATCCTGGCCGTCGTGGGGTTCCCGGCGCTTGCGTCGACGGTGGTGCGGCCCCTGGTCGACCCCGTTCCTCTGTCCCCGGTTTCGCTGGTGTGGCGCAGGGGCCCGACCCACCCCGCGCTCGACGCGTTGCGCCGGGCCGCAGCCCTCCTGGCTGCGGAAATGGGGTGGTTGTGCAGGTCCGCAGGCACGTGGACACCGGCCGGAGACGATGTCCTCATGGCGTCTCACGACGGACACGATTCGACACGGCGCCCACACAGGACCTGCGCGTGCGCTACATTCGACGCCTGAGCACGGTGTGGTACGAGGGGGCGTTCGGACGGGTGGGGGCCCGGTCCGACGGCGGGTGCTCAGGTCGTCAAGCGCACCTGAACCATCCCTGGGGGGAAGTGCGTGCGCGTGAAAGAGTGGCGAGAAGACGCCCAACCCGAGTGGCCCGAGGCCGCTACGGCTACCGGAGAGCTCCCGTCGGACGGCAGAGCCCGGGACAGAAGAGCGACACAGGTCTTCCCCGGCCGTGACGTCCGGGCGACCGGCCACGGGCTGCCCGCCGGGACGGAGATGCTGCGCGGCATTCCCCGCCAGAGTGACGGCGAGGCCGATTCGCGCGCCCCGGAACCGGGGAGCCGGACCGCGGTCCGTGACCCCTGGCAGGAGCAGGAGGAGGCGGGCCCGTCCGGGCACGCCCCCGACGAGGACGGGCAGACCCACGATCCGCACGAGGTCACGGTCCAGCTCGACGCCGTGCAGCTCTGGGAGGGCTTCCTGCGGCAGGTGAAGGAGGGCCCGGGCGCCGAGGCCGCCGACCGGCCCGTCTTCGTCGACGAGTCCGGCCGCCGCAGCCGCCGCTACCGCCGCATCGGCATGGCCGTCGCCCTGGCCTGCGGGGTCTACGCCGTCGTCATCGTCGCCACGCTGCTGTCGGGCAACTCCAACGCCCCCTGGCTGCCCGTGCCGACCAAGGACGACAACCCGCCGGCCGGGCAGGTCGACAGCCCGCCGCTGACCGCCGAGTCGGCTCCGACCGGAGAGGTCGGGGACACCGGCGTCACCGCGCCGGGCAGCGCACCGGCGACCGGCGGGGCCACGGCACCCGCGCCCGGCCCCAGCGCCGCCGCACCCGGTGCCACCGCCGGCCCCGACCGTCCCGGCACGTCCGCCAAGCCCTCGCCGACCGCGACCCGGACCACCCCGGCGCCGGGCGGCAAGGCCACCGACCCGGCCCCCACCAAACCGGCGGACCCGCCGAGCACGCCGGCCACCGACCCGACACCGACGGGCGAGCCCACGGCCGCGCCCACGGAGACGACGGGCACCGGCGGCGACGGCGGCACGGTCGCGGAGGGCCCGGCCGAGCCGCAGCCGGTCGCCGAGACGCCCGCCGCGGCTTAGACCGCGGCGCCGTCCGGATCGCGTCGTCGCCTGAACCGCGACGCTGCCGCCCGCCGCTCCGGGCGCCGCCCCTCCCCATCCGGTCGGGCACAGCAGCACCGCCTGTTCGGCAGGGCATCGCACCATCTCGCCCATCCGGCCGGGCATCGCACCATCGCCCGTTCGGCCGGGCACCGCAGCATCGCCCGTTCGGTCGGGCGCCGCAGCACGACCGCCGATCCGGCACCGCACGACGGCCTGTTCGGCCGGGCACC
>NZ_JACHCX010000026.1:79736-90276 GCF_014207295.1 Streptomyces sp. AK010
GCACCGCACGACGGCCTGTTCGGCCGGGCACCGCACCACCCGCCCGTCCGGCCAGGCACCCGCATCACCGCCCATCCGGCCGGGCATCGCACCATGGCCCGTTCGGCCGGGCACCGCAGCATCGCCCGTTCGGTCGGGCGCCGCAGCACGACCGCCGATCCGGCACCGCACGACGGCCTGTTCGGCCGGGCACCGCACCACCCGCCCGTCCGGCCAGGCACCCGCATCACCGCCCATCCGGCCGGGCATCGCACCATCGCCCATCCGGCCGGGCACCGCATCACCGCCCGTTCGGTCGGGCGCCGCAGCACGACCGCCGATCCGGCACCGCACGACCGCCTGTTCGGCCGGGCACCACACCACCGCCCGTCCGGCCAGGCATCCCGCACCACCCGCCCATCCGGACCGCCCGTCCGGCCAGGCATCCCGCACCACCCGCCCATCCGGCCACGGCCAAGCACATCCCACCGGCCCCGGCCGGCTCGGTGAAGCCGGGGCTCCTCGGGGCGGCGGGGCCGCCTCTCGATCGAGGCCGGCGTCTCCGACCGACCCGCCCTCCGGTGCGGCGGACGCGCAACCGCGACGTCCCCGCCGGCCGGGCCCGTCCCCACCGCACCGTCCGCCCACCCCGTCCCCGCACCACCCCGATCCCACACCGCCCGTCCGCCCACCCCGTCCCCGCTCCGTCCGCCCGTCCCCGTACCACCCCGATCCCGCACCACCCGGAGTACCACCACCCATGGCATCCCGTACCCGCCGTTCCGGGCGCGCGTCCCGAGCCCCTGGCGGCTCCAGGCGCCGGCGCCTGCCCATGCGTCTGTTGCTGCCCCTGCTCGTGCTCGTCGCGCTGGGCGCGATGCTCATGCTGCGCGGATACGTGCACAGCGAGGTCCTCGCCGACCACCGCGTCGGACCGCCCGCCGCGAACGACCGCGTCCCGAAGGACATCCTCAAGGGCGGCCCGGTCATCGACACCCGCAACGGGAAGGCGACCAGCCTGGACCTCCCCGACCACGAGCTGGTGCTGACCTTCGACGACGGTCCCGACCCGATGTGGACGCCCAAGGTCCTCGACGTGCTGAAGAAGCACGACGCCCGCGCCGTCTTCTTCATCACCGGCACCATGGCCTCCCGCTACCCGGACCTCGTCCAGCGCATGGTCGACGAGGGCCACGAGATCGGGCTGCACACCTTCAACCACCCCGACCTGTCCCTGCAGAGCAAGAGCCGGGTCGACTGGGAGCTGTCGCAGAACCAGCTCGCCCTCGCCGGCGCCGCCGGCATCCGCACCTCGCTGTTCCGCCCGCCCTACTCGTCGTTCGCCCAGAACATGGACAACAACACCTGGCCGGTCACCGAGTACATCGGCAGCAAGGGCTACATCACCATCGTCAACGACACCGACAGCGAGGACTGGCGCAGGCCCGGCGCGGAGCAGATCATCCGCAACGCCACGCCGAAGGACGGCGACGGCGCCATCGTGCTGATGCACGACTCCGGTGGCGACCGCTCCCAGACCGTGGCCGCCCTCGACCGGTACGTCTCCGGGCTGCAGGCCAAGGGCTACCGCTTCCACACCCTCACCGGCGCACTCGACGCCCCCAGCGCGCACACCCGGGTCGCCGGGCTGGAGTCGCTGAAGGGTGAGGCGTGGGTGTTCCTGGTGCAGGCCTCCGAGAACGTGACCGGGGTGCTCGTCGCCGGACTCGCCGTCGTCGGCGTGCTGGTCTTCGGGCGTCTCGGACTGATGCTGATCCTCTCCGTGGCGCACGCCCGCCGGGTGCGACGCCGCGGCTTCAGCTGGGGCGACCCCATCACGGAACCGGTCTCCGTCCTCGTGCCCGCCTACAACGAGGCCAAGTGCATCGAGCAGACGGTCCGTTCCCTCGTCGCCAGCGACCACCCCATCGAGGTGCTGGTCATCGACGACGGCTCCAGCGACGGCACCGCCCGCATCGTCGAGAACCTCGGCCTGCCCGGCGTACGCGTCGTCCGCCAGCTCAACGCGGGCAAGCCCGCCGCCCTCAACCGGGGCATCGCCAACGCCAAGTACGACCTGATCGTGATGATGGACGGCGACACCGTCTTCGAACCGACGACCGTCCGCGAACTCGTCCAGCCCTTCGGCGACCCGCGCGTCGGCGCCGTCGCGGGCAACGCCAAGGTCGGCAACCGCGACTCCCTCATCGGCGCGTGGCAGCACATCGAGTACGTGATGGGCTTCAACCTCGACCGCCGCATGTACGACGTGCTGCGCTGCATGCCCACCATCCCCGGCGCGGTCGGGGCGTTCCGGCGCAGCGCACTGGAACGCGTCGGCGGCATGAGCGACGACACGCTCGCCGAGGACACCGACATCACCATGGCCATGCACCGCGACGGCTGGCACGTGGTGTACGCCGAGAAGGCCGTCGCCTGGACCGAGGCCCCGGAGTCCGTCCAGCAGCTGTGGTCCCAGCGCTACCGCTGGTCGTACGGCACCATGCAGGCCATCTGGAAGCACCGCCGGTCCATCGTCGAGCGGGGCCCCTCGGGCCGCTTCGGCCGGGTGGGCATGCCCCTGGTGTCGATGTTCATGGTCGTGGCGCCGCTGCTGGCCCCGCTGATCGACGTGTTCCTGCTGTACGGGCTGGTGTTCGGGCCCACGGAGAAGACCATCGGCGCCTGGCTGGGCGTCCTCGCGGTACAAGGGGTGTGCGCGGCCTACGCGTTCCACCTGGACAAGGAACGCATGACCCACCTGATCTCACTCCCGCTCCAGCAGATCCTCTACCGCCAGCTCATGTACGTCGTGCTGCTCCAGTCCTGGATCACCGC
The DNA here is from genome assembly GCF_014207295.1 of Streptomyces sp. AK010. Classification (NCBI taxonomy): domain Bacteria; kingdom Bacillati; phylum Actinomycetota; class Actinomycetes; order Kitasatosporales; family Streptomycetaceae; genus Streptomyces; species Streptomyces sp. AK010. The sequence continues at coordinate 82,554 of NZ_JACHCX010000026.1, forward strand.
CCTCACCGGCGGCCGGTTGCGCTGGCAGAAGCTTCGGCGCACCGGCGCGGTGGGCCTGCCCGGGGGCGGGTCCCCCGCGGCCCAGCCGCAGATGGACGGGAGGCCGGTCGGATGACCACGCACGCGACTCCCGTCGCCGAGGCCGCCCCGCGGGAGCCGGCCGCCGCCAAGAGGCCCGGCCGCGACCGGTACTTCGACCTGCTGCGCGCCCTCGCCCTGTTCCGTGTCGTGCTGTACCACCTGACGGGCTGGGCCTGGCTGCCGCTGGTGTTCCCGTCCATGGGCGTGATGTTCGCGCTCGCCGGGAACCTCATGGCCCGCTCGCTGAAGCGCCCGGCCGTACAGGTGATCCGCGGCCGGATGAGGCGCCTGCTGCCGCCGCTGTGGCTGCTCGGCGTCGTCGGCGTCACCGGCATGGTCCTCCAGGGCTGGGGCCCGGACGAGGACGGGCACCCCGGCTGGTGGCTGCTCCACCTCACCTTCTGGATCGTCCCGCTCAGCGACCCGCCCTACGCGGAGGGGCTGCCCGGCATCCACGGCTTCATCGGCGAGAACTGGGCCGCGGACCTCGCGGGCCCCCTCTGGTACATCCGCGCCTACCTCTGGTACGTCCTGCTCTCCCCGGTGCTGCTGAAGGCCCTGCGTGCCCTGCCGGTCCTCACGATCCTCATGCCGATCGCCCTCGCAGTCGGCTTCGAGCAGGGCTGGATCACGCTGCCCGGCGAGCGGATCCCCTCGGCGCTCACGGACTTCTCCACCTTCGGTGCCTGCTGGATCCTCGGCATGGCCCACCAGGAGGGCATCCTGCGGCGGCTGCCGCGCTACATCGTGCCGTCCGTCGCACCCGTCATCGCCCTGGCCGGCCTCTGGTACGCCCTGCACCACGACTTCGGCACCGGCAACGACCTCGACAGCATGCCGCTCGCCCAGGCCCTGTGGTCCTTCGGCACGGTGTTCCTGCTGCTGCACCTCAGCCCGTCCTGGACGGAGTGGCCGCGCCGGCTGCGCGCCTTCGCGGGGACGATCACGCTGCTCAACTCCCGGGCCGTGACCATCTACCTGTGGCACAACACCTGCATCCTGATCGCCGCCACCCTCTGGGACCGGCTGTGGGGCTTCCCCCTGCTGGAACAGAACGTGCCCGGGCTGCTGGAGAGCGTCTGGCCGGTGCTGGTCCTGGTCTGGATCCTCATCGGCTGCTGCATCCTGGCCTTCGGCTGGGCGGAGGACCTGGCGGCCAAGCAGAGGCCGCGGTTGTGGCCGACGGGGGAGTCCCGGGCGAAAGCGCGTGGGGGCCGGAGGCGCGCCTGACGGGTCCCCGTTCCGCCTGACGGGACCCCGTTCCCCCGGGCTCTTCCGGTGTGGAAAACTGCCCGGGTTGCGCTTGTGAACGAAGTGACCCGGGGGAGCGGTGGGGATGAGTAAGCGGCAGACGCGGAAGATGCTGCGGCTGATGGCGAGCGGGGAACCGGTCGAGCTCACCAGCCCGATGGCGTCCGTGAAGAAGCTCGCCCGGCTGGCCTTCGTCGCCCAGCAGTTCGGCTACGAGTACGCCGACGTCCGCCAGAGCAGCGGCCGCAACGGCGCGCTCACCATGCTGATCCTGCCCGACCCGAGCCCGCGCCCGGCCCCGATGCCGCGCAGCCCCCGGGCCCGTACGGCCAGCCGTACCACCAGCCCCAGCCGCCGCAGCCCCACCCCCAGCAGAATCCCCACGGGCAGCCCCCGCAGCACTGACGCGGAAACCTCCCGGAACCTCTCATCCCGCCCGGGCGCGGGGTGAGAGCAAAGTTCCCTCGCGGTCACCCGCTGCCACAGGCAGGAAACGCGCCCTCTCTACCTTCGGGGTCAGTCACCGGAAGTACGACCGAGTCCCGGAGCACAGTGGAGGCGTCATGACAGGCCCTGGCACGGCACCCGCACCCCCGAGCAAGGGCGGACGCTGGATCCAGCACTGGGATCCGGAGAACGAGATGTTCTGGAAGGAGACCGGAGAGAAGGTCGCCCGCCGGAACCTCTACTTCTCCGTCCTGTCCGAGCACATCGGATTCTCGATCTGGACCCTGTGGTCCGTGCTGGTGCTCTTCATGGGCCCGGAGTACGGGCTCACCCCGGCCGACAAGTTCATGCTGACCTCGATGGTCACGCTGGTCGGCGCCGTCGTCCGCGTCCCCTACACCTTCGCCGTGGCGATCTTCGGCGGACGGAACTGGACGATCATCTCCGCGGCCCTGCTGCTGATCCCGACCTGCGCCGCGTTCGCCGTGATGGAGCCGGGCACCTCCTTCTCCACGTTTCTGCTCGTGGGCCTCCTGGCCGGTATCGGCGGCGGCAACTTCGCCTCCTCCATGACCAACATCAACGCCTTCTTCCCGCTGCGGAAGAAGGGCTGGGCCCTCGGCCTCAACGCGGGCGGCGGCAACATCGGCGTACCGGTGATCCAGCTGGCCGCGCTCGGGATCATCGGCGCCGGCGGCGGGCCGCGAGTGCTGCTCGGGATCTACATCCCGCTGATCGTCGTGGCCGCCGTCATGGCCGCGCTGTTCATGGACAACCTGGAGAACGTCAAGAACGACACCGGTGCCGCCAAGGACGCCGCGCGGGACGGCCACACCTGGATCATGTCCTTCCTCTACATCGGCACGTTCGGGTCGTTCATCGGCTACAGCTTCGCCTTCGGGCAGGTCCTCCAGAACCAGTTCGGACGCACCCCGCTGGAGGCGGCGTACGTCACCTTCATCGGTCCGCTCCTCGGCTCGCTGATCCGGCCCCTGGGCGGCTGGATGGCCGACAAGTACGGCGGCGCGAAGATCAGCCTGTGGAACTACGTCGCCATGGGTGTGGCCACGGCGGTCCTGATCGGCGCCTCCATGGAAAAGTCGCTGGCACTGTTCACCGCGGCGTTCGTGGTGCTGTTCGTGCTCAGCGGGCTCGGCAACGGCTCGACCTTCAAGATGATCCCGGGCATCTTCCAGAACAAGGCCCTGGCCAAGGGGCTGGAGGGCGAGGCGGCTGCGGCCTACGGGCGCAGGCTGTCCGGCGCCTCCATGGGTCTGATCGGCGCGGTGGGCGCGCTCGGCGGTGTCGGCATCAACCTCGCCTTCCGCCAGTCCTTCCTCTCCTACGGCTCGGGCACCGGGGCGTTCGTCGCCTTCCTCGCCTTCTACGCGGTCTGCTTCGTGGTCACCTGGGCCGTATACCTTCGTCGCACGGCTCCCCGGGTACCCGTCACCACGGCGACCTCGGAGGCGAAGTCGCAGCTCAGCTACGCCGAGGTGTGACGTAACACCAGCGACATCACGCCGATCCGGGCCTGTCACGAGCCGTTGACAGGCTCGATCGGCATGTAGGTACGCCGTACCCATGAAGTACGACGACTCGAGTGCGGGACGAGAGCCATGTACGAGGAAGAACAGCGACCGGACCACGGGCCCCTGGCGGGTTTCACCGTGGGTGTGACGGCCGCGCGCCGGGCCGATGAGCTCGGGGCGCTGCTGCAGCGACGCGGTGCCGCCGTCCTGCACGCCCCTGCCCTGCGGATCGTGCCGCTCGCCGACGACAGCGAGCTGCTGGCCGCGACGAAGGAGATCATCGAGCAGATGCCGGACATCGTCGTGGCCACGACCGCGATCGGCTTCCGGGGCTGGGTCGAGGCCGCGGACGGCTGGGGGCTCGGGGAGGAGCTGCTGTCCCGGCTGGGCGGCGTACGGATCATGGCGCGCGGCCCGAAGGTCAAGGGCGCGGTGCGGGCCGCCGGGCTGACGGAGGAGTGGTCGCCGTCGTCGGAGTCCATGGCGGAGGTGCTGGACCGGCTGCTGGAGGAGGGCGTCGACGGTCTGCGGATCGCGATCCAGCTGCACGGTGAGCCGCTGCCCGGGTTCGTGGAGGCGCTGCGGGCGGGCGGGGCCGAGGTGCTCGGGGTGCCCGTCTACCGCTGGATGCCGCCGGAGGACATCACCCCGGTCGACCGCCTGCTGGACGCGACGGTCGCCCGGGCCCTGGACGCGGTCACCTTCACCAGCGCCCCAGCAGCGGCCTCCCTCCTCTCCCGGGCAGAGGAACGCGGACTGCTCGACGAGGTCCTGGCGGCGCTGAGCCACGACGTCCTGCCGGCCTGCGTCGGCCCGGTCACCGCCCTGCCCCTGCAGTCCCGCGGCATCGACACGATCCAGCCCGAGCGCTTCCGGCTCGGGCCTCTCGTCCAGATCCTCTGCCAGGAACTCCCCGCGCGGGCGCGCTCCTTCCCCGTCGCCGGGCACCGCGTGGAGATCCGGGGCCACGCCGTCCTGGTCGACGGCGCCCTCAAGCCCGTCCCGCCCGCCGGCATGTCCCTCCTGCGCGCCCTCTCCCACCGTCCCGGCTGGGTCGTCGCCCGCGCGGACCTGCTGCGCGCCCTGCCCGGCTCCGGCCGCGACGAACACGCGGTGGAGACGGCCATGGCCCGCCTCCGCACGGCCCTCGGCACGCCGAAGCTGATCCAGACGGTGGTCAAACGCGGCTACCGCCTGGCCCTGGATCCGATCGCGGAGACGAAGTACGCGGACGCGTGATCCCGTCCGAGGGTTGAGCCGAATCGCGACATCTTCCGCTCCGCCGTCGTCCGGGGGCCCGCTTCCCGGCGTCGGTCGGGAGGGCAGGACGCGCCGCCTGGAGGTCCGACTGGGATGCGGTGCCGGTGGGAGGGGTGTCCGGTGGGTGTCCGGCCACAGGGGGTGGCCTCGCGGGGGTGATGCCCGACGAGAGTCCAGCCGGCCGCTGGGCGGTGCCGACGCGGGTGGGGCCGTTGTGCGGGTGTTGAAAGCTGCGTGATCTCGTGGGACGTCTGTCGGGCGGAACCGGCCGTCGGACCCTGGCTCCGGCGGCCGACGTGGGATGCCCCTCGTAGCCTCCCGGCCCGGGCAGGACTCCCCTCCCGGCCCCCGGCCCGGGCATGACTCCCTCGCGGCCCCCGCCCAGGCCGGCGGGACGGCCCGCGCCCCCGGTCCGGGCGGGACGCCCTGTGTGGACCCCCGTCCGGGCCCCGGCCCGCTCCACATGTGGCCGGAACGGGCGTCCCGTGCCGGTGTCCCGGTGCGGTCAGGTGTGCGCGAGGGGTTTTCGGCGTCGGGGCGGGCAGGCACTGTAAGAGGGAGCGGCTCACCGGCCCTCTCGTCGGTGTCCCACGCGACGCGTCTCACCGAAGCCCTCGCGACCGGGGTGGACCCTAGGCGGTGACAGGCACATGGCACTGGGTACGGCCACGGCCCCCTACGAGCTGCGGTTCGACGCCGGGCGGATCTGCCTGGACCTGCTCTCCACCACGCACCCGGAGGAACGGCTCGACTCCGTGGACGTGCTGCGCGCCTGGATCACCGGCTCCGGACTCGTCCCCGCGGACACCGCCCTGACCCACGCCGACACCGGCTGGCTGCTGGCCTTCCGCGAACTGCGCGCTCAGATCGACCGGTTGGTGCGCTGCCGGCCGAGACCCGGAGTGGCGACGTACGACCTCGCCCTCGCCCGCGTCAACGACCTGGCCCGTACCGCGCCCCCGGCCCCGCGCGCGGTCCGCGGCGAAGACGGTCAGCTGCTGCGGCGGTTGGACGGACCGCCCGGCTGCGCCGCCCTGCTCGCGGCCGTCGCCCGGGACGCCGTGGACCTGCTGACCGACCCCGTCGCACGCGCGGCCCTGCGCCAGTGCGAGGGGGACAACTGCCCCATCGTGTACCTCGACACGTCCCGGGGACGCAGGAGGCGCTGGTGCTCCAGTGAGGTCTGCGGGAACCGCGAACGCGTCGCCCGGCACCGCCGTCGCGCGGCACTCGCCCGCGCGTAAACGGAATTGGGTGGTCCGTGCACTTAATGTCCCTGTCCTAAATGCGACTTCTGTGACTCCGGCGTCGAAGTGATGTCGATTACATGCCGTTTACCTACGCCACCGTAGGGAAGGCCTGGCTTGAACTTGCCGATGTGGCGGATATGTAAAGAAAGCGGGGTGGGAATGTGACTCCATGTCCCGCTCGTCACGTCATCCCGAAGAAATATGTCGGGTCTCCTTGAACGCCCAACCGCTCGCGTCCGTACGGCATGTGGAGCGACCGACTGGGGGAACCCCCGGACATCGGAGGTGGGCGTGCGCAAGGATTCCGTCGTGGCCAATGAACGAGCACCGAGGGCCCGACATCGCATGTCCCAGCCCTCGGAACCCGACGAGGAGCTGATGCGTGCGCTCTATCGCGAACACGCCGGACCCCTGCTTGCGTATGTCCTGCGCCTGGTCGCCGGAGACCGGCAGCGCGCCGAGGACGTCGTACAGGAGACGCTCATCCGTGCCTGGAAGAACGCCGGTCAGCTCAATCGAGCGACCGGATCGGTACGCCCCTGGCTGGTGACGGTCGCCCGGCGCATCGTCATCGACGGCCACCGCAGCCGGCAGGCCCGGCCGCAGGAGGTCGACCCGTCGCCGCTGGAGGTCATCCCCGCGGAGGACGAGATCGACAAGGCGCTGTGGCTGATGACTCTCTCGGACGCACTCGACGACCTGACCCCTGCCCACCGGGAGGTGCTCGTCGAGACGTACTTCAAGGGGCGTACCGTCAATGAGGCGGCCGAGACCCTGGGCATACCCAGCGGAACCGTCCGCTCCAGGGTGTTCTACGCCCTGCGTTCGATGAAGCTGGCACTGGAGGAGCGGGGGGTGACGGCGTGATGAGTGTTTACGGGGGTAACCAGGGATTCGGTACGGGAGGCGTGGGTATGTCTGGACCCATGCAGGAGTCCCCGGTGCCGAATGAGCACGAGACCGTCGGCGCCTACGCCCTCGGCATCCTCGACGACGCCGAGGCAACCGCTTTCGAAGCCCACCTCGCGACCTGCGAATGGTGCGCCCAGCAGCTCGACGAACTGGCCGGCATGGAGCCGATGCTCGCCGCCCTCGCCGATCTGCCCGGCTCCGGCAGCACCCCCGCGATCGGCGAGTCGCTGTCCGCGAAGCCCCGGCCGCGCCTGGTGGAGAAGCTGGTCGACGAGGTCGCCGACCGCCGCGCCCAGAAGCGCCGCCGCAGCTTCTACATGGTGGCCGCGGCCGGTGCGCTGATCATCGGCGGCCCCTTCGTCGCGGTCGCGACCAACGGCGGCGACGGCGGCAGCGGCACGGAGAACCGCCCGCTCGCGGCGAGTCCTGCCAAGGCGGCCTTCGAGGGCATCTCCGACAAGATCACCGCCACCGACCCGAACACCAAGGTCTCCGCCACCGTCGCCCTCCAGAAGAAGGACTGGGGCACGGGCATGGTCCTGGAGCTGAAGAACGTCAGGGGCCCGCTCAAGTGCGCCCTCGTCGCGGTCGGCAAGAACGGCGAGCGCGAGACCCTGTCCTCCTGGTCCGTCCCGGAGTGGGGCTACGGCCTCCCGGACGCCAAGTCCGACAAGGCCAAGGAGCCCCTGTACGTCCAGGGCGGCGCCGCCTTCGAGCCGAACGAGATCGACCACTTCGAGGTCGTCACCTTCGACGGCAAGCGACTGGTCGAGGTCGACGCGTAGGGCCTGCGGTTCGGATCAGGCGGCAGGGAACCGACGGTGCTGTTCAGGGCCGGTGAGCGGGGTCCGGTGCGTGCCAGACCCCGCGACTGCGGCGTGAACCGAACGACAGGCCCTTAGGGGTCCTTTCACTATGCCCGTCCGGGTCGCGTGGTCTGGCACCGCACCTCGCCGCGTTGCCGAAAAGCCCTAGTAGCTCCGCTACGAG
>NZ_JACHCX010000027.1:0-89990 GCF_014207295.1 Streptomyces sp. AK010
CGACCGGACCAGCTACAAAGCCACCACCGGCATCGAAATCCTCGCACCCGCAGGCCCTTGACAACCTCCCCCAACCGCAAACTGAACGGCCTTGGTACTAGCCGGGGAAGAGGGGGATGTCCTGGTGGCTGCCCCGGGCATCGGCCGCGTCGGTACGGGCCACGAGCCCGGCTACGAGCGTCAGCGGCGCTCGCAGGCCCGGGGCGACGGCGTGGACGTGGCCGTGTCGCGACGAGCCGCCGTCGGCCAGGGACCGGTTGCCGAGCGCACCGTCGGGACGACCACCGGGCGGGTGATGTGCCGGGGTGGGTCCGACGCGGGTGGGCTTTCCGGGGTGGGGGGACGGCCCGGGGTGGGGGGACGGCCCGGGGTGGGTGATGTGGCCGGTGTCATCTGCGCGTCTGACGTGGTGCGTGTGAATGCCGGAAGCCACCGGGCCGCCTACGGGTGCCGCGTGGTGCTCGTTGCCGTGGGCGGCGGAGCCCGGTGTCCCGACCTGCCGCGACGGTCCGGTCCCGTCCACCACCGGCGTCGTCGCCCCACCCGGCTGCGGGCCGGCCGTGACCGGGGCGGGGAGGGGGAGAGCGGGGAGGGAGAGAGCGGGGAGGGAGAGAGCGGGGAGGGAGAGAGCGGGGAGGGAGAGAGCGGGGAGGGGGAGAGCGGGGAGGGGAGGCGAGCCTGGGAGCGCGGTGTCGCTGCCCGGGAGTGCGGGCAGGGCCGGAAGACCGGGCAGGCTCGGCAGGCTCGGCAGGGCGGGTGTATCGGGGAGCATTGGCGAGGTGGGCAGTGCAGGCAGGGCGGGTTCGTCTGGGGGCCCTGGCAAGGGTGAGGCCGGGAGCCCTGACAAAGGGGGCGGTGTCGGCAAGGCGGCTGGAACCGGGAGGTTTGGCAGAGTCGGGGGGCTCGGCGGAACCGGAGCGTTCGGCAGAGCCGGAGCGTTCGGCAGAGCCGGAGCGTTCGGCAGAGCCGGAGCGTTCGGCAGAGCCGGAGGGTTCGGCGGAGCCGGGGCGTCGGTCAGCACGGGGAGGTCGGGCAGAGTCGAGCGGTTCGGCAGAGCCGGGAGGTCGGGCAGCACAGGGTGCGACGAAGGCTTGGGCAGGGCCGGGTGCGACAGCTCCCCCGGCGGCTTCGGCCGCCCCGCGTGCGACGCCCGCTCGGACGACTGCGACTGCGGCTGCGGCTGCGACTGCGGCTGCGGCTGCGGCTGCGGCTGCGGCTGCGGCTGCGGCTGCGGCTGCGGCTGCGAGGACGATGGCAGCGACGACAACGGTGGTGGCGACAGCGACGGCGGTTTCACCCGGCCGTCGGCCACCCCCTCGCTCGCAGCGTCCTCCATGTCACCGGCAGAGCGCCCGAGCCGGTCCCGCGCACCCCCCGGGACGTGAACGCCGCCGACGACCTGCCCGCCCCGCCCCTCCCGCAGCGCCCCTACGCCGCTCTCCGCATACGCCCGCTCCCCGCACAGCAGCCCGATGGCCAGCAACCCACCCACCAGCAGCGCCACTTGGAGCGCACGCCGCCCGGCCGCTGTGTGCGGCGCGCGCAACGCGGCATCGGGCAGAGCTGCTGACCAGGTCAAGAGAGGGAGCTTCCTCCCGTGCGACGGAAGCGGTACTGCCCGGCAGGCAGCACGCACGGCCGAGCAGGCGCCGATCCTCGCACGGGAGTGCGGAGGTTGCGCAAGCCCTTGCTTACCGATGGCCCGTCATGTCCGTTTTGCAGCTCCAAGTCGGACGACGGCACGTCGACACGGCGTCATCTGCCCCCTCCCGACAGGCCCTTCACGCCGCGTCCGGTATCGGCAACGGCCGCTTCTCGATCGCGGCCGCCATCACCTCCGGGAACAGATCGGGCGTGCAGGCGAAGGCCGGTGCCCCCAGCGCCGCGAGCGCCGCCGCGTGCTCCCGGTCGTACGCCGGTGCCCCCTCGTCCGAGAGGGCCAGCAGCGTCACGAACTGCACGCCCGCCGTCTTCATCGCGGAGACCCGCTTGAGCATCTCGTTGCGGATGCCGCCTTCGTAGAGGTCGCTGATCAGCACGACCACCGTCTCCGCGGGCCGGGTGATCTGCGACTGGCAGTAGGCGAGCGCCCGGTTGATGTCCGTGCCACCGCCGAGCTGCGTGCCGAACAGCACGTCGACCGGGTCGTCCAGCTGGTCCGTGAGGTCCACGACCGCCGTGTCGAAGACGACGAGTCGCGTGGAGATCGTCCGCATCGAGGCGAGCACCGCCCCGAACACCGAGGCGTACACCACCGATGCCGCCATGGATCCCGACTGGTCGATACAGAGGATGACCTCCTTCTTGGTGGACCGGTTCGCCCGCCCGTACCCAATGAGCCGCTCCGGCACGATCGTTCGGTACTCGGGCAGGTAGTGCTTGAGGTTGGCCGCGATGGTGCGGTTCCAGTCGATGTCGTGGTGGCGGGTCCGGTTGATCCGGGCGCTGCGGTCCAGCGCGCCGGTGAGGGTGGCCCGGGTGCGGGTCGCCAGCCGCCTCTCCAGGTCCTCGACGACCCTGCGCACGACGGCCCGGGCCGTCTCCTTCGTCGTCTCCGGCATCGCCTTGTCGAGCGACAGCAGCGTGCCGACGAGATGCACGTCGGCCTCGACCGCCTCGAGCATCTCCGGCTCCAGCAGCAGCGTGGCGAGACCGAGCCGGTCGATGGCGTCCCGCTGCATGACCTGCACGACGGAGGACGGGAAGTACGTGCGGATGTCCCCGAGCCAGCGCGCCACCGACGGCGCCGACGCCCCGAGCCCCGCCGAACGGTCCCGGCCCCCCTGTGACCTGGCGTCCTTTCTGCCGTAGAGCGCGGTGAGCGCCCCGTCCATCGCCGCGTCCCGTCCCGACAGCACGCAGCCGGTGCCGTCCGCGGAGTCCCCTCCGAGCACGAGCCGCCAGCGCCGCAGCCGCTCCTGCGCCGGGTCCGTCACCTCGGCCGTCATCCCCGTCCTCCTTCGCGAGGCCGTTCCCACAGCGGGATCACCGGCACGGTCGTCGCGGGCCGTACTTCCGCCCGGAGTCCGCCCGTCGCGGTGCCCCCCGCCGTCTGCGTCGTGGTCCGCTCCCTCGGTGCCACGGTCGTCATCCCGTCACCCCCGCCAGGTCGTTGTTCGTGTTCTCGTCCACTTCGTCCAGCCCGAGCAGCAGCCGCACGACCGGGAGCACGGCGTCCGCACGCTCCAGGTCGAAGTCGGCCGCGAAGCCGGGTATCCCCGCGTTGGCGGCGATCGCGCCACCCGCGGCCCCCGGCCCACGCCGGACCAGTTCACCGAGGGTCCGGCGCACCCCGGGCTCATACGCCGAGAACGTCCGCCGCAGCAGGGGCAGTACGTCCGTGAAGGCCTCGGCGGGAGCCCCGGTCAGCCACGCGTCGACCAGCCCGAGCAGCCGCTCGTCGTGCACCAAAAGCAACCCGCCGCCGGAGCCCCCTCCGACGAAGCCCTCGATCCACGCGGCCGCGTCCGCCGGCGGTGTGCCCGGAGACAGGACGAGTCCCATCAGCAGGGCCGCCTCGTCATGGGCCAGCTCCCCGTCGTCGAGCAGGAGCCGCACGGCCCGCCCCCGGATGGCCCCGGGCACACTGTCCCGCCCGGACAGCACCCGCAGCACCGACTGCCAGCGGCCTCTCAGTCGGCCGTGTCCCGTCGCGGGCGCGTCGCCCAGGAGGCCCACGGCCTGGTGCACCGCCTCCACATGGCGTCGCATCTCCTCGGCGGCGTCCGCGTCGAGCGCGGCACAGGCCGGGGGCAGCCCGACGAAGACCCGCTCGGCCAGTCCCGCGGCGACCGCTGCCAGGGCACCGGTGTCCGTGCCGCGCACGTCGCCGTAGCGCAGGGATCGGACCAGGGCCGGGAGTGCCTGGGCGAGATGGCCGACGTTCGTGTCGAGGGCCGCCCGGTCGGTGAGGATCCGCATCACCGTCGGCAGCGCGCCGGGCAGTTCGGCCAGGAGGCAGTGCTCGGCGAGCGCGGTGACGTCGGCGAGGCCCTGCGCGGTGACAGCGTCCGTCTCGGCCTTGGCTGTCGCGGCGGACAGCACGGTCGTGCCCCACACTCCTGCCTCGGCGATCCGAACGGACAGTTCGGGCTCCCAGCGCAGCCGCCACGTCTCCCGGAACGTGCCCGTGCTGCCCCGCGAGGCGGCCGGTTCGCCCCATGCGATGCCGAGCAGCCGCAGCCGGTGCAGCAGTCTGCTGCGGTCGGCGTCGTTCTCCTTTCGCAGGTCGAGCTCCAGCTCCCTTTCCAGCGCCTCCGGCTTCAGCCGCAGCCGGCGTTGCAGCCGGGTGAGGTCCCGCTGCAACGGCACCGCCGGCGCCGACGGCGGCACCTCCCCCAGTACGTCCCCCACGACCAGCCGGTCCCGCACCAGTTTCAGCGGCACGTCCGAGCCCTCGCACATCACGGCCCGCACCGCGTCGGTCGTCTCGCTCAGGCCGGGCAGCGGACGGCCGCGCATCGCGGCGAGGGTCTCGGCCAGCCGTACCGCCTCGATGACATGGGCGGAGGAGACGATCCGGTCCTCGGCGCGCAGCAGCCCCGCCACCTTGGTCAGCCACCGCTCCACCGGCCGATCGGGGGCGCTGAACAGGTGCCCGTACCAGCCGGGCGAGTCGATGCCGGCCCCGTACCCGCTGCTCCGGGACAACCGCCGGTGCGTCCACGGCACCCAGGTCAGGTCCGTCTTGACCTTGGGCAGCCCCTTGAGCAGCGCCTTGTCGGCGGCGACCGTGGACTTCCGCCGCAGTGCGGGCACGTGCCAGGCCCCGCAGACGACGACCACCGCGTCGTCGAACTCCCGCTGCGCGGCCCGCACCTGGAGCCGCATGTACGCCTCCCGCACCAGGTCCCGGTCGTGACCGCCGCTGCCGTACGTCTCCCGGAGTGCGCCCATGGCCTCCTCCAGCGCGGTGAACGGCGCGAGCGCGTCGCCCTCCTCCGCACCCCGGTGCTCCACGACGTCCTCCCACCAGCGCTCGGGGGCGTCGTAGCCGGCGGTCTCGGCGAGCACGCGGAGCGGATCGATCCACAGGGCGGCCGGGCCGGGGCCGGTGTCTCCCTCCACCGTCGCCGTCTCGGCGTCCGGCGGGCGTCCGCCCTCCGGCGCCTGTGCGTCCTCCTGGCTCCCCCAGGCCAGCGTGTGCGTGGCCGGCAGGTCGATGAAGCGGGCCGGGACGTCGTGGTCCAGGGCCCAGTGGAGGGCGACCCATTCCGGGGAGAACCCGGCCAGTGGCCAGAACGCCGAGCGGCCGGGCTCGTCCACGGCGTGGGCGAGCAGGGCGACCGGTGGCCGCATCTCCTCGTCGGCGGCGAGCGGGATCAGGGCGTCGGCCTCGGGCGGCCCTTCGATCAGCACGACCCGCGGCCGGACCTCCTCCAGCGCCGCCCGCACCGCCCGCGCCGACCCGGGCCCGTGATGCCGCACCCCGAGCAGCACCGGCCCCGCCCCGGGCCTCTGGCCCACGACGCTTCCCACACCGGTCACTTCATCCCCCTACCGTCCCGCACGTCCCCACCCGAACCAGCCGCCGACCGCCGTCCCACCGCCGCTCGGGGCCACCGTCCCACCTCCCGAGGCTCCGGCCCCGTGTCGCTCACACGCTCACCTCACGGCAGGCCCGGTAGAAGTCCTTCCAGCCGTCCCGCTCGCGGACCACCGTCTCCAGGTACTCCTGCCAGATGACCCGGTCCGCCGCCGGGTCGCGGACCACCGCGCCGAGGATGCCCGCGGCGACGTCGCCCGCCCGCAGCACGCCGTCACCGAAGTGAGCCGCCAGGGCGAGCCCGTTGGTGACGACGGAGATCGCCTCGGCCGTGGACAGCGTGCCGCTGGGCGACTTCAGCTTCGTCCGGCCGTCGGCCGTGACCCCGTCGCGCAGCTCGCGGAAGACCGTGACGACCCGGCGGATCTCGACCAGCCCGTCGGGCGCGGCCGGCAGGTCGAGGGAGCGGCCGATCTGGTCGACGCGCCGCGAGACGATGTCGACCTCGGCCTCGGGGCTCTCGGGCAGCGGCAGCACCACCGTGTTGAAGCGGCGGCGCAGGGCGCTGGACAGGTCGTTGACCCCGCGGTCGCGGTCATTGGCCGTGGCGATCAGATTGAAGCCGCGGACCGCCTGCACCTCCTGGCCGAGCTCCGGTATCGGCAGCGTCTTCTCCGACAGGATCGTGATGAGCGTGTCCTGCACGTCGGCCGGGATCCGGGTCAGCTCCTCGACGCGGGCCGTCATGCCCTCCGCCATGGCCCGCATCACCGGGCTGGGTACGAGGGCGTCGCGGCTCGGGCCGTGGGCGAGCAGCTGCGCGTAGTTCCAGCCGTAGCGGATGGCCTCTTCCGGGGTGCCGGCGGTGCCCTGCACCAGCAGCGTGGAGTCGCCGCTGACGGCCGCGGCCAGGTGCTCGGACACCCAGGTCTTCGCCGTGCCCGGCACGCCGAGCAGCAGCAGGGCGCGGTCGGTGGCGAGCGTGGTGACGGCCACCTCGACGATGCGGCGGGGGCCGACATACTTGGGGCTGATCACCGTGCCGTCCGACAGCGTGCCGCCGAGCAGGTAGGTCGCGACGGCCCACGGCGACAGCTTCCAGCGGGCCGGGCGCGGCCGGTCGTCCTGGGCGGCCAGCGCGGCGAGTTCCTGCGCGAAGGCGTCCTCGGCGTGCGGTCGCAACGCCTGGGCGGCTTCCGTCTCCCCCGCTTCGACGGACGTCGGCTCCACGGACACAGTCATGGCAAAGTCCCCCTCCAGCTCGGCCGGTTCGGATCTGGCACCAACGTTGCACCACACCACTGACAATGCGTTCCGACCTGCGAGAACGCCCTGCCGAGGCCGCTCGCGGACCCGATTGTCAGTGGCGGGATCTACCTTCGATGGCATGACTCAGCAGGGGGTGCGCTGGACCGCGGACCAGGTGCTGGCACTGGCGCCTGACGCCGCATCACGCAAAGCGGGATGCAAACTCGGCGCGGCAGGGCCGTGGTCCGAGGCGGGGAGTTCCGACGAGGGGACGGTGTGGGGGCAGTGCAAGGGCAGCGGAAGCAAGCCGTATCAGACGGTCGTGGACATCGCGGACGCCGCCGGCCCCGCGTACAAGTGCAGTTGTCCGAGCCGCAAGTTCCCGTGCAAGCACGCTCTCGGGCTGCTTCTGCTCTGGGCCGCCGCCGACGCGGCCGTGCCGCCGGGGCAGGCGCCGGAGTGGGCCGAGGAGTGGGCGGCGGGGCGGCGCAGGCGCGTGGAGAAGAAGGCCGGGGACGTCTCCGGTGCGCCGTCCGGGTCCGCTGATCCGGAGGCGGCGCGGCGCCGGGCGGAGCGCCGGGCCGAGCGGGTCACGTCGGGCGCGGTGGAGCTGGAGCAGCGTCTGGCCGATCTGCTGCGCGGCGGCCTGGCGACCGCGGAGCAGTCGGGGTACGGCCTCTGGGAGGAGACGGCGGCCCGCATGGTCGACGCCCAGGCCCAGGGTCTGGCGGGCCGGGTGCGGGAGTTGGGGGCGATCCCGTCCACGGGCGCGGGCTGGCCGGTGCGGCTGCTGGAGGAGTGCGCACTGCTGCATCTCCTCGGTCAGGGCTGGCTGCGCCGCGAGCGGCTCCCGGACGGCCTGGCGGCCACGGTCCGTTCCCGCATGGGCCTCCCGGCCTCCGCGGACGGCCCGCCGCTGCGCGACCACTGGCTGGTCCTCGCCCAGTACGACACGACGGACCCGCGCCTGACGACCCGCCGGATCTGGCTGCACGGCGCCGACTCGCACCGCACTGTCCTGCTCCTCTCCTATGGCGCCGCGGGCCGCGCCCCGGAACTGGCGCTGCCGGTGGGGCTGGCCCTGGAGGCGGAGGTGTCCGCGTATCCGGGTGCCGGGCAGCCGCGGGTGGCCCTGGGTGAGCAGTTCGCCCCGCCCGCGCCGGCGGTGATACGTCCGCCGGGGATGACGACGTCCCAGGCGGCGGCCCGTTACGGCGACGCCCTGCGCGACGATCCGTGGCTGGAGTCCGTCCCGGTGACGCTGGACCGGGTCGTTCCGGCCCCGGACGGAGACTCCTGGCAGCTGGCGGACGCCGACGAGGACGCGGCGCTGCCGCTCACTCCCGCCGCGCGCTCCCGGCCGGGCCTGTGGCGGCTCGTCGCCCTGTCGGGCGGTGCCCCGGTCAGAGTCTTCGGCGAATACGGCCACCAGGGCTTCACGCCGCTGACCGCCTGGCCCGAGGGCCCGGGTGACACGGTCGCGCTGTGCTGAGCCGACGTCTGAGCCGACGCCGGTCTCGCCCAGGGCGCTGCGACCGCTCACGCCCATCCCCCAGATCCAAGAATCTTTCAGGCATCACGGGACAACCGATAAGGGCGAGCCTTCAACCACCGGGCGCCCCGCGGAAAGGAACCTCATGACCAGGACCTCCGCTCCTGTGGACGCGCCCGGCGCGGACGTCTGGGAGGGGCTCGTCACCACCGCGCTGCTGGGCACCGACCGCCGCACTCCGCCGGGCACCGCGCCGGGTCGGGACGCACCCGCGGCCCTGCTGGACGCGGCGGCCGTGGAGACCGTACGGCGCCGGGCCGGTCGGCGTCCGGCGCGGGCGGCAGAGCGTCCGCAGCCTGCCCCGGAGGAGTCGCGTCCGGCCCTGCCCCCGGCCGCAGCCCGCAGACTCGCGATGCTGCTGGCCGACCGTCCCGGCCCGTCCGGCGGCGGCCGGCGGGGCGCCGCACCCGATCTGACGGAGCTGCTGCCGCAGTGGCTCGCGGTGGCGAACGCCCGTGGGTTCGCACCGCCTCCGCAGGTGCTCCCGGCGCTGCTGGACGCGGCCCGGGGCCGTACCGATCTGCGGTCGGCGGCACTGCAGTTCGCGGGGCCGCGTGCCCTGTGGCTGGCCCGGCTGAACCCGGACTGGCGGTTCGCCCTGCGCGCGACCCCGGGCGGCGGAGCGGCCCTGCCGCACCCGGAGGACGACGAGAGGGTCCAGCAGCTCTGGCAGGAGGGCCTGTTCGCCGAACGTGTCGCCCTGCTGTCCGCCCTGCGCTCCCGCGAACCGGCCGCCGCCCGCGACCTGCTCGCGACGACTTGGGCGACGGAACGGGCCGAGGACCGGCTGATGTTCCTCGACTCCCTGCGCGCGGGCCTCGGCCCGGACGACGAGCCGTTCCTGGAGCAGTCCCTGGCCGACCGCAGCCGCAACGTCCGGGCGACCGCGGCGGAACTGCTGTCCACCCTGCCCGGTTCGGCGCTGGCCGCGCGGATGGCGGTCAGGGCGGGGGCGTGTGTGGCCATCGACCACATGCGGACCGCGCAGCCCGGAGGGACCGGCGTCGAGGACGCGGAACCCGCGGGAGCCACGAAGAGCGCTCCGACGATCGCCGTCGAGGCCCCGCACGAGTGCGATCCGGGCATGGAACGCGACGGCGTCGTGGCGAGGGCCCCCGCGGGGCGCGGGGAACGGTCCTGGTGGCTCGGTCAGTTGGTGGAGGCGGCCCCGCTCGCGACCTGGCCGCGGCGGCTCGGCGGGCGCACACCCCGGGAGATCGTGGCGCTGCCGGTGGCGGACGACTGGCAGGGCGAACTGCACGCGGCGTGGTGCCGGGCGGCCGTGCGCCAGCGGGACGCCGAATGGTCACGGGCGCTGCTCGGCGAGCCGTCGGCGCCGGACGCGGGCGGCCCGGGAGCGGTGTCCCTGGCCGAACGCGCCAAGCTACTCGGCACGCTGGGCGCCGCCGAACGTGCCGAGTGGGTGGCCGGCTTCATCGCCGCCCACGGATTGTCCGAGGCCTTCCAGCTGCTCGGAGTGTGCGCGGTGCCGTGGGCGGCGCCGCTCGGCCGGGCGGTGGTGGACGCGCTCAACATCGCTCGGGACGCGGGGAGTTATCCATGGAGTTTCAGCGGAGTGATGGGCCTGGCCGAGCGCTGCCTCGATCCGTCCGAGGCCTCCCGGCTCGACGCCCTGCTGGCCGTGCCCGACGAGCCGGAGAACGCGTCTCCGGGAGCCGGCGGCTACTGGGCGGAGGCCTTCCAGCGTCTGGTCACGACCCTGCGTCTGCGCGCGGCGATGACCGAGGAGCTGGGAGGGGCCTGACCCCAGTCCGCGGCTTCGGCGAGGCGCGCCGCAACCCGCTGCCCGAGTCTCTCCACACGGCATCCGGAACCAAGCGCCGCCCGGCAGCCGCCCGCTGTGGAGCACGCCGACGACCTGGGCGGCCTCGGGAAACAGCCGTCGCGCCCCGCCGAACCGGGGGCGCACCGGCCCCGGCCGGACAAGGGGGCCCGGGCCGGACCGCCGGAGTCCTACGCCTGCGCGGGCTGGCGGGCGTTGGTCCGGACCCAGTCCACGATCGACCCCGTCGTCGCGCCCGGGGTGAAGATCTCCGCGACGCCCTTCTCCTTCAGCAGGGGGATGTCCGCCTCGGGGATGATCCCGCCGCCGAAGACAAGGATGTCCTCAGCGTCCCGCTCCTTGAGCAGTTCGATCACCGCGGCGAAGAGCGTGTTGTGCGCTCCGGAGAGGATGGACAGCCCGATCGCGTCGGCGTCCTCCTGGATCGCGGTGTCGACGATCTGCTCGGGAGTCTGGTGGAGGCCGGTGTAGATGACCTCCATACCGGCGTCGCGCAGGGCCCGCGCGATCACCTTGGCCCCGCGATCGTGGCCGTCGAGCCCCGGCTTGGCCACCACCACGCGGATCGGACCGGCTGCCACACCCATCACTGCCTCCATGAAGCGACTACATCCATCCGTACCGACAAGTACCGCACACATCGGGCAAGCCGTACACGCCGCACCGCACGGACACCCCGCCCCGAATCGTCCGGGCAAGTGAACGAACGTTATCTCCAGGATCCCGCAACCGGCAGTTTCGCGGTGGATAGCGAGGGGGAAATCACACGATGGGACAAGCGCAAGGGGAGTGGCACCGAGGCCGTCGTATCGCCGCATCCACCACACACCGCGGTGGGACGGCGCCTCGGCGAAGGCACGCAGGGCACGCACCGCACGCAGGGCACGCACCGCACGCAGGGCACGCAGGGCAGACACGGCGCACCAGCGGGGAACCTCGTCACCCCACCGATCGGGGACCTCCGTCGCACCACCGGCGTCACGCCCGCCACACGCCGCGCCCTGCCCCCGCTGCTCACGCGGCTCACGCCGCTCTCGCGGTCATCGCCGGCCGTCTTCGCAGCTGCTTTCCACGAGGGCACACGGGGGGCGAAGGCGTCCTCCCGCGTGCCGACAGGAGGTCGGCCATGAAGGTCACCAGGGCGGCTCTGCCCCTTCTTCCGCTCTGCGAGCGCCTGCTGCCGGGCAGGCTGGCGGGACTCTCCCTGGCTCTCCTGAAGGCCACCGCACTGGAGATCGCGATCCTGGCCGGGCATCTCCTCCTCTATCCGTCCGGCATCGCCCAGGAGCGGCGCGCTCCCGTTCCGGCTCTGCCCGCGGACGGCGCCGCCCAACTGCCCACGGAGGCCAAGCCTCCGGTCCTGCTGCTGCACGGCTTCATCGACAACCGCTCGGTTTTCGTCCTGTTGCGCCGCAGCCTCGCCCAGCACGGCAGGCAGCAGATCGAGTCCCTCAACTACTCGCCGCTGACCTGCGACATACGCGCCGCCGCCGAACTGCTCGGCCGTCGTATCGAGGAGATCTGCGAGCGCACGGGGGCCGGGCAGGTCGATGTCGTCGGGCACAGTCTCGGCGGCCTGATAGCGCGTTACTACGTGCAGCGGCTCGGCGGCGACGCACGCGTGCGGACCCTTGTCACGCTCGGCACGCCGCACTCGGGGACCCGAGTGATGCCCGTGGCGAACGCGCACCCCATCGTGCGCCAGATGCGCCCCGGCTCACCGGTGCTCGAGGAGCTCACTCTGCCCGCCCCTGACTGCCGTACGCACTTCGTCGGCTTCTGGAGCGACCTGGACCATGTGATGGACCCGCCGGAGACGGCCTGCATCGACCATCCCGACCTGATGGCGCAGAACGTGCGCGTGACCGGCATCGGTCATCTCGCCCTGCCCGTGCACCCCGCCGTCGCCAACGGCATACGGCAGGTCCTCGACACGGCCCAGCCGGGTGAACCGTCGACCGAACACAGCGCCGGTCTCACAGTCGCCTGAGACTCGTCATACAGCGATCACTCGGCACCACAGCACCGATCAAGCTCGAACAAACTTCGAACACAGAGCCAAACCCGTGCCCGCCGTCCGCCAAAACACGGCCGAATGCCCGTTTCCTGCGCGCGCGAAACCTGCCGAAGATTGTCGTGCCCGCGTACCGCCGGGTACAGTCGCCGCACTGCTCTGGCAGCCCCTGTTGTCGAGGCGAAAGAGAAGTTGGTGAACGACCGTCACCCGTCGGGGACCATGACCCCGGCTCCGGCTTCCGACGCCGCCTCCGCGCACTACGCGTCGTACGGCACGCAGGAAGCCCAGTACGGCGACTTCACCACCTACGGCGAGTACGCCGCCACCGGTTTTGACGCCACCGGTGCCCACGCCACCGGTACCCATGGTGCCGGTTTCGACGCCACCGGGCACGCCACCGCGAGCTTCGCGACCGACCCCCTCTTCGGCGACATGCCGGGCAGCGGCCAGGAGGGCACCTACGACACCGGTCACTGGCCCACCGGCACGCACGACAACGTGCACTACGACGCCTACGCGGCCCAGCACCACGCCGCCTACGACACCGGCGTCTACGACACGACGTCCTGGACGGCCGAGCAGCAGCCGATGTCGGCCATCCCTTCCCAGGCCCCGTCCCCCGACGCCACCGGGCAGTGGGACGCGGGCACCTGGCTCCAGCCCGACCAGGGCGGCAACCCCGCCGACCACACCCAGCAATGGGAGTGGGGCACGCAGACCTTCGACACGGGCGCCTACGACGCGACGCAGTGGAACTCCGACGGCACCGCCGTGTCGGCCCCCGACGCGTACGAACACCCCGCCGAAACCTTCGACCAGCACGAGACCACGCCGTTCGACCAGCTCGAGACCGCGACGTTCGACCAGGTCACCTACGACGAATCCGCCGGGACGGACTACCGTGACCCCGCCGCGGACGGCGGTGAGCCGACCGCCACCGGCGAACTGCCCGTCGTCGCCTCGCTGCTGGACGGCCAGGAGGACGTCACTCCGGCCCGGTCCTCCCGGGCGGCCGCGCGCGCCGGGTCCCGCTCCCGCCGCCGTACGCCCCCCAAGCGCTCGGCGCTGATGACCATCGCGGTGCCCTCGGCCTGTGTGATGGGTGTCGCCGGGATCGCCGCCGCCTCCGTCGGCACGTTCTCCGACGACAGCGCCGCGGAGGCGCAGACGACCGCGGCGGACGTGCAGCCGGTCAAGCCGGCCGCCGCCAACAACAAGCTGGACACGCAGTTGCAGAGCCTGTCCGCCGGCGCCGACGACTTCGCCGACCGGGCCAGCCGTACGCAGGAGCGCATCGACCTCAAGGCCCAGCAGGCGGCCGAGAAGAAGAGGGCGGCGGAGGAGGCGGCCCGCAAGGAGCGGATGCGCCCCAAGTTCGCCCTGCCGGTCGCGCGGCACGGACTCAGCGCCACCTACGGCCAGTCCGGCATCAACTGGATGTCCCTGCACACCGGCATCGACTTCCCCGTCTCGTACGGCACGACCGTGATGGCCGCGACCGACGGCACCGTCCGCACGCAGTGGAACAGCGCGTACGGCAACATGCTGATCCTGACCGCGAAGGACGGCACGGAGACGTGGTACTGCCACCTCTCCACCTACACGGTCCCCTCGGGTACGACCGTGAAGGCCGGCGATCCGATCGCGCGCTCCGGCAACTCCGGCAACTCCACCGGCCCGCACCTGCACTTCGAGGTGCGCCCGGGCGGCGGCTCGGCGATCGACCCGCTCCCGTGGCTGCGCAGCCACGGCATCGACCCGATGTAACGTCCCGGCAACCCCCGTCCGTCGAGCGGACAGGGGCCCACCGGCACATCTCAGGGCGCTACAGCTTCTCCACCGGCGCGTACCGCAGGAGCAGCCGCTTCGGCTTGGTGTCGCCGAAGTCGATCGTCGCCTCGGCGTTGCCGCCCGTGCCCTTGACTCCGACGACGGTCCCGAGTCCGAACTGATCGTGCGTGACCCGGTCCCCGACCGCCAGTGACACCACGGGCTTCTCGGAGGTGCGTCGCGTGGCGAACCCGGAGGCGCCCGACGCCGACGAGCGCGAGCGGGACGACGACAGCGAGGCCGCCACCGCCGAGACCGGCCCGGAGGATGCGGGCGTGGTCGCTCCCGTCCGCTTCCACTCCACGTGGGTCGGCGGGATCTCCTCCAGGAACCGGG
This sequence comes from Streptomyces sp. AK010, assembly GCF_014207295.1. NCBI lineage: Bacteria > Bacillati > Actinomycetota > Actinomycetes > Kitasatosporales > Streptomycetaceae > Streptomyces > Streptomyces sp. AK010. The sequence continues at coordinate 14,273 of NZ_JACHCX010000027.1, forward strand.
AGGGCGGGTTGTACGAGGGCTGACCCCAGGCGCTGCGCAGCGTGGACCGGGTCAGGTAGAGCCGCTCCCGCGCGCGGGTGATGCCGACGTAGGCCAGGCGCCGCTCCTCCTCCAGCTCCTTTGTCTGGCCGAGGGCACGCATGTGCGGGAAGACGCCGTCCTCCATGCCGGTCAGGAAGACGACGGGGAACTCAAGGCCCTTGGCGGTGTGCAGGGTCATGAGGGTGATGACGCCGTCGCCGTCCTCCTCGTCGGGGATCTGGTCGGAGTCCGCGACCAGCGCGACCTGCTCGAGGAAGTCGGACAGCGAGGCCTGCTCGTCCTCACCGCGCTCCTGCTCGAACTCCATGGCGACGGCGGCGAGTTCCTGGAGGTTCTCGATCCGGGTCTCGTCCTGCGGGTCGGTGGAGGCCTGGAGCTCGGCGAGGTAGCCGGTGCGCTCCAGGACTGCCTCCAGCACCGTGGCCGGTCCGGCGCCGGACTCGACGATGGTGCGGAGGTCCTCCATCAGCGTGTTGAACCGCTTGACGGCGTTGGTGGAGCGCGCGGCCATGCCGTACGCCTCGTCGACGCGCTTGAGCGCCTGCGGGAAGCTGATCTTCTCGCGCTGGGACAGGGCGTCGATCATCGCCTCGGCGCGGTCGCCGATGCCCCGCTTGGGGACGTTGAGGATCCGGCGCAGCGGCACCGAGTCCTCGGGGTTGGCGAGCACGCGCAGGTAGGCCAGGACGTCCCGGACCTCCTTGCGCTCGTAGAAGCGGACGCCGCCGACGACCTTGTAGGGCAGGCCGACGCGGATGAAGATCTCTTCGAAGACACGGGACTGGGCGTTGGTGCGGTAGAAGACCGCGACGTCGCCGGCCTTCGCGTCGCCCGCGTCGGTGAGGCGGTCTATCTCCTCGGCGACGAACTGCGCCTCGTCGTGCTCGGTGTCGGCGACGTAGCCGGTGATCTGCGCACCGGCGCCCGCGTTGGTCCACAGGTTCTTGGGGCGGCGGGACTCGTTGCGCTCGATGACGGCGTTGGCGGCGCTGAGGATCGTCTGCGTGGAGCGGTAGTTCTGCTCGAGCAGGATCGTCGTCGCGTCCGGGTAGTCCTCCTCGAACTGGAGGATGTTGCGGATGGTCGCGCCGCGGAAGGCGTAGATCGACTGGTCGGCGTCACCCACCACGCACAGCTCGGCGGGCGGGACCTCCGCCTCGGGCGGGACGTCGACGGGGTGCTCGGAGGTGCCGACGAGCTCGCGGACGAGGGCGTACTGGGCGTGGTTGGTGTCCTGGTACTCGTCCACCAGCACATGGCGGAAGCGGCGGCGGTAGTGCTCGGCGACGTCCGGGAAGGCGCGCAGCAGGTTGACCGTCGTCATGATCAGGTCGTCGAAGTCGAGGGCGTTCGCCTCGCGCAGCCGCGACTGGTACATGGCGTAGGCCTGGGCGAGGGTCTTCTCGAAGCCGTCGGTGGCCTGGGCGGCGAAGTCCTCCTCGTCGATCAGCTCGTTCTTCAGGTTGCTGATCTTGGCGCTGAAGGACTTCGGCGGGAAGCGCTTGGGGTCGAGGTCCAGGTCGCGGCAGACCAGGGCCATCAGGCGCTTGGAGTCGGCGGCGTCGTAGATCGAGAAGGAGGAGGTGAAGCCGAGCTTCTTGCTCTCCCGGCGCAGGATGCGCACGCACGCGCTGTGGAAGGTCATGACCCACATGGCGTTGGCGCGCGGGCCGACGAGCTGCTCGACGCGTTCCTTCATCTCGCCGGCGGCCTTGTTGGTGAAGGTGATCGCGAGGATCTGGCCCGGGTGCACGTCCCGCTCGGCGAGCAGGTGGGCGATGCGGTGCGTGAGCACCCGGGTCTTGCCGGAACCGGCTCCGGCCACGATGAGCAGGGGGGAGCCGGAGTGGACGACGGCGGCGCGCTGGTTGTCGTTCAGCCCTTCCAGCAGCGCGGCGGAGTCGATCACCGGGCGGGGGGCGCCGTCGCGGTAGTAGGCGTCCCGGTCCGGGGGCGCGTCGAACTTCCCGCCGAACAGATCGTCCGGAATCGGCTCCGGTACGTGATCGTCCTCGGGTGGCGGCGGGGGCTCGTCGGCCGGGCCCCGCTGGGCCTGGAGGTTCGCCAGGAAGTTGTCGTCAAAGAGGCTGCTCATCGCTCTCCGAGTCTAGGGCGCCCCACTGACAGCCCGCCGCCGCCCTGAGAACATCGCCCCCGCGCCGGGGCTCCCGCCGACCGACCGACGGCTTCTTGTCGCCCTCCATGACCGCATGATCACGGACTGCTACGCCCCCCGCAATTGCGGATGAATCGCGACCAATCCCCCTCGATCGCTCACTATCGGCAAGGCTCTTGAGTAAGGTCACGAAAATGTATCGGGCATATCACCCATCAACCTTCACAGGGGCCACACGAGTTGGCTACCGTGCGACCAGGCCGCATGACCCCCACCGGCGAACGTCGCCGGGCCGCGCGGCCTCCGCCGAGTCCGGCACGCCGCAGCGGCAGCCGGAGCCGGGGACCCAACCGTGAACCTGGGGTGAATCGGCCCGACTCCCTGTACGGAGACGGCCGTAGGGCAAACCTTCCGAACCACCCGCCCGAACCCGACAGCTAACTCGGTAGGCGGAACGTGGAAGGAGTCGCCTCCCTTGGCGTCGCACCGCAAGTCGCGTCCTACGGGTACGCGCGTGGCAGGCATACGGACCCCCGCCCTCGCCACGGCGGCCCTCACCTCCGTGGCCCTGCTGTCCCAGTCGGCCAACGCCGCCCCCGCGGCCGACGACAAGCCCAGCCTGGAGGAAGTCGAGAAGAAGGTCGACGACCTGTACCGCCAGGCCGAGTCGGCGACCGACAAGTACAACGCGGCCAAGGAGAAGACCGCGAAGCAGCGCAAGCGCGCCGACACCCTCCTCGACGACGTCGCCGAGCGCACCCAGAAGCTCAACGAGGCGCGCGAGGAGCTGGGTTCCTTCGCCTCCGCCCAGTACCGCACCGGCGCCGCCGCCCCGGACACCGCGACGTTCCTGCTCGCGGACACCCCGCAGGACTACTTCGACCAGACCCAGCTGATGGACCGGATGACCGGCCGCCAGAAGGTCGCGGTCGACGACTACGTCACGCAGCAGTCCGAGACGATGAAGAAGCGCCAGGAGGCCACCGAGAGCCTAGAGACGCTCACCGACTCGCAGGACGGCCTGAAGACGGCCAAGGCCACCGTCCAGCGCAAGCTCGCCGACGCGCGTGAGCTGATGTCGAAGCTGACCGTTGAGGAGAAGGCCCGGCTCGCGGCGATCGAGAAGGAGAAGCGGGCGGAGGCCGCCCGCAAGGCCGACGAGCTGGCCCGGCAGCAGGCCGCGCAGCAGAAGGCGCAGGAGGAGGCGGCTCAGCAGCAGGACAGCGGGCCCTCCTCGTCTGGCTCCGGCTCGTCCCCCTCGACGGCACCGGCCGACTCCTCGTACGCCACCAAGGCCGACAAGGCGCTCGCCTTCGCCCGGGCCCAGATCGGCAAGCCGTACGTGTGGGGCGCGGTCGGACCCGGCTCCTACGACTGCTCCGGCCTCACCCAGGCCGCCTGGAAGGCCGCGGGCGTCACCCTGCCGCGCACGACCTACGACCAGGTGAACGCCGGCACCACGGTCCCGCTCTCCCAGGCCCGGCCCGGCGACCTGGTCTTCTTCTACGACGACGTCACCCACGTCGGGATCTACATCGGCAACGGCATGATGATCCACGCCCCGAAGCCCGGCACGTACGTGCGCGAGGAGTCGATCTACTACGACGGCGAGTCCGCGATCCACAGCGTGGTGCGCCCGGCCTGAGAAGTCCCGCCACGTTTTTGAGGGGCACACGCGCGTGCCCCTCCCGTAACCCGCGCGGCGCTCTCTAGCATCGGCGCTATGCCCGGTCCCTCCCCGTTTGCCACCTGGTGGGCGACGTATGCGCTGGCGACCGGCATCGTGTCGGTCGGTCTCGACTCGGCGGAATACGACGTCCTCTCCCGCATCGCCCTCGGCCTGGCCTGCGCGGCCTGGCTGGTGGCGGCCGCGGGCCTCGCCCAGCGGAGGCACGGCGCGTGGCGGGCGGAGACGCCGGCCGCGCTCACCACCGTGGCGGCGACCGCCGTCCTGGGCACCGGCTTCTCCGCGGCAGGCCTGCAGGCCCTCGCCGAAGCCCTGCTGGCCCTCGCCATGCTGCTCTGGGCGGTGCTGCTCACCGCGGAGGCCCAGGGGCGGCGCGGAACGGTGTTCCTGCGCTGCGTGGCCACCGAAGGGCTCGCCGTGCTCGGCGCGACGCTCGCCGCGGCGGACTCGGCGGCCTGGCTCGCCCACGCGGCCCTGGTGCTGTTCTGGCTGGGGCTCGCCCTCTACTGCTTCGCCCTGTTCCGCTTCCAGCCCCGGCAGGTGGAGGAGGGGCGCGGGGACCACTGGCTCGCGGCCGGCGCCCTCGCCGTCTCCTCCCTGGCCGGGGCGAAACTCCTCAGCGCCGACAGCTCGCGCCTGTACCTGTGGAACGAGGAGAACACCAGCACCCTGCGCACGACGACCGTCACGCTGCTCGTGCTCGCGCTGATCGCCTGCGTCGCCCTGCTCGTCGCCGAGCTGTTCTGGCCCCGGCACGACTACGACGTGCGGCGCTGGGCGACCGTGTTCGCCGCGGTGGTGACGGCGGCGGCCACCCTGGCGGTCGCCGCCGCGCTCGACGTCGCCTGGCTCGACGCCGCCGGGGAGGTGCTGCTGTGGATCGCGGTGGCCGCCTGGCTCGGGTGCACCGCCTGGGCTCTCGCCTCCGCCCGGGCCGGCGCCCGGCGCTCCCGGGTCAGGTCCAGAGCACGGCGATGAAGATGTTCGCCGTGGTCAGCAGACCCACCAGGCCGAAGAGGCCCTTGTCCACCTTCTCGTCGTCCCGCTTCACGTAGACCAGGCCGAGGATCACGATCAGCAGGGCCAGCTTCACGCCGATCTTCAGGTTGTTCACGGACTGGTCGTCGGCCTGGTTGAGGCCGACCAGGATCACCCCGGTGACCAGCATCGTGAAGGCGCCGTGCAGCATCGCGGGGGTGAAGCGGGCGGTACCCTCGCCCATCGCCTTCATCTGGGTGAGGAAGCCACCCAAAAGCGAGGCGATGCCGATGATGTGGAGGCCGACGAAGAGGTGGATGAGTACGTCCATGAGGCCGGAGCCTAATCAGGGGCTCCGGGGGCACCCGACACCGGCCCACTGATGCATAAATGCGCCTCATAGCACCCGATCACGGTCACTCGCTCGGAATCCGGCGTATCGGTCATCACGCTGAGTGAAGTGGACGGCGCATCGGTGGGCCCACGGTCGCATACGGTCACCGTCGGTCCTCTCACGTCACTTCCGCACACCCGCCACGGGCCCGGTACGGCGACATTTAGCGTCCTCCACCAGGTGCCCGGCTCCCCACCGCCGCCCGGGCCAGGGGCGGCAGTCGGACACCACCGCCGAATAGTCCGGCGGCGATCCGCTCCCCCTGTGCGGGCCGTCGCCGGACGCGCAGGCCGCCCGTCCGCTCCCCACGGCGGCCGCACGCACCCCCGGCGGTCGAGGAAAGGACGTGGCCTCCAGGTGGCAGCGCACCGCAAGCCCCGACAGCGCTCGATGGGTGGCAGCAAGGCCCGTACGGCCGCCACGATCGCCCTCGCGGGCGCGGCGACGGCGACGGGCTTCGACGGCACCGGACACGCCGAACCACAGCTCAGCCCCGCCCAGGTCAAGGCCGAGGTGGACGAGCTGTACCAGGAGGCGGAGGTCGCCACCGAGAAGTACAACGGCGCGAAGGAGAAGGCCGAGGCGGCCGGGCAGCGGCTGAAGGACCTCCAGGACCAGGCGGCACGTAAGGAGGAGCGGCTCAACTCCGCCCGCGACGCCCTCGGTTCGGTCGCCGCCGCACAGTACCGCGCCGGGGGCCTCGACCCCGCGGTGCAGCTCGCCCTGTCCGACGATCCTGACCGGTACCTAGAGAACGCCGAGTTCGTGGAGCGGACCGGCAACCGGCAGAACGCCGCCGTCGCGGGCGTACGCAAGCAGCTACGGGAGATCGAGCAGCTGCGCGGGGCCGCCCGCATCGAGCTGACCTCGCTGAAGTCGCGGCAGACGGAGCTGAAGCGGCACAAGAAGACGATCACCGGCAAACTCGGCTCGGCACGGCGGCTGCTGTCCCGGCTCAGCGTGCAGGAACGTTCCCGGCTGGGCTCATCGTCCGACCGCGCCTCGCGCTCGACGGGCGCGCGGGACACCCTCGCGGCCCCCGGCTCCGCCTCGGCCCAGGCGCCCAACTCCCGCGCCGCCGCGGCCGTCTCCTACGCCTACCAGAAGCTCGGCAGCCCCTACGTCTGGGGCGCCACCGGCCCGAACGCCTTCGACTGCTCGGGCCTCGCCCAGGCCGCGTACCGCGCCGTGGGCGTCTCCCTGCCCCGCACGACGTACTCCCAGATCGCCGCCGGCCGCCGCGTCTCCCGTTCCGAACTCCTCCCCGGCGACCTGGTGTTCTTCTACGCCGGCATCAGCCATGTCGGCATCTACGTCGGCAACGGCCGGATGATCCACGCGCCGAACCCCTCCGCGCCGGTGCGGGTCGCCCCGCTGGACGAGATGCCGTTCGCGGGGGCGGTCCGGGTGGTGTGAGCGGGGGGCGGTCCGGGTGGTGTGAGCGGGGGGCGGTCCGGGTGGTGTGAGCGGGCGGGCCGGGCGTGGGCCCACCCGCCCCGCGTCACACCAGCCGGCGAGCCGTCGCCCAGCGCGTCAGCTCGTGCCGGTTGGAGAGCTGGAGCGCGTGGGCCCACCCGCCCCGCGTCACACCAGCCGGCGAGCCGTCGCCCAGCGCGTCAGCTCGTGCCGGTTGGAGAGCTGGAGCGCGTGGGCCCACCCGCCCCGCGTCACACCAGCCGGCGAGCCGTCGCCCAGCGCGTCAGCTCGTGCCGGTTGGAGAGCTGGAGCTTGCGCAGCACCGCCGAGACGTGCGACTCGACCGTCTTCACCGAAATGTACAGCTGCTTGGCGATCTCCTTGTACGCGTAGCCCCGCGCGATCAGCCGCAGCACCTCGCGCTCGCGCTGGGTCAGGCGGTCCAGGTCCTCGTCGACCGGCGGCGCGTCCGTGGAGGCGAAGGCGTCCAGGACGAAGCCGGCCAGCCTCGGCGAGAAGACCGCGTCGCCCTCCTGGACACGGAAGACGGAGTTCACGAGGTCCGTACCGGTGATCGTCTTGGTGACGTACCCGCGGGCCCCGCCGCGGATCACGCCGATCACGTCCTCCGCCGCGTCCGACACGGACAGCGCGAGGAAGCGGACCGGCTGCTCGGTGTCGCCCATCAACGGGGCGCAGCGGCGCAGCACTTCCACGCCGCCCCCGCCCGGCAGGTGCACGTCGAGCAGGACCACCTCGGGCCGGGTCTCGGTGATGACCGTGACGGCCTGGTCGACGTCCGCGGCCTCGCCGACGACCTTGACTCCGGTCTGCTCGGTCTGTCCGATCTCGGCCTGGACCCCCGTGCGAAACATGCGGTGGTCGTCCACGAGGACCACGCGCACGTGACGCCCGGGGCCGCCGCCCGACTCCGCGGGTCCCGCCGCCTCCGCCGATCCCGCCGTACCGTTCGCCTCGGTCGGGTCGCTCATGACGTCTTCTCCGCCCTCTCCATCTCCAGTTCGACCTCCGTGCCGCCGTCCGGCACCGCGCGCAGCCGGGCCGTGCCGCCGTTGCGCTCCATGCGGCCGATGATCGATTCTCTGACACCCATCCGGTCGGCGGGTATCGAGCCGAGGTCGAAGCCGGGGCCGCGGTCCCGGACGGACACGAAGACCGTCTTCCCCTCGACCTCGGCGAAGACCTGTACGGCGCCGCCCTCGCCACCGTACTTGGCGGCGTTCACCATTGCTTCCCGCGCGGCCTGCATCTGCGCGGAGATCCTCTCGTCGAGCGGGCAGTCGCCCACGACCACGACCTCGATGGGCACGCCGTGCTTGTCCTCCACCTCGGCCGCGTTGCGCCGGACGGCGTCGGCGAGGGCGGTGGGCTCGTCGGCCTCGTCCTTGCCGGTGCCCTCGGGCTTGTAGAGCCAGGTGCGCAGGTCGCGCTCCTGGGCGCGGGCCAGGCGGCGGACCTCGTTCGCGTTCTCCGCGTTGCGCTGTATCAGGGTGAGGGTGTGCAGCACCGAGTCGTGCACATGGGCGGCGACCTCCGCGCGCTCCTGGGCACGGATGCGCATCAGGCGCTCCTCGGAGAGGTCCTGCGTCATGCGCACCAGATACGGCCCCGCGAGCAGCGTTATCCCGACCAGGACCGCGAGGGCCGCCTGGAGGACCGATCCGAGGTGGGCCGCGGACCCTTGCAGGACGAAGATGCCGGAGACGCCGGCCGTCACCAGCAGCACGCCGCCCACCGAGCGCAGCAGCGTGACCGTGCGCCGGCGGCGGCCGACCTCGGCCCAGCGGGCCCGGCGGGCGTTGTCCGCCTGCCGCCAGACCAGGGCGACACCCGCGCCGACGAACACCATCGGCCAGAGGTACGCCCTGGCTCCGCCGCTGAGGTTCACGTTGCCCACGAAGACCATGGCCACCACGACCATGAGGAGCAGCGCCACGATCTGGCCCTTGTCGGGTCTGCGCGCGACGAGCCTGCGGCGGCCGTCGGACGAGGTCTCCGCGGTCAGGGGCGACGGCGGCTTCTGCGCCTCGACACCGCCGACGCCGAGCGGGACGAAGAACCAGAACGCGGCGTACAGCAGCGCGCCGAGGCCGTCGGCCATGAACAGGCCGACGAAGACCAGTCGCACCCAGATCACGGGCAGCCCGAGATGCCCGGCGAGGCCCCGCGCCACGCCCCCGAGCCAGCGTCCGTCACTGCTGCGGTAGAGCTTGCGCGGCGGCCGCGGTTCGGCGAGTGGCGCTGCTGCGGCTTCCGACATGCCATTGATGGTCACACGTGCGGAAGGCCGGAGCATCAGGGTCGACCCCTAGAGCTCCCCTGATCTCCGCGGACCGCCTCTCGAACGCTTCCCGAGCGGTCTCTCAGGGCCGATATCAGGGTCCGGCCAGGGTCGTTCCGACTCCCGCCCGGGCGCCGCGCCCGTCACCATGGACCCATGACCGATCACGAGCACGCCGCGACGGGTCCGGGACCCGGCTCCGGCCCACGCCCCGCTCAGGGCGCCGGGCCGCAGGATGCCGCGCCCGCCGCGGGCTCCGCACCCGGGCGGGCGGGCGCGGGAGAACAGGGAGGAGCACCCGGTACGGCCGGCCCCGCCGAGGACGCCGCCCCGGCCGGCCCGCCCCACGCCTTCCGCCGCGACCGCCGCCACAAGACCCTGGCCGGCGTCTGTGCCGGGCTCGGGCGGCAGTGCGACATGGACCCGGTGATCTTCCGCATCACCCTCGCCGTGCTCTCCGCCACCGGCGGCATCGGCCTCATCTTCTACGGCTTCGCCTGGCTCTTCGTCCCGTCCGACGACGAGGAGGAGAACGAGGTCCGCAAGCTGCTCACCGGCCGGGTCGACGGCCAGGCCCTGGCGGCCGTGCTGTTCGCGCTGGTCGGCTGCGGGGTGTTCCTGACCATGCTGAACAACGGCGGGGTGCTGACCTTCGCCGTCGTCCTCTCCCTCCTCCTCGCGGGCGCCGGTTACTGGTCGCGTCAGCGCGGCGCCCCCAGCCCCGACCCCCTGGCCGCGCAGGCCGCGGCCGACGCCCCGCCGGAGCCCCAGGCGCCGCCGGTGCTCCTGACCACGCCCTCCTGGTGGCGCGACCCGATCGTCAAGGACGGCACCCACATCGGCGGCACGGGCTATCTGTGGGGCCCTCGCGGCACCCAGGACCTCGATGTCGCCGCGGCCGTCAACATCAGCCTCGGCATCCGGCCCGGCGCCCGCGCGGACATACCGGCCCGGCGCCCCCAGCCGCCCCAGCCGCCCCGGCCGAGCGGCCCGCGGTGGATCGGCGGCTGGGTCTTCCTGCTGGCCCTGCTCGCGGGAGCCCTGGGCACGAGCCGCACCTGGGACGGGCATCCGCTCGGCACCAGCCTGCAGACGGGACTGGCCTGCGCGCTCGCCGTCCTGGGCCTGGGCATAGCCGTCAGCGCCTTCCTGGGCCGGACCGGCGCCGGTTCGATCTTCCTGGCGATCCTCACAGCCGGCCTGCTCGCCGGCGCGGCGGCCCTGCCCAAGGACATCGACACCCACTGGGCGCGCACCACCTGGCAGCCCGCCACGGTGGCGGACGTACGGCCGCGATACGACCTGGGAACCGGTGTCGGCACACTGGACCTGAGCAGGCTGGACGTGTCCGGGAAGCAGACGGTGACGACAGGGGCGGAGGTCGGCATGGGCAAGCTCAGAGTGCTCGTGCCCCAGGACGTGACGGTGCGGCTGGACGTCGAGGTGGGCATCGGCGACCTCCAACTGCCGGGCGACGACCCGAAGGACGTGGACGTGCAGCCTGGACGGCACAAGGAGATCACCCTCTCCCCCGCGGAGGGCGTCGAGAAGTCCGGCACCATCGACCTGGACCTCCAGGTCGGCATGGGACAGGCGGAGGTGACCCGTGCTTCGTCATGAAGTCCAGCCCGGAAAGCTGCTCGCGGGCAGCGTCCTCATCGTGACGGGCGTGCTCTACGCCGGTGACGCGGGTGGCGCCTGGGAGACCCCGTGGTTCGTGGCGATCCCCCTCGTCACCGGCGGGCTGTGCCTCGCGGGCACGGTGGCGTTCCTGACGGGCCGCGCACGCCGGCGCCGCCAGGGAGGTCGTACGGGCCCGGAACAGGCCTGACGGTGAGCGGCCCGCTACCGGTACCCGCCGCTCCTCTGCCGTCGCCGCGACCGTAGCGCGGCGTCGAGGGACAGCAGGGGCGCGCCCGCCAGGACGAGCGGGGTCCAGGCCATGAGGTAGGCGAGGTCGTTGCCGTAGTAGTACGGGTCGGAGGCCCAGCTCACGGTGAGCCACAGGCTGAGGGAGATCAGCGCTCCGCCGAGGGCGGCCAGCCGGGCGAGCAGGCCGAGCAGGGTCCCGATACCGACGGCCAGTTCCCCGAAGGCGATGGCGTAGCCGAAGCCGACCGGGCTCTTGAGGGAGAGGTCCACCAGGGCGGGGATGGCGGAGGAGTCACGCACGGCACGCATCATGTCGCCGATCGAGCCCGCCCCGGAGTCCTTCATGAAGGCGCTGTCGGTGAGCTTGTCCAGGCCGGCGTAGATGAAAGTGACGCCGAGGAAGATGCGCAGCGGCAGCAGGGCGTAGCGGGCGGCGTTGTCCCGCCGGCCTCCTCCCTCTCCGAAATGGGGGGAGTGCGTGTCCGTTCGCATACTGTGAGTCATCGCCGCTAGCCGCCTCTCGCCGGTGCCGGGACCCCCTCGACAGACCATACGTACGACGAACGGACCGCGCTCAATCCTCCGCGAGCTGCTTTTGTGGTCCCGCCGGTGGGATCGGGGGCGTCAGGGCGTTGCGGAGGCGCCGTCACTCACTCCGTCACGTCGACCGCGTAGCGGTTCGTCTCCACTCCCGCCGCCGTGACGACCTGGACCTCCACCCTCCCCGGCTCCACATCCGCCGGTACCGGCACCGTCAGCAGGGCGTCCGTGGGGTTGCGGAACCCGCCGGAGACCGGGACCAACGGCACGTGGACGTGCACCGTGCCCACGCGCACGACCATCCGGGCCAGCCGGTCGGCGCCCTGCGCTCCCGGCGGCACGAATCCGGCACCCCGGATCTCGATGTCGTCCCCGGTGCGGATCGGCCCGTCCAGGTCGCCCGCCTCGCGGGCCCGGACCACGGAGAGGATGACCGGCCGGCCGCCCTCCGCGTACTTGCCGGCCAGATACGTCGCCGCCGACACCAGCACCACCACCGCCAGCCCCCACGGCAGGTCCGGCAGCTGCTCCGGCCGCCGGGCCAGCCGTACCGCCGCGAAGACCAGGGCGACACCGCTGATCACGACGTACTGGATGTCGGCGAAGGTGCCCCGCCCCGCGTCGTCGGTCAGCAGGTCGGCGGCCCGGGGCCGGTCGGCGCGCACCTTCTGCAGCCGTTGCCCCAGCACCCGCAGCCCGACCACCCGCCGCACGAGCACGGCGATCCCGCACAGCACGGCGAGCACGGTCACGATCCCGGCGCCCCGAGCGAGATCCAGCCCGGAGATCAGCGCGTCCCGCTCCCGCTGCCGGGAGGCGGCGGCCAGCCGTCCCGCGAGGACGAGCACCGAGTAGGCCACGAAGAGCACCCATGCCGCGGCGACCGTACGGGACGTGGACAGCCGGTTGTCCTCGCCGATCACCGGCGCCAGCACCCCGCCCTTCGCCCGGTGGAACGAGGAGGCGGCGGTCAGCGACAGGGCCATCACCAGGGCCGCGGCCAGCCCGGCCGAGCGCGCCGCCGTCCAGCCCGCGCCGACCGCCGTGAGGGCCTGGCCGAGCAGCAACAGCACCACGGCGGCCCAGACCACCGCCGTGGTGCGGCGCCACAGGCCCGACAGCCAGGCCTGCCCCTCGGCCCGCCCCCGCTCGGCGACGTGCTCGGCGGACTGCGCCAGTTCCTCGGAGATCCACTGGCGGGAGGCCGACGCGGAGTGGGCCACCGCGGCCGGCAGCCCCTGCCCGGCCGCGAACTCGTCCCGCCGGCGCAGGAACGCGGCGACGGCCCGCCGGTGCCCCTCACGCGCACCGTGCGGGCAGTCCCCGCAGGCGCACCCGCCTGCGTGGTCGCCACCGAGACCGCCCTGGTGCCCGCCGGTGTGACCACCGGCGTAGCGCCCCGAGTACCCCTCGGCATAGGCCCCCGCACGCGCGCCCGCGTACCCGCCCGCGTCCGCGCCGCCCTGTCCCGCCTCCCGCACCGCCACGCCCGACGCCCGCCTTCCCGCGACCCAACCACCGCCGGTCTTCCGGACCCCGGAAACACCGCTGCACAACTCCCCTGCGACGACAGCGAATTGTGCCCTACACCACCCGGTTCGCGTCCGCCCCCTGTGGTCAACACGGGTGAAGTTCGGCGTGCCGTGTTGACCCGACTGGGAGAATTTCCCTATGGCCGAGATCATCCAGCGGGACGGGACCTGGGCCTTCGACGGCGACACGGTCCGGATCACGCCCGGTCTGCACCGCTCCGTGCCGCTGTTCCGGCAGACGTACGGAGAGATCGCCGTGCCGATCGCGGCGGTCTCCGGCATCGTGCTGGAGCCTGAACGCAGGGGTGGGCGGCTGCGATTGCGGCTGCGGGAGGGCGCCGACCCCCTGCTCCAGGCGACCTGCGGGCGGCTGCCCGAGGCGGCCGACCCCTACCGGCTGACGGTGGACGCCGACCGGACGGGGGCCGCCGAGTACATCGCCGAGGAGATCCGCCGCGCGCTGCTGCTCGACCGGATCCCGAGGGAGCCCGCGAAGGCCTATCTGCTGCCCGGTCCGCCGGTTCCGGTCTCGGTGCGCACCTCGGACGGAACGGTCTCCTTCGACGGCACCCGGGTGCGGATCGACTGGGCCGACACCTCCGAGCGGGTGAAGCGCGCCACCGGCCCGCGGATCATCGGCATGGGCGACCTCGTGCAGGTCGAGTGGTTGCCGCACAGCGGTCACGAGGACGGTTCGCTGCGCTTCGTGACCCGCGAGACGGAGTTCTCGAAGCTGCCGCCGGAGAAGGACCCGTACGCCCTGGACCTGTGGGGCAGCGCCCGCCGGGATCTGCTCACCGCGCTCGTCGCCACGGCGGTCACCGCCCGGCTGCCGCACCCGTCCACGCGCGCCGCCTTTGGGAACGGCGAGTTCCCCTCCCGCGCCCCCGTGCCGCCCCCGGCCTCCGACCACCAGGACGTGCTCCTGCGCCGGCTGCGCGAGCTGGGCCGGCTCCATCACGAGGGGGTGCTCACGGACGAGGAGTTCGCGAGGACGAAGGCGGTGGTCCTGCGCGGCTTCTGAGCCGGCTCGGCGGACCCGGCGTCAGCTCGGCGGACCCCGCGTCAGCTCACCCGCGTCAGCTCAGCAGGCCCGGCTCACTGCGGCTGACGTCCTCCCACATCGGCTGGTAGTTGATCCACGCCACGAGGTCGCCGCCCAGCTGTTCCCGTGTCGCCACGGCCATCCGGTGATCGATCCGGACCGGCCGCCCGGCCGCCTGCGCCGTCAGCTGCACCTGGCAGGAGCGCTCCATCGACACGAACCACCAGGCCGCCGCGTCCACCGAGTCGCCGACGGTCAGCAGCCCGTGGTTGCGCAGCACGAGCGCCTTGCGGGAGCCGAGGACGGCCGCGATGCGCCGCCCCTCCTCCGCGTCGACGGAGACGCCCGTGTACGTGTCGTAGAGGGCGTGGTCCTCGTAGAAGGCGCAGCTCTCCTGGGTGATCGGCTCCAGCAGTTCGCCGAGGGCCGCGAGCGCCCGGCCGTGCACCGAGTGGCAGTGGGCGACGGCGACCACGTCGGGCCGGGCGGCGTGCACCTGGGCGTGCACGGTGAAGGCCGCCTGGTTGACGTGGTAGCCGCCCTCGACGACCTGGCCGTCCTGGTTGGCGAGCACGAGGTCGCTCACGGTGACGTGCCGGAAGGGCATCCCGAAGGGGTTGACCCAGAAGCAGTCGGTGAATTCCGGGTCGCGGGCGGTGATGTGCCCGGAGACGCCGTCCTCGAAGCCGAGCCGGCCGAAGATCCGCAGGGCGCCCGCGAGCCGTTCCTTGCGGTGCCGGCGCTCGTCCTCGACCGACTCGTGCATCGGCGGCATGGCGAACCGCAACCGGTCGGTGGGCAGCGGCAGGGGCGGGGTGGGCCCGCTCATAGGTCCTCCAGCACTGGTTCTTCGTACGGGCGGAAATTACCGTCCGTGAGGCCGGGAAGAACAGAAGCGAATCGTGAAGATGACACGAGCGCCCCTTGGAGCACCCTGTGCCCACTCGTGTGCCCCCTGGCTCCCCGACCCCACGAATAGCCGACAGAAGATGTCGGGTTTCGGCGCGACACTCGTGTCATGACAGCGAACTGGGCGGCTTTCGTCACCGCCGAACCGGATCTGGCCGGCACCGTCGAGAAGCGTTTCGGCACCTACACCCACCACATCCTCGCTACCCTCCGCAAGGACGGTTCGCCCCGCACCAGCGGCCTGGAGGTGCGGTTCCTGAACGGCGAACTGTGGCTCGGCATGATGCCGGACTCGCTCAAGGCCCTCGACCTGCGCCGCGACCCGCGCTTCGCGCTCCAGGCGAACCCCGGGGAGGGCACGGGCATGGGCGGCGGCGACGTCCGGATCAGCGGCCGGGCGGTCGAGGTCGACGACGTGGAGACCAAGGCCGGATACGTCGAAGAGGTGGAACCGCCGGAGCCGTTCCACCTCTTCCGCACCGAGCTGACGGAGGTCGTGAGGACCTACGTCGAGGACGAGACGTATCTCGTCGTCCAGATCTGGACGCCCGGCACTCCGCTGCGCACGATCAAGCGCACTTAGGGGTCCTTTCACTATGAGCGTCCGATCAGGGCGCGTGGTCTGGTGCCGTGCGTCGCAAGGCGCCGGGAAGCCCTCGTAGCGGAGCTACTAGGGCTTTTCGGCAACGCGGCGAGGTGCGGTGCCAGGCCGCGCGACCCGGACGGGCATAGTGAAAGGACCCCTTAGGAGTCAGCTGGGGGATCACTCCCACTCGATGGTGCCCGGCGGCTTCGAGGTCACGTCGAGGACGACGCGGTTGACGTCCTTCACCTCGTTGGTGATCCGCGTGGAGATCCGGGCGAGGACCTCGTACGGCAGGCGCGACCAGTCGGCCGTCATGGCGTCCTCGGACGAGACGGGGCGCAGGACGATGGGGTGGCCGTAGGTGCGGCCGTCGCCCTGGACGCCGACGCTGCGGACGTCGGCGAGCAGGACCACCGGGCACTGCCAGATGTCGCGGTCGAGGCCGGCCGCGGTCAGCTCCTCGCGGGCGATGGCGTCGGCCTCGCGCAGCAGGTCCAGGCGCTCCTTGGTGACCTCTCCGACGATCCGGATGCCGAGGCCGGGGCCGGGGAACGGCTGGCGCTGGACGATCTCCTCCGGCAGGCCGAGCTCCTGCCCGACCATGCGGACCTCGTCCTTGAACAGCTTGCGCAGCGGCTCGATCAGCTGGAACTCGAGGTCCTCGGGCAGGCCGCCCACGTTGTGGTGGGACTTGATGTTGGCCGTACCGGTGCCGCCGCCGGACTCGACGACGTCCGGGTAGAGCGTGCCCTGGACCAGGAACTCCACGGCCGGGCCCTCGTCCGCGATGATCTCGGCCTGGGCCTGCTCGAAGACCCGGATGAACTCGCGGCCGATGATCTTCCGCTTCTCCTCGGGGTCGGAGACCCCGGCCAGCGCCTTGAGGAACCGCTCTTCGGCGTCCACGACCTTCAGCTGGACGCCGGTCGCGGCCACGAAGTCCTTCTCGACCTGCTCGGTCTCGCCCTTGCGCATCAGGCCGTGGTCGACGTACACGCAGGTCAGCTGGGAGCCGATGGCCTTCTGGACCAGGGCCGCGGCGACCGCGGAGTCCACGCCGCCGGACAGGCCGCAGATGGCGCGCCGGTCGCCGACCTGCTCGCGGATGGCGGCGACCTGCTCCTCGATGACGTTGCCGGTCGTCCAGTTCGGCGTGAGCCCGGCGCCGCGGTACAGGAAGTGCTCCAGCACCTGCTGTCCGTGCGTGGAGTGCATCACCTCGGGGTGGTACTGGACGCCGTAGAGCCTCTTCTCGTCGTTCTCGAAGGCGGCGACCGGCACGACGTCCGTGGAGGCGGTGACGGAGAAGCCCTCGGGGGCGGCGGAGCAGGCGTCGCCGTGCGACATCCAGACGGGCTGCTCGGCGGGGGTGCCCTCGAAGAGGGTGGAGGACACCTTGGAGACGTGCAGGTCGGTGCGGCCGTACTCGCGGGCGCCGGTGTTGTCGACGGTGCCGCCGAGGGCGCTCGCCATCAGCTGGAAGCCGTAGCACATGCCGAAGACGGGGACGCCGGCCTCGAAGATCTCGCGGTCCAGGCTGGGCGCGCCCTCCGCGTAGACCGACGAGGGGCCGCCGGAGAGGATGATCGCCGCGGGGTTCTTGGCGAGCATCTCCTGAACCGGCATGGTGCTCGGCACGATCTCGCTGTAGACCCGCGCCTCGCGGACACGACGGGCGATGAGCTGGGCGTACTGCGCGCCGAAGTCGACGACCAGGACGGTGTCGGCGGCGGTGGCAGCGGGAGTCGCTGATGACACGGGGTGCCTTCCGGCGGTGGGGCGGGGGTCTTGTGCCACCCGATTCTACCGGGGGGCCGCCGGGCTCCTTCCGTGCACCGGGCGACCACCCCGTCTCAGGATGCGAACCGGCTTGGACGGCCCCCGGAGGCGGTGCATACTTGCCCCCGTGTTCACGCAGCAGACGTTGGTCTTTACCTATGGCATCCGGCCCGCCGGACGCCATGGTCGTGCTGCTTGAGCAACTGACAAGCGACTTCCCAGGCGCCCCGGGCCGACAAGGCCCGGGGCGCCTGTCGTCGTCCGGGCCCGGCCGCCCCGGGGCAGCCTCACATCACGAGGAGCCCCCTGTGACCACCATCGACGTGACCGGCGCCCGTACCCCCGAGGCCGCCGGCGTGATCAGCGGAGCGCGCGAGCGGATCGACGCGCTCGACGACAGGATCATCGGCCTGATCCAGGAACGGGTGGCCGTGTCCGCCGTCATCCAGGAGGCGCGGATCGCCTCCGGCGGCCGGCGCGTGAACCTCTCCCGCGAGATGGACGTCCTCGGCCACTACAGGGAGGCACTGGGCAAGCCGGGCACCGCGCTCGCGATGACCCTGCTGGAGCTGTGCCGCGGCAAGATCTGAAGCGGCCCGGTCGAGCCCGGCAGGGCCGACGGACCGGTGAAGCGTGTTCCCGGGACAGACGTGCGCATCCCTCTCACCCGTACGGCGCGTGACCGCCCCCGGACCCTTTCGTTGGTCCCGGTGTCCGTGCCAGCCAGGCGCGGGCCCGAGAGAACCACGCGTGGCTCACTGGGGCGATGAGACGCACGGATCGTGCCGTGCGTCGTGGGACCTCGCTCCAGGGAAGTGACCGGACGGCAGGGGACAGCAGCCCGGTCACCCAAGAGAACGGTCGGCTCCGGGGACGCCCGGGGCCGGCCGGCGGACCTTGCATAAATGCACAAGTCTGGGTCAAACGGTTGCGGGCGCCGCGTTCATCCAGCACGATGCGTACACAGCCCAAGTCCCCCCGCGGACACCCGCATTGCCCACATTGCCAAAGGTACGGACCAGCGGCGCTACCCCCCGGCGCCGCTTCCACGCACCGGCGCTGCCCTGACGTCGGTGCTGACGAGAAGAAGGGCCCTGCGGCTCCACCCCGCAGGGCCCTTCGCTCTGCCCAGACGCCGGGCGCCACGCTGCTCAGGTGCGGCTCACCGTGCCGCAGTCGCCGCCGTCGCCGTGCTCGATGGGCTTGCTCCGGTCGTACGGGTCCGTCGCCGGGCCGCTCGGGTCGGGGTCCGCGGACCTGCTCGACGGGAACTCCGGGTGGAGGTAGCCGTCGTAGGCGAAGCAGGAGGAGTTGCCTATCTCCTGGTCGTAGTTCATCAGGAGCAGGCGGCCGGGGGTGACCTGGTAGCGGGCGGGGTCGGCGACTTCGACGTCGAGGACGCGGCGCACGATGGTGCGGGTGACCTCGGTGGGGCCGTCCGCCCGGACGACGGGGTAGACGAAGGTGTAGTCGGCGCGCACCGCCACGCCTCCTTGTGTGCCCTTCTCGAACGTCATGCGCCCTCGGGTCTTGATCACGTCGCCGGCCGGTCGCACCTCGTCGGGGTCGAAGCGGCTGAACAGCGTCACCGGGTCGTGCTTCCTGCTCGGGGAGCGCAGCCCGGTGCCGAGGTCGTCGAGGAGCTCGGGCTGCTTGGGGTCGAGCACGGAGAGCGCGGCCTCGGGGCGGGCCCCGCGTACGGCCTTCGGGTCGAGGTTCGCCCCGACCAGCAGCTTCTTCGTCAGTTTCAGCGCCTGTTCCACCCGGTCCGCGGAGAGCGCGCCGACGGCCTTCGCCTCCGGCAGGACGATGCCGGCCTCGCCGTCGGCCCAGCGCTCGGCCGGGGAGCCGGCGAAGGGCCGGTCCAGGGTGGGGGTTTCGGCGTCCGACGCGCCGGGCGCGGCGGTGGGGGCCGCCGTCTCGTCGGGCAGCGGTGAGGCCTCAGCGGCCCCGGGCTCCCCGGTGCCGAAGGGGTCGCCGGGCAGCAGCGACGGCTTCAGGGCCACCAGCGCCACGGCTGCGGTGACCGTCATACCGAGGACGGCCCACAGCTTGCGGCGCCGGGCGGCACGCCCGTTCATCTCCTGCCGCGCGGGGCCCGTTCGCCACCCGGGAGGCACGTCACCCCGGGCGTCCTGCTCACGCAGCCGCTCGGTCACCATCCGGGCCCGCGCGGACGGCTCCTTCGGGGCGGAGGAACGGATGTCCCGCTCGGTGTCGCGGGTGAACTGCTCCCAGACGTCGTCGGGGATCTCCGAGGCCGGCGGCTGATCGTCGGACGGCTTTTCAGGCACGAAGCAAAGATCTAAGCGGCTGGTAAGCACCTTCACAAGAAGGTCTCGTGTGTGACTCAGACCACATAAGAATTCTGTGAATGCCAGCACAACCATTCACAGGTTTCACTGATCAAACACGGCGAACCAAGGGCCACACCCGCGCCCCACACGCGGAGGCCTCCCCCAACGTTCGTATCGCATCTGCGGTACGCCCGGACTCTCCGAGGTCTTCATGAAGCTTCGCCGCGCCATGGCAGCAGCGGCCGCTACGGCGGTCATAGCCCCGGTGGCACTGCTCGCGGCACCGGTCGCGTACGCGACCGACGAAACGACACCCGCGCCGAGCGCGTCGGTGAGCGAGTCCGCTCCCGAGACGTCGCCCTCGCCGTCTGCGACCGAGTCCACGCCCGCCGAGACGACGCCGAGCCCGAGCGCGTCCGTGAGCGAGTCGGCTCCCGAGGCCACCGCGTCCGCGTCGGCCACTGCGTCGACGTCTGCCAGCCCCTCGGCGTCCGCCTCCGCCTCTCCGAGCGAGCCCGGCGACGGTGACGACGAGGAGTTCCCGGACTGCGAGGAGGCGAACATCTCCGTAGGCCTGTCCGGCTTCCCGGAGAAGATCGTCGCGGGCAGCGGCTGGAAGACGTTCAAGTTCAACGTCAAGAACGCCAGCACGACGGACATCGAGTCCCTGCAGGTCATGGCCACCGCGTTCTCCTTCGGGGACCTGGACTCCGAGGAGGACCAGCTCTTCGACAGGTACGCGCACTTCGAGTACCGCAACCCGAGCACGGGCAAGTGGACCAACGACTTCGCGGACACGGGCATCAACAACGGGGTCTTCTTCGGTGAGTTCCCGCTCGACGCCGGCCAGAAGGTCAGCATCGACCTGCGGGTGAAGATGGACGCCGGCGCGCCCGTGGGCGACAGCCTGGCGATCGCCGCCGGTGGCTACGACACGAGCGATGGCGGCTGCTTCGAGAACGGCGACGTCTACCCGTTCCAGATCCTCAAGCCGGGCTCGAAGCCCGGCGACGTGGGCGACGCCAAGCCGTCCGGCCAGAAGCCGCCGAAGGACATCAAGCCGCAGGGTGGGGCCAAGCCGATCGAGGTCGAGGGCAACCTCGCCGAGACCGGCTCCAGCTCCGCCCTGCCGATGATCAGCCTCGTCGGCGGTGCCGCGGTCGTCGCGGGTGCCGGCGCGATCTTCGTGGTCCGTCGCCGCAAGGCCGGCGTCCAGGCGTAAGCCGTGGCGGCCGAAAGGCCGTTGCACAAGCAGAAGAGGGACCTGCGCTCGGAGGGGGGCGCAGGTCCCTCTTCTGTGCCGGCTTCCTGGTGAGGGTCCCGGTTACTTCTTCGGCTTCCTTGTGAAGGGTCCGGCTACTTCTTCGGCGGTACGGCCGGCATGCCGAGGAACGGCAGCTTCAGCGCGCCGAACGCCTCCGCCGGGACCGCCGGGGACTTGGGCTCGACGGGTTGGAGACGCTCGTAGGTGCCCTGCTGCGGGCGCGGGTCCTCCTCGCCCTTGTTGGGCCAGTAGGACATCGCCCGCTCGGCCTGTGCGGTGATGGTGAGGGACGGGTTGACGCCCAGGTTGGCGGAGACCGCGGCGCCGTCGACGACCGAGATGCCGGGGTGGCCGTAGAGGCGGTGGTACGGGTCGATCACGCCCGACTCGCGGGAGTCGCCGATCGGGCAGCCGCCCAGGAAGTGGGCGGTGAGCGGGGTGCCCATCAGTTCGCCGACGTTGGAGCCCGCGAAGCCGTTGATCTCGGCGGCGAGTGCCGATGCGCCCTCCGTGGCGGCCCTGATCTGCTTGGGGTTGGGGGCGCCGTGGCCCTGGCGGGCGGTGAGCAGGCCGCGGCCGACACCCGACGGTTTCACGTAGGTCGTCAGGGAGTTGTCCAGCGACTGCATCACCAGGCCGATGATGGTCCGCTCCGACCAGCGGCGGTTCGACAGCGAGCGCAGCACCAGCAGCGGGTGCTTCGCCGCGTTGGCGAGGAAGCCCAGGACCCGCGAGCTGCCCGAGTCCGTCCCCGCGTACGGCACCTGGAGGATGGACAGGCCGCCCATCGAGTTGGAGCCCTTGCCGTAGCGGACCGGCTCGATGTGGGTGTTGGCGTCGGGGTGGATGGAGGACGTGATGGCCACGCCCCGGGTGAAGTCGGCCTTGGGCGCGCCGTGCGCCTTGCGGTAGCGCCGGTCATCGGTCTGGGCGCCGACCAGGGCCTCGGAGTTGGTGCGGGTCAGCTCACCCAGCTTGTCCGAGAGGTACGGCAGCTGGCCGCCGGCCTTCATGCGGTGCAGCAGGGTCTGGGTGCCGTAGGTGCCGGCGGCGAGGACCACCCGCTGGGCCGTGTAGGTGCGGCCCTTCTTCTTGCCGCGGTCGTCGGTGGGCAGGGTGGCGACGGCGTAGCCGCCGCGCGAGTCGTCGGTGACCGACACGACCGTGGTCATGGGGTGGACGACCGCGCCGGCCTTCTCGGCGAGGTGCAGGTAGTTCTCGTTGAGGGTGTTCTTGGCGCCGTGGCGGCAGCCGGTCATGCACTCGCCGCACTCCGAGCACGCCTTGCGGGACGGGCCCGCGCCGCCGAAGTACGGGTCGGGCACCTCCTGGCCCGGCTTGGCCTTGGCCGAGCCGTCGGCGTCCTCGCCGTCGCCGAAGAAGACGCCGACCGGGGCCATGTGGAAGGAGTCGCCGCACCCCATGCGCTCCGCGGCGGCCTTCAGGTGCACGTCGGAGGGTGTCATGGTCGGGTTGAGCCGTACGCCCAGCATGCGCCGGGCCTGGTTGTAGTACGGCGCCAGCTCGTCCTGCCAGTCGGTGATGTCACGCCACTGGGGGTCCTCGAAGAACGGCTTCGGCGGGACATAGAGGGTGTTGGCGTAGTTCAGGGAACCGCCGCCGACGCCCGCGCCGGCCAGGACCATGACGTTGCCCAGCAGATGGATGCGCTGGATGCCGTACATGCCGAGCTTCGGGGCCCAGAGGTAGTTCCTGAGGTCCCAGGAGTTCTTCGGGAGGGTCTCGCGGGTGAAGCGTCGGCCGGCTTCCAGGACGCCGACCTTGTATCCCTTTTCCGTGAGGCGCAGGGCGCTCACCGAGCCGCCGAAGCCGGAACCCACGACGATGACGTCGTAGTCGTAAGCGTCCTGAGGCACGTGCCGTCTCCCCTTTGAGTGGCTGAAGCGAGGGTCGTCTACCGGAACCGGAACGCCTTCATCAGGCGCAGGCTCCTGCTCATGAACCGGGCGTACTTCTCGTCGTCCATGCCCAGCGAGGGGGCCATGGGGAGTACGCGCTGGTGGGCGACCGTCTGGGCCTCGGTGTACTTGAGGATGCCCTCGGAGCCGTGGCGGCGGCCGAGGCCGGAGTCCTTCATGCCGCCCATCGGGGACTGGACGCTGCCGTAGGCGGGGGCGTAACCCTCGTTGATGTTGACCGTGCCGGTGCGCAGGCGGGCGGCGACCTCCTGGCCGCGCCGGCCGTTCTTCGTCCAGACCGAGGAGTTGAGGCCGTACGCCGTGGCGTTGGCGCGTTCGATCACCTCGTCCTCGCTCGTGAAGCGGTAGACGGAGACGACCGGGCCGAAGGTCTCCTCGCCGCAGACGGACATGTCCGTGACGACGCCGTCCAGGATCGTGGGCTCGAAGAAGTACGGGCCGATGTCGGGGCGGGCCACACCGCCCGCGACGACCTTCGCGCCCTTGGCGACGGCCTCCTCCACGTGCCGCGTGACCGTCTCGAGCTGGCGCTCGCCGACCAGGGAACCCATGTCGGCGCCGTACGCCAGGGACGTGCCGAGGCGCATGGCCTTCGTGCGGGCGGCGAAGCGCTCCAGGAAGGCGTCCGCGATGGACTCGTGGACGTAGAGCCGCTCGATGGAGATGCAGAGCTGGCCGGCGGAGGAGAAGCAGGCGCGGACGGCGCCGGCCGCGGCCTTCTCGATGTCGGCGTCCTGAAGGACCAGCATGGCGTTCTTGCCGCCGAGTTCGAGGGAGACGCCCACCAGCCGGGCCGCGGCGCCCTGGGCGACCTCGCGGCCGGTGCGGGTGGAGCCGGTGAAGGAGACGTAGTCGGCGTGCCGGACGACCTCGGGGCCGACGACCGGGCCGTCGCCGAGGACGATCTGGAAGACGTCGGCGGGCAGTCCGGCCTCGATCAGCAGGTCACGGGCCCACAGGGCGGTCAGGCAGGTCTCCGTGTCCGGCTTCATGACGACGGCGTTGCCCGCGACGAAGGCCGGGAGCGCATCGCCGACCGACAGCTCCAACGGGTAGTTCCAGGGGGCGATCTGGCCGACGACACCGCGCGGGTGGCGCAGCTCGGTGACCTTCGTCAGGGTCGGCATGGCGCCTGCGTGCCGCTTGGGCCGGAGGTAGGCGGGGGCCTTGCGGCCGTAGTGCCGGGCGGCGACCGCGACGGCCTGGACCTCCTCGTGGGCGTGCAGCCGGGCCTTGCCGGTCTCCAGCTGGATGAGGTCGAGCACCTCGGCCTGGCGCTCCAGCACCAGGTCGTGGAAGCGGAGCAGGACTGCGGCGCGCTGCCGTACGGGGGTCTGCGCCCACACGGCCTGGGCGGCCCGGGCCGCTTCGAAGGCCTTCGCCACGTCCTCGGGCGTCGACTCGGGGAGGTCGGCCAGCTTCTCACCGGTGAACGGCGTGTGGTTGGCGGTCCGGCCGGAGCCGGCGACGCCCTTGGTGAGCTGGGCGACCAGCTCGGGCGTGACCACGTCCGCCGCGGTGCGGGCGCCCTCCGGGGCGGGGGCGAGGGGGTTCGTGCCGGTCTGTGCCCTGCCGGTCTCTGCCGTCTTCTCGGCGGCCTGCGCGTCCGTCATGAGGCGCAGAGTATGCCGCGACGCAGGCTTTGGGTACCCGTCGGTAATACGGCTTCACCGAGTGCACACACGACGCCAGTGACTGCTGGCAACAAACGCGCTGATCAGGACGTTGTGCGGTGACCGGTTGAGGTGATTCGGCCTTTACGATCCCGGGGCGCTGCCGAGCCGCGCCCGGGCCCCCTCGAACACCGAGGCGCCTTCCTCCTCCGGCTGTTCGGAGGGCGCGGCAGCGGGCACGGGGTCGAGCTGTCCGGAGGGCACGGCAGCCGGCACCGGGGCGGGGTGAACGGCGGGCACCGCAGCGGACACCGGGGCGTCAGGGGTGCGTATGGGTTCGGCCGGCTGCGGCCGCTCGGCCGGGGTCGGTGCCGATGCCGGGGTCGGTGTCGGGGTCGGTGTCGATGCCGGGGTCGGTGCCGGGGTCGGTGCCGCCGCCGCCTCCAGGACCTTCGCGACCTCGTCGGCGGCCGGCCGCTGTTCGGGGTCCGGCACCAGCAGTCGTGCGATCAGCGGCCCGAGGAGGCCGGCCCGCGTCGGTTCGGGCGGCTCGGCCGCGAGGATCGCGGCGAGCGTGGCCTCCGGCGTGGCCCGCAGGAACGGGGACGAGCCCTCGACTGCCGTGTACAGCAGGGCACCCAGCGACCACAGGTCGGACGCGGGCCCCGCGATGCGGCCGGACGCCCTCTCGGGGGCGACGAACTCCAGCGAGTCCGCGGTTGACTCCCCGCCCGCGGTGAGGCGGCCCTCGCCCTGGACGTGGGCGATGCCGAAGTCGGTGACGACGACCCGCCCGTGCGGGCCGAGCAGCACATGGGCGGGCTTCACGTCCCGGTGCACGATGCCGACGGAGTGCGCGGCGCGCAGGGCACCGAGCACGGCGAGACCGATCCGGGCGGCCTCGCGCACGTCGACCGGGCCGCGTCGGAGTGCCTCGCGCAGGGACTCCCCGGGCACCCACTCCATGACGATCCACGGCAGACCGTCGAGCGCCTCGGCCGCGTCGAGTTCGTCGGGGCCTGTGGGACCGGGGCGTTCGTCCCTCTGCTCCGCCTCGACGACCACGTCGTGGATGGTGACGGCGGCGGGATGGTCTACACGGGCTGCGGCCCGGGCCTCACGGTGAAGGCGGTGGGCCGCGCGCCGGTGGCCCTCGTCGTCCGGGCCGCCCGGCAACCGGGGCTGTCTGACGGCGACTTCACGCTGTGCGAGGTCGTCGTGGGCCCGCCAGACGGTGCCGGTGCCGCCGGAGCCGATGCGCTCGATCAGCCGGTACCGCCCGCCGACCAGCCTGCCCCGGGCGTCATCCGTCCCGCCCCCGTCGTTGCTCATGCCCCATCAGTACCCCGCGCGGCGCCTGATTGTCGACGCGGGTCGCTTTCACGGCAGTTGGACGGACCGGGATCAGGTCTTGTCGATGTCCAGGTTCGCGATGGCCGCGCTCGCCACCTCGCGTCCGCGCTCGACGAAGTCGCCCTTGCCCGGGTAGCTCACGGTGAGCTTGTACATGTCGCCGCCGGGGGTCCGGTAGTAGAGGATCTGGAGTTCCCGGGGGCGGGGGTTCTCGCTGTCGTCGGTCTTGAAGAAGACGGTGTTCCGGGCGGCTTTCTTGTCCCGCTACGTGGTCACCTTGGGGTCCGACTTCTTCGGCCCCTCGTCCATGTCGAGCTCGTAGCTGCCGCTCTCCTTGAACCGAACCGGGTGTCGTCGTCGTACATCTCGGCGGCCGCGGAACCCGCGATGTTGCCGCCGGTGTCCTCGGCCTTCTTCTCCAGCCTCAGGCCGATCCAGATGCTGCCGCTCCAGTCGGTGTACGTGACCCAGTGCTCTTGGTCGGACTTCCGGTCGGGCACCGTCCGCTGGTACTCGGCGGGGACGGCGAGCGACGCGGCGGGCCGGGTCCTTGTGCAGCAGGCCGTTGACGGCCTCGGCGAGCGGGCCCTGGAGGCGTTGGAGCGTTCGCGTTCGGGAAGATGCTCGGGGACGCGAGGTTCCCTGACGGCGACCTCGCGGTCCACCGTCTCGTCCTTGGCGTCACACCGTGCCCATGCCGCCGTGTCCGAGCCTGGTCAGCAGCCGATAGCGTCCGGCGATGAGCCGCCCCGCACCGGGGTCCTCGGGCATCCGGGCCGCCTGGGCCGACGGGGCGCCTGGGGCGGCACGACCTGGGTGGGTGACGCGGCCGGCGTGGCGTAGGGATTGCCCGGCACCGGCCCCTGCTGGTTCGGCGGTTGCAGTACAAAACTCGTCGGCTCGTCGGCCCCGGATCGGGCTCCCCCGTTGTTGCTCATGGGTTCATCCATACCGTGCCAGCCGCCCGCGGATCCACAAAGGACGCGAGCCGGTCACCGACCCGTGACGTCGGAGGGGGCTTGTCGCCCTCTTTGTCGCGGTGGGGTGCGGGGCTCGGCCGTCGTCACGAGGGTGGGCTCGGTCGTCGCGTCACGGGGTGGGCGCGGGCACGCTCGGGGAGACCGGCCGGGTCGTCGGCGCCTTCGGCGTCTTCGGCGGCGTCGGTGCGGAACTCGTCGGCACGGGGCCGCCGTCACCGTCGCCCTCTCCCGCGAGCAGCGCCGCCGCGGACACCCCCGCTCCCGCCGTCGCCGCGACCAGCAGCGCCGCGATGAGCACGCGCCGGGTGGGCTGCCGGAGGAAGGGTTCCTCCGTCCGGGCCGGGCCGGACGGCTCGACCGGCGACGCGGACGGTTGCCGGACGATGCGATCCAGCGGCCTTCGCCGCGGCACGTCCCCCACCGTCGGCGGGTAGTCGGGCGGCGGCGACATGGGTGTGCGGCCCGTGTCGCGGAAGGCCCGGAGCATCCGTTCCGCCCGGTCCGCGTCCAGCCGCCGGTCCGGATCGCGCTCCAGCAGACCGCGTACGACGGGCATGAGCGGCCCCGCCTGCGCGGGCGGCTGGATATCGCCCACCACGACCGCGTGCAGGATGCCGCCCAACGAGTCGCGGTGGAACGGCGATTCCCCGCTGAGAGCGGCGCACAGCAGCGCGCCCAGGGACCACAGGTCGGACTCGGGCCCGGTCCTGGATCCCGACATCCGCTCGGGCGCGGTGTACTCGGGCGAGCCGACGAAGGACCCGTTCTCGGTGAGCGTGGGGGTGCCCGCGACCTGGGCGATGCCGAAGTCGGTGAGGACGACCCGGTCGGTACCCGTCTCCAGCAGCACGTTGTCCGGCTTGAGGTCACGGTGCAGCACCCCGGCCGCGTGCGCGGCGCCCAGCGCGCCGAGCAGGGCGATGCCGATGCGGGCCGCTTCGGCGGCGTCGACGGGACCTCGGTGGGCGAGCCGGTCGGCGAGCGAGCCGCCCTCGATCAGCTCCATGACGATGTAGGGGCGTTCGTCGTCCTCGACGACGTCGTGGACGACGATGATGTGCGGGTGGCTCAACTGGGCGACGGCCCGGGCCTCACGCAGCGTACGGTCCCGCTGCCGGCGGGCCTGCGCCGCGGAGAGCGTCTCGTCGTAGGGGAGCTCCTTGACGGCCACGCTCCGGCCGAGCAACCGGTCGGTCGCCCGCCAGACCACGCTCATGCCACCGCGCCCGAGTTTCTCCTCGAGCCGGTACCGGCCCGCGATGACACGCCTGTTGTGCCCCTCGGTCCCCATGCGGCAATCATGCCCCAACGGACGGAACCACTCCGGGACGGTGAGCTGCCGGTGGCCGAAACAGACAGCCCCTCACCGGCCTACGCCGGCCTTCGCCGGACCGGCCCTCGCCGGACCGGCCCTCGCCAGAAGTGCCCGGGCCTCAGGAGGTCTTCTCCTGCCAGCCCTGCAGCAACGCGGTGAACTGCTTGCTCGCCGTCGGCCAGTCCGCGGCGGGGGACGACATGTAGAGCGCGTACTCGGTGCCGTCGCGGGCCACGTACGTCTCCTCGACGGCCCGGCGCGGGCCGGGGAACTTGATGTCCTTGGGCTGCGCGGTCCAGGTGTACTCCCACCGGGCGCCCTCCCGGTCCCGGTAGACGTTGCGCTCCAGCGTGACCCTCTTGTAGTCGACCAGCCGCTGAAGCTGCTGCTCCAGGTCGAGCTGGTGGGCGTAGGGGTCGGCGAAGTCCGGTGATGCGTCGATGGCGATCCGGACGAAGTGCCGTCCGCCGTCCGGTGAGTAGTCGATCTGCTTGAGTTCGCCCTGCGGGCCGAAGGGCGTGCGCTTCCAGCCCTTCGGCAGATGGAGGCTGAACCCGGCGGGGTCGTCGTAGCGGATCCAGCTGTCCGGAACCGATCCCCCCGGCCCCTTCGTCGTCGAGACCGACGCGCCGGAGTCGCCCTGCCGGTTCTGGTGCCACTGCTGGAGCACCACGGCCGTGCCCCCGCCGATGATGGCCGCGAGCGCGACGACCAGGGCGAGGGTGCGCAGCCTGCGGCGCCTGCCCGTGCCGGTCGGCTGCGGGCCCGTCGCCGCCGGGCCGATCGTGGTGGGGCCGGTGGGGCCGTACGGCGGAGTGCCGGCGGTGGACGTCCCGGTGGCCGGGGTGCCGGCCAGCGGCGGGAGCGGTGTCCGGGTGTGCGAACCCGAGCCGGTGCCGACGGGGCCGGTGCCGGTGGCGGCCGTCCCCGTGCCGCTGTGGGAGTCCCGGTACGGCGTCGGCCCGCCGTACTGCGTGGGCACGTACGCCTGCGCCCCGTTCGGCCGCCGCCCCTCCGCCGCCTCGGCGAGCATCTGCTCCGCTTCGGACGCATCGGGCCGGGTGCTGGGGTCCTTGCGCAGCAGGGAGATGATGACGGGCGTGAGCGGACCGGCGTGCTGGAGCTCGGCGGCCTCCTCCTCCACCACGGCCTGCATGGTGGTCAGCGGCGTGGTGCGGCGGAACGGCGACCGGCCCTCCACCGCCGTGTAGAGCGTCGCGCCCAGGGCCCACAGGTCGGAGGACGGGCCCGGGTCGTGGCCGCGTACGCGCTCGGGCGCCAGGTAGTCGACCGACCCGACGACCTCTCCGGTGCGCGTGATGGTCGTGTCGCCCTCGATCTGGGCGATGCCGAAGTCCGTGAGCAGTACGCGTCCGTCGCGGCCGAGGAGGACGTTGCCCGGCTTGATGTCGCGGTGCAGGACGCCGGCGGTGTGCGCGGCACGCAGGGCCCGCAGCACCCAGAGGCCGATGCGCGCCGCCTCGCGCGGCTCGACGCGCCCCTCCTCCTTGACCGCGTCGGCCAGGGAGCGGCCCTCGACCAGCTCCATCACGATCCACGGGCGGCCGTCGTGCTCCAGCACATCGTGCACCGTGACGACCGCGGAGTGGTTGATGCGCGCCGCCGCCCTGGCCTCCGCCCGGGTGCGCGCCAGCAGGATCGCCTGCTCGCTCTCCGAGACGTAGAGGGCGGCCGTCAACTCCTTGATGGCGACGGACCGGTGCAGCACCTCGTCATGTGCACGCCAGACCCGGCCCATGCCGCCACTGCCGATGGATTCGGCCAGCCGGTAGCGGCCCGCGACGAGCAGGCCCTGCATCTGATTCACGTTGCCCCGCAATGGTCTTGACAGGGTCAGCGTAAGGACCCGCCCTCAACCAGGGAACAAGCGGGGTACCACGGTGACCGCACTGTGACGGTTGTCGCCTGCCGGGACGTGAGGCAACCAGAGTGTGAACTGCGGCGTACAGGCGGCGCGTCGGCCGCTCATTTCGTGGCCTTGTACGTCGCCGCCGCCTGCTCGTACAGCCGCGTCACCTCGTCCCGTTCGGATTCCGGGCCGCGCACCTGGACCACGTGGTAGCGCCCCTCGACCAGCATCGCCAGGTTGCGCACATACAGCTCGCCCCCGTCGCCGCCGGTCCAGGTGAACTGCCCCTCGGCCATGGTCCGTCCGCCCACCTCGATCGTCTTCAGCCCGGTGGAGGTGGCCCAGCTGGAGTCGCGGTACGGCTGCAACTCGCGCTCCCTCTCCCGCTGGTAGTCCATCGGATCACTGCCGTACGACGACGCGCTGTCCCGGCCCGCCACGACGATGAGCTCGAAGTCGCCCTTGGAGTAGACGACCTGGCCGCTGCCGTTGCGTGGAGTGCGGTCCCAGCCCTTGGCGACGGCGACCTGGAAGCCCGCCGAGTCCTTGCGCAGGGTGAAGCCGTCGGCGACGCCCGGGCCGGTGGTCTGGGTCTCGGTGGTGCCGGCCGACGACGACGGGCTCTTCTCCCGGCCGGGCGAGGTCTGGTCGGGCCGGGGCTCGCTGCTGGCGTCCGGCTCGGGCGCCTGGCTGACCTCGCCGGCGGCTCCGGTGCGGTCGGCCCCGTCCGCGCCCTCGTTCTTCGCCTTGGGCATGAAGAGCATGGCGTAGGCGATCGCCGCGGCCATCGCGAGCAGGACCAGCACCAGCAGGGTGCGGCCCAGGCGGCGCGACGAACCGGATTCCTGCTTGGCCCGCTTGTGCCGCCCGTGGTGCGCGGGCAGCCCCGCCTTCCGCCGGCGCACGAGCTCACCGCGGCGCCGGACGACGGGCAGCCGCCGGGCGTCGACGGGCGGCGCGGCGACCACGTGTATCCCGGCCTCCGGCTCGGGCGCCGAGCGCACCAGCGAGCGCAGCCAGCCGCGCACCTCCTCGAAGTCGAGGCGCTCGGTCGGGTCCTGACGCAGCAGCGACTCCACGACCGGCCGCAGCGGCCCGCACTCCTCGGCGTACGCGGGCGGCTCGGCGCACACCATCTGCACCAGCTCGGCCGTCGACTCCTCCGGGTAGGGCGCATGCCCCTGCACGGCCCTGAAGAGCAGCGCGCCGAGCGCCCACAGGTCGGTCGCGGGACCGATCGGCGCGGCCAGCTGCCAGTTCTCGTGCACCGGCCCCGCCTGCTCGGGCGCCCAGCGCTCGGTCACGGGCCCGACCACGGCCATCCGCGCCTGCCGCGCCCGCTCGGCGGCCAGCGCCGTGGCCGGACCGCGCCGGGGTGCGGGGGGGTCGGCGACCAGGTCGTCCCACCGGGTGGGCTCGCCGTGGGCCGCGGTGTCCGGGGCCGGAGGGAGCGCCGCCTGCTCGCGGCCCTGCGCCGCCGTCGCCCCGCCGGCCGTGCCGCGGGGCGCCGCACCGTGCCAGGCCGTCGTCCGTGGAGGGCCGCCCACGCTGTAGGGGTCGGCGATCCGCCCGGGCGGCACGGCCCCGGGGGCGGTGCCCTGTCCGGGGATGTACGGCGACTGCGCCGAACCGCCTGCGCCGGCATCCGGCTCGGTGCGGGCTCCGGGCAGTGCCGCCCGCCCGCCCTGCTGTGCCTCCTGCACCCGTGCGGCGGCCCGGGCACCGGCCCGGTAGGCCGCGATCGCTCCCGCACGCGCCGCCCGCGGGTCCCCGCCGCCCTCCACCAGCCCACGCACCGGTACGACCGAACCGCCGCCCGCGGTCTCGCCCCCGGCCGAGGGCACTCCCCTGGCCTCCCGGGCCTCTATGGCCGCGCGCCGCGCCGCCTCGGGATCACCCGCGCCGCCGATGCCGCCGCCCGGCCCGGAACCGCCCGGGCCGCCGACGCCACGGGCCCGCCCGGCACCGCCGCCCTGCGACCCCGGCTCCGGCCCGGACTCCTGCCCTGACTCCTCGAAGGGCGGTTCGGGCACCGGGTCGTACCCGCACAGCGCCTCTTCGGCCGCGCCCACCGCCAGCCCGGTCAGCATCACCCGGCCGTCGTCGCAGACGAGCACCGTCCGTGCGGTGATGTTCCGGTGCACCCAGCCGTGCGCGTGCAGCACGCGAAGGGCCATCAGGACGTCGGAGGCCACCTCGGCCGCCCGGTACGGCGTCAGCGGCTTCTCGGTGAGCAGCGCGGCCAGCGGGCGCGCGGCCACCAGCTCGCTGACGATCCACAGCGAACCGCCCTCGGCGAACACGTCGAAGACCTGGTCGAGTCGGGGGTGGTCGGGAATCGCCGCAGCGGCCTGCGCCGCCTCCACCGCACGTCGCACCACCGGATCCGCGGGCCGCCGGGGGCCCGCGCCCGCCCGGGTGCCGGACCGCCGGGCACCACCGTCACGTGCCGTGAAGCCGTCGGGCAGCCCCTCCGCGTCGAGGACCTCGGCCTCGACCACCTCGGGCAACGGCACCTGCCGGACCAGGACTTCCTGTCCGCTGTAGGTGTCGAAGGCCCGGGTCTCGGTGAGTTCGTACTCGTCGGACGGCGGCAGTGGCAGGCGGTAGCGGTCGGCCAGCACCCGACCCGCGTAGTCGTCCACGTTGCCTCCCCCGGCAGCCCGTCGGTCACATCCGTTCGCCCCGCGGTCCGTTTCGGCTGCGCACGGTCCGCAAACATTTACGATACGTGCCGCAGGCAACCCGCAATGCGGGGATGCCAGATCTCACTCCCCAATCCCGGGGCGCCCCATGCTCAGGACTTGGGTTCGAAGGTCTGCGTGAGCGTCCGCCACGTCTCCTTGCGCAAGTCGCCGCCCCAGCCTGCCGCCTTGGCCGTGTACATCAGCGCGTACCCGTACGTGCCGTCGACCACGAAACCCCGGTCGATGGTGCGGTACTTGGTGCCGCCGTCCGTGTAGGTGAACTCCCAGTCAGCGGTGTTCCAGCCGCGGTAGTCGACCTTCTCTATACGGATCTTCCTGTACTGCGAGCGCACCATGTAGCGCTCCTGGTTCCTCCAGTCCGCGACCGGGTCGCCCTTGGGCGTGGACGTCCAGGCGACGAGCAGCTTCTGCCCGTCGGGCCCGGTGAAGCGGTCGCCCGCCGTGGCCGTGGACTGGTACTTCCAGCCCTTGGGCAGACCGATCGAGTACCCCTGGTTCCCCTGGTGAGTCGACTCCGCCGCGGTGCCCTTCCCGCCGCCGGACCCGCCCTCGTCCGAGGAACCGCCCGACTGGCCGGTGGGTGTGCTGTTCGAGGCGGGCCCGGACGGGGCGGCGCCGTCGGTGCGCGTGCCGTCGCTCTCGTCGCCCTTGGTGTCGGCGCCGTCCGACGCCGTGGCGACGGACTTCCCGCCGCCTTCGCCGGAGGCGCCCTTCGAGCCCTTGTCGTCACCGCTGAGCGCGATGGCGAGCACGGTGCCGATCACGGCGAGCGCCACGATCACCGCGATGATCATCAGGGTCCGGCGCGGCACCACGTCGGTGAGCGGCGCCCGGGGCACGGACCTCGGCGGCAGGTCCGGCGGCGGCACCACGGGCCATCCCGAACTCCGCCCCCCGGAGGCCGTCTTCGTCTCCGCCGCACCACGCTCACCGGCGGCGTCCGCCCCCGAGCCCGGCTTCACCGGCGACGCACCCGCGGTCCCGCTCCGGTCGGCGCCACTGTCCGACGCGGAGGAGGCCGTGCCGGCCGACCCGGAAGAGGCCTCGGCGGCACCGGACTTGGTCGACGCGGCGGCGCCCGCGGCGGCCGATCCCGAGGCGGCCTTGCGCACGGAGCGCAGCGCCCCGCGCAACCGCTCCCCGGCCTCCTCGCCGCGCTTGCCGCCGGACCCCGACGAACCCCCCTTGCGCGAGGACCTGTCGGGCTGCGCCGGCAACGGCACGACCTTCGTGGCGTCCATCGGGCGCGGCTCGGGGGTCTCGGGCGCGTGCAGAACCGAATTCAGCATCGCCCGGGCACCCGCGTCGTCGAGCCGCTGTGCGGGGTCCTTGGTGAGCAGCCCGTGGATGACGTCCTTCAGCGGACCCGCGTTCTTCGGCTCCTCCAGCGGCTCGGTCATCACCGCCGTGAGAGTCGCTATGGCCGACCCCTTGTCGTACGGCGGCGCGCCTTCCACCGCCGCGTACAGCAGCCCGCCGAGGGACCACAGGTCGGCCGCCGGTCCCGGCTTGTGCCCGCGCGCCCGCTCCGGGGAGATGTAGGAGGGCGCGCCGACGAGCATGCCGGTCGAGGTGATGGACGGGTCGCCCTCGACCTGGGCGATGCCGAAGTCGGTGAGCACGACCCGGCCGTCGTCGGAGATCAGGACGTTCGACGGCTTCACGTCACGGTGCAGGATGCCCTCGCGGTGGGCGGACCGCAGCACGTCGAGGACGGCGAGCCCGACCTCGGCGGCACGCTTGGGCTCGAGCAGGCCGTCCTCCCGGATGACCTCGGCGAGCGACTTGCCCTCGACGAGTTCCATCACGATCCAGGGCCGGTCGTCCTCCTGGACGACGTCGAAGACCGTCACGGCGCTGTTGTTGCGGATCCGCGCGATGGCCTTGGCCTCGCGCAGCGTCCGCGTGATCAGCCGCCGCTTCTCCTCCTGGTCGATGTTCGTCGGGAACCGCAGCTCCTTGACGGCGACCGTCCGACCCAGCATCTCGTCCTCGGCGCGCCACACCGTGCCCATGCCCCCGCGGCCGAGCACCTTGCCCAGCCGGTAACGCCCCGCGAGGAGACGCTCCCTGGTGTCCTGACGAGTGTCCTGACGAGATGTGCCCGCCCGCTCCGCCTCCGACATGCGTCCCCTCATACAACCCGCCCTGACAGAGCCTCCATTGTCTCTCACCCGACAAGTGCCCGGCGCCCAGGGGCCCCCTGGCGCGCCCCGGCGGTCCCGGCCCCCGGACACCCGGGTGCGGCGCGGCCCGCGCGGCCTTGCATGATGGGCCCTGACCAGGGAGGAGTCCGCATGCGGCCGTTTCGGACATTGCTGGCGCTGCCCGCAGCCGCCGCGCTCCTCGCTCTGCCCCCGGCCGACTCGTCGGCCCTCTCGATGCCGCCGGTCGACGCGGTGCTGCCGCTCCTGGTGACGCAGGGCAGGGCCCCGGCCGCGGCCCTGCTCGCCCAGGAGGGCACCACCACCCGCTATGCCGCCGATGGACCGGGAATCGCCCGGTCGGACCACTTCCGTGCCGGAAGCATCACGAAGACGTTCATCGCGACGGTCGTGCTGCAACTGGCCGCCGCGCACCGGCTGTCGCTGGCCGACACGGTGGAGCAGCACCTGCCGGGCCTGGTGCGAGGAGCCGGCAACGACGGCCGCGCGCTGACCCTGCGCTCCCTGCTCACCCACACCAGCGGCCTGCCCGACTTCACCACGGACACCGACGGAGCCGC
The DNA here is from genome assembly GCF_014207295.1 of Streptomyces sp. AK010. Taxonomy (NCBI): domain Bacteria; kingdom Bacillati; phylum Actinomycetota; class Actinomycetes; order Kitasatosporales; family Streptomycetaceae; genus Streptomyces; species Streptomyces sp. AK010. The sequence goes on from NZ_JACHCX010000027.1 coordinate 49,536, forward strand.
CCCCGTCACACCCCGTCAGGCCCTGAACATCGCTCTCACCCACCCCCCGGCCGAACGCGGCCACTTCTCCTACTCGAACACCAACTACGTCCTGCTCGGCCTGGTCATCGAGCAGGTCACCGGCCACTCGTACGCCACGGAGGCCGAGCGCCGCATCATCACTCCCCTGCGTCTGACGGGCACCTCCTTCCCCGGATCCCGATCCACGCTGCCCTCACCGCACGGCCGCGCCTACACCGCCGACGGAACCGACGTCACCGCACTCGACCCGCGGGTGGCCGGAGCCGCGGGCGAGTTGGTGTCCACGCTCGCCGACCTCGACCGCTTCTACGCGGCCCTGCTCGGCGGCCGGCTGCTGCCCCCGCACTGGCTGCGCGAGATGCTCGACACCCGTGCCGCACACGGCGCGTACGGCATGGGGCTGTTCCCCGAGAAACTTCCGTGCGGCACGCGGGTGTGGGGGCACAACGGGCACATATCCGGCAGCTACGTGCGCACCGCGGCCACCGTCGACGGCCGTCGGGTCCTCACCTTCCGCGTGAACACGGACGCGATCGCAGATCCCGGCCTCGAACCCGCGATGCTCGCGGCCGAGTTCTGCCCCCGCACCTCGTAGAACGACCCACACCCGAACGAAGATCCCGCCCCCCGACACTCGTTCGGGTGACATCCGGCAGAATCCGGGACCCAGCAGACCCCCGAACCAGCAGAACCCCGGACCAGCAGAACGCCGAACCAGCAGAACCCCGGAACACGCAGAACCCGGCGACCCGACAGGGCCCGGCGACCCGACAGGGCCCACCAGGCCCCTGCCAAGCCCTCCGAAGCCCACCCAAAGCCCCTGCCGCGCCACTGCCCGACTACAACGGCACGATGTCCGGCGCCCCCAGCCGCGCCGCGTCCGCCGTCAGGTCGTCCGGCTGCCGCTGCGACTCCCGCTCGGCCTCCACCCGCTTCTGGTAGTGCTCGACCTCGCGCTCGATCTGGCCCTTGTCCCAGCCGAGCACCGACGCCATCAGCTGCGCGGCGTCGCGTGCGCTGCGGGCGCCCCGGTCGAAGGTCTCGATCGAGATGCGCGTCCGCCGGGTCAGCACGTCGTCCAGATGCCGCGCCCCCTCGTGGGAGGCCGCGTACACGATCTCGGCGCGCAGATAGTCGTCGGCCGCCGCCAGGGGCTCGCCCAGCGACGGGTCCTCGGCGATGAGGTCGAGGAGCTCCTCGGTCAACGCCCCGTAGCGGTTCAGCAGGTGCTCGACCCGCACCACGTGGAGCCCGGTCCGGGCGGCGATCCGCGCCCGCGCGTTCCACAGCGCCCGGTAGCCCTCGGCGCCCAGCAGCGGCACGTCCTCGGTGACGCACTCGGCGACCCGCATGTCGAGCCCGTGCACCGCCGCGTCCACCGCGTCCTTGGCCATGACCCGGTACGTCGTGTACTTGCCGCCCGCCACGACGACCAGCCCGGGCACCGGATGCGCCACGGTGTGCTCGCGGGACAGCTTGCTGGTCGCGTCGGACTCACCCGCGAGCAGCGGCCTCAGGCCCGCGTACACGCCCTGGACGTCGTCCCTGGTGAGGGGCACCGCCAGCACCGAGTTCACATGGTCCAGCAGGTAGTCGATGTCCGCGCTGGACGCGGCGGGGTGGGCCTTGTCCAGGTCCCAGTCGGTGTCCGTGGTGCCGACGATCCAGTGCCGGCCCCAGGGGATGACGAACAGCACGGACTTCTCCGTGCGCAGGATCAGCCCGGTCGTGGAGTGGATGCGGTCGCGCGGCACGACCAGGTGGATGCCCTTGGACGCACGGACGTGGAACTGGCCGCGCTCCCCGACCATCGCCTGGGTGTCGTCCGTCCACACGCCGGTCGCGTTGACGACCTGCTTGGCACGGATCTCGTACTCACCGCCCGCCTCGACGTCCTGCACCCGGGCACCGACGACCCGCTCGCCCTCGCGCAGGAAGCCCGTCACCCTCGCCCGGTTGGCGGCCTTCGCGCCGTACGCCACCGCCGTACGCACCAGGTTCATCACATATCGGGCGTCGTCCATCTGTGCGTCGTAGTACTGCAACGCCCCGACCAGGGCGTCCTTCTTCAAGCAGGGGGCCACGCGCAGGGCGTGAGAGCGCGTCAGGTGGCGGTGCATCGGCAGGCCCCGGCCGTGACCGCGGGCCATGGACATGGCGTCGTACAAGGCGACGCCCGAACCGGCGTACAGCCGCTCCCAGCCCTTGTGCTGCAACGGATACAGGAACGGCACGGGCTTCACCAGATGCGGGGCGAGCCGCTCCAGCAGCAGGCCGCGCTCCTTCAGGGCCTCGCGGACGAGCGCGAAGTCGAGCATCTCCAGATAGCGCAGGCCGCCATGGATGAGCTTGCTGGACCGGCTGGAGGTGCCGGACGCCCAGTCACGCGCCTCGACCAGACCTGTGGACAGGCCCCGAGTCACGGCGTCGAGCGCGGTGCCCGCACCGACCACGCCTGCACCCACGACCAGCACGTCCAGCTCGCGCTCGGCCATAGATGCGAGTGACTCGGCGCGCTGCGCCGGTCCGAGTGTCGCTGTCCTCACCACTGCCTCCCGCTCATCGGTCGCGCGGGCCGCACCCGTCGGGTGAGACCCCGCCCGTATCCCCCTGCCCAGATTCTGACCGGGTTGCCCGACTTCAGCCACCACGGACCCTCAGCCTGTGGACAACGCTCACGGAACACTCACCGAAACTCGGCCAGCCAATCCCGCATATCGGTCATATTTACTCCTAGTCTGACATTGCGCTCGCCCGTCCTGTCCACAGGGCTTGCGCACCTGTTCCACTTCGGCTATCGGGAAGGACGGCCACGCCATGCCCGCAGATCTCGCCGTCATCGGACTCGGCGCGTACGGCCTGCCCCTGGCCCAGGCCGCCGTCGGTGCAGGCATCTCCACCCTCGGCTACCGGACCGGACCCGAGGCGGGCTCGCTCAGCCCCGCCGAACTGCGCCGGATGCTCTCGGGGGGCTTCCGGCCGACCACCGACCCGGCCGAGCTCGGCAGGGTGCGCACCGCGGTCATCTGCGCGCCGACCCCGCGGGGCGCGGACGGCGGGCTCGACCTGAGCCAGCTCGAGGCGGCCGCCCGTACCCTGGCCGCCCACCTGCGCCCGCACACCACGGTGATCCTGGAGTCACCTGTGTACCCGGGGACCACGGAGGAATTCCTGCGTCCGCTCCTGGAAGAGGGCTCCGGGCTGCGCGCGGGCCGCGACTTCCACCTCGCGTACTCCCCCAGCCGCGTCGACCCCGGCAACCGGGACGTCACGCCGGCGACCACGCCCAAGGTCATCGGCGGCCTCACCCCGGCCTGCACCGAGTCGGCCGCCGCGTTCCACGGGCGGCTGACCGACAAGGTGGTACGCGCGCGTGGACCCCGCGAAGCGGAGACCGTGCAGCTGCTGGAGACCAACTACCGGCACGTGAACATCGCCCTCGTCAACGAGATGGCCGTCCTCTGCAACGACCTGGGCGTCGACCTGTGGGACGTCATCCGCTGCGCGGAGACCAAGCCGTTCGGCTTCCAGGCCTTCCGCCCGGGCCCCGGTGTCGGCGGCCACTCCGTCCCCCAGGACCTGACCGCCGGAGGCGGCCGCGGCCTGCGCATGGTGGAACTGGCCCAGGAGGTCAACAACCGCATGCCGGGCTACGTCGTCCAGCGCGCCGCCACGCTCCTCAACGAACACGGCAAGTCGGCACGGGGCGCCCGCGTGCTCCTCCTCGGCGTCACCTACAAGCCCGACCTCGCAGACCTCCAGGGCACCCCGGCCCGCGAGATCGCGCTGCGCCTGAGGGAGCTGGGCGCGGCGGTCAGCTACCACGACCCGTACGTCCCGTCCTGGAGCGTGCACGACCACCCGGTCCCGCGCGCTGACTCCCTCTACGAGGCGGCAGCCGACGCGGACCTGACCATCCTGCTCCAGCAGCACCGCACGTACGACCTCCAGGGCCTGTCGGTGAAGGCGCAGCTGCTGCTCGACACGCGCGGGGCGGCGCCCACAGGGGCGGCGCATCGGTTGTGAGAGAAGGCGCACGGGGTGCGTGAGCCCAGGCGACTGGTGGCATGAGGCACGCGGCGCGGGTACCTTACGGACACGGGTGGAGCCCACCGCAGTGGCCACTGCGGCAGGCTCCTGGATGGGTCACGGAGTGTCCGCCCCTGGTTCTTTTGGGGGCGGCCGCTCACCCATCCGAAACAAGGCGGAGCCCGCCGCAGCGGTCACTGCGGCAGGCTCCTGGACGGATCACGGAGTGTCCGCCCCTATTCCTCTTGGGGGCGGCCGCTCACCATCCGAAAACCCGCAAGATCCACCTCCTCCGGCACTGCACCGTCCGAAGACGGAGTCGGTCCCAGCGCGTGGGCTTGCGGTGACGTCCCATCGGCGCCCCCTTCCACGACGCCGCCCATTGACCCGGTAGACGGCACGTCGGAATTCGGTCCGGGCCCCGAGGGCGGGGTCCGGACCGTGTCCTTGGAAGGGGGCACCCAGAAGAACCTGGGCGCCGATCAAGGACACCAGTGCCTCGAAACCACCCTCAACGGGGCCGAACGACCCGAAAGCACCCGTGCGCCCTCCAACGGCAACCCACGCCTTCACGCCCACCTGGGCATGCGAAGGGGCCCAGCCACTCCCCCGAGTGACCAGGCCCTTCTCAAGCTGAAGCGGACTACCGCCGGTGCTGCGAGTCCGCCACCGTCACCTCGACGCGCTGGAACTCCTTCAGCTCGCTGTAGCCGGTCGTGGCCATGGCGCGGCGCAGGGCACCGAAGAGGTTCATGGAGCCGTCAGGGGTGTGGGACGGGCCGGTGAGGATCTCCTCGATGGTCCCGACCGTGCCGAGGTCGACCTTCTTGCCGCGCGGCAGCTCCTCGTTCACGGCCTCCATGCCCCAGTGGTGCCCCTTGCCCGGACCGTCGGTCGCGCGCGCCAGCGGGGAGCCCATCATGACCGCGTCGGCGCCGCAGGCGATCGCCTTGGGCAGGTCGCCGGACCAGCCGACACCGCCGTCCGCGATCACGTGCACGTACCGGCCGCCGGACTCGTCCATGTAGTCACGGCGGGCGGCGGCCACGTCCGCGACCGCCGTGGCCATCGGGACCTGGATGCCGAGGACGTTGCGCGTGGTGTGCGCCGCGCCGCCGCCGAAGCCGACCAGCACGCCGGCCGCGCCGGTGCGCATCAGGTGCAGGGCCGCCGTGTACGTGGCGCAGCCGCCGACGATCACCGGGACGTCCAGCTCGTAGATGAACTGCTTCAGGTTCAGCGGCTCGGACGCCCCGGAGACGTGCTCCGCCGAGACCGTCGTACCGCGGATGACGAAGATGTCCACGCCCGCGTCCACGACGGCCTTGGAGAACTGGGCGGTGCGCTGCGGGGAGAGCGCGGCGGCGGTGACGACGCCGGAGTCGCGCACCTCCTTGATGCGCTGCCCGATCAGCTCCTCCTTGATGGGGGCCGCGTAGATCTCCTGCAGACGGCGGGTCGCGGTCTGCGAGTCCAGCCCGGCGATCTCGTCGAGCAGCGGCTGCGGGTCCTCGTGGCGCGTCCACAGGCCCTCGAGGTTCAGCACGCCGAGGCCGCCGAGCTCGCCGATCCGGATGGCGGTGGCCGGGGAGACGACCGAGTCCATGGGGGCGGCCAGGAACGGCAGCTCGAAGCGGTAGGCGTCGATCTGCCAGGCGATCGAGACCTCCTTCGGGTCCCGCGTACGGCGGCTGGGGACGACGGCGATGTCGTCGAAGGCGTACGCCCGGCGGCCGCGCTTGCCGCGCCCGATCTCGATCTCAGTCACGTCTGTGGCCTTTCCCTGATGCGTTGCAGCGTCTTCCAGTATCGCCGACGGGCACGACGAGGGCGGCCCCGGATGCCCAGGGCCGCCCTCGGAAGGCCGGGCCGCTACTTGCTGCGGCTGTAGTTCGGCGCCTCGACCGTCATCTGGATGTCGTGCGGGTGGCTCTCCTTGAGGCCCGCGGAGGTGATCCGGACGAAGCGGCCCTTGGTCTCCATCTCGTCGATGGAGGCGGCGCCCACGTACCCCATGGTCTGGCGCAGACCGCCGACGAGCTGGTGCAGCACGTTGGCCAGCGGGCCGCGGTAGGGCACCTGGCCCTCGATGCCCTCGGGCACGAGCTTGTCGTCGGAGCCGACCTCGGCCTGGAAGTAGCGGTCCTTGGAGTACGACTTGGCCTGGCCGCGGGACTGCATCGCGCCGAGCGAGCCCATGCCGCGGTACGACTTGAACTGCTTTCCGTTGATGAACTGCAGCTCACCCGGGGACTCCTCACAGCCCGCGAGGAGGCTGCCGAGCATCACCGCGTCGGCACCGGCGGCCAGCGCCTTGCCGATGTCGCCGGAGTACTGCAGGCCACCGTCGCCGATCAGCGGAATGCCCGCCGGACGGGCCGCGAGGGACGCCTCGTAGATGGCCGTGACCTGCGGGACGCCGATGCCGGCGACCACGCGGGTGGTGCAGATCGAGCCGGGGCCCACGCCCACCTTGATGCCGTCGACGCCGGCGTCGATCAGCGCCTGGGCGCCGTCACGCGTGGCGACGTTTCCGCCGATCACGTCGACGCCCACACTCGACTTGATCTTCGCCATCCAGCCGAGGGCGTTGCTGTTGTGGCCGTGCGAGGTGTCGACGACCAGGAAGTCCACACCGGCACCGGCGAGCGCCTGGGCGCGCTCCAGCGCCTCGGGGCTGGCGCCCACGGCCGCACCGACGAGCAGCCGGCCCTCGGAGTCCTTCGCCGCGTTGGGATACTGCTCGGCCTTGACGAAGTCCTTGACCGTGATGAGGCCCTTGAGGACACCCGCGTCGTCGACCAGCGGAAGCTTCTCGATCTTGTGGCGGCGCAGCAGCTCCATGGCGTCGGCGCCGGAGATGCCGACCTTGCCGGTGACCAGCGGCATCGGTGTCATGACCTCGCGCACCTGACGGGTGCGGTCGGTCTCGAAGGCCATGTCGCGGTTGGTGACGATGCCGAGCAGCTTCTTGCTGCCGTCGGTGACCGGGACGCCGCTGATGCGGAACTTGGCGCACAGGGCGTCGGCCTCGGCCAGCGTCGCGTCGGGGTGCACCGTGATCGGGTCGGTGACCATGCCGGACTCGGAGCGCTTCACCAGGTCGACCTGGTTGACCTGGTCCTCGATGGACAGGTTGCGGTGCAGCACGCCGACGCCGCCCTGGCGGGCCATCGCGATCGCCATGCGGGACTCGGTCACCTTGTCCATCGCCGCGGAGAGCAGCGGGATGTTGACCCGGACGTTGCGGGAGATGCGGGACGAGGTGTCGACCGCGTTGGGGAGCACCTCGGATGCACCCGGAAGCAGCAGCACGTCGTCGTAGGTCAGCCCGAGTGTCGCGAATTTACCGGGCACTCCGTCGACGTTGGCAGTCATGACACCTTCCCCAAATGGCCTTGATCGGTGCGGATGTCCATGCTAACGGGAAGCGCGGCTGTCTCATTCCACGGTTCCGCCCCGCTCCGGGCTTCGTATCTTCGTACGGAAGCGGCGCACCGCCTGTTCAACTGAGGGGTTCTTCAAGCAGGGCTACTGCTCGGCCAGCGCCCGCAGCCGGCTCAGCGCCCTGTGCTGAGCCACCCGGACCGCACCGGGTGACATTCCCAACATCTGGCCGGTCTCCTCGGCCGTGAGCCCCACCGCGATGCGCAGCAGCAGCAGTTCCCGCTGGTTCTCGGGGAGGTTGGCCAGGAGTTTCTTGGCCCATTCCGCGTCGCTGCTGAGCAGGGCGCGCTCCTCCGGACCGAGGGAGTCGTCCGGGCGCTCGGGCATCTCGTCGGAGGGGACGGCCGTCGAACCGGGGTGCCGCATCGCCGCGCGCTGCAGGTCGGCGACCTTGTGCGCGGCAATGGCGAAGACGAACGCCTCGAAGGGACGCCCGGTGTCCCGGTAGCGGGGCAGTGCGAGAAGCACGGCCACGCAGACCTCCTGCGCGAGGTCCTCCACGAAGTGCCGCGCGTCGCCCGGAAGACGGGACAGACGGGTGCGGCAGTAGCGCAGGGCCAGGGGGTGGACATGGGCGAGCAGGTCGTGCGTCGCCTGCTCGTCCCCGTCGACGGCGCGGTGGACGAGCGCCCCGATCGGGCCCTGGGCATGGGCCGCCTCGTCGTCGCGCATCGGTCCATGGTGCCTTGCGGCCGCAGGGTCCGCGGCACCGCTCCCGTTGTTGTGCACTGAAGCGTTATGAGCAGGTGCGCCGGCACTCATCCCCTGCGCCCTCCCCTTCCGCTCGACCGACTCGTCCCCGAGGAACTCCACACCCTCAAGGATGCGGCATCCGCGGCGAAACGAGCAGCGGGCCTCCCGCGGACCCCCGGCCCACCCGCGCCCACCTGGCGTTCCCTGCTCTCACCACGACCGCTGGGACCTGCCGTTCGGATCATCCCGGAGACCTCGGCCCTCGCCCGGACCCTCCCGGGCCCTCGGCCGCGCCCGGGCGGGAGCGGCTCCCTGCCGGCGTCGCCGTCGGCTCCGGTCCGCGCGAGTACGGCTCGCGCGGGGGCATCCGCGTGCCCCCGCTCTCCGACCCTCGCCGGAGGCCGCGCGTCGAAGCCGACCCGATCCGAAGGACAGGCCCTAGCGCACCAGACCCCACCGGAAGCCGAGCGCCACGGCGTGGGCCCGGTCCGAGGCGCCCAGCTTCTTGAACAGGCGCCGGGCGTGCGTCTTGACGGTGTCCTCGGAGAGGAACAGCTCGCGGCCGATCTCGGCGTTCGAGCGGCCGTGGCTCATGCCTTCGAGGACCTGGATCTCACGCGCCGTGAGCGTGGGCGCCGCGCCCATCTCGGCCGAACGCAGCCGGCGCGGGGCGAGCCGCCAGGTCGGGTCGGCCAGGGCCTGGGTCACCGTCGCGCGCAGTTCCGCGCGGGAGGCGTCCTTGTGCAGATAGCCGCGGGCACCGGCGGCGACCGCGAGGGCCACGCCGTCCAGGTCCTCGGCGACGGTGAGCATGATGATGCGCGCACCGGGGTCGGCGGACAGCAGCCGCCGGACCGTCTCGACGCCGCCCAGTCCGGGCATGCGTACGTCCATCAGAATCAGGTCCGAGCGGTCGGCCCCCCAGCGGCGGAGGACTTCCTCGCCGTTGGCCGCCGTCGTCACGCGCTCTACGCCGGGCACGGTCGCGACCGCACGACGGAGCGCCTCTCGGGCAAGCGGGGAGTCGTCGCAGACGAGGACGGATGTCATGACCGCCCTCCGCAGCTGATGCACGTCACCTTGAGCCTCCAGGCTGGTACGAAATCGTCACCTGTGCGGTTGACCGCTTCGGACACTTGCCCGAGCGCTTGTTCCTTCAACCGCCTCGCACTCTCAACGACGGTCACTCGAAAGAGTTACGGGGGTGGCTGCCACCTTCGGCACTCTACGTGAGGGGGCGGACACGGTGCCGATATGCGCAGCAGACCCTCGAACTTTCATCACAACCTATGCCCCATTCAGACCCATTTCTTCCGCTTTGCCAGTGTCTGGAGCTAGATTCGCAATGAGTCATATTTTCATCTCCTTAGATCGTAGTTGTACGGTCGTAGACACCGGATCCGCCCAGAACGGCTACAAGGGGTCACGCAATGGCAGATTTCTCCCGCCTTCCCGGACCGAACGCGGACCTGTGGGACTGGCAGCTGCTGGCCGCCTGTCGCGGGGTGGACAGCTCGCTGTTCTTCCATCCGGAGGGCGAGCGCGGTGCGGCGAGGAGCGCTCGTGAGAACTCGGCCAAAGAGGTCTGCATGAGGTGCCCGGTACGCGCGGAGTGCGCTGCCCACGCCCTGGCGGTGCGTGAGCCGTACGGCGTGTGGGGCGGGCTGACCGAGGACGAGCGCGAAGAGCTGATGGGGCGGGCGCGCAACCGTCTGGTGTCGGCGTCGGCATCGGGCGGGCGCACCGCCTCGAACAACTGAAGGAACGTTTCTCCGAACGGGCACGCGCACGCGTGCCGTTGGTTTTTGACGCGGGTGGGCCGCTACTGCCGACGGGCGGCCCGGGCCAGCTGATCGAGCGTCGCGGCCACCGCCGGGACCTGCGCGAGGTCGGGCAGCGTGAGCGCGACGATCTCCCGCCGCACCGCCGGCTCGAGCCGCACGGTGCGCACCCCCCGGGGCCGTACCGACTCGACGGCCAGCTGGGGCAGCACGGCCACGCCCAGGCCGGCGCCGACCAGGCCGACCACCGCCGGATAGTCGTCGGTGGCGAAGTCGATGCGCGGGGTGAAGCCGGCCGCCGCGCACACCTCGATCAGCTGTCCGCGGCAGCGGGGGCAGCCCGCGATCCACGGCTCCCCGGTGAGCTCGCCGATGTCGACGGACTCCGCGCCCGCGAGCCGGTGCCGCTCCGGCACGAGCGCGACGAGCCGGTCCGACAGCAGCGGCCGTACGACGAGGTCGTCCCACTCCTCCGCGCCCGCCGCCCCCTCGTAGCGGAAGGCGAGCGCCACGTCGCAGTCGCCCTCGCGCAGCAGGCCCACGGAGGCGGGCGGCTCGGCCTCCTCCAGGGAGACGCGGGTGCCGGGGTGCGCCGCGCGCAGCGCGGCGAGGGCCGTGGGGACGAGGGTGGAGCTGCCGCTGGGGAAGGAGACGAGCCGGACCCGGCCCGCGCGCAGCCCGGCGATGGCGGCGACCTCCTCCTCCGCGGCCGTGAGCCCGGCGAGGATCCCGGAGGCGTGCCGCACCAGGGCCTCGCCGGCCTGGGTCAGGCGCATCTCGCGTCCCGTGCGGATCAGCAGCGGTGTGCCGACGGAGGTTTCCAGGGCCTTCATCTGCTGGCTGACGGCGGGCTGGGTGCAGCCCAGCTCGCGGCCCGCGGCGGAGAAGGAGCCGGTGGTCGCGACGGCGCGCAGGACGCGGAGATGACGAGCTTCGATCACCCTTCGAGGATAAGCGACCCTTTGAAGGCGATGCGAATAATGCGTCGACGCTTTGGGGTGTGGTCGCTTACCGTGCGGTGCATGAAGCTTCTGTCTGTGAATCTGGGCCGTGCCGAGGTCGCCCCGTACGCGGACGCCCCCGGGGGCGTGACCGGGATCGACAAGCGGCCGGTGGACGGGCCGGTGCGGGTGTCCGCGCCCGGGCCCAAGGGGATCGGCGGGAGCGGGCTGGCCGGCGACGCGGTGTGCAAGCTGGAGCACCACGGCGGCGACGACCAGGCGGTGTACGCCATGGCCCGCGAGGACATGGACGAGTGGGAGCGCGAGCTGGGCCGGACGCTGGCCGACGGCGCGTTCGGCGAGAACCTCACGACCAGCGGACTGGACGTGTCCGGTGCCCTGATCGGCGAGCGCTGGCGGGTCGGGCCCGAGGTGGTGCTGGAGGTGACCTCCGGGCGGATCCCGTGCCGCACGTTCCAGGGCCACCTGGACGAGAAGGGCTGGGTGAAGCGGTTCACGCAGCGAGGGGCGCCGGGGGCGTACCTGCGGGTGATCGTGCCCGGGGACATCCGCGCGGGCGATGCCGTCGAGATCGTGCACCGGCCCGGCCACGACGTGACCGTGGCCCTGCAGTTCCGGGCGGTGACGACCGAGCGGACGCTGCTGCCGCGGCTGCTGGCCGCGGGCGAGGCCCTGCACCCGGAGTTGCTGCGCACGGCGCGGGAGTACAAGGGGAAGTACGGGGCCTGACGCCGCTCACCACGCCTGTCTCCACCGACCCTTCACCACGGACGGCCCCACGGGGAAGCGGATGCACCCAGTCCAGGTCACTAACCTTCTGCCATGACAACGGCTCTGATTACGGGATCGACGGCAGGCATCGGAGCGGCGTTCGCGCGGCGACTGGCGGCGGACGGGCACAACCTGGTGCTGGTGGCCCGCGACACCAAGCGGCTGAGGGAACAGGCGACCGAGCTGCACGACCGGCACGGCATCGAGGCGGAGGTGCTGACGGCCGACCTGGCCGAGGACAAGGGGATCGAGGCGGTGGCCGGACGCCTCGGCGACCGCAAGAACTCCGTCGACCTCCTGATCAACAACGCCGGATTCGGCAACAAGGGCCGCTACCTGGACGTCTCCATGGCCGACGAGCTGCGGATGCTGAAGGTGCACTGCGAGGCGGTACTGCGGCTGACGTCGGCGGCGACCGAGGCGATGCGTGAGCGGGGCCGGGGCGGCGTGGTCAACGTCGCGTCGGTGGCCGCCTTCGTCCCCCGGGGAACCTACGGCGCCTCCAAGGCCTGGGTCGTGCAGTTCACCCAGGGCGCGGCGCGCGACCTGGCCGGCAGCGGCGTACGGCTGATGGCGCTCTGCCCGGGGTTCGTGCGCACCGAGTTCCACGACCGGGCCGGGATGGGCACCGACAACATCCCGGGCTGGATGTGGCTCGACGCGGACAAGCTGGTGGCGGCGGCGCTGCACGATCTGGCGCGCGGCAAGACGCTGTCCATCCCGGACCCGCGCTACAAGGCGCTGATGGGGGCGGCGAAGCTGGTGCCGCGGGGCATGCTGGGGGCGGTGTCCTCCAGGACGGGGCGGAAGTACGGGCCGCAGTAGGCGCGCGTCGGCCGGCTCCTCTTCCTCCGCCATGAGCCGGGAGGCACCCGGGCTTCCCCCCTGGGACAATGAAACTGTTCAGCCGGACCCAGGGGGGCCGGAGGCGAGGCCATGACCTTCGTACAGCTCATCGAATGCAGGACCAGCCGGCTCGACGAGATGAACCGGCTGATGGACCGGTGGGTCGAGCAGACCAAGGGGAAGCGGACCGCGTCGCACAGTGTGGTGGCGAAGGACCGGGCCGACTCCTCCCACATCGTGGAGATCGTGGAGTTCCCCTCGTACGAGGAGGCGATGCGCAACTCCGGGCTGCCGGAGACCGACCGGATCTTCCAGGACATGGTGGCGCTCTGCGAGGAGACGCCGACCTTCACGGACCTGGACGTGGTGCGGGACGAGCAGTTGTACGCGGCCACCGCGCGCAGGTTCTTCGAGCTCGCACCGGGCCAGGGGAACGCGCCGCCGTTCAACGACGTGTTCATCGAGGACTACCACGACCACGATCCCGCCAATGTGCAGGACGTCATCGGGCTGGACGCGGTCCGGCGCGAGGTGGAGGTGTGGCGGGGCGGGTTCGACTTCTCGTTCACCATCGAGGACCAGATGGCGCAGGGCGACCGGGTCTGCACCCGGTGGACGTTCCACGGGCGCCACACCGGCGACTTCCTCGGGATCGAGCCGACCGGTCAGGAGGTCACCATGACCGGGACGACCGTCCACCGCTGCACGCCGGACGGGAGGATCGCCGAGGGCTGGTGGCAGTACGACCGGCTGGGGCTGATGCAGCAGCTGGGCGCGTTGGAGCCCACGGAGCTCTGACTCCGCAGCCGGCGGGCGAGGGGCTCACGAGGGGGGCGGCCAGCCGGCCGTCTGCCGGCTAGTGCCGCGGCAGGCAACGTTTGCCCGTCAAGGAGCGGCGTCCGGTGCGTGCTCTCGGCGTGCCGGGTGCATGCCCTCGTACGGGATGTACTTGGGTTTGTGCCCGGTGCGGCGAGAGTGCGTGCCGGGCGTCGCGACGGGGCGAACGTTGCCTGCCGCGGCACTAGTCGCCGCCTCCTCCGCCCCCGCCGTCCCCACCGCCTCCGTCGCCCCCGCCTGCGTCCCCTCCGTCTCCGCCGTCACTGCCCCAGCCGTCACCGCCGCCGGGTTCGTTGTCGTCGCGGCCCCTGCCGAGGTTGCTGAACCAGGGGTGGCCCCAGGTGTCGTCGTCCGTGGTCCGGCGGGAGTGCACGGCACGGAACCTGGCCAGGCCCGTCGTGTCGCCGAGACCGAAGGACACGGCGACCGCGTGTGCCATGACGGCGTCCAGCGGGTCGGGGCTCTCGTGGCGCACGTCGGCCAGTGGCAGCAGCACCGAGCCGGGCGGGGGCCCGGGCCACTGTGAGGGGCGGGTCAGCAGCGCGACCCGTCGGCCGTCGCGCAGCAGACACGAGCCCTCCGCGGTCTCGCGGCGCAGGGTCCAGCACCGGTCGGGCAGGCGTATCTCCACGCTGCTCTTGGACTTGCGGAACTTCTTCCGCAGGATCAGCCGGGCGCCGACGTCCCCGACGGTCATGACCAGTCCACTGCCCGGAACCGTCGAGTCCCCATGGAAACCGTAGGGGGCCCGCAGGCGCACGGCGGGAGCGCCCGGGCCCCAGACGTCCACGCGGACCAGGCGCCGGTCCACTGCGACGGCGACCGGCCCGGCGGGCCCCGGCGCATACCGCCGTGCGATCCACAGCGGCACGCCCTCCTCCCTGGCTCGTGCGGCGAGTGCGGCCACCTGGTCCGCTCCGCCGCTCCTGCGCACGGCGAGTTCGCCGAGCGCCCGGGCGAAGTCGGCGGTGCGGCGCACCTTCAGGGGCGTGGTGGTGCCGGTCACGCGGGTGACCGGGATGCTGCCCGGGCCCTGCACGAGCGATGCGAGAGGGCGTTCGGCACCGCCGCCGCCCAGCCAGTGTCCGCGCAGACAGGCCTCGGCCATGGCGACGAGGTTCAGCTCGTCCAGCGGTGTGGTCCGGCCGCCCCTGCGCAGCCGGTCCTCGGTGAGTTCCACGGTGCGCGCCAGCGGATTCCGGGACCGTTCCTGATAGAGCGCCTGGCTCATCGCACCCCCCTTCTGTTCCGGTGTCCAGGAGGCCCACGACCGCCGCCTCGGTTCCCTGACCGGTGGAGAGGAACGGTGAGGGCCCGGCACCCCGTTTCCGGGGTGCCGGGCCCTCACTCAGGCTCTGGCGACCTTGGTCGTCAGTGGGCGTGGCCGTGGCCGTGGCCCGCGGCGGCCGGCTCTTCCTCTTCCTTCTTCTCGACGACCAGGGTCTCGGTCGTGAGGAGGAGGGAGGCGATGGAGGCAGCGTTCTCCAGGGCGGAGCGGGTGACCTTCACCGGGTCGATGACGCCGGCCTTGACCAGGTCGCCGTACTCGCCGGTGGCGGCGTTGAAGCCCTGGCCCTTGTCGAGCTCGGCGACCTTGGAGGTGATGACGTAGCCCTCCAGGCCGGCGTTCTCGGCGATCCAGCGCAGCGGCTCGACGGCGGCCTTGCGGACGACCGCGACACCGGTGGCCTCGTCGCCGGTCTTGCCGAGGTTGCCCTCGAGGACCTTGACGGCGTGGACGAGCGCGGAGCCACCACCGGAGACGATGCCCTCCTCGACCGCGGCGCGGGTCGCGGAGATGGCGTCCTCCAGACGGTGCTTGCGCTCCTTCAGCTCGACCTCGGTGGCGGCACCGACGCGGATGACGCACACGCCGCCGGCCAGCTTCGCGAGACGCTCCTGGAGCTTCTCGCGGTCCCAGTCGGAGTCCGTGTTCTCGATCTCGGCCTTGATCTGGGCGACGCGGCCCTGCACGTCGTCCTTGTTGCCGGCGCCGTCGACGACCGTGGTGTCGTCCTTGGTGACGGTGACGCGGCGGGCGGAGCCGAGGACGTCCAGACCGACCTGGTCGAGCTTGAGGCCGACCTCCTCGGAGACGACCGTGGCGCCGGTGAGGATCGCCAGGTCCTGCAGCATCGCCTTACGGCGGTCGCCGAAGCCGGGGGCCTTCACGGCCACGGCGTTGAACGTGCCGCGGATCTTGTTCACGACGAGGGTCGACAGGGCTTCGCCCTCGACGTCCTCGGCGATGATCAGCAGCGGCTTGGAGGCGTTCGACTGGATGACCTTCTCCAGCAGCGGCAGGAGGTCCGCGATGGCGGAGATCTTGCCCTGCGTGATGAGGATGTACGGGTCGTCCAGGACGGCTTCCATGCGCTCCTGGTCCGTCACGAAGTACGGCGACAGGTAACCCTTGTCGAAGGCCATGCCCTCGGTGAAGTCCAGCTCCAGACCGAAGGTGTTGGACTCCTCGACGGTGATGACACCGTCCTTGCCGACCTTGTCCATGGCCTCGGCGATGAGCTCGCCGACCTGCGTGTCCTGGGCGGACAGACCGGCGACGGCGGCGATGTCGGACTTCTCGTCGATCGGCCGGGCGGTCGCGAGGAGCTCCTCGGAGACCGCGGCGACGGCGGCGTCGATGCCCTTCTTCAGGGCGGCCGGGGAGGCACCGGCGGCGACGTTCTTCAGGCCCTCGCGCACGAGCGCCTGGGCGAGCACGGTCGCGGTGGTCGTACCGTCACCCGCGATGTCGTTGGTCTTGGTCGCCACCTCCTTGACCAGCTGGGCACCGAGGTTCTCGTACGGGTCCTCGACCTCGACCTCGCGGGCGATGGTCACACCGTCGTTGGTGATGGTGGGAGCGCCGAACTTCTTGTCGATGACGACGTTGCGGCCCTTGGGGCCGATCGTCACCTTGACCGTGTCGGCAAGCTTGTTGACGCCGCGCTCGAGGGCGCGACGGGCGTCCTCGTCGAACTTCAGGATCTTCGCCATGGGAGCGGTTCAGCCCTCTCGGAAAACGTGGGTGAAACGAACCGCGCCCCCGACGCCCGGCTTCATACGGTCGCGGGGGCCAGGGGCGCAGTCCACTGCAATGCTGGTAATGCCGGGTGAATTACTTCTCGACGATCGCGAGCACGTCGCGGGCCGAGAGGACGAGGTACTCCTCGCCGTTGTACTTCACCTCGGTGCCGCCGTACTTGCTGTAGAGCACGACGTCGCCGACGGAGACGTCGAGCGGAAGACGGTTGCCGTCCTCGAAGCGGCCCGGGCCCACGGCCAGGACGACGCCCTCCTGGGGCTTCTCCTTGGCGGTGTCCGGGATGACCAGGCCAGAGGCGGTGGTCTGCTCGGCGTCGAGCGGCTGGACCACAATGCGGTCCTCGAGCGGCTTGATGGCAACCTTGGAGCTGGTGGTCGTCACGATCCGACCTCCCCCTTCGGAGATCTCACGGGGTTAACTGTCTGAGGTGGCGACCAGGTGGATCCGTCGTCGCGGGTGCCGGACCTGCCCGTCGCTGTGTTGGCACTCTCCTAGGAGGAGTGCCAGAGCCGAGACTATGACTGCGATTAGCACTCGGTCAAGCGGACTGCTAATTGCCGACGGCGCGTCGGCCGGGTGCTCACTCCAGCCGGTCCGTCGGACGGTCCGCCCGGCAGTCCCTCGGACGGTCCGCCCGGCGGTCCCTCGGACGGTCCGCCCGGCGGTCCGTCAGGTGGCCCTACCGGTGGTCCGTCAGGTGGCCCTACCGGTGGTCCTGCAGGTGTCCTACAGGTGGTCCTACAGGTGGTCCTCCAGCCGCCCCACCCGAAGCCCCTTCCGCTTGATCTCGCGCAGCAGCCGCACGGTCCGTTCGGCCAGGCTCGGGGACATCGTCTCGCCCGCCGGCACCGAGACGATGTCGCCGGGCCGCAGGCCCGGCTCGCCCCGGGTGTAGGTCAGTTCGCCGTCGGCGTCCAGGGACGCGCGCCACAGCACGACCGCCGTGACGCCGCAGTCGGCCGCCGCGCGCAGGGTCGTCAGGTCGTAGCTGCCGTAGGGCGGGCGGAAGAGGTGGGGGCTGATGCCGAAGCGGGAGCGGAGTTTGTGCTGCTGGCCGCAGATCTCGGCGCGCTGGCCGGCGTAGGGCAGGCCGCGCAGGGCCGGATGGTCGAGGGTGTGGTTCTGGATGGACGCGCCGACCGCGCGCAGCCGGGCGAAGTGGCCGTAGCCGGGGCCCACGACGCTGTCGGTGAGGAACATGCTGACGGGAAGGCGCCGTTCGCGGACGAGGCCGACGAAGCGGGGGTCGCGCTCTGCGCCGTCGTCGTAGGTGAGGAAGACGACGGGTTCGCGGGTGGGGATGTGGTCCACGACGGGCGGCAGCCGGCGGGTGTCGCCCTCCGCGCGGGGCGGGTCCTGTGCCCGGCCGTCGGCGGCGCCCGGCCGCTCCCCCGCTCCCCCGGCGCAGCCGGCCAGCAGGACCGCGCACAGCAGGGCGGCGGCCGGCCGCCTCACAGGTAGTCCTCCAGCCGCCCGACCGCGTATCCCTGGGCCGTCACCTTGTTCAGGAAGCGGCGGATCATGTCGGCCATCGTGCCCTTCCACTGGTCGCGGCCCCGGAAGTGCGTGAGGACGATGTCGCCCCGGCGCAGTTTGCGGTCCCCCTCGCGGTACTCCCAGTGGTCGGCGAAGACCTCCTGGTTCCACAGGGGGGCGTACGCGATGCCGCAGGTCTTGGCGGCGCGCAGGGTCGCCCGGTCGTAGCTGCCGTAGGGCGGGCGGAAGAGGGTGGGGCGCTTGCCGAACCGCCGCTCCAGGTAGCGCTGCATGCCGCAGATCTCGCGCTTCTGCGCCCGGTAGGACATGCCCCGCAGATTGGGGTGGTGGAGGGTGTGGTTGTTCAGGACCACGCCCCTGGACTGCATCGTCCGGAAGTAGCGGGTGTCGTCCTTGACCAGGTAGCCGCTGAGGAAGGCGGTGTACGGGACGTCCAGGTCGCTCATCATCCGCAGGAACGCAGGATCCTTCTCGGCGCCGTCGTCGATGGTGAGGAAGACGACCTTGTCCCGGGTGGGGACCGTGGTGAAGACGGGCGGCAGGCCCAGCTCCCGGTGGCCGTCCACCTCGAAGCCCTCGCGGGTCCTGATCCTCGGCTTCTGCGCGGGGGCCGGCGGGGCGGCGCGCGGGACCTTGCGCAGGCCCCAGCGGTGCGCGGCGGCGACCCGGGCGGCGTGCGCGGCGCGCAGCTTGGTGGCATAGGAGTCGAGCGCGCGGGCCGGGGGCGCGTCGAGGGGCTGCTGGCCACCCGCCGGGGTGACCTGGTCGCCGCCGCCCTGCGCGCAGCCGGAGGCGATGGCGGCGAGGACGAGCACGGTGAGGCCGATCCGCACACCCGCGGACCTCCGCCCCCATGCCCGGCTTTTGTCACTTTGTACGACTGCTCGCATGGTGCCGGATCCTCGCAGCGCCTCCCGTCGATCCCGGTCCGACACCGCGGCCGTCGCCCCACCATCCACCGACTGGCCCACACGCCACCCGCCCGCCGCCGTGGCCGACAATGATCCGGTGAACGACCTCGCTCCCCTCCTCACCCCCGAAGGCCGCGCCCTCCTCGACGAGGTGCGGGACACCGACCCGGCACAGGAGCTGGCCGTCGCGACCCGGCTGCGCCGCGAGCACCCCGCCGAGCTGGTGTCGGCGGCGCTCGGGCAGGCGCGGCTGCGGCAGCGGGCGGTGGCGAAGTTCGGGGCGGAGGACGCGGGCCGGATGTTCTTCACGCCGAACGGCGTCGAGCAGTCGACCCGGGCGAGCGTGGCGGCCTACCGGGCCCGGCGGATGGCCGAGGCGGGCATCACCTCGGTCGCCGACCTGTGCTGCGGCATCGGCGGTGACGCGATCGCGCTGGCCCGCGCCGGGATCCGGGTGCTGGCCGTGGACCGGGACCCGCAGACGGCCGCGGCGGCCCGGGCGAACGCCGACGCGCTGGGCCTGTCCGGCCTTGTCGAGGTGTGCGAGACGGATGTCACGGACGTGGACACGGCCGGTTTCGACGCCGTGTTCGTCGACCCCGCCCGGCGCGGCGGCCGCGGCCGGATCTTCGACCCCGAGGCCTACTCGCCGCCCCTGTCCTGGGCGGTCTCCGCGGCCCGCCGGGCCCCGCGAGTCGCCGCGCTGAAGGTCGCCCCCGGCATCCCGCACGAGGCGGTCCCCGAGGACGCCGAGGCCGAGTGGATCTCCGACGGCGGGGACGTCAAGGAGGCGGTGCTGTGGTTCGGCACCGAGCCGGGGGCGGTCCGGGCGACCCTCCTGCCGGGCCCCCGCACCCTGCTCTCCCGCGGCCTGCCCGATCCGCAGGTCCGCCCGCCCGGCCGCTACCTCTACGAGCCCGACGGCGCCGTCATCCGCGCCCACCTGGTCGCCGAGGTGGCCGACCAGGTGGACGGCGGGCTGCTCGACGCGACCATCGCGTACGTCACGGCCGACGCCCTGCACCCGGCCCCGTACGCCACCGCCTACGAGATCACCGACCATCTGCCCTTCAACGTCAAGAAGCTGAAGGCGCTGCTGAGGGAGCGCCGGGTCGGCATTCTGACCGTCAAGAAGCGGGGCTCGGCGGTCGAGCCGGAGGAGCTCCGCAAGAAGGTCAAGCCGCAGGGGCCGCACGCGGCCACGGTGTTCCTGACCCGGGTCGCGGGGGCACCGGCGATGCTCATCGGGCACCCCGCCTGACCTTCAGGACGGCTCGGCCGCCCTCCGCAGCAGCAGGTCCCGCTCCCTCTCGTTGCGTGTGAGCGACGCCGCCCGTTCGAACGCCGCCCGGGCCTCGGCCGCACGGCCGAGGCGGGCCAGGAGGTCGCCTCGGACGCTGGGCAGCAGGTGGTAGTCGCGCAGGACGGGGTCGCCGGTCAGGGCGTCCACGAGGACGAGGGCCGCGGCCGGGCCCCTGGGACATCGAGACGTCGCGTCCGCGCAGGTCAGCGCGGGTCAGTGCGGGCGCGGGTCAGTACGGGCGCGGGTCAGTGCAGCGACTCCCACAGCTTCCCCGCCTCGGGCTCCTCGGCCACCACCCGGTTGGGGTCCGACGGGGCCTGCACCACGGGCATCATCACCGTCCGCACCCCGCTCGCCGGAAGGCCCTTCAGGCTCTGGGCGAGCCGGGTCAGTTCGGCGAGGGAGTCCAGGCCGGTGTCGGTGGTGAGGCCGGCGGTGACCGTGTCCGCGACGCGGTACAGCCTGGCCGGGTCGGTGAGCAGGTCCTGGGAGGCGATCTGCTCCAGCAGGGCCTTCACCAGCTTCTGCTGGAGGCCTATGCGGCCCAGGTCGCTGCCGTCGCCTATGCCGTGCCGGGTGCGGGCCAGCGCGAGCGCCTGGGTGCCGTCGAGGTGGTGGGTGCCCGCCTCGAGCCGCAGATGGCTGTCCTCGTCGGCGATGTCCTCGTCCGTGGTGACGGTGACCCCGCCGAGCGCGTCGACCAGCTTGGCGAAGCCCGAGAAGTCGATCTCGAGGTAGTGGTCCATGCGGACGTTCGTCATCGCCTCGACCGTCTTCACGGCGCAGACCGGTCCGCCGACCTCGTACGCGCTGTTGAACATGGAGTGGTGGGCGACCGACGTCGACCCCCCGGAGGGGCGCGGGCAGGACGGGCGGGTGACCAGGGTGTCGCGCGGGATGCTCACCACCGTCGCGCTGGTCCGCCCGGCGTCGAGGTGGACGACCATCGCCGTGTCGGAGCGGGCGCCGGAGCTGTCGCCGCCGCCGAGCCGGCGGTTCTCCTCGCCGCTGCGCGAGTCCGAGCCCAGGACCAGGATGTTGAGGGCCTCGCTCGGCAGGGCCGGGCCCGAGGGCGACGGTGTGGTCACCGGCTTCGGCGGCCGGTTGTCGCCCAGCGCGTTGTCGATGTCGACGCCTGTGATGTTGTCGCTGAGATGCCAGTAGGCCCAGCCCGCCGCTCCGGCGCCCAGCACCAGCGTCCCCGCCAGAGTGAGGCCGGCGATCTTCAGTGCTCTCGACCGCCGGCCCACGTCCGCGCCCTCGTCCCCGTTGAGTCCCGTCACGGGCAGGAACGTAAGTCCGAATTATTACGGGCAGGGAGCCCAGGGCGCCCATTCTTCGGAAATTCTCAGATTTCAGGACCCGGGATCACCCCAGCGTCACCACCGGCACCGGATCGCCCCCGCTCCACGAGCCGTTGGACCAGAACGTCACCGAACCGCCGTCCGGTACCGAGCCGTCGCAGGGGGCGTGGGCGCAACTGACCGCCGTCGGCAGGGATGTCCGTAAGCCCGGTCCCAGGGATCTCCTTGCGGGCACCTTCGAAAGTTTCGGCTGTGTAACCGATTGGCTTCGGGGCAGTGTGGAGGCGTCCGGAACACCCGTCAATACACCTGCTATTCCGCAGGTCCCGCCGTGCTGCTGCGCACCACCAGACTCGTCGCCAGCTCCACCCTCGTCGCCGCCTCGGTCCCCTCGTCCCGCCCCAGGTCGAGGACCAGCTTGGCCGCGGCCTCGGCCATCTCCGTCAGCGGCTGCCGTACGGTCGTCAGCGGCGGCCCGACCCAGGGCGCCACCGGCAGATCGTCGAAGCCGACCACGCTCAGGTCCTCCGGGATGCGCAACCCCAGCTCGCGCGCGGCCTCGTACAGCCCGAGCGCCTGGAGGTCGTTCCCGGCGAAGACGGCGGTCGGCCGGTCCGGGCGGCGCAGCAGTTCCAGGCCCTGCCGGTAGCCGGCCTCGTGGTGGAAGTCGCCGGTGGTGATCAGGGCGGGATCCACCGGCAGCCCGGCCGTCTCCAGCGCGGCCCGGTAGCCGTCGATCCGGGCCCGGCTGCACATCATCTGCGAGGGCCCGCTGATCGCGCCGATCCTGCGGTGCCCCAGCTCGACCAGATGCCGGGTGGCGGCGAGGCCGCCCTGCCAGTTGGTCGCGCCGATCGACGGCACGTCGGCGCCGGGGTCGCCGGCCGGGTCCATCACGACGAACGGGATGGAACGGCTGGTCAGCAGCGCCCGCTGCGACTCGTCGAGCCCGGACAGGACCAGGATCACGCCGTGCGGCCGGCGCGCGGCGACCTGGTCGGCCCAGGTCCGCCCGGGTGTGAGCCGCCCGGCGCTCTCGGACAGCACGACGCTGAGCCCGGCGTCCCGGGCCACGTTCTCCACGCCCCGGATGACCTCCATCGCCCAGGCGCTCTCCAGCTCGTGGAAGACCAGGTCGATCAGGGGTGAACGGGTCGCCTCGGCACGGCGGCGGCGGTAGCCGTGGGCGCGCAGCAGGTCCTCGACACGGGACCGGGTGGCCGGGGCGACGTCGGCCCGGCCGTTGAGGACCTTCGAAACAGTCGGTGCCGAGACGCCCGCCTCACGGGCGATCTCGGCGAGCGTCGCGGTTTGCGCGGTGCGCCCCTGCGTCCGGGTCTGCGTCCGGCTTTCAACGGGCTCCGGGGATGTCATGGCGGCGATCGTAACCCTGCGGGCCCCCTTGACGAAGTCCTCGCACCGCCATAGGTTCCCGGAACATTCGAAGTTCATAACGAAACATTCGTGAAACGTTCGTGAGAGGGCTGTCCGTCCACCCGACAGGAGCTTCATGACCACCGCGCCCTGGCGTGACCCCGCGCTGCCCGCCGCCGCCCGCGTCGACGACCTGCTCTCCCGGATGACCCTGGAGGAGAAGACCGCCCAGTTGTACGGCGTGTGGGTGGGCGCCGCGACGGACGGCGACGGAGTCGCTCCGCACCAGCACGACATGACCGTCGACTACGACTGGGCCGAGCTGATCACCCACGGCCTCGGCCAGCTGACGCGCTCCTTCGGCACCGCCCCGGTGGACCCGGCCCTCGGCGCGCAGGCCCTGGCGCGTGCCCAGCGCCGTATCGCCGCGGCCGGCCGCTTCGGCATCCCGGCGATCGCGCACGAGGAGTGCCTGGCCGGCTTCACCGCCTGGCGGGCCACGGCCTACCCGGTCCCGCTGGCCTGGGGCGCGACCTGGGATCCGCCGCTGGTCGAGGAGATGGCCCGCCGCATCGGCGACGACCTGCGCTCGGCCGGTGTGCACCAGGGCCTCGCACCCGTGCTGGACGTCGTACGCGATCCGCGCTGGGGCCGCGTGGAGGAGACCATCGGCGAGGACCCGTATCTGGTCGCCACGGTCGGCACGGCCTATGTGCGGGGCCTTGAGTCGGCCGGGGTCGTCGCCACGCTCAAGCACTTCGCCGGGTACGCCTCCTCGGCCGGTGCCCGCAACCTCGCCCCCGTGCGGGCGGGGGTCCGCGAGTTCGCCGACGTCACCCTGCCGCCCTTCGAGATGGCCCTGCGCGAGGGCGGGGCCCGCTCGGTGATGGCCGCCTACACCGAGACGGACGGGGTCCCGGCCTCCGCCGACCCCGGGCTGCTGACCCGTCTCCTGCGCGAGGAGTGGGGCTTCACCGGCACGGTCGTCGCCGACTACTTCGGCATCGGCTTCCTCCAGACCCTCCACCGGGTCGCCGGAACCCCCGCCGAGGCGGCCCACGCGGCCCTCACCGCCGGCATCGACGTCGAGCTGCCCACTGTCAGGTGCTACGGCCGCCCACTGCTGGAGGCGGTCCGCTCGGCCGAGGTCCCCGAGGAGCTCGTGGACCGCGCGGCCCGCCGCGTCCTGCTCCAGAAGTGCGAACTGGGCCTGCTGGACGAGGACTGGACACCCGAGCCGGCCACGGCGATCGACCTCGACTCTACGGCCAACCGCGTCCTGGCCCGCCGCCTGGCCGAGGAGTCGGTGGTCCTGCTCGACAACCCCGACGGCCTGCTCCCGCTGGCCTCCGACACCCGCATCGCGGTGGTCGGTCCCCGGGCGGCCGACGCCCTGGCCATGCTGGGCTGCTACTCCTTCCCGTCCCACGTCCTGCCCCACCACCCCGAGGTGCCGGTCGGCATCGAGATCCCGACCGTCCTGGACGCCCTGCGCTCCGAACTCCCCGACGCCAAGGTGACGTTCGCGCAGGGCTGCGACGTGACCGACCCGGACACCGGGGGCTTCGAGGAGGCCATCGCCCGCACCGCCGAGGCGGACGTGTGCGTGGCGGTCCTCGGCGACCGGGCGGGCCTGTTCGGCCGGGGCACCTCCGGCGAGGGCTGCGACGCGACGGACCTCGGCCTGCCGGGCGCCCAGGGCGAGTTGCTGGACGCGCTGGTCGCCACCGGCGTCCCCGTGGTGCTGGTGCTGCTGGCCGGCCGCCCCTACGCGCTGGGCCGCTGGCACGACCGCCTGGGCGCGGTCGTCCAGGCCTTCTTCCCGGGCGAGGAGGGCGGTCCGGCGGTCGCGGGCGTCCTGTCGGGCCGGGTCAACCCCTCCGGCCGCCTGCCCGTCAGCGTCCCGCGGCTCCCCGGCGGGCAGCCCTGGACCTACCTCCAGCCGCCCCTGGGCCTCGCGGGCGAGGTCAGCAACCTCGACCCGACCCCGCTGTACGCATTCGGCCACGGCCGCTCGTACGCGGCGTTCGCCTGGGAGGTGCCCGCCGCCACCGGGCCGGTCGAGATCGGCACGGACGGCTCGTACGAGGTGTCGGTGACCGTCCGCAACACGGGTGCTCGCGAGGCCGCGGAGGTGGTGCAGCTGTATCTGCACGACCCGGTGGCGTCCGTGACGCGCCCCGACATGCGGCTGATCGGCTACCGGCGTGTGACGGCGGCCCCCGGCGACGCGGCCCGGGTGACCTTCCGCTTCCACGCCGACCTGTCGTCCTTCACCGACCGCTCGGGCCGCCGGGTGGTCGAGCCGGGCGCCCTGGAACTGAGGCTGGCGGCGTCGAGCGCGGACGTGCGGCACACCGCGCACCTCACGTTGACGGGCCCGGTCCGGGTGCTCGGCCCCGACCGGCGGCTGCGCTGCGAGACCGAGGTGTCCTAGGGCCCGGGCCGGCCCCGGTCAGCCTTCGGTGACCGACTCGAACCGCCACCGGTGCACCGCCCGCGTGACCAGTTCCCCGTCCGGCTCGGGCAGTTCGGGCAGCTCGGCGTCGTAGGGCGCGTCCCACCAGGTGATGACGAGGACCCGGTCCTGCGGTGCCCGGAAGATCTCCCGGCGCAGGGGCTCCCGCGCGAGCTCCTGCGCCCGCGCCCAGGCGAGCAGGTCCTCGCCCCGCCCGTCGGACGCCCGGGCCTCCCACATCAACGCGACCGTCACGAGTAGAGGTTCTCCTTGCTGACCTCGTGCACATGGTCGTGGTCGTGCCCGGGCACGTGCGGCTCGGTCACCGGCAGGGACGAGTCCGCCGACAGGTCCCAGGCCGACGCCGCCCGGTTCCGGGCGACCATCTCGGCGCCCAGGGCGGCGACCATCGCGCCGTTGTCGGTGCACAGCTTGGGCCGCGGCACGCGCAGCCGGATGCCGGCGGCCTCGCAGCGCTCCTGGGCAAGGACGCGCAGCCGGGAGTTGGCGGCCACTCCGCCGCCGATCATCAGGTGGTCGACGCCCTCGTCCTTGCAGGCCCGGACGGCCTTGCGGGTCAGCACATCGACGACCGCCTCCTGGAAGGACGCCGCCACGTCCCGCACCGGCACTTCCTCCCCCGCCGCCCGCTTGGCCTCGATCCAGCGGGCCACGGCGGTCTTCAGCCCCGAGAAGGAGAAGTCGTAGGCCGGGTCGCGCGGTCCGGTCAGGCCCCGGGGGAAGGTGATCGCGTTCGGGTCGCCCTCCTTCGCGTACCGGTCGATGACCGGGCCGCCGGGGAAGCCCAGGTTCAGCACCCGGGCGATCTTGTCGAAGGCCTCGCCGGCCGCGTCGTCGATGGTGGCGCCCATCGGGCGGACGTCGGAGGTGATGTCCGAGGACAGCAGCAGCGAGGAGTGGCCGCCGGAGACCAGCAGGGCCATGGTCGGCTCGGGCAGCGCGCCGTGCTCCAGCTGGTCCACGCAGATGTGCGAGGCGAGGTGGTTGACGCCGTAGAGCGGCTTGCCGAGGGCGTAGGCGTAGGCCTTCGCCGCGGAGACGCCGACCAGCAGGGCACCGGCGAGGCCGGGACCGGCGGTGACGGCGATGCCGTCGAGGTCGCGGGCGGTGACGCCCGCTTCCTTCAGCGCGCGGTCGATGGTGGGGACCATCGCCTCCAGGTGGGCGCGGCTCGCGACCTCCGGGACGACGCCGCCGAAGCGGGCGTGCTCGTCGACGCTGGAGGCGACGGCGTCGGCCAGCAGGGTGGTGCCCCGGACGATGCCGACGCCGGTCTCGTCGCAGGAGGTCTCGATTCCCAGTACGAGGGGTTCGTCAGCCATTGATCTCGGTTCCTTGTACGGAGTTCTCGGGGGCGGTCAGGCGCATCACCAGGGCGTCCACGTTCCCGGGCTGGTAGTAGCCGCGCCGGAAACCGATGGGCTCGAAGCCGAAGCGCTCGTACAGCTTCTGTGCGCGGACGTTGTCGACCCGGCACTCCAGCATCACCTCGGCGCACTCGAAGGCGCCGGCCGCCCGCAGCAGTTCGGCGAGCAGCCGGCCGCCGAGACCGGTGCCCCACAGCTCGCGGGAGACGGCGATGGTCTGGACGTCGGCCTGCTCGCCGGTGGCGACCAGACCGGCGTAGCCGACGATCCGGGAGCCGTCCTCGGCGACCACGTACCGCCGGTTGGCCCCGGGACCCCGCGCATGGGCCAGCTCGGACCAGAACATGCCCCGGGACCAGGCGTCCTCGGGGAACAGGTCCCGCTCCAGTTCCAGCACGGAGTCGATGTCCCACCAGCGCATCTCGCGCAGCGCACACGTCACGGGTTCGGTCACTTGGGGGTGACCACCTTGTAGTTCTTGGGGACCTGGGCGTCGGGGCGGCGCAGGTACAGCGGCCGGGGCGCGGGGAGTTCCTCGCCGGCCGCCAGCTTCTCGGCGGCCAGCCGGGCGAGGGCGGCGGCGGAGACGTGCTCCGGCTCGTGCGCCTTGGGGAAGGTGTCCGGGTACAGCAGCGCGCCCGCGCCGACCGCGGGCAGCCCCTCGACCTGCGCGGCGATGTCTGCGGGCCGGTCCACGGCCGGGTCGGTGACCCGGGTCCGGGAGTCGCTGTAGCGGGCCCAGTACACCTCCTTGCGGCGGGCGTCGGTCGCGACGACGAACGGGCCTTTCAGGTCGGCGGCGTAGGCGAGGCCGTCCAGCGTGCACACGCCGTGCACGGGGACACCGAGCGCGAGCCCGAAGGTGTCCGCGGTCATCAGGCCGACGCGCAGCCCGGTGTACGGTCCCGGACCGATCCCGGCGACGACCCCCGTGACGGCGTCGAGCCGCAGACCGGCCTCCGCGAGGATCCGGTCGATCGCCGGCAGCAGCAGTTCCCCGTGCCGCCGCGCGTCCACCTGACTCGAGGAGGCGATGACATCGCGTCCGTCGTGCAGCGCGACGGTGACGGCGGGCGTGGCGGTATCCAGAGCGAGCAAGAGCACGCAAACAGCCTACGGCTCTCCGGGGCCCGGCACGGCCGCACCTGTCGGGTCGTCACGTGCTGCTACCGTCACCTACCGTCACGACAGCGATACGACGTGAGGTGGACTCCGGTGTCAGCCAGCAGCTCGGGAATCGTGGCCGGGCTCACCGCCGCGGCCCTCGCGACGGTCGGCTACCTCGCCCATCAGGCGGCCGAGTCCCTCCCCGCCGGCCTGGGCAGAACGGCGCACGCGGGCGCCACACCGGCGGCCGGCACATCGAAGGCGCCCCCGCTGAAGAAGGACCCCACGGGACTGCCCGGCGACTCGGGCAAGGGCGCCCGGGTCGTGTACTCGCTGCGCGGTGACCGGGTGTGGCTGGTCGCCGGGGACGAAACGGTCAGCCGCACGTTCGAGGTCGACCCGAGCGCGGTGGACCCGGCGCCGGGCAGCTACGCGGTGACGTCCCGCTCGAGCGCGGTCACCGGGTCCGACGGTGTCCCGGTCGAGCACGTGGTGCGCTTCGCGACCGTGGACGGCGTGGTGGTCGGCTTC
Source organism: Streptomyces sp. AK010 (assembly GCF_014207295.1). NCBI lineage: Bacteria > Bacillati > Actinomycetota > Actinomycetes > Kitasatosporales > Streptomycetaceae > Streptomyces > Streptomyces sp. AK010. The sequence goes on from NZ_JACHCX010000027.1 coordinate 77,842, forward strand.
AGCTCGGCCGTGGGGGGCCCGACCGCCCCCGCCCCCGACCCGAAGGCCCGCACGGGCGGCATCCGCGAGTCCCGCGCGGACGGCGACGCCATGTGGACGTTCGCGACGATCGGCCGCACGGTGGTGGTGGTCCGTTAGGACGGGTCGTCCGGGTCGGTCCTAGGCCTGCCCTAGGCCGCTTCGCGGTGCTCGGGGACCCGCTCGGAGAACTCCGGGTCGGGAGCGCGCGGGGGCGTGGAGACCAGCGCCGCCGCCTCGCCGGCCGCCAGCAGATCGCGCATGGACACCCCGGCGACCGCGAACCGCTGCGGCTGCCCCTTGCTCTCTGTAGCCGACATCGACGCCTCCCGAAGGGCCGGGGCAAACGAAGTTAGGTACACCTAACTACGGACTGGCTACCATGTGACCACGCACAAGACGCCGGACGCAACATCTTGCCGACGTCTTGTCGGAACGTTCATCAAATGACCGCACACCGGGACCAGGCGCAGCGGGGACCCGGGCGGCGGGAACCCGGGCGGCGAGCAGTCAGGCACCACGCATTCAGGCGGCGAGCACGCTCAGATCCGCCTCGGCCCAGCGTTCACCCAGACCGGTGACGGTCATCTGCCGGACCTCGTCGGTGGTGTCGCCCACCGCCCGGTGGATCACGACCTGGAGCCGGTCCTCGGTCAGCTCCTCGACCTTGCCCTCGCCCCACTCCACGACCACCACGGAGTCGGGCAGTGAGACGTCGAGGTCGAGGTCCTCCATCTCGTCCAGACCGCCGGAGAGGCGGTAGGCGTCGACGTGGACCAGCGGCGGTCCCTCGCTCAGCGAGGGGTGCACCCGGGCGATGACGAACGTCGGCGAGGTGACGGCCCCGCGCACGCCGAGCCCCTCGCCCAGCCCACGGGTCAGCGTCGTCTTGCCCGCGCCGAGCTCCCCGCTGAGCATCACCAGGTCACCGGCGCGCAGCAGTTTCGCGAGCCGGCGGCCCAGCTCCCGCATCTGCTCGGGGGACGTGACGACGATCTGGACGGAACCGGACTCAGCCGGGCTGTGCGGTGCTGGTGCTTCCATAGCCCTTCACGGTAGCTCCTGCGGGCACGGCACCCGTGCGGGTGAGGAGGTCGGCGAGGCGGTCGGTGACCACTTCCGGGTGTTCCAGCATCACCAGGTGGCCCGCGTCCGGCACCAGCACCAGCTCGGCGTCCGGCAGCAGATCGGCGATGGCCTCGCTGTGCTCACTCGGCGTGACCAGGTCCTGCACCCCGGCCAGGACGAGCACGGGCAGCTCCGCGAAGTGGACGAGCGCCTCGGTCTTGTCGTGGTCGTTGAACGCCGGGTAGTACTCGGCGACCACGTCGATCGGCGTGCTCTCGATCATCCGCTCGGCGAACCGGGCGACGGCCGGGTCGACGTCCCGGGACGCGAACGAGTACCGCTTGATGATCCCGGCGAACAGGTCCGCGGTCGCCCGGCGCCCCTTCTCCACCAGCTCGGCCCGCTGCCCCAGCACCTTCAGCACTCCGGGCAGCACGCGCCGCACCGCGTTGACCCCGGCGACCGGCAGGCCGTAGTTGACCTCGCCGAGCCGCCCCGAGGACGTCCCCACGAAGGCGACCCCGACGACCCGCTCGCGGATCAGCTCGGGGTACTGGTCGGCCAGCGCCATGACCGTCATGCCGCCCATGGAGTGCCCGACGAGCACGAGCGGGCCTTCGGGGGCCGCCGCGTCCATGACGGCCTTCAGGTCCCGGCCCAGCTGCTCGATCGTGACCGGCTCGTCCCGCCCCTGGGCCACGCCACGGCCGGACCGGCCATGGCTGCGCTGGTCCCAGTGCACCGTCCGCACGACGCCCCGCAGGGCCGCCCGCTGGAAGTGCCAGGAGTCCTGGCTGAGGCAGTAGCCGTGGCTGAAGACCACGGTGACGGGAGCGGGTGACTTGCGGCCGAAGAGCCGTCGGCGGCGCGGGCCGATGGCGGCCGGCGCGGCCTCCGGGTCGAGGTCGTCGACCTCGTAGTACAGCTCGGTGCCGTCGTCGGCGACCGCCTTGCCCGGCATGCCGCGCAGCGAGCCGTACGGCCCGGCCGAGTCCAGGGCGAGCCGGGCCTTCTGGCGCATGCCGCGGCCGACCGTCATCCGTTCCAGGGCGACGCCGGCGGCCGCGCCCGCGGCCACCACGCCTATCGCCATGCCGGCGATACCGGTCGCCCGGCGCCAGCCTCCCGCCGCCCCCGCGGCGGAGGCCGCGACGGCCGCGGAGGCGACGTCCGCGACGACCTCCGCACTGCTCTCGCTCACGTACCGCTCCTCTTCGCCGGGATGCTGTCGGGTGCCTCACCGGGCCCGGCGAGTCGGTGGGGCCCGGTGCAGCTGATGTTGCTCGATGTTGTCAGGGTGCCCGGTGTTCCTCGTGTGACCCCGTCCGAGTTACCCGTCCTGTTCCTCATTCACATAGACGCGAGGAACACGCGTTCCGATCCGGGTCACGATCTCGTAGGCGATGGTTCCGGCCGCCTGGGCCCAGTCCTCCGCGGTGGGCTCTCCGCGGTCCCCGGGCCCGAAGAGGACCGCCTCGGCCCCCGCCGCGGGCTCGTCGCCCCCCAGATCCACCACGAACTGGTCCATCGCGACCCGCCCGGCGATCGTGCGCCACTTGCCCTCGACCAGGACCGGCCCGGCCGAGGAGGCGTGCCGCGGGACGCCGTCCGCGTAGCCCAGCGGCACCAGGCCGAGGGTGGTCGCGCCGGGTGTCACGTAGCGGTGGCCGTAGCTGACGCCGTGCCCGCCCGGTACGTGCTTGACCAGGGCCAGCGAGGCGGACAGCGTCATCACCGGGCGCAGCCCGAAGTCGGCCGGGGTGCCCAGCTCCGGGCTTGGCGAGATGCCGTAGGTGGCGATGCCGGTGCGGACCAGGTCGAAGTGGCTCTCGGGGAGCGTGAGCGTGGCCGGCGAGTTGGCGATGTGCCGGACCTCGGGCCGTACGCCCTGTCCCTCGGCGTACGCGACCATGTCGCGGAACACGCCGAGCTGGGCGGCGATGGATGGGTGCCCCGGCTCGTCGGCGCAGGCGAAGTGCGACCACAGCCCCGTGACGCGCAGCAGCCCCTCGGCCTCGGCCCGCAGAGCCGCACGGACCAGCGCGGCCCAGTCGTCCCCGGGCTGGCACCCGTTGCGCCCCAGCCCCGTGTCCGCCTTGAGCTGCACGCGGGCGGGCCGGTCGGCACCCCTGGCCGCCTCGACGACCTCCTCCAGGGCCCACATCCCGCTGACGGACACGTCCAGCTCGGCCTCGATCGCCTCGCGCCACGGTCCGCCGGGCGTCCACAGCCAGCACATGATGCGGCCCGGCAACCCGGCGGCCCGCAGGGCGAGGGCCTCCTCGGGCGTGGCCGTGCCCAGCCAGCTCGCCCCGGCGGCGACGGCAGCCCGGGCACACGGCACGGCACCGTGCCCGTACGCCTCGGACTTCACCACGGCCATCACGGCCGCGCCCGGCGCATGGGCGCGCAGAGCCCGCACATTGGCCCGCAGGGCGGCCAGATCGATCTCGGCCCGGGCCCGCAGGGGCGCGGCCGGGGCTGTTCTCTCGCTCATCGCGCCCAGTGTCTCAGAGGGCCCGGACACCACTGCGACGGCAGGCCCACGGTTGCCCCGGCTCCTGCCCCGGGCGACTCGGCAACGCCCTCGCCCTTCAACCCGTCCGACGCCTGAGGACGAGGCCGTCCGGGCCGAAGCGGGGGCCCCGGACTCGCAACGCCCCCGCCCTTCACCCCGCCCAGCGCCTGAGGACGAAGCCGTCCGGGCCGAAACGAAGGCCCCGCACTCAACGACGCCCCCGCCTCGGCAACGCCCCTGCCTTTCAACCCGTCCGACGCCTGAGGACGAAGCCGTCCAGGCCGAAACGAAGGCCCCGCACCCAGCAACGCCCCCGCCTCGGCAACGCCCCTGCCTTTCAACCCGTCCGACGCCTGAGGACGAAGCCGTCCAGGCCGAAACGAAGGCCCCGCACTCAACAACGCCCCCGCCTCGGCAACGCCCCTGCCTTTCAACCCGTCCGACGCCTGAGGACGAGGCCGTCCGGGCCGAAGCGGGGGCCCGGGGGCGGCAGCGCCCGGTGTCGGGACGGGAAGGGGCGGAGGGGGCGACCCAACCCCACAGCAACCCCCACCCACCCTCGCCGACCCCCCACCGCCACTGCTACGGCCACACCCACCGCCACCGCCACCGCCGCAGCCACAGCCACAGCCCCCTGAAATCACTCAGCCAAGAACATTCCGCCAAGCCCCCGGAACCGCATCCGCCACATCATGCGCCCCCACCGGCGCCCCATCCGCCGCCAACCGCCCGGCGAGCCCGTGCAGATACGCCCCCACACTCCCCGCATCCACCGCCGACAACCCCGCCGCCAGCAACGACCCGCCCAGCCCCGACAACACGTCCCCGCTCCCGGCCGTCGCCAGCCACCCCGTCCCCGTCGGATTCACCCGCACCGCCCCACCCCCCGAGTCGGCCACCAGCGTCGTGGACCCCTTCAGCAGCACCGTCGCCCCGTACCGCCGCGCCAGCTCCCGGACCGCCGCCAGCCGACCGCCCTCGACCTCCCCCCGCTCCACACCCAGCAGGGCCGCCGCCTCCCCCGCGTGCGGCGTCATCAGCGTCGGCGCCCGCCGCCCCCGCACGACCTCCGCGTCCGCCAGCCGCAACCCGTCCGCGTCGATCAGCACCGGCACGTCCGCCGCCAGCACCTCCGCCACCGTCGCCGCGTCGTCCCCGGCCCCCGGCCCGACGACCCACGCCTGGACCCGCCCGGCATGCTTCGGCCCCCGATCCGACACGAGCGTCTCGGGAAACCGCGCGATGACGGCGTCCCCGGCCGGCCCGACGTACCGTACGGCCCCGGCCCCGCCCCGCAGCGCGCCCGAGACGGCGAGCACCGCGGCCCCCGGGTACCGCGCCGACCCGGCGGCGATCCCGACCACGCCCCGCCGGTACTTGTCGCTCTCCGCCCCCGGCACGGGCAGCAGCCGGGCCACGTCCTCGTGCTGCAACGCCTCCAGCTCCGGCTCGACCGGCAGCTCCAGCCCGATGGCGACCAGCCGCACCGACCCCGCGTACTCCCGTGCGGGATCGATGAGGAGCCCCGGCTTGTGCGTCCCGAACGTCACGGTCAGATCGGCCCGTACGGCATGCCCGTGCACCTCGCCGGTGTCGGCGTCGACGCCGCTCGGCAGATCGACGGCGACGACGGCACCGCACGAGCGCCCGGCCGCGGAGGCCAACGGCACCGCGTCCGGCCGCAGCCCGCCCTTCCCGCCGATCCCGACGATCCCGTCGACGACGAGGTCCGCGCCCTCGACCAGCGCCTCCCCGCCACCGGCCCCCGCGACCCGCCCCCCGGCCCGCCGCAACGCCGCGAGCCCCGCCGCGTGCGCCCGCTCCGGCGCGAGCAGCACCGCCGTGACCCCGGCCCCCCGACGGGCCAGCCGGGCTCCGGCGTACAGGGCGTCACCCCCGTTGTCGCCACTGCCGACCAGCAGCACGACCCTGCTGCCGTACACCCGCCCCAGCAGGTCGGCGCAGGCCGCGGCGAGCCCGGCGGCGGCGCGTTGCATCAGCGCCCCCTCCGGCAGCCGCGCCATCAGCTCCCGTTCGGCGGTCCGGACCGTCTCCACGCTGTACGCAGTACGCATGCGGTCGAGTTTCCCGCAGGACCGCCGCCCCACTCCCCCTCACACGCCTCCTCCGCACCGGCGAACCCTGTCGCACCCATTGACGCTTTGCCGCCCCTTTGCCAGACTCCCGCCCGCATAGAAAGCGCTTGCACACTCCCCCCTCGTTCGACGAAACCGAGGCCCCCATGGGACGCAGAGCCGCATTACTGGCAGCCGCCGGCGCCACCGCCCTCCTCACCGCCGCCGGCACCCTGACCGCCCCCGCCACGGCCGCCGCCCCCACACGCGCACTGGCCTGCGGAGACGGCTCCTACCAGGCCGAGGCCGTACAGAGCGGTGGCAATTGGACCGCCCGGCGCGGCGGCAGCACCGTCTACACCGGCACCGACATGCGCGCGGCCGTCCAGGCGGCCGTCAACAGCCTCACCTCCGGGCGTACTTCGAAGGAACGGGTCGTGGTCCGCGGCTCGGGTTCGGTCTCGGCGGGCTCCCGCATCTCGCTGCCGAGCTACACCGTCCTCGACGTCTGCGGCACGATCGACGTCACCGGCAGCGGCTCGGGCGACCAGGCGCCCGTCTACTCGCGCGGCACCCGTGACATCGAGGTCCAGAACCTCAAGCTCACCGGCACCCCGCTGTACGGCATCTTCCTGCGCAACGTCCAGAACGTGGTGCTCGGCCAGATCGACATGCGTCTGACCCGCGGCCTGGGCGTCCGCATCGACAACCGCGGTGACACCAGCCAGTGGACGCGCAACGTCCGCATCGACGACGTCCACGTCTCCGGCGCGTCCAGCCACGCGGTCGAGACCTACGGCGTCGACGGCATCACCATCGGCACGGTGACGGCCCGCAACGTCGGAGAGTCGGGCCTGCTGCTCAACCGGACCATCAACGCCAAGGTCACCAAGGTGGACGCCGAGAACGCCGGCACGGGCACCGGCTACGCCGCCTTCCGCATGGCCAACCGCAACGGCCGGGTCGGCAGCGGCTATCCCACCAACATCCGGGTCGGCGAGGTCGTCGCGCGCGGCGGCGGACGCGGCGTGTTCTGCGTCTCGGAGAGCGGCGGGGCCGTCATCGACAAGGTGACGCTCTCCACCACCGGCAACAACTCGGTCCTGATCGAGAACTGCTACAACGTCAGTCTCGCGGCGCAGAGCGGCACGATCACGGGCGGCGGCGAACTGCGCCTGGCGGCCCGCGCGGAGTTCCCCAACAACAAGGACATCACCATCCAGAACCTGACGGTCACCAACTCGGCCATCAGGGAGAGCCCGTGCGGCGAGAACACGACGTTCCGCAACATCACGCGCGTGAACAGCAGCCAGTCGATCTGCTGACCCGGACCCCCATGCTCCGAAACCCCCGCCACCACACCGACACTGTTGGCGAATCCGGGTCCTGAACGTGACGTCGGCCTTCACGACCGCAACGGGTCGTGAAGGCCGACGTCACGTTCAGCCCCCTGGATTCACCGACAGTGTCCCGCACCCGGCGGGGGTTTCGGGGGTCCCCGCCTCACGGACGACGCCCCGGGCGTATGATCGAGCCGTGTTTTGAACTCGTTCAAAAATGGGGATCGACGAGACATGACCAGCTCGACAGCATCCGGCGACACGGACAGCCCCGCCACCGCCCTCGGCCCGACCGCCCTGATCCTCGGCGCCTTCTCGGCGGTGGGCACCGGGGCGTTCCTGATCCCGTGGACGGTGCTGGCCGGCGCCCTCGCGGTGACGTTCGGGACGACGGGCCTCCACTACGCCCGCAAGGGCACGGGCCGGCTGTGGCCTGCGGCGGCCGGTACGACCCTGGGCGCGATCGGCCTCATCGGCACGATCACGCTGATCTGGTCCATGGCCTGACGCCTCACCCCTCCGCGATCACCACCGCGGAGACCACCCCCGCGTCATGGCTCAGGGACACGTGCCAGCTCCGCACGCCGAGCTCGGCGGCCCGCGCGGCCACCGTCCCGCTCACCCGCAGCCGGGGCTGCCCACTGTCCTCGACACATACCTCGGCGTCCGTCCACAGCAGCCCGGGCGGAGCGCCGAGCGCCTTGGCCAACGCCTCCTTGGCCGCGAACCGCGCGGCGAGGGAGGCGACGCCCCGCCGCTCCCCGCTCGGCAGCAGCAGCTCCCGCTCCACGAACAGCCGCGCGGCCAGCGCGGGCGTACGCTCCAGTGAAGCCGCGAACCGCTCGATCTCGGCAACGTCGACGCCGACCCCGATGATGCTCATGGGCAGCACCCTACGGGCCGTCCGGCGCCCGCGGGCTCGGCTCCCCGGCGACCACGTCGGCTTGGTGAGTCGCGGTGACGGCACGGTCGACAAAGCGGGTGAGCCTGTCCGCGTCGGAACACAGGTGGAGACCGCGGTGGAGGTGCTTCGAGAACCCGACGCCGCGCGCCTCCAGGACACGCAGGACCGCTGCGGCCCAGGCCGAGTGGTATCCGGCGGTGAAACCCGCCGCCCACCGCTCGGGGTGTTCGGCCTCACCCGCCGCGCGTGCGTGCACGAGGGGTAGAAGTAGTCGGCGGTTTCAGGGTCCGTTGTGCGCGTCTCATGAAGGGCGGTTGTCAGCGCCTTCGGTATGGCGTCGGAATCGGCACTACGGGCGGGCGCCAGGGCGGAGAGTACGGCCAGCGACTGAGGCCTACGCTCGCGCCGTCTACGCCTAAGCCCCGGCCGGGGCAACCGTCACCGTCCCAACCGGAGCCTTCGCCGCCTTCGTCGACGCCCTCAAGGGCGACTACTCCACCGTCACCGACTTGGCCAGGTTCCGGGGCTGATCCACCTCGTTGCCCCGGGCCGTGGCCAGCTCACAGGCGAACACCTGCAGCGGCACGGTCGCCACCATCGGCTGAAGCAGCGTCGGAGTGACCGGGATCCGGACCAGGTGATCCGCGTACGGCACGACCGCCTCGTCGCCCTCCTCGGCGATCACGATCGTCCGCGCACCCCGCGCCCGGATCTCCTGGATGTTGGAGACGATCTTGTCGTGCAGCACCGACCGCCCGCGCGGCGACGGCACCACCACGACCACCGGCAGGTCCTCCTCGATCAGGGCGATCGGCCCGTGCTTCAACTCCCCGGCCGCGAACCCCTCCGCGTGCATGTAGGCGAGTTCCTTGAGCTTCAGCGCGCCTTCGAGCGCCACCGGATACCCGACGTGCCGGCCGAGGAACAGCACCGTCTTCTTCGAGGCCAGCGTGCGCGCCAGCTCCCGCACCGGCTCCATCGTGCCCAGCACCTGATCCACCGCACCGGAGATCGACGACAGGTCGCGGATCACCGCCCGGATCTCGTCACCCCACTTCGTGCCGCGCACCTGGCCCAGGTACAGGGCGACCAGGTAACACGCCACGAGCTGCGTCAGGAACGCCTTGGTCGAGGCGACGGCCACCTCAGGTCCGGCGTGCGTGTACAGCACCGCGTCCGACGCCCGGGGAATCGTCGAACCGTTGGTGTTGCAGATCGCCAGCACCTTGGAGCCCTGCTCACGGGCGTGCCGCAGCGCCATCAGCGTGTCCATGGTCTCGCCGGACTGGGAGATGGCGATGACCAGCGTCTGCGCGTCCAGGATCGGGTCCCGGTAGCGGAACTCGCTCGCGAGCTCCACCTCGCAGGGCAGCCGCGTCCAGTGCTCGATCGCGTACTTGGCGATCATCCCGGCGTGGAAGGCCGTACCGCAGGCGACGATGACGACCTTGTCGATCTCCCGCAGCACCCCCGGGGGGATCCGCACCTCGTCCAGCGTCAGCGAACCGGAACCGTCGATCCGGCCCAGGAGCGTGTCGGCGACCGCCTTGGGCTGCTCGGCGATCTCCTTGAGCATGAAGTAGTCGTAGCCGCCCTTCTCCGCGGCCGAGGCGTCCCAGTCGACGTGGTAGGACCGCACATCGGCCGGGCGGCCGTCGAAGCCCGTCACCGTCACGCCGTCCCGGCGCAGCTCCACCACCTGGTCCTGGCCGAGCTCGATCGCCGAGCGCGTGTGGGCGATGAACGCGGCGACGTCCGAGGCGAGGAAGGCCTCGCCCTCCCCGACGCCGACCACCAGCGGTGAGTTCCGCCGCGCGCCCACCACCACGTCCGGCTCGTCGGCGTGCACCGCGACCAGCGTGAACGCGCCCTCCAGCCGCCGGCACACCAGCCGCATCGCCTCGGCGAGATCCGCGCAGGAGGAGAACTCCTCGGCGAGCAGATGGGCGACGACCTCGGTGTCCGTCTCGGAGGCCAGGTCGTGGCCGCGCTCCGCGAGTTCGGCCCGCAGCAGGGCGAAGTTCTCGATGATGCCGTTGTGCACCACCGCGACCCGGCCCGCGTTGTCGATGTGCGGGTGGGCATTGGTGTCCGTCGGCCCGCCGTGCGTGGCCCACCGGGTGTGCCCGATGCCCGTCGCGCCGGCCGGCAGCGGCCTGCCGTCCAGCTCCTTCTCCAGATTGAGCAGCTTCCCGGCCTTCTTCGCCGTCGCCAGCCCGCCGTCGGCCAGGACGGCGACGCCCGCCGAGTCGTACCCCCGGTACTCCAGCCGCTTCAGCCCGGCCATCACGACCTCGAGCGCGGACTGCGGCCCCACGTATCCCACGATTCCACACATGGGCGGCAGCTTAGGGTCGATTCCCGCGCCGAACAGGCCGAAGCGTGCCCGAAATCGGAAATAATACGGGCTCAAGGCTGAGCGGAGCTGTCGCTCGTCCCGAAAGTGCACCGTTCATCCGGGGCCGAGGCGCTTCGCCCAGCCGGGCGATCTCCCACCCCTGCCTGACGTGCTTGCGGAGCGCCGCACCCGCTCGCAGTCGTCCCGGGGCATCGCCAACGGCGGACTCGCCCCACTGACCAAGGTCACCTGGCGGGGAGGCCTGCACCTGCCGACGAACCCCTCAGCGCCTGAGACCTTCGCCTGGTAAGCCCGCATGGCCAGCGGATAGAACACCAGGGCGACGCCCGCCGCCCACACCAACGACCACAACACCGGCTCCGCCACCGCCCCGCCCAGCGGCAGCCCCCGGAGCGCGTCCGACAGATGTGTCACCGGATTGACGTCGCTCCGCGCCTGGAGCCAGCCTGGCATCGTGTCGACGACGACGAACGCGCTGCTGGTGAAGGTGATCGGGAAGATGATCGTGAACGCGAACGCCTGCACCTTCTCGGCGTCGCCGGCCAGCATCCCGATCAGCACCGCGCGCCAGGAGACGGCCGCGGCGAACACCATCACGAGCAGGGCGCCGAGCAGGAAGCCGCCGAACCCGCCGGTGATGCGGAAGCCGAGCGCCAGACCGAGGCCGATCACCTGCATCGGCTTCCATCAGGAGGAAGCGGGGCGAACACCTCGCGTGACGGATCCCACCTCACCATCTGTTCGTACGCCCGTAACAATGGACTGTGATCTCTCCGGTCTCCTCGATGCCCCGGAGCGCCCACCGGCCCCGCCCGGAGGCGACTCCCTACGTCGACCTCACCCGAGCCGAGTGGAGCGCGCTGCGTGACAAGACGCCGCTGCCGCTCACGGCCGAGGAGGTCGAGAAGCTGCGCGGTCTCGGCGACGTGATCGACCTCGACGAGGTGCGGGACATCTACCTCCCGCTCTCCCGTCTGCTCAATCTCTACGTCGGCGCCACCGACGGCCTCAGAGGCGCGCTGAACACGTTCCTGGGCGAGAAGGGCTCCCAGTCGGGCACCCCGTTCGTCATAGGGGTGGCCGGCTCGGTCGCGGTGGGCAAGTCGACGGTCGCCCGCCTCCTCCAGGCCCTGCTCTCCCGCTGGCCCGAGCACCCACGCGTCGAGCTCGTCACCACCGACGGCTTCCTGCTCCCCACCAAGGAGCTCCAGGCCCGCGGCCTGATGTCCCGCAAGGGTTTCCCGGAGTCCTACGACCGGCGCGCCCTGACCCGCTTCGTCGCCGACATCAAGGCCGGCAAGGACGAGGTCACCGCGCCCGTCTACTCCCACCTGATCTACGACATCGTCCCCGACAAGAGGCTCACGGTCCGCCGCCCGGACATCCTGATCGTCGAGGGCCTGAACGTCCTCCAGCCCGCCCTGCCCGGCAAGGACGGCCGCACCCGGGTCGGTCTCGCCGACTACTTCGACTTCAGCGTGTACGTCGACGCCCGCGTCGAGGACGTCGAGACCTGGTACCTCAACCGCTTCCGCAAACTGCGCGCGACCGCCTTCCAGAACCCCTCCTCGTACTTCCGCAAGTACACCCAGGTCTCGGAGGAGGAGGCCCTCGACTACGCCCGGACGATGTGGCGCACGATCAACCGGCCGAACCTGGTCGAGAACATCGCCCCGACCCGCGGTCGCGCCACGCTCGTCCTGCGCAAGGGCCCGGACCACAAGGTGCAGCGGCTCAGCCTGCGCAAGCTGTGACTCCCGGGAAAAGACCGGTTAGTACTCCAGTCTGACTTCGCGATCTTGAGTCGGGTCCGGCTGGGAACGGGTACGGCCACCGCGTGATCATCGGGGGTTGTGTGGACTCCTGA
>NZ_JACHCX010000028.1:0-75832 GCF_014207295.1 Streptomyces sp. AK010
CAGCAGGCATGGATCAACGACCCGGCCAAGCGCAGGGAACCCGCACCACAAACCTCATAGCGTCACGACCGTCTCACTGGACTTGAAATCTTCCGCGGGATCAGGTCCGCCTGCTGATCGATCACCGCTGCGGCTGCGCCGCATACCCACCGTGCCCGTTTCTGTAGCAAGTCGCGCACATCGAGGAACTCGGGTACCGATTCGGCGGCGGACCGGGCGTCCTTCCTACGGCCGGCAAGGATGAAGTGATGCACCGCGTGCTTCGTTTCTCCAGCACGGTTGAAGGCACTGTCACGTTGACTGACCGGGTGGGATGATCTTCTGGTTGGTCATGCGGGGAGGGGTCGTCCGTGGACAGCGCGCCGCCGTCGTACAAGGGGCACCGATACGCGGTGGAGATCATCGCGCACTGCGTGTGGCTGTACTTTCGCTTCCCGCTCAGCTTTCGCGAGGTCGAGGAACTGATGCTGGAGCGCGGCGTGCTCGTCTCCTATGAGACGGTCCGCCGCTGGTGCGCCAAGTTCGGGCAGACCTACGCCGGCGCGCTGCGCCGTCGGCGGCCCCGCCCCGGGGACAAATGGCACCTGGATGAGGTCTTCATGAAGATCAACGGAGAGCGGAAGTACCTGTGGCGGGCCGTGGACGCCGACGGCACCGTCTTGGACATCCTCGTACAGAGCCGGCGGGACACCGCTGCGGCCCGGCGCTTCTTCCGCAGGCTGCTGAAGAAGACCCATACGGTGCCCAGGGTGGTCGTCACCGACAAGTTGCGCTCCTACAGCGCGGCCCACCGCGAGGTCATGCCCTCCGTTGAGCACCGCTCGCACAAGGGCCTGAACAACCGGGCAGAGAACAGTCATCAGCCGACAAGGCAGCGTGAACGCGCGATGAAAGGCTTCCGCAGTACCGGTGGGGCCCAACGGTTCCTGGCTGCCTTCAGTGGCATCTCACCGCACTTCCGACCCCGCCGCCACCTGATGACCGCTCCCGGCTACCGAGCTGAGATGACCATCCGCTTTGCAATCTGGGACCAGGCCACCGGCGCCGCCGGGGCCTGAACACCGGCCCGAAGCCCGGTCCCGCCACATGCCTCACGCGCTGTCAGAGAACCACTCAATAACGTGACAGCGCCCGACCGCATCCTGCGCGGCGCCGACGCCGCCATGCACAAGGTCAAGGCAGGAGCGGAGACGGTCCGCGGCGTCGTTTTCCACGGAGGGCTCGGCCTCATGGGGGGGGCGGAGAGCGGCCCGGCCTCAGCCGGGCACGCGGGACGTCACGTCTGCGCAGCGCGTCAGGTAAGTCCCAGTCCCATCCGGACGGCGCGTTCCACCGGGCTGTACTGTCCGTCGGCCCGTTCCGTCTCGAGCGGTTCGCGCGGCTCCACCGCCGCCTGCGCCATGAAACGCGGCCGGCCCCTCAGGTTTGCCTGGGAGGCGTGCACCAAGAAAGGATGCACCAGGAAAGCATCGCCGGCCCCACCCGTGGCCAGAACCTCCGGCCGGTGAGCTGTCGCCTTGTCGAGGATATCGTCACGGAACAGACCGCGACCCTTTTCGCCGTACGGGGCGAGCATGGGGGGAATATCCAGGTGAGAGCCCACGCGAATTCTGGTGGGCGCGTCGTCAGGTCCGACCTCCGAGTAGAGCAGCAGAATCAGCAGCGCGCGACCGCGGGACTTGATATTGATGCGGAAGCCGTGCGGATCGACTTTACCGATGTCGCCGCCGTCCTCGAGGGCCTCGAACCACTGCTCGTCGACATGCCAGCCGGCGTCGACGTGCCAGTCCGTGTCTCCCGGCCGGCCGGGATGGGGAAAGCGCACCGGAAACGTGCCGGGCCAGTCCGGCTCGATCCAGCGGTCGGCACCGTACAGCTGCTCGTAGGCCCGGCGCAGCCGCGGTGTGTTGCATGACTCCAGGAACGGCGGATCGTTGATCGGCGGAATCCGGACTACCGGCTCGGTCCACGTCCTGGGATCCTCCGGATCCTTGCCGGTCTCCCGCCAAAGACGCTCGCGGCACTCGTCCGCCGTCTCCTTCGAGAATGCTCCGGCGATTTTCACGAAGCCGCTTTTGACGAAGTCTTCGACCTCGTCGTCGGTGAGGCTGACTGTATCCACTGAAAACCTCCGCTGGTCGATGAAAACAGCCTAGGCGTCCATGAAATGACGTCAACTCTGTCATGGATTTCGACCGCTTTATCAGCGTGAAATGAGCGTCGCGTCCGGTCCGGTGTCCCGCCGCGCGGGACACCCGGTACCGTCCCTGCGTGGTCACCCAACTCTTCTTCGCGTGTTCGCAGTACGCCGCTGTCACGGTCACCGCGGCCATTCGGGCGGGCCTCTTCGGGCCGAGGGCGGAACACCGGCGCATCCTCGTCGTGAGTGACCCGGCGGCGATCCCCGAGGTCGGTACGCCCCTCGACCGGATGTCCGGGTTCACCGCGCTGCGGCCGGAGTTCGACGAGGTACGTTCCTGGAACGAGTTCATCCGGCCCTTCCACCCGATGGCCTGGTCCCCGAGGGAGCAGGACGCACCGCTGTGGCAGCGGGTGTTACGGCGGACCTGGGACCTGGGCACCGGGGACATCGAGATCGCGTGCGAGTCGATCCAGGGTGGCCCGTCCAACGCCGCGGCGCGGATCTTCAGCGACAGCCCCGTCCATGTCTACGCCGACGGCCTGATGAGCTACGGGCCCACGCGGGGCAGGCTGGATCCCCAGGTGGGGACGCGCATTGGGCGCCTGCTGCACGTGGACCTCGTCCCGGGGCTGCGGCCGCTCCTGCTGCGGGAGTTCGGTGTCGAGTCGGAACCCGTACCCGTCGAGACGGTCACCGAGGTGCTGCGCGCACTCGGCGGGCACGCGGACGGGCCGGGACCTGCCAGAGCCGAGCGGCCGGCGCTGCTGCTCGGGCAGTACCTGTCCGCGATCGATCTCCTGTCCGCCCAGGAGGAACAGCGGCTGCACCTGAGGATGCTGCGTGGCGCCGCACGACTCGGCCACCGGCACGTCGTGTTCAAGCCCCATCCGTCGGCTCCCCGCGGCTGGGCCGGGGCGCTGGAGGACGAAGCGGCGCGGCTGGGCGTCGGGTTCCGGGTGCTCGACGAGCCCGTCCTCGCGGAGGTGGTCTTCCAGCGTCTGCGGCCGGCCCTGGTGGCCGGCTGCTTCTCCACGGCCCTGCTCACCGCCTCGCGTCTGTTCGGCCTCCCGGTGGCCCGGATCGGAACGGAGACGGTGCTGGAGCGGCTGAGGCCCTACCACAACAGCAACCGCGTTCCCGTGACGATCGTGGACGCGCTCCTGCCCGACCTGGAGGACGCGTCCGCCGTGACGTCCTGGACGTTGGACCGCGGCCTTGGGACGGGGACGCCCCGAGCACTGCGCGATCTGGTCTCGACGGTCGGGTACACGATGCAGCCCGACAGCCACCCCTCGCTCAGGCCGACGGCGGAGCGCTATCTCGCCGGTCGGCTGGACAGCCGTACCTGGCGCTACTTCGACCGGCGGCGGCTGACCCGGCTCGCACTGCCCGGCGGCACACCGGCGAAGCTCGCCTTCGTGCCGAGGACGCGGACCGTGCGGCGCGTCGCGCGCGGGGTGCGCCGTGTGCGGCGCGCGGTGTCACCACGGAACTGAGCCGCCCGGCGGTGCGGCCGGTCCGCTACACCGGGGGCCGCAGGGCCGCGTAGTGGGCGAGGCACTCCTCGTAGCCGGGCAGCAGGCCCGACTCCGCGGCCTCCATCAGCCCGACGGCGCCCGCGTCCTTGTCGGACATGATCGGTGCGCCCTTGAGTTCCCAGGGGATCGCGATGTCCGGGTCGAGCGGGTTGATCTCGATCATCGTGCCGGGGACGTACACCTCCGAGCAGAGGTAGTTCATGCAGGCGTCGTCGGTCAGGGCGAGGAAGGCATGGCCCAGGCCGTCGGAGAGGTAGACGGCGATCCCCGACTCCTCGTCCTGGTACGTGATGTCGTACCGGCCGAAGGTGGGGGAGCCCACCCGCAGGTCTACGACGACGTCCATGACGGCGCCGCGGACGCAGGTGACCAGTTTTCCCTGGCCAGGGGGCAGGACCGTGCCGTGGATACCGCGCAGGGTGCCCGCGCGGCTGCGCGAGAAGTTCGCCTGCCGGACGACGAACGGGTAGCCGATCAGCTCGGAGAGCTCCTCGGACCGGAAGGCCTCGTAGAAGTAGCCGCGCCGGTCCGGGTACTGGGTCGGGGTGATCCGATAGGCGTGGGGCACGGCCATCTCGGTCGTCTTGACCGCGGACATATTGTTCACACTCCGGAGGTCGCTCGGACGTTACTGGTGCCCGGCCCCGGCCCCCGCGGGGAGCCGGGGCCGGCCAACCGCGTCAGCAGGTCCACGGTCCGGGACAGGGGCGGCTGCCGTCTGATCTCCTCGGCCAGCCCTGCCGCCCGGGCCGTGCACACCGCGTCCTCGACGAGGGCCTCGACGTGCCCGGCGACGAGGTCGGGGGTGATCAGGTCCGGCGTCACGCACAGGCCGGCACCCGCCCGTTCCACCATGTCCGCGTTGTCGAACTGGTCGTCGAACTGGGGCAGCAGCAGCTGCGGGCACCCGGCGGCCAGTGCCGCCAGCACCGAGCCCTGGCCGCCGTGGCTGACGAGGAGATCGCAGCTCGGCAGGACCTGGGCCATCGGGATACGGCCGATGCGGTGCGCGTACCGAGACAGCTCGGGCCAGTCGGCCGCGGTCTCCTCGTCCGTGGCGACCAGCAACTCGTAGTCGCGTTCGGCCAGCCGCCGCAGCACCGGAGTCATCGTGTCGCGCAGCGGCAGATCGCGCAGCCGCGGGATGACCGTGCCGAAGGTGACGCACACCCGTGGCCGGTGCGGGGCGCCAGGACCCAGGACGGGATCTCGGCGTCGCCGTTGTAGTCGATGCTGCGCAGGGCCCGGTGCCGTGCGGCGTACGGGCGGCGCAGCGAGGAGGGCCACGGGTTGAGGATCTCGTCGGGCACGGGCAGGTCGCGGTCGAGGCGGGCCGCCGCGCCCTCGCGGTACTCGGGCAGTTCGGCCGCGCCCCAGTGGAACTCCACGTGCGGGATGCCGTGGCCGGCGGCCGCCAGCGGGCCGGCCGACTCGGCGCGTTCGCTCACGACGAGGTCCGGCCGCCACGCGTCGAGCAGGGCGTGCGCGCCGGGCAGGCACAGCTCGGCCAGGCGCCCGAAGGCCCGGCCGTGGGCGAGACGCCGCCCGGCCGAGCCGTGCCGCGGCGGCTCACCAGCACCCGCTGGGGAGCCGCCGTACACCTCCGCGTAGGTCAGGGCGACCACGTCGGTGGCGGGTGCCCAGGACACGGCGGGCAGGCCGGCGCGTGCCACGGTCGCGGCGAAGTCCCCGGTTGTGGCGATCAGGACCTCGTGACCGGCGGACCGGGCGGCCCAGGCCAGCGGCACCAGGGGATGGAAGTGGCCGCGCAGCGGCGCGGTCGTGAACAGCAGCCGCACTCGTTGTTTCCTTCCTTGACGTTGCCCGCCTCGGCGCGAGCCCGGGAACGCCGCGGGTCAGCACAGGCTGTGCAGACCCGCCAGCAGGCTCCGGGCCTCAATGTTCAGGTAGTGGCCGTGCCTCAGGAGGTCGGTCAGCTGGCGGACCGTCACCCACAGGTGCCCGGGCGGTGCCTCGTCGGGGAAGTCCGGGCCGGTCTCGATGACCTGATAACGGGTCAGGGCGTGGTGGAAGCGGCCGCCCTCCTCGGACTGCACGGTGTCGTAGCGGACGGTGTGCCCGTGGGCGGCCGGATCGCTCACCGCCTCGCGCAGCCGCACATCCCGGATTCCGGCGAGGTCCTCGCCCGGCAGCAGGTGCACGGTTGGCGCCATCTCGACCATGTCCATCAGCCCGTACTCCGGCCGGGCCTGGACCAGCAGGTGCAGTACGCCGTCCAGGACACGCACCAGGAACATGGCCCGTCCCTGGCCGCGCGGGGCCAGCAGCGGCTGGGTCCAGCGTTTGACCTCACGGTCGCCGGCCTCCACCGAGACCCCGATGACGCGGAACTGCCGCCGGTCCTCGTCGCTCAGCTCCCGCCGGTCGTGAGACCAGCCCGACACCTCGCCCAGCGGAACCAGGCGCGCCGACCACTCGCAGCGGGTCTTGGCCTCGATGAACCAGCTGAGGATCTCCCCGGCGCTGTGCCGGCCGTGCAGCCCGGGCTCGCCCGCCTCGTACTGGTACGAGCGGATGAGCGCGTCCCGGAAGGGGTCCCGGCCGTCGGCCTCGGCCTCCTGGGGGAAGGCGAAGGGCATACAGGACAGCACGGTGCGCGCGTCCATGTTGACGAGGTTGTCCACCCGGGTGAGCGCGCGCACCTGGGCCAGGCTGAGCCAGCAGTAGTTCTCGTGCACCGGCACGTCCCCGGTCACCAGGACGACCATGTTCCGGTTGCGTTTGCGCCAGAACCAGGCCCCCTGCTCCGACTGCAGCACGTCCACGAGCACCTCACCGCGTCCGGGCCCCGCGAAGTACTCCAGGTACGGGGTCCTGTCGCCGCAGTGGACCTGCGTGTAGTTGCTGCGGGTCGCCTGCACCGTGGGGGACAGTTGCAGGACGTTGACGTTGCCCGGCTCCATCTTGGCCTGCATCAGACAGTGCAGGACGCCGTCGAACGCCTTGACCACGATGCCGAGGATGCCGATCTCGGGCTGGTTGATGATCGGCTGCTGCCAGGTGACCGTGCTGCCCTCGCGGACCTCCAGGCCCTCGACGGAGAAGAAGCGGCCGCTGGAGTGCCCGAGGTTCCCGGTGCGTGGGTCGAAGGCCCAGTCCTTGAGGTCGGCCAGGCCGACCTGCTCCACCCGGTGCCGTCCGGCCCGGTGCCGGTCGGCCCACCAGGCGTGGAAGCCGGCCGCGGAGGTCAGCGGCCCGTCGCCGACCGCCGGCGCGTCGATGCTCGCGTGCAGGATCTGTGTCACGAGTCAGACCCGCGCGAGGACGTCGTGCAGGAGGTCGATGACGCGCTCCTGGTCGGCGGGCGCGAGTGAGGCGTACATCGGCAGGGAGAAGATCTCCCGCGCGGCGGCCTCGGTGACGGGCAGCGACCCCTCGCGATACCCCAGGTGCGCGAAGCCCTTCTGGGTGTGCACCGGCCAGGGGTAGCTGATGTTGAGGTGGACGTCGTGCTCCTTGAGTGCCTCGATGATGGCGTCCCGGCGGGGATGGCGCACCACGTACACGTAGTACACGTGCGTGTTGCCCGGGGCGGTCACGGGGGTGATCAGGTCGGTGCCCGCGAAGGCCTCCGCGTACCGCTCGGCGATCGCCTGCCGCCTGGCGAGGTAGTCGTCCAGGCGGCCCAGCTTCCGGCGCAGGATCTCCGCCTGCACCTCGTCCAGTCGGCTGTTGTAGCCGGGCAGTTCGACGACGTGGTACGTGGTCTCCATGCCGTAGTAGCGCAGTCGGCGCAGGTCGGCGTCGACCGAGGCGTTCGCGGTCAGCACCGCGCCGCCGTCGCCGTACGCGCCCAGCACCTTCGTCGGGTAGAAGGAGAACGCCGCCGCGTCGCCCATGGTGCCGGCCGTCCGGCCGTGGTGGCGGGCTCCGTGGGCCTGCGCGCAGTCCTCCAGGATCGGCAGGCCGTGCCGGTCGGCGAGCTCCTTGAGCGGTGCCATGTCGACGCACTGGCCGTAGAGGTGCACCGGCAGCAGGCACCGTGTGCGCTTGGTGATCGCCGCCGCCACCTGGTCGACGTCCATGAGGTAGGTGTCGGGGTGGACGTCGACGAACACCGGCGTCGCGCCCACCGCGTCGATGGCCACGACGGTCGGTGCGGCGGTGTTGGACACCGTGACGACCTCGTCACCGGGGCCGACGCCCAGCGCCCTGAGGGCGAGGACCAGGGCGTTCGTTCCGTTGTCGACCCCGACACAGTGGTCGAGCCCGTGGTACGCGGCGAACTCCTGCTCGAACCCCTTCACGCTGGCCCCGAGCACGAGGTGCCCGGAGCGGAACACCGTGTCGACGGCGTCGAGAATGTCGGACCGCTCCTTCTCGTACTCCGCGAGATAGCCCCAGACGTACATGGTCACCGCAGTGACACCTCCGCACTCGACTCGATCGGTTATGGACGGGTATTCGACGACGGGTATGTCGACGACGCGTATTCGACGACGGGTGGGCGAGGGACAACATGGACGTGCGTCCGGTCAGACGACCTGCTGGATGAAGTCCAGACCGTGGGCGTCCCAGTCGTCCCGGCCGTAGGAAATGACGTGAACGTCCTGAAGTTTTCCGTGCAGAAACACGTGGTCGGGCAGGACGGCCTCCGGGCGCATGGCCTTCTTGTGCCGTCCGAATCCGATGCGCGCCAGGGTCGGGTCCGTCACCTCGAAGTACACCTTGCGTGTCCGCCACATGGAGAAGGCGAAATTCACGGTGAGTGCGTTCGCCTCGGACCGCAGGTCCTCACGGGTGCCCAGGCGCAGATGCACCTCGGTCCGCAGATGACCGGCGGGCTTCAGGTCGGAGAGAGTGCTGAAGCCTAGCAGCTCGTCTGTTTCCGCGTCATGGATCATAAAGCACGCCGAGAGACCGTTGCAGAAGTCGGCGGCATATCTGTCGAGCAGCGGGAGCGGTCCGTGGCCGTTCCGGAAGAGAATGTCGTAGGCGGCGGGCGCGTCGGCGGCGCCGGCCGGACGGAGTTTTATTCGCTTGGTCGTGGTGTGCGGGTACAGCACGGTTGTCATCCCCCGGTTCCGTGAACGCTGGAATGCTGGAAAAACGACATGAGCGTTTCGTGCAATGCACGGTGCACGGAACCAACCACGGGTGATCAGCGGTGTCAAGCGTGTTCCAGCGGGGCCGTCCCGCCAGCGGGACAGTGCGGTTGACCGTTCACTGGGCGCCTGTCTAGTGTCGGCGCGGCTTTCGCAAAGGCGTGACCGGTCGAATTCAGTGAGGGGTGCTGACAGCACATGGCGAATGACGAACTCGCGCAGAAGTCCAACACCTACGAAAACCTCGACCCGCAGGTTGTCGACAAGCTCGAGGAAACCGTGCGTGAGACCGCGATCAAGATTTGCGCGGAACAGCCCGACGTGCCCGAGCCGGCGAACCTGGCCGACCTGGACTCGTTCTCCATGGTTCAGGTCCTGCTGGAGCTCGAGAACATCCTCGACCGGAAAATCCTGGAGCGTCTCGAGGAGTTCGAGGGCAAGTCGTTCCGTGACCTCGCTGAATTCATAGCCCGCCTGCTGGCGGAAGACGAAGTCGCCAACGGGTGATGAGCGCGCACATCGGCAAGGGGGTTCTCTCCGCTGTCGGGGACACGCCGCTCGTGCAGTTGGAGCGGCTCTTCCCGGAATCGCCCGCCCGTTTCCACGCCAAGTTGGAAGGCATGAACCCGGGGGGCAGTATGAAGGATCGCGCCGCCATGAGCATGGTGGTCGGCGCGATCGAGAGCGGTCGCCTCGTCCCCGGGAAGTCGACCGTGGTCGAGTCCAGCTCCGGCAACCTCGGTATCGGCCTGGTCCAGGTCTGCCGCTGGTTCGGCCTGCGGTTCGTCTGTGTGGTGGACCCCAGGACCACCACACAGAACCTGGCGATCCTCGAGGCCTACGGCGCCGAGCTGGAGATGGTCACCGAGCCGGACAACGAGCTGGGCGACTTCCTCGGAGCCAGGATCCGGCGCGCCCGGCAGCTGGCCGAGGAGATCCCGGGGGCGTTCTGGCCCGACCAGTACGCCAACGTCCTCAACGCGCGGGCGCAGGAGCAGCTGATGCGGGAGGTCGCGCGGGACCTGGACGGCCGGGTCGACGTCCTCTTCGTCGCCACCGGATCCTGTGGCACGATCCACGGCTGCGCCCGCTACATCGCCGAGCACGGCATGACCACGCACGTCGTGGCCGTGGACGCGGTGGGCAGTGCCATCTTCGGGCAGCCGGGGTGCCAGCGGCTGGTTCCCGGACACGGCGCGGCCCGGCGGCCGGCCCTGCACCACGACGGCATGGCGGACTCCGCCGAGCTGATGACGGACCAGGACTGTGTCATCGGCTGCCGACGGCTCGTGGCCGCCGAGGCGATTCTCGGCGGCGGCTCCTCCGGTGCGGTGGTCGGCGCGGCCGCCCGGCGCGCCCGTGAGCTGCCCGAGGGGGCCAACTGCGTGCTGGTGCTGCCCGACAGGGGCGAGCGCTACATGGACACCATCTACTCCGACGCGTGGGTCGAGCGGCACTTCGGTGACATCCGGCACCTGTGGAAGGGCTGACGCCACCGCCACGCGGACATTCCAGGGAGACGCAATGACTGCCGACGACAAGCATCTCGTTGTGGTCAACGACGAGGAGCAGTACTCCGTGTGGGCCGCCGACCGACCCCTGCCGGCCGGCTGGCGAGCGGAGGGCACGGAGGGCTCCAGGGACGAGTGCCTGGACCACATCGAGCGGATCTGGACCGATATGCGCCCGCTGAGTCTTCGCCGACGCATGGCCGAACAGGACCTCTGACCAACCGCAGCCGAGCCGAGGTGACGATGAACCGCCCCCATCCGCCGAGCACGGCCGCCGCCGCGCCCGGACCGCTCCAGCAGCGCCTGTGGTTCCTGGAGCAGCTGGCTCCGGAGCAGGGTTACTTCACGGCCCAGGCGGTCCGTCTGCGCGGGGCCGTGGATTTGCCGGCCCTGTCCGCCGCCGTGTCGGAACTCCTCGGCCGGCACCCCGAGTTGGTGGTGCGCTGCCTCGACGAGGACGGCAGCCCCCAGGTCGTCGCGGCCGGGCCCGGCACACCGCTGCGTCTTGAGGAGGCGGCCCCCGGCGCCACGCCCGAGCAGGTGTGCGAACGCCTCCTGGACAGCCTCGCCGCGCCCGCCTCCCGGCACACCTTCGCCGCGGCCCTGGCCACCCTCGCCCCGGACGACCACGTCCTGTTGCTGGTGGTGCACCAGGCGGGCGGGGACCTCGCGTCCCTGACCGGCCTGGCCTGCGAACTGGGCCGGCGGTACGAGGAGTTCGCGGGCGGCGGGACAGGGAGCCGGACGGGACCGGCGGGTTCCCCGGTGCCCGGTGGCGACACGCAGGCCGCGCCCACAGCGGTTTTGCCGGCCGGCGCGCCGCCCGTGGCCGACGCCGCGCTGGAAGCCCCCGTCGACCGTTCCCGTCCGGCCGTCTGGCAGCCTGCCGGCGTTGTCGTCCCCTTCGCCCTGCCCGCGCGGTTCGGCGACGAGCGGCCGGGGGCGGCGCTGGCCGCGGCCGTCCACACGGTGCTCGCACGGCACAGTGGGCGGTGGCGCGGCGTGCTCGGGTTCCGGGAGCACGTAGTGGTCCGGCCGCTGTCCCTCGCGCTCACTGCGCAGCTGAGCTTCTCCACCGCCGTCCAGCTCGCGGCGGACGCCGTGGACCGGGCGGCGGGCCTGGACGCGGAGGACCTGGCACGCGAGCCGGGCCCGTCGGCCGACACCTCCCGCAACCCGCTGTACACGGTGCTGGTGGAGGTGGTCGACCGGCCGCGTCCCGTCTTCGGGACGCTGACGGCCGAGTGGCTGCCCGTGCCCGACCGGGCCACCCGGCACGACCTGGTCGCGCGCGTGCTGCGCGACCCGGACGGTGGATTGTGTGGCGAACTGGTGTACGCCTCCGCGCTGTTCACCGCGGAGGCGGCCGCCCGGCTCGCGGACCGGCTGGCGACCCTGTGCGCCGCCCTGCCCGACCAGCCCCTGGGCCGGTGCGACCTGCTGCCGCCGGCCGAACGCCGGGTGGCGCTGCCCCTGCCGGTCCCTCCGGCGCAACCGCTGCCGGAGCGGCCGATGGCCGACCTCGTCCTGGAGCGGGCCCGCGCCACCCCGGACGCGCTCGCCGTCGAGTGCGGCCGACGAGAGCTGACGTACCGTCAACTGGCGGCCAGGAGCGCCGCCCTGGCGGAACTGCTGCGCGACGCGGGCGTACGCCGTGGGGAACTCGTCGGCGTCCTGCTGCCGCGCGGCACGGACCTGCCGGCCGCCCTGATCGGTGTGCACCGCGCGGGAGCCGCCTACCTGCCGCTCGACCCCGAGCATCCGCGCGAACGGCTCTCCCAGGTGCTGGCCGACGCGGGCGTGCGGATCCTCGTCACCAGCGGTGCCTCCCGTCCGGACCTGGTCGGCGGACAGGGGCTGCGGATCGTGGACGTCGACACCGCCCCCGCGGCACCGCGGGACACGGTGCCGGACACCGCGCCGGTCTCCCTGGACGACCCCGCCTACGTCATCTACACCTCCGGTTCCACCGGCCGCCCCAAGGGCGTCATGGTGACGCACCGCTCGCTGGTCACCTTCCTGTGGTCGATGCGCGAGCGCCCCGGTCTGCGGCCCGGCACCGTCTTCCCCGCCGTCACCACGGTGGCCTTCGACATCGCCGCGCTGGAACTCTTCCTCCCCCTGCTGACCGGCTGCCGGATCGCGCTCGCGGAACGCTCCGAGACCCAGGACCCCGAGCGGCTGGCGGCGCTGCTCGCCCGGGTCCGTGCCCGGGTGATGCAGGCGACCCCGACGACCTGGCGGCTGCTGCTCGACTCGGGCTGGACACCGCCCCCCGGCTTCGTCGCGCTCAGCGGCGGGGAGCGGCTGCCCGCGGAACTGGCCCGCAGGCTGTGCGCGGCGGGAGCGGAGCTGTGGGACCTGTACGGCCCGACCGAGACGACGGTCTGGTCCTCGGTCGCGCGGCTGCGCGGCGGCGAGGTGAGCGACTTCCGTGCCGTCGCCGACACCACCTTGTACGTGCTCGACGACCGGCTCGAACCCGTGCCGCTCGACAGCGTCGGCGAACTGCACATCGGCGGCGCGGGCGTCGCCGTCGGCTATGTGGGCCGCACCGCCCTGACCGCCGACCGCTTCGTACCCGACCCCTACGCCGGGACCCCCGGTGCCCGGATGTACCGCACCGGAGACCTGGCCCGGCGCCGTCCCGACGGCCGGATCGAGATCCTGGGCCGGGCCGACGACCAGGTCAAGATCCGCGGTGTGCGGATCGAGCCGGGTGAGGCCGAGGCCGTACTCGCCGACAACCCGGGCGTACGTGCCGCCGTGGTCCGCGCCGTTCCCGGCCCGGACGGCGCCCCGCGACTCGTGGCGTACCTGACGCCGGCGCACCCGGACGGCCCGCCGTCGCAGGCGGCCCTGCGGGCCCACTGCGCCCGGGTCCTGCCGAGTGTGATGGTGCCCGCCCGGTTCGTCGTGCTGGACGCGTTCCCGACCACGCCCAACGGCAAGCTCGACGTGGCCGCGCTGCCCGTGCCCCAGGCGGGGCAGGCCGAGGAGGCAGGCGGACGGGGACCGGCCACCGAGGAGGAACGGCTGGTCGCCAAGGCGTTCGCCGAGGTGCTGGAGTGCGCCGGGCTCGCTGCAGACGACGACTTCTTCCGCCGGGGCGGCGACTCCGTACTCGCCGTCCAGGCCGTCAACCGGCTGCGCGCCTGGACCGGGCGGTCCCTGCCCCTGGCCGCGCTGTTCGAGGCCCGCACCGTCGCGGAACTCGCGCGCCGGCTCGCCCTGCACACCGACACCGACACCGGCCTGCCGCCGGCCGCACGGGAGCGCGGCGGACCGGTTCCGGTCTCCTTCGCCCAGCAGCGGCTGTGGTTCCTCCAGCAGCTCGACCCGGAGGACGTCTCCTACCTGGAGCCGCTCGCGGTCCGCCTGCCGGGGCCGTTCGACCCGGAGCGCCTCCACACGGCCCTCGACCAGCTCTTCGAGCGGCACGAGGTGCTGCGCACCCGTTACACGGCCACGGACGACGGCCCGCCGCAACAGATCGTCGAGCCGCCCCGGCCGGTCCGGCCCGAAGCGGAACACGGCGATCCGCGCGAGGTCCTCGCGGCCGAACTGACCCGTCCCTTCGACCTGTCCGCGGCCCCGCCGGTCCGCCTGCGGCTGGTACGCGACGACGACGGCACGCACACGGTCGTCCTCGTCCTGCACCACATCGCCACCGACGACCGGACGAACGACATCCTGGCAGCCGACCTGGTGAGCCTGTACCAGGGGTACGAGCTGCCGCCGCTGCCGGTGTGCTACGTCGACTACGCGCACTGGCAGCGCGCCCGGACGGACGGTGCCGAGCGGGAACGTGCCCTGCGGTTCTGGCGGGACCGGCTGGCCGGACTCGAACGCACCGAGGTGCTGACGGACCGGCCCCGCCCCGCCGTGCGCGACACGCGCGGTGCGACGGTGCGCTTCCACCTCCCTGAGGAACTCACCGCACGGCTGCGGGAGCTGGGCGAGCAGAACGGCTCCACCCCCTTCATGACCCTGCTCGCCGGGTTCTTCGCGCTGCTCGGCCGCTGCACCGGCCGTGACGACCTCGCCGTGGGTGTGCCCTTCTCCGGGCGGGACCGGTCCGAGACCGAGCACCTGGCCGGGGTCTTCGTCAACACCGTGATGCTCCGGGTCACGGCCCCGCCCACGGCGGGCTTCCGCGACCTGCTGCTACGCACCAGGGACGGTGTCACCGCCGCCCGCCGCCATGCCGACCTGCCCTTCGACCTGCTGGTGGAGGAGCTGGCGCCGCAGCGCGACCCGTCCCGCACCCCGCTTGTGGGTGTGCTCTTCACGTTCCACGACACACCCGAGCTGGGCATCGGGCGGCTGCCCCGGGCCGCCGGGGCCAAGACCGACCTGTCGTGGCACGTGACCCGCAGGCCGGACGGCGCCCTGGACGGTTCGGTCACCTACGCGACCGCCCTCTTCGACGAGGTCACCGTTCGAGGACTCGCCGACCAGTACGTCCAGCTGCTGCACTCGGCCGTCGCCGCGCCGGACACCCCGGTGGCCCGGCTGCCCCTCCTCGACGAGCCCGAACTGGCCGCCGCCCGCGCACACCCGGTGCCCAGCCGCGCGGACGGTCCGCACACCGTGCACGAGCTGATCGCGGCACACCGGTCGGGCGTGGCCGTCATCGACGGCGCACGGACCCTGACGTACCCGGAACTCGACCGGCAGGCGAACCAGTTGGCCCACCGGCTGCGCGCCCTCGGCGTCCGCAGGGGCGACCGGGTCGCGGTCCGGCTGCCCCGTGGCACCGACCTGGTGATCGCGCTGCTCGCGGTGCTGAAGGCGGGTGCCGCGTACGTCCCCCTCGACCCGGACCATCCCCTGCGGCGGGCCGCGTGGACGGTGGCCGACTCCGGCGCCGTACTGCTGATCACCGCCGGGGCGGCGCAGTCCCCGGCCGGCGTGCGCCGGCTCGACGTGGACGACCCGGCCGAGACGACGCTGACCCGTGCGTGCCCGGTGACCGCACCGGACATCCCGCTCACCGCCGACGATCTGGCCTACGTCGTCCACACCTCGGGGTCGACCGGACAGCCCAAGGGCGTCGAGGTGACCCACGGTGGCCTGGTCAACTACACCCGCTGGGCCCGCGACACACTGCCCTTCGGCTCGCGGCGGGCGGCGGCGGGCTCGGTGCTGCACACCTCCCTGGCCCACGACCTGGCCCTGACCGGCTTCTACCCGACGCTGGCCGCCGGGGCCCCGCTGCGCCTGACGGCTCAGGAGAACGCCGGCGTGCAGCACCTCGCCGACGCCCTCGCCGAAGGGCCGTACGGGGTGCTGAAGCTGACCCCGACACACCTGCGGCTGCTGGAACAGACCGTCGAGCCGGACACCGCGGCGCGAGCCGCCGACTGCCTCGTGATCGGCGGGGAGGAGCTGCGCGGCGAGCAGGTGGCCACCTGGACCCGTCACGCACCGGACACGCTCGTCGTCAACAGCTACGGTCCGAGCGAGGTCACCGTGGCCTGCTGCACCCACACCGTCCGGGCCGGCCGGCTCGAACCCGGGCCCGTACCCATCGGCCGTCCCCTGCCGGGTGTCACGGTCCTGCTGCTGGACGACGCGCTGCGGCCGGTGCCGATGGGGGCGCCCGGCGAGATCCACGTGGGCGGCGCCGGCGTCGCCCGGGGGTACACCGGCGATCCCCGGCTGACGGCGGACCGCTTCGTGCCCGACCCGTACGCGGACCGGCCCGGCGCGCGGCTGTACCGGACCGGGGACCTGGCACGCCGGCAGCCCGACGGCACCCTCGTCTTCCTCGGCCGGCGCGACCAGCAGCTGAAGATCAACGGCTACCGGGTGGAACCCGGCGAGGCCGAGAGCGTGCTCGCCGGTCACCCCGCCGTACGGGCCGCCGCGGTGGTCGCCGACCGCTCCGACCCGGCCGGCCCCCGGCTGGCGGCGCACGTCGTCCCGCGGGCCGGGCAACTGGGTGAGCCGGAACTCGCCGAACTGCGGAACCATCTCGCCGCCCGGCTGCCGGGGCATCTGGTGCCGACGCTGTGGAGCGTGCTCGACGCGCTGCCCCTGCTGGCCAACGGCAAGCTCGACCGGCGTGCCCTGCCCCGGCCCCGGCCGCTGCGGACCTCCGGCCGGGAGTACGTCGCGCCGGGCACGCCGGCCGAGCGGGCCATCGCCGAGGTGTGGACCGAGGTGCTCGGGGTGAACCGGGTCGGAACGCGCGACCCCTTTTTCGAGCTCGGCGGCCAGTCCCTGGACGCCACCCGGGTCGCGACCAGGCTCACCGAGCGGTTCGCCGTACCGGTGTCGGTCCGCGACGTGTTCACCGCACAGACCGTGGCGGAACTCGCCCGGCTGCTGGCCGCCCGGACCATGGCACGGTTCAGCGAGGTGTTCGGCACCGACGCCGCCTCCGCCCTCCCTCAAGGCGTCCCCGTACCGGCCGTACCGGCGCCGGCCGGCGCGCCCGCGCCCCTCGTGCCGGTGCCCCGGGACGGTGCCCTGCCGCTCTCCTTCGCACAGCAACGTCTGTGGTTCCACGAGCAGATGAACCCCGGCGGCGTGGACTACCTCGTGATGACCGCCCTGCGGCTGCGCGGCCCGCTCGACCACGACCGGCTCCAGCGCGCGCTGAACGAGGTGGTCGCCCGTCACGAGGTGCTGCGCACCCGCTACGTCACCGACGACGCGGGCGAGCCGGTCCAGGTCATAGGCGCTCCCTCACCGGTGCCGTTGCCGGTCGGCGACGTCACCGAGTCCGGGGTGCTCAGTGCCCTGGAGGCGGAACTCGCCGAGCCCCTGCCCCTGGACGCGGCCCTCATGCTGCGCGCCCGGCTGCTGCGGGTCGTCCCCGAGGAGCCGTCGGACACCGCCGGCCCCGCCGAGCACGTCCTGGTCCTGGTCGCCCATCACATCGCCGTGGACGCCTGGTCCAACGACGTCCTGACGGCCGACCTCGCCGCCGCCTACCAGGGCGAGACCCTGCCCCCGCCGAAGGCCCAGTACGCCGACTTCGCCGCCTGGCAGCGCGCCCGGCTGGACGGCCCGCCGCGCGACGCCCACCTGGCCTACTGGCGGGCCCGGCTGGCGGACCTGCCGCCCACCGAACTCCCCACCGACCGGCCCCGCCCCGCCCAGCGCGACCCGCGCGGGGCGGTGCACCGCTTCACCGTCCCGGCCGCCACGGCCGCCCGGATCGAGGAGCTGGCCCGCCGGGACGGGGCGACCCTCTTCATGGCCTGCCTGACCGGCTACTACGCCCTGCTGGCCCGCTACACCCGGCGCACCGACCTGGCGGTGGGCGTGCCCGTCGCGGGGCGGGACCACAGTGCGCTCGACGACGCCGTGGGCTGCTTCGTCAACACGCTGGTGCTGCGGGTCGACGCGGCGGGCGACCCGTCCTTCGACGGTCTCCTGCGCACGGTCCGGGACGCGGCGCAGGACGCCTTCACCCACGCGGAGCTGCCCTTCGAGGAGGTGGTCCGGGAACTGGCACCGGAGCGCGACCCGTCGCGTCATCCGCTGTTCCAGCTGCTGTTCGCCTTCCGCGAGCCCGGCACCCGCGGCCACGAGCTGCCCGGCGTCCGAACGACCCGGGAACCGGTCCCCGTACGCACGGCCAAGTTCGACCTCACCCTGGAGCTGTCCCGGCGACCGGACGGTGCCCTGGACGGCACGATCGAGTACGCGAGCGGACTGTTCGACGCCACGACCGTACGGCGGCTCGCCCGGCACTACCGGCGGATCCTGGACCAGGCGGGTGCCGCGCCGCACACCCGGATCGGGCACCTGGAGACGCTGACCGCGGCGGACCACGCCGCGGCGCTGCGGGACGGCTCCGGACCGCCGGCCGAGCGCCCGGCCCAGGGCCTGCCGGAGCTGTGCGCCCGGCAGGCCGCCCGAACCCCCTCGGCACCGGCCGTGGTGGCGGGCGAGGACGTCCTCAGCTACCGGGAGCTGGACCTGCGGGCCAACCAGCTCGCACACCGGTTGTGCGCCCTCGGCGTACGCCCCGGAGAGCCGGTCGGCGTCCGGCTGCCCCGCCGCACCGACCTCGTCGTGGCGATCCTGGGCGTGCTGCGCGCCGGAGCGGTGTACCTCCCGCTCGACCCCCGGGGCGGGCCCAGCGAACGCGTCCGCGCCATGCTCGCCGACGCGGACGCCACGCTGGTCCTGACCGACGCCGACGGCACCCGCGACGCGGCCCTCGCTGAGGGCGGCCGCCGGGTCCTGGACCTTGCGGCGGAGCGCGCCGCGAGCGACGCGCTGCCCGGCGACCGCGCCCCGGTCACCACCGACCCGGACGCGCTGGCGTACATCGTCTACACCTCCGGCTCCACCGGACGGCCCAAGGGCGTCGGCGTACCGCACCGCGGCATCCGCAACCGGGTCCTGTGGGCGGTGGAGCAGTTCGGGCTGGGACCGCGTGACCGCTTCCTGCAGAAGACCACGCCGACCTTCGACGCCTCGGTGTGGGAGTTCCTCGCCCCGCTGGTCTCGGGCGGCACCGTCGTCCTCGCTCCACCCGGCGCCGAGCGCGACCCGGCCGAGCTGGTCCGTGCGATGGTCCGGCACGACGTCACCGTGCTCCAGGGCGTGCCGTCCTTCTACCGGGTGCTCGCGGACGAGCCGGGCCTGGACCGGTGCGGAGCGCTGCGCCTGCTGTTCTCCGCCGGAGAGGCGCTGCCCGAGGCGCTGGCGGCCCGGCTGCACGCCCGCGTGCCCACGGCCACGCTGGTCAACACCTATGGCCCGACGGAAAGTTCGATCGACGCCACGTTCTGGACGGTGACGCCGTACCCGGACGGCCGGCAACCGGAGGGCACCGTGCCGATCGGGCTGCCACTGGACAACTGCCGCGCCCTGGTCCGCACCCCGGACGGAGCACCGGCCCCCATCGGGGTGCCGGGGGAGCTGTACCTCTCCGGTGAGGGATTGGCCCGCGGTTACGTGGGACGGCCCGCGCTGACGGCGGCGAGCTTCCTGCCGGATCCGTACGGCCCGCCCGGGTCGCGCACCTACCGCACGGGCGATCTCGTACGGCGCAGGGCGGACGGCGTGCTGGAGTTCCTCGGCCGCGTCGACCACCAGCTGAAGATCCGCGGTGTCCGGGTCGAGCCCGGCGAGGTCGAGGCCGTACTGGCCCGGCA
The DNA here is from genome assembly GCF_014207295.1 of Streptomyces sp. AK010. Lineage (NCBI taxonomy): Bacteria > Bacillati > Actinomycetota > Actinomycetes > Kitasatosporales > Streptomycetaceae > Streptomyces > Streptomyces sp. AK010. Next base: position 19,384 of record NZ_JACHCX010000028.1, read on the forward strand.
TCCCGCCGTCGCGGCGGCGGCCGTGGCCGCGCGGCCCGGGCCCGACGGCCGTCCGCAGCTGGTCGCGTTCGTGCAGTACCGGACGGCGGCTCCCGGGCACGACGACGGTGCCGAGCTGCGTGACTTCCTGCTCGACCGGCTGCCCGAGACCCATGTGCCGTCGCTGTTCGTCGGCGTCGGCACGTTGCCCCTCACCGCGAGCGGCAAGATCGACCGCGGGGCGCTGCCGGCCGCCCCCGCCGCCCCACGACCCGCCGCCGGAGCCGCGGCCGCACCGCGCACCCGCGCCGAGCGGCTGGTCGCCGACGTCATGGCCGACGTCCTCGGCCGGGAGGCCGTGGGCAGGGACGAGGACTTCTTCCGGATCGGCGGCCACTCGCTGCTGGCGATGCGGCTCGCCGGCAGGCTGCGCTCCCTGTTCGACGCCCCGGTCCCGGTCCGTGCCGTCTTCGAGCACCGCACCGCGGCCGCCCTGGCCCGGCAGCTGACCGGGCCGGACACGAGGGACGACGGAGCTGTCCGCCCGCTCGGCCCGGCCGAACGGGACCGTCCGCAGCCGCTGTCCTCCGGCCAGTGGCGGCTCTGGCTGCTCGACCGGGTCGACCCGGCCGCCTATCTCGTCACCTGGGCGCTGCGGCTGACGGGACGGCTCGACCGGGCGGCCCTGGAGGGTGCGCTGGAGGAGCTGTTCGCCCGGCACGAGATCCTGCGCACCCGCTACCCGGCCGGCCCCGACGGGGTCCCGGAGCAGCGGGTGGAACCGCCACGGCCGGTCGTCCTGCCCGTCACCGAGGTGACCGGCGCCCCGGACGCGCACGGCCCGGGCCGCGCCGCGTGGCTGCTGGAGACGGTCCGCCGGCATGCCGTGCGTCCCTTCGACCTGACGGCCGCACCGCCGGTCGCGCCCCGGCTGCTGCGGCTCGGGCCGGACGAGCACGTCTTCGTGCTGGCCCTGCATCACATCGTCACCGACGAGGTGTCCGAGGACATCGTCGGCCGCGAGCTGTCCGAGCTGTACGCCGCACGCGTCACCGGCCGCCCCGCCGCGCTCGACCCGCCGGGTCTGCAGTACCGCGACTACGCCGCCTGGCAGCGCGCCCGGCTCGCCGACCCGCAGGCCGAACACGGCCTGCGCCACTGGAGGGACCGGCTGGCGGGGCTGCGCCCGCTCGACCTGCCCGCCGACCTGCCGCGTGCCACGGCGCGCGACGGGGCCGGAGCCCGGGCCGTCGCGACGCTGCCCGCCGAGGTCGTCCGGCCGCTGCTCGCCCACAGCCGCGAGCACGGCGCGACCGCGTACGTGACCTTCCTCGGGGTGCTCGCCACCCTCCTGCACCGCTTCGGCGCCGGCACCGACATCGCCGTCGGCGTCCCGGTCAGCGGGCGGGTACGGCCCGAACTGGAGGGACTGGTCGGCTTCTTCGTCAACACCGTGGCGGCCCGGGTGGACCTTTCCGACGACCCGGAGTGGACGACCCTCCTCGGACGGGTCAGGGACGACGTCCTGGACGCCCTGGAACACGGCGAGGTCCCTTTCGACCGTCTGGTGGAGGAGCTCGCCCCCGAGCGGGAGGCCGGCCGCGCCCCGCTGATCGACGTGATGCTCGAGGTCACGGAGACACCGCCGGCGGCGCCCGTGCTGCCCGGTCTGCGCACCGAGCGGATCCGGCTCGCCGCGACCCGGGCCAAGTTCGGCCTGACCGCGTTCCTCACCGCCCGCCCGGACGGCGGGTACGACCTGGAACTCGAGTACGACACCGCCCTGTTCTCCGCGGACCGCGCCCAACGGCTCGCCGGGCACTTCGTCACCCTGGCGCGAGCGGCGGCCCGGCAACCGCGGCAGCGGGTCGGCGGGCTCGCCCTGCTGGAGCCGGGGCAGCGGGAGCGGCTGCTGGAACTGAGCACCGGGGCGCCGGTCCCCGCCTTCGCGGGGGGGCTGCCCGAGGCGTTCGCCGCCCAGGCGGCCCGCACGCCCGACGCCCCCGCGGTGCTGGCCGCGGACGGCGCGACGCTGAGCTACGCCGAGCTGGAACGGCGCTCGGCCGCCCTGGCGGTGCGTCTGGTCGCCGCGGGTGTGCGACCGGAGGATCCGGTCGCGGTCTGCCTCGACCGCTCCCCGGACACCGTGGTCGCCATGCTCGGCGTGCTGCGCTCCGGCGGCGTCTACGTCCCCCTCGGCGCCGACCAGCCGGCCGTTCGCCGCGCGGCCATGCTCGCCGACCTGCGCCCGTCGGCGGTAGTCACCGAGCCACGCCTGGTGCCCGGTCTCGACGCGGGCCGGGCGGCGGTCCTCACCGTCGCCCCGCGCGACGACGCGCCCGGCGCCGGACCCGGCCAGGAGCGGCCGCTGCCGCCGACCGATCCGGACCGGCTCGCGTACATGATCTACACCTCGGGCTCCACCGGCCGGCCCAAGGCCGTGATGGTCCCGCACGGCGCGTACCTGCACCACTGCCGGGTCGCCGGCCCCGTGAACGGCCTGGCGGCGGGCGACCGGGGCGTGCTGTTGTCGGCACCCACCTTCGACCTCGCCATGGAGCAGATGGGCGTGCCGCTGATCACCGGCGGCACGGTGCTGATCAGCGACGTACGGTTCTGGCCCCCGGCCGAGGTGCCCGACCGCTTCGCGGCCGCACAGGTCCGCCAGGTCCTGTTCACCCCCGCCTACTTCCGCGAGGTGATGGACCACGTGGGCCCGGGCGACCGACGCCTGGACGCACTGCGCGCCGTCTTCGTGGGCGGTGAGATCGTCACCTACCGTGACGCGCAGCGGTGGTACGAGGCCGGCCTGCCGGGACGGTTCGTGTGCGCCTACGGGCCGACCGAGACCACGATCGTCTGCATGACCCACCCGGTCTCCCCGGACGAGCTGCGGGAGGCCCCGCCGGACCGTCCGGTGCCGATCGGCCGGCCGGTGCCCGGCACGCGGACGTACGTGCTGGACGAGGGCGGCGACCTCGCCCCGGTCGGGGTGACGGGCGAACTGTGCGTGGCCGGGCCCCGCGTGAGCCGGGGCTACCTGCGCCGGCCGGGGCTGACCGCGGACCGTTTCGTGCCCGATCCCTTCGGCCCGCCCGGGTCGCGCATGTACCGCACCGGCGACTACGCCCGGTACCGGGCCGACGGCGCCATCGAGTTCGTCGGCCGGATCGACGCCCAGGTCAAGCTGCGGGGCTTCCGCATCGAACTCGGTGAGATCGAGGCCGCCGTCGCCACCCACCCGCGGGTGCGGGCAGCGGCCGTCACGGCGCACGAGTCCGAGCGGGGCGAGAAGCAGCTGGTGTGCTACGTGGTGCCGCGCGCCGGGGCCACCGTGCAGCCGGCCGCCCTGCGCGAGCACCTGCGGGACCGGGTCCCCGACTACATGGTTCCGGCCGTGTGGATGACGCTCGACGAGCTCCCGCTGAACAGCAACAAGAAGGTGGACCGGCGTCGCCTGCCCGCCCCCACGACGGAGGCGGTCCTCGAGGGCGCCGCTGCCGCCGCCGACTTCACCGGTGAGGTGGAGGAGGCCATCGCCGAGGTGTGGACCGAGGTGCTGGGGGTGGCTCCGCCCTCCCGGGAGACCGGCTTCTTCGAGCTGGGCGGCCACTCGCTGGCGCTGACCCGCCTCCTCACCCGCCTCGAGGACCTGTTCGACATGACCATTCCGCTCCGGGTGCTGTTCGACGCCACGTCCGTCGGTGCCCAGGCCGCAGCGCTGGAAGAACTCGCCGCGCGCCTCGACGACGGCCCCACGGCCACCGGAGACCGCCTCTCCGACGGGAGGACCGATGAGTTCTGAGGGAGCGAGCCCGCTGGGCTCCAGGGCAACGAGTCCGCGGCGCACGGCAGGTGCCGGGCTGCTGCGGGACCGGCTGCGCGAGCGCGGGTCCCGCCCGGCCGCGGCCCGGCCGCACATCCCCACCGTGCCGCGTGACGGAGCGCCGCCGCTCTCCTTCGCCCAGCGGCGGCTGTGGCTGATGGACCGGCTGCGCCCAGGAGGCACCGACTACCTGGTGCCGGTGGTGCTGCGGCTGCGCGGCGACGTGTCCGCGCTCGACATCCAGGCGGGCCTGACCGCCCTGGTGGGCCGCCACGAGATCCTGCGCACGCGGTACGGCACGGATGAGGACGGCGGGCCCGTGCAGCTCGTCGACCCGCCCGGCGAGGTACCGCTCGCCCGTGACGACCTGCGCGGCAGGCCCCAGGACGCGGTGGACGCCCTGCTGACGGCAGAGACCACCCGGCCCTTCGACCTCGCCACCGGCCCGGTGCTGCGGGCCCGGCTCGTCCGGCTCGCCGACACCGAACACCTGCTGGTGATCGTCCTGCATCACATCGCCGTGGACGGATGGTCGTGCGCCCTGCTCGTCGACGAACTGGCCGCGCTGTGCGCCGGGAAGACCCTGCCGCCGCCCTCCCTCCAGTACGCCGACTTCGCCGCCTGGCAGCGCGGCCACTTCACCGGGGAGCGCCTCGAGCACGGTCTCACCCACTGGCGGGAACGGCTGCGCGACCTGCCCGTCCTCAGGCTGCCCCTCGACCGGGCCCGGCCCGCCGTGTGGGCCGCCGAGGCGCGGACCGTGCCCTTCGACATCCCGGCGCCCACCGCCGCGCGGCTCGCCGCGCTCGCCCGGGAACAGCGGGCCACGCCGTTCATGGTCCTGCTCGCTGGGTTCTGCGCCCTGCTCGGCCGGTACACCGGGCAGGACGACTTCGCCGTCGGCACCCCCATCGCCGGGCGCACGCATCCCCAGACCCACTCACTGCTCGGCGCCCTCATCAACCTCCTGGCACTGCGCGTCGACCTGAGCGGCGACCCCACCTTCACGGAGCTGCTCGACCGCGTCCGGGACACGGCGCTGGACGCCTTCGACCACCAGGACGTCCCCTTCGACGCCGTCGTCGACGCGCTCGCCCCCGGCCGGGACACCTCCATCCATCCGCTGGTCAACGTCAACTTCGTCGTGCAGAACAACGACCCGGCCCGTTTCCGGGCCGGCGAGATCACCGGCGAACCCGTGCCGGTGCTGTCCGACCGGGCCAAGTTCGACCTCAGCTGGACGCTGGAGGAACGTCAGGACGGCTCGATCGGCGGCGAGGCGACCGTCGCCACCGCCCTGTTCGACCCCGGGACGGCCGAGCGCATGGCCTGCCACTACGTCCGGCTGCTGAAGGCGGTGGCCGCCGACCCCGCGACCCGGGTCAGCCGGCTGCCCCTGCTCGGGGACGCCGAGCGAGCCCTGCTCACCGGCGGCCCGGCCCGCACGGTGGCCCACGGCCCCTGTCTGCACGAGCGTTTCGCCGAGCAGGCGGCGCGACACCCGCACGCCACCGCCCTGACCTTCGGCGACGAACACCTGTCGTACGCCGAACTCGACGCCCGGGCCAACCGGCTGGCGCACCGGCTGCGCGGGCTCGGTGCCGGGCGCGACCGGCTGGTCGCGATCCGCATGCCGCGCGGGATCGAGATGATCGTCGCGGTGCTCGGCGTGCTCAAGGCGGGTGCGGCCTACCTCCCGCTGGACCCGGACCAGCCCGCCGAGCGCATCGCGTACATCCTTCAGGACGCGGGCGCCACCGTCCTGCTCACCCTCACCGGGCAGGCCGACGACGGAACGGACACCGGAGCGGGCATCGTCGAGGAGGTGCTGCTGCTCGACGACCCGGAGGAGGCCGCCCGCCTCACCCGGCTGCCCGCGCACGCACCGGCCGTGGCGGCCGACCCGGACGACCTGGCCTACGTCATCTACACGTCCGGCTCCACGGGCCGCCCCAAGGGAGTCCAGATCCACCACGCCCATGTGGTCCGGCTGCTCAACTCGGCCCAGGGCGACTACCTGTTCGGCCCCGACGACGTGTGGCCGCTGTTCCACAGCTACGGGTTCGACGTCTCGGTGTGGGAGATCTGGGGCGCCTTCTGCCACGGCGGCCGGCTGGTCGTCGTCCCCTATGACGTCACCCGCTCCCCGTGGGACCTGATGGACCTGCTGGCCGCCGAGGGCGTCACCGTGCTCAACCAGACGCCGTCGGCGTTCCGCTCCCTCGTGGAGCTGGCCGAGCGCGGCGAGGGGCCGCTGGACCGGCTCCGCCTGCGGTGGGTCGTCCTGGCCGGCGAGGCGCTCGACATCGAGATGCTGCGGCCGTGGTGGGACCGCTTCGGGGACGAGGCGCCCCGCATCGTCAACATGTACGGCATCACCGAGACCACCGTCCACGCGAGCTTGTGCCCGCTGTCCCGGGCGGACCTGGGCGGCGACCGCAGCCCGATCGGCCGCCCGTTGTGCGATCTGCGGCTGTACGTGCTGGACGACCGAATGCGGCCGGTACCCGTCGGTGTCGTCGGCGAGATCCACGTGGGCGGGCCCGGCGTCGCCCGGGGCTACCTCGGCCGGCCCCGGCTGACCGCCGGGCGTTTCGTGCCCGACCCGTTCGGCGCGCCGGGGGCGCGGCTGTACCGCTCGGGCGACCTCGCCCGGGTCCTGCCCGACGGAGAACTGGCCTTCGTCGGGCGCCGCGACGACCAGGTCAAGATCCGGGGCTTCCGCATCGAGCTCGGCGAGGTCGAGGCCTGTCTGGCCGCGCACCCGCGGCTGGACTCGGTCGTCGCCGTCGCCCACGGACCGGACGGCGGCGAACGCGAACTCGTCTGCTACGCCGTCCCCAAGGAGGGCGCCGAGGTCACCCCGTCGGACATCCGCGCGCACGCGGCGCAGGCCCTGCCCGGCTACATGGTGCCGTCCCTGGTGATGGTGCTGCCCCGGCTGCCGCTGACCCCCAACGGCAAGGTGGACCGGCGTGCCCTGCCCGCCCCCGACCGGGGCCGGCAGGTGCGGGCCGCGGGACCCGTCGCACCGCGCACCCCCACCGAGCAGGCCGTCGCACGCGTGTGGCAGCGGGTCCTGGGCCTGGACCAGGTCGGCGTCTACGACGGGTTCTTCGCGCTCGGCGGCGACTCCATCCGGGCCGTACGGCTGGTGGGCATGCTGCGGGCCCAGGGCTTCGAGTGCTCCGTCCAGGACGTCTTCCGCCACCAGACGGTCGCGGAGCTCGTGGGCAGCGCTGCGGGCGGCTCGGGACCGGACGGCGCGGAACGGGCCGGCACGCGGCCCTTCGAGCTGATCGGCGCCGAGGACCGGGCGAAGCTGCCGGACGGGCTGGTGGACGCGTACCCGATGTCCCGGGTGCAGAGCGGGATGCTGCACGAGATGTTCGCGGACCCCGAGCACCGGCCCTACCACAACGTGACCAGCTACCTCATCCGCGACGACGGGCCGTTCGACGCCCTGGCGCTGAGAGCCGCGGTCCGTGACGTGGTCGCCGGGCACGAGGTGCTGCGCACGTCCTTCGACCCGGCGGGCTACCGGGAACCGCTGCAACTGGTGCACGCCGAGGCGGAGCCGGAGGTCGGCTGCCACGACCTGCGCGCCCTGCCGGACGTCCAACGCCAGGCGCTGCTGGGCCGGTTCAGGGACGGCGAACGCGAGCGGGTCTTCGACCTCGGGACCGCGCCGCGGATCCGCTTCCACGCCCACCGGCGCACCGACGACGAGTGGTACCTGTCGCTGACGGAGTGTCACACCATCCTGGACGGCTGGAGCCACAACTCCCTCGTGACCGAGCTGCTCGACCGCTACCGCGCCCACCGCGCCGGTGAGCGGCCGCCGCAGCGCCGCTCCACCGAGGTGCGGTACGCCGACTTCATCGCCCAGGAGCAGCGCTCCTTGGCGGACGGTGAGGACCGGGCCTTCTGGGCCGGCCGGCTGGCCGGGGCCCACCGGGTCGCCCTGCCCGGGGCGTGGGCCGATCCGGACGGCCCCGCCACGTACTCCGTCGTGGTGCCCTTCCGGGACCTGGAACCCGGGCTGCGTGCCCTGGCCGACCGGGCCGGCGCCTCGCTGAAGAGCGTGCTGCTCTCCGCCCACCTGGCCGTCTGGCGCACGGTCGCGGGTGAGGAGCCGTACTACATGGGGCTGGTGTGCAACGGCCGTACCGAGGTCGCGGGCGGCGACCGGGTGGCCGGGATGTTCCTCAACCCCCTGCCCTTCGTCGCCCCGACCCAGGCGGCCACCTGGCGGGAACTGGTCCGCGGGGTGTTCGAGGAGGAGCTGGCGCTGTGGCCGCACCGCAGATACCCGCTGCCGGAGCTCCAGCGGGAGTTCGGCGGCGGCCGCCGCCTGCTGGAAGTCGACTTCAACTACCTCGACTTCCATGTCCTGGACCGCACCCGCGTGGACACCGACGGCAGTACGGACATCAGCCCCAACGAGTTCCCGCTGGAGGTCGCCACGCGCAGCGACGGGCTGCTGCTGGCCGGGCAGTCCCGGCGGATCGGACGCCGGTACACCGAACTGCTGGCCCGGATGTACCGCACCGCGATGGAGCGGATGGCCGCCGACGCCGACGGCGACGCCCGCGTGCCGCTGCTGTCGGAGCGGGAACTGACCGAACTGCTGCCCGAGGGGCGGCCCGCCCCCGCACGGCACGCGGGGGAACGCCCTCGGGAGAACCCCGCCGCAGCGCCCGCGGCACCCGCCGACGCGCCGGACGGCGCCGTCGAGCGGGCCATCGCCGAGGTCTGGGCCGAGGCGCTCGGCGTGGACCGGGTGGGCCCGGACGACGACTTCTTCACGCTCGGCGGCCACTCGCTGCTGACCGTGCGCATCATCGTGCGCCTGCGCCACGGACACGGCATCGACCTGTCCTTCCGCGACTTCCAGCGGCACCGCACCGTACGCTCCCTGGCCGCCGCCGTGTCCGCGAACCGGCCGGCCCGCCCCGAGCGGACCTTGCAGTGGTTCGGGCGCGGCGGGGACCTGCCGCCGTTGTTCTGCGTCCACCCCAGCGGCGGCAGCGCCCACTGGTACCGGGAGCTGGCCGACCACTACGCCGGCCGGCGGCCCCTGGCCGCACTGGAGTGGCCCGGCCTGCACGGCGGCCCCACACCGGAGCCCACCGTGCGGGGCGTGGCCACCGCCTACCTCGGCCGACTGCGCGCCGCCCGTCCCGACGGCCCGTACCACATCCTGGGCTACTCCGGGTCCAGCGGCATCGCCTGGGAGATGGCGCGCACGCTCGCCGCGGCGGGGGAGGACGTCCGGCTGCTGCTCCTGGACCCCGTCTGCGACGACAAGGGCGCGGACCAGGGGCCGTTGCGGGACGCGGTGGCCCGGCTGCGGCGTGCCGAGGACCTGTTCCGGGCGCTGCGGGAGCGACCGTACGCGCCGGGCGCCGGTCAGCGGCGGGCCGAACTCGTGGACCTCGTCCGCAGCGTGGTCGACGACGGGGACACCTGGAGCGAACAGGACACCGAGGGCGGCATCGGCGATGCCTGGGCCCAGCGGCTGAGGTCCTGGCGGGTCCTGCTGGAGATGCAGCTGGACCACGTCTTCCCGGCCTGGCCTGGCCGGCTGGACCTGCTGCTGTCCGACGACCTCGCGTCCGGGCGCGCGCACCCGGGTGGGGGCACCGACCCCTACCTCAATCGCTGGCGGGAGCTCGCGGTGGGCGGCCTGCACGTGCGCCGCGTGCCCGGAGGGCACGAGAGTTGTCTGCGCGCACCGCACGTGGCCGTGCTGGCCGCGGAGCTGAGCGGGCTGCTCGATTCCGGCGGGGCGGACCGGGGCTCCGGCCCCGCCGCAGCCGGCACACGCGGAGAAAGGGACTGACATGGCTGTCACCACTGCTGAGGGCACGCGACGGGTGATCTCGCTGCGCGACCTCACCGACGACGACCTCGCCCGGCTCGTCCGGCGCGGTACGGAGTTCGCGGCGGACCCCACGGCGCACAGCCGGCCGCTCAGCGGCCGTGTCGTGGGCGTCTACTTCAGCAAGACCTCGACCCGTACCCGAACGGCCTTCACCACCGGCGCCCTGCGGCTCGGCGCCCAGGTCATCGCGTACGGCCCCGGGGACCTCCAGCTCAACACAGGTGAGACACCCGGGGACACGGCGCGCGTCCTGGGCGGCATGCTCGACGGGCTGGTGGTCAGAACCGCCGGTGACCCCGAGGAGCTACGGCTGTTCGCGGACACGGGGCTGGCCGTGGTGAACGCGATGTCCAGTGACGAGCACCCCACCCAGGCGCTGGCCGACCTGTCCACCCTGACCGCCAGGTTCGGCGCGGTGGACAACCTGCGCGTCCTCTACGTCGGGGAGGGCAACAACACCGCCACCGCGCTCGCCCTCGGACTGTCCCGCTTCCCCGGGACGCGGGTGGAGTTCCGCACGCCCGAAGGCTACGGACTGCCGGCCGGGCTCTTGGCCGAGGCGCGGGCGCTGGCCCGGGACCGCGGTGGCCGGATCGCCGAGCGGCACGACATGGACGACCTGCCGGAGCGGGTCGACGTCGTCTACACGACGCGCTGGCAGACCACCGGAACCACCAAGCCCGACCCCGACTGGCGCCGCGGCTTCGAGCCGTTCCGCGTCGACGGCGACCTGATGGGCCGCTGGCCGGGTGCTCTCTTCCTGCACGACCTGCCGGCCCACCGGGGTGAGGAGGTGACCGCCGAGGTGCTGGACGGGCCGTCGAGCATCGCCTTCGAGCAGGCGCGGTTCAAGCTGTACAGCGCGATGGCGGTGCTGGAGTGGGTGATGGCCGACCGCTGAGCGCGAGTGGGCGTACGACGGCCGCACCGAGTGGGACACCACCGTGCGGCCGTCGGCGTCAGGCCCTTCCGCCGCCCGGGTCGGCGCGGTGCCGGTCGGCGGCCGCCGAAGACGGCACGTCTCGGGCCTCGTGGACGAGGATGGCCACCTGGACCCGGTTGGTGCACCCCAGCTTGGCGAGGATGCGCGTCACGTTGGCCTTCACCGTGGCGACGCTCATGTAGAGCGAGGCGGCGATGTCCATGTTCGACCTGCCCTCGCTGATCGCGACCGCCACCTCCCGCTCGCGGGCGGTGAGCCGGTCCAGCGCCGCACGCGTCTGGACGGCCCGGCTCTCGACCAGTTCCTGGTCCTCCAGGCGTACCACGTGGTCGATGAGGCGGGTCAGGGCCGCGGGGGCGAGGATCGACTCGCCGCCGGCCGCGCGCCGCACCGAGGCCAGGATGTCGTCCGGCGGGGTGTCCTTCAGCAGGAAACCGTTGGCGCCGGCCCGCAGGGCCCGCAGCAGATGCTTGTCGGTGTCGAACGCGGTCAGCACGATCACGGCCGGCCCGTCCGCGCGGGACCGCAGCTGCGCGGTCGCCGTGAGACCGTCCATGCCGTTCATGCGGATGTCCATGAGCACGACGTCCGGCCGCAGCCGTTCGACCAGTTCGATCGCCTCGGCGCCGTCCGACGCCTCGCCCACCACCTCGATGCCGTCCCCGGCTCCGAGGACCATGGTCAGCCCCATACGCACGAACGGATCGTCGTCCACGACGACGGTGCGGATCACATCGACCATGGCACCCACGCTTCCAGATGGAAGGCGACTTTCCCAACCCCGTCGCGCCGAACGCCGTGTTCCAGCCGTCCGCCGACGACATCCAGGCGTTCGGCCAGCGCCACCAGGCCGTAGTGGGAGCCGGGCAGCAACGGCCCGTCGGAGCTGCGTGCCAGCGGATTGCGCAGCCGGACGTGCAGTTGACCGTCGTCGGTGCGCTCCAGCAGGAGGTCCACGGGTGATCCGGGCGCGTGCTTGCGGCAGTTGGTCAGCCCCTCCTGGACCACGTGGTAGACGGTGCGGCCCACGTTCGGCGACACCGGCTTGTCCGGCAGACGGTCGTCCACCGTGACGTCCATGCCCGCCGTGCGGCATTCGGCGAGGAGCCGCGGCAGATCGGTCAGATCCGGCTGGGGCCGCAGGCCCTGGCCGTCGGTACCGAAGCGCAGCATGCCGAGGATCGCCCGGAGGTCCTCCATCGCCTGGTGGGCGCTGTGGTGGATGGTGTCGGCGGCCCGGGCCACCTCCTCCGGAGGCAGGTCCGTCCTGATCTTCAGGGCCCCGGCGTGCAGGCTGACCAGAGAGATCCGGTGGGCCAGCACGTCATGCATCTCCCTCGCGATGCGTTCGCGCTCCATGGCTCGGACCCGGTCCGTGCGGGCCTGCGCGGCCGCTTCGGCGGCCCGGGCCTCCGCCTGGAGCGAGGTGACCAGGTCACGCCGGGAACCCAGGAAGCGGCCGAGCCCGACGGCCAGCACCAGCGCCGCGATGTTGAACCCGTTGGCGGCCACGAGCGAGGCCGTTCCCTGGAGATGGCTCGCGGAGAACGGCAGGTACGCCACCGCGCACGACGCGGCCACCGTGTTGGCCACCCTGCGGGGACGGTACGCGGCGACGGTGCCGACGGCGAAGAGCACCGCGACGAACACGAAGTCGGTCACCGCGTAACAGCACGCCAGCGCCACCGCCACCCGCACCGGGTGCGCGCGGCGCCACCACAGCAGCGCGCTGCCCGCGATGCCCAGCGACATCAGCCAGAACAGCAGGTCGCCGGTGACCTCCCCGCTTTCGAAGGCCGCCACGGTCCACGCCAGGGCCGCCATGGCGGAGGCCGAGGCGCACAACACGTCGAGCAGCCTGGCCCGCCCGGGGCGCCGGGGGAGTTTCATGATCACGGCAGGCCCGTCTTCTCCAGGGGGTGGACCCGGGGCACGGATCGGACCCGGGGCGCGGCGGACGACGCCTGGTCACGACCGGACAAGGGGCCGCCAGAACTGCTCGTTTCCCTGGTCCCGCACGGTGTATCCCAGGTTCTCCAAACTGTGGGTCAGCTCCTGCACGCCGCTGCTCGACTTCCGCTTCCGCGCCTCCTGGCGGGCCTTGAGCAGGGAGTTGACCTCCGCGGACAGTTCGCGCGAGTCCGGGGCCCAGGCCCGGAACAGGTCACCGTAGGGGTCGTGGTCCAGCCAGGGGTAGCCATGGGCCCGGAAGGCCGCGGCGAGCTTCTCCACAGGGGCCTCGTGGGTGCCACGGACGAACTGCCGGGAGTCGTGGTCGAGCACGACGAGGGACTTTCCGTCCATGAAGACGGCCGCCACGTCGGCGCGGTCGATGGTCTTACGGTCCTCGCGCTCGATCTCCATCCGTGCGTCGGTGAGCGTGATCTTCAGCGACTCGGACAGGGCCACGAAGGCGAACCCGATGCCGAGCAGGAGGCCTCCGCCCATGAACGCGGCCACCTTCCACGGCTCGTCCGCGGCGGCCAGGAACTTGAACACCGTCCGCAGGGGCAGCTTGGGCAGCTCGATCGCCCAGCGGGCCACCACCGGCAGCAGCAGGCCGAGAGCGACGCCGAGCAGCGGCATGCCCAGCAGGATCACCATCATGTCCGAGCGTGGGTAGCCGAGCACCGTCACAGTGCCGGACGTTTCGGGTGTGTGCCCGTTGCTCTTCTTGCCGGGCTGCTCTTTGGTCATGGCTGTGCAGCTCTCATTCCCCGCCGACGGCGCTCTTGGTCATGAGTCGTCTCATGAGTTGCTCAGGAGTGACCGATGCTAGGGAGTGCCGTGCGGGGCTGGACAGTAGCCGAAAGTCGACGCTTCCGGCGACTTCCGGCCACGTCAGCCGTAGCGGCGGGTCTCGTGGAAGAAGCCGGGAACCGTGTGCAGTCGGCCGGCGGCGGCGAGCTCGTCGTACACGTACCGGGCCACTGCCAGGTCGAGAACACCGAGGCCGAACGGGGAGAAGACGACCGTGCGGTCGGCTGGCGCGGAGAGGCGCCCGGTCAGCGCGTCGTACAGGGTGCCCGCCACGAAGTCGCGGTTGCCGGTGCGCTGTTCGGCCAGATGCGGCGACGTGTCCGCCTTCAGGCAGTGGTCGACGTCGTCGACGACGTTGCAGGACTCCAGGATGATCTCGGGGGACAGATCGCGCAGCGAGACGTGCAGCACCAGCGGGTGGTGGGCGAAGAGCGCCGGGTCGTGCAGGTGCGGGGCGCCGGCGACCGTCGCGAAGACGACGAGGTCGCTGGAGCGGACCAGGTCCTCGGCACGGTCGTGCAGGACGACCGGGGTGTCGTCGGTGCGGCGCAGCCGCTGCCGGAACGCCGCGGCGTGCTCGCCGGCCAGGTCGTGCAGTCCGATCTCCTCGAACCGCAGTCCCGATGCCAGCAGATGCTGGTACACATAGCGGGCGATCAGCCCCGTCCCGCAGAAACCGACCCGCCGCGGCCGCACCCCGCGCGACGCGCTCAGCCGTACCGCCGCGAGCGCCGCCGACGCCGCGGTGCGGCCGGCGCTGATGATGGAGCTCTCCATGCAGGCGAACGGATAACCCGTCGCCGTGTCATTGAGAATCAGCACTGCTGATGCCCTGGGAATATCGGACGCGACATTCTCCGGGAAGCTGGATATCCACTTCATGCCGTGTACGTCGACATCGCCGCGGACCGACGCGGGAAGCGCGATTATGCGGGACGACGGACGGTCCGGAAATCTGAGGAAGTACGAGTCCGGATTGACGGTCTCGCCGCCGCCGTGCAGGCGATAGGCGTACTCCACGATCTCCCGCAGGCGGCTTTCTCGGCCGTCGACGACGCTGTGCACCTGGGCGCCGGAGACGACCGAGAAGGAAGGTATCAAAGGTGTGGCAGTCATGGCTCATGGTTAGCGTGAACCGCTGCATTTTTTCAAGGCGTGCACACATTCATAGGGCGGTAGTAATGTGCCCAGCATGGCTTCAATTCTGGTGACCGGTGCGGCCGGTTTTATTGGTTCCCAATTCGTTCGCCACTGGGTCGGCCGTTATCCGGACGATTCCGTTGTGGCCCTGGACGCGCTGACCTATGCGGGAGTCGAGGCGAATCTCGCCGACGTACGCGACTGGGTGACCTTCGTGCACGGCGACATGGGCGACTCCGCCCTCATGGACAGAGTGCTCGCCGAACACGAGGTGGAGACCGTGGTGAACTTCGCCGCGGAGTCGCACAACAGCCTCGCGGTCCTCGACCCCCGGCGCTTCTTCCAGACCAACACCATGGGCACCCACGCGCTGCTCGACTCCTGCCGCAGGGCCGGCGTCGCCCGGTTCCACCACATCTCCACCTGCGAGGTCTACGGGGATCTGGCACTCGACGACGACCGGGTCTTCACCGAGGAGAGCCCGTACCGGCCGCGCACCCCCTACAACGCCAGCAAGGCCGCCGCCGACCACGCCGTCAGGGCCTACCACGAGACGTTCGGGCTGCCGGTCACCATCACCAACTGCGCCAACAACTACGGGCCTTACCAGTTCCCGGAGAAGGTTCTCCCCCTGTTCATCACGCGCTCCCTGGACCAGGAGCCGATCCCGGTCTACGCCTCCAAGGACAACCGCCGCGAGTGGATCCACGTCCTGGACCACTGCCGGGCCGTCGAGGCCGTACTCAAGGGCGGACGGATCGGCGAGACCTACCACGTCGGCACCGGCGTCGAGGTGAGCGTCGACGAGATGGCCGACCTGGTCCTCGCGGAACTCGGCCTGCCGCAGGACCGCAAGATGATCGTCCCGGACCGGCCCGGACACGACCGGCGCTACCTGCTGGACTCCCGCAAGATCCGCACCGAGCTCGGCTGGAGCCCCCTCGTCGACTTCGGCACAGGCATCAAGGACACGATCCGCTGGTACGCCGAGAACCGGGAGTGGTGGGCCCCGCTGCGCGGCCGCATCCCGGTCTCCGAGGGCGCGTGGGGGCACTGATGAGGGCCGCACGGCACCACGGGACGGGGGCCCGGAAGTGAGAGTGGTCATCGTGGGCGCCGGGATCGGCGGCCTCGCCGCAGCGCTGAGCCTGCACGCGGCCGGCTGCCACGACGTGCTGGTCGCCGAGGCCGCCCCGCGGATCAGGCCCCTCGGCGTCGGCATCAACCTGCTGCCGCACGCCGTACGGGAGCTGACCGAGCTGGGCCTCGCGGAGCGGCTGGCGGCCCTCTCCGTCGCCACCGCGGAGCTCGCCTACTACAGCCGTCACGGCCAGGCCATCTGGTCCGAGCCGCGCGGCAGGGCAGCCGGCTACCACTGGCCTCAGTACTCGGTGCACCGCGGCCGGTTGCAGATGCTGTTGCTGACCGCCGTGCGGGAGCGGCTCGGGCCCGAAGCCGTGCGCACGGGCGCCGCACTGACCGGCTTCCGGCAGGACGAGCGGGGCGCGGTCGCCGAGTTCGGCGCCGAGGAGGTCCGCTGCGACGTGCTGATCGGCGCGGACGGCATCCACTCCGCCGTACGCCGCGTGCTGTACCCGGACGAAGGGGAGCCACGCTGGAACGGACTCGTGCTCTGGCGTGGCGTCACCCGCGCCGAGCCGTTCCTCACCGGCCGCTCGATGATCATGGCCGGGAACGGTACGGAGAAGTTCGTCGCCTACCCCATATCCGGCCCCGGCCCCGATGGCCGGGTGCTGGTCAACTGGATCGCCGAGCGCCCCCTCGCGGAGGTCCGCACCGGACGGGGCGACTGGCACGGACGGGCCGATCTCGCCGCCGTGCAAAGCCACTTCGCCGACTGGCGCTACGACTGGCTGGACGTCCCCGGGGTCATCGGCGGCGCCGAGGAGGCCTACGAGTACCCGATGGTCGACCGCGATCCGCTGCCGCGCTGGAGCCATGGCCGCGTCACGCTGCTCGGCGACGCGGCGCACCCGATGTACCCCATCGGTTCCAACGGCGCCTCCCAGGCCGTCCTCGACGGCCGGGTCCTCGCCCGGGAGCTGGCCCGCCGGCCGGACCCCGAACGTACGCTGCCTGCCTACGAGGAGGCGCGCCGCCCGCCGACCACGGCGGTCCAGCTGGCCAACCGGCAGCAGGGGCCCGAAGTGGTCATGAAACTCGTCCACGAACGGTCCCCGGAGCCCTTCACGGACCTCGAGACCGTGCTGCCGCGCGCGGAGCGGGACGAAATCGCGCGACGCTACAAGCGCCTGGCCGGCTTCGATCCCGCCGTGCTGAACGAGCGCGCCAGTTACGACGTGCGGCCTTCGAGCCGCCGCTGACCAGTGCCGCCCGGTGCGGCACACCACCGCCTGTCCCGCCAGCGGGACCGCGCGCGAGCCCCGAACCAGCAGACCGTGGCCGAGGGAGGCCCCGTGGCGAGGATTCCGACCGACGAGACCGCGCCCGGCAGGAGCCGGGACACAGGCGAGGCACCCGTGGTGACCGTGCTCGGAGCCTCCGGCTTCATCGGCTCGGTGGTCACCGCGGCGCTCGCCGCCCGGAGCACCCGCGTCCGGGCGGTGGCCCGCCGCCCCTCACCGCTGCCCGAGCGGAACGCCCACCTCGTTCAGGTGCATACCGCCGACCTGACCGACCCCGCACACCTCGCCGACGCCGTCGCGGGCTCCCACGCGGTCGTCAACCTCGTCCTGAGCAGCGGGGGCTGGCGGGCAGCCGACAGCGCCGAGGGCCGACGCGTCAACGTGGGGGTCCTGCACGACCTGCTCGGTGTCCTGGGACGGCGCCGGGGCACCGGGGCCCCGCCCGTCGTGATCCAGGCGGGGGCGGTCCCGCAGGGGCCTGTGCCGGAGGAACCCGCCACCGTCTACGAACAGCAGAAACAACAGGCCGAGCGGGCACTTGAGGAGGCCGGCCGGGAGGGCGTGGTGCGCGGTGTCGTGCTCAGGCTCCCCACCGTGTTCGGAGACGGCCACCGGGACGTCCACGACCGCGGCGTGGTGGCCGCCATGATCCGGCGCGCGCTCGCCGGGGAGCCGCTCACCATGTGGCACGACGGCACGGTACTCCGCGACCTGATCTACGTGCACGACGTGGCCCGTGCCGTGCTGGCCGCGCTGGAGCACGCGGACGAACTGGCCGGTGGGCGCTGGCCGGTGGGCGCGGGCCGGAGCCTTCCGCTGGGCGAGGTGTTCCGCGCCATCGCCGCGACGGTCGCCGCGCACACCGACAGGCCGCCCGTCCCCGTCGTCACGGTCGAGCCTCCGGACCACGCGCCGGTCACCGACTTCCGCGACGTGGTGGTGGACAACTCCGCCTTCCACGCGGTCACCGGATGGCACCCCCGGACCCCGTTCCCCCTCGCCCTGCGGAACACCGTCGCGGCGCTGGCCGCACACGCCGCCAACGGTTGACCGGAAGGTCGGCAACCCGGCCCGACCATCGGCCAGCATGATGTCGACTTTGGTCTATCCCTCGCAGAAACGCTGGTCAGCGTGGTGCCGGTCGCTGAAGGATGACGGAGGCCGGCTCGTTGCCGGGTCACCTTTCCTCAGAACGTCCGTGGAGCAGAGAGCGGGGGAGTCAGCGATGCCGCAGAGAGCGGAGAACCGGTCGGCCGACGGCGGTGCGGGAACCGCCGCGGCCCGGGCCGTGGCTATCTCCAAGACGTACGCCTCCGGCGCGGTGGAGGTGAAGGCCCTGCGCGAGGTGTCGCTGAGCGTCCCCCGAGGGCGGTTCATGGGCGTCATGGGCCCCTCGGGCTCGGGCAAGTCGACGCTGATGCACTGCCTCGCCGGACTCGACGCCGTCGACAGCGGCCAGGTCTTCATCGGGGAGCAGGAGATCACCGGACTCGGCGACAAGAAGCTCACACGGCTGCGCCGGGAGCGAGTCGGCTTCATCTTCCAGTCGTTCAACCTCGTGCCGACGCTCAGCGCCCTGGAGAACATCACGCTGCCGCTGGGCATCGCCGGCCGGAAACCGGACCGGGACTGGCTCGACTCCGTCATCGAGACGACGGGCCTGACCGGGCGCCTGCACCACCGCCCCTCCGAGCTGTCCGGCGGTCAGCAGCAGCGGGTGGCGTGCGCCCGCGCCCTGGTCGGCAAGCCCGAGGTGATCTTCGCCGACGAACCGACCGGCAACCTGGACTCGCGTGCGGGTGCCGAAGTCCTCGCCTTCCTACGGGAGTCGGCCCGGCAGATGGGCCAGTCGATCGTCATGGTGACCCATGACCCGATCGCGGCCGGATACACCGACGAGGTCGTGTTCCTCGCCGACGGAAGCCTGGTGGACCGGATGTCACAGCCCAGCGCCGCCCAGGTGCTGGAGTTCATGAAGAGCTTCGAGCCGGTGTCCGCGGGGGCGTCCGGGCGATGATGACCAAGCTGACCCTGCGCAATCTCGCGGCCCACCGGCTGCGGCTGCTGTTCACCCTGATCTCGGTCGCGCTCGGAGTCGCGTTCGTGGCCGGGACGATGATCTTCACCGACACCACGACGCGCGCCCTGTCCGGGCAGTTCGCCGGCATCGCGAGCCGGGACGAGGTGATGGTCCGGCCCGCGGACTCGTTCTCCAGCGACGGCGCCGCCCCGCGCCTGATCCCGCAGAAGGTCATGACCGACCTGGAAAAGAACGTCGACGAGGCCCGGTCCCTCGTCGGAGCGGTGGAGGGCTACGCCGCCATCCTGCAGGACGACGGCAAGGTCGTCCGTGGTGACGGCCTCGCCCAGCTGGGCCGGTCCTACGTGGAGCGCCCCGACTCCGAGATGCGCATCAGCTCGGGTAAGCGCCCCGAGGCGGCCGACGAGGTCGTGGTCGAGGACAACACCGCCAAGGACGGCGCCATCACGGTCGGCGACCGGATCACCGTGGTCACCGAGCGCACCACCCGGAGCATGCGGGTGGCCGGGCTGTTCACCCTGGGCGACGACACCAGCGAGGACGTGTCCTTCGTCGGCTTCGCCCCGGACGCGGCCCGGGACCTGCTCGGCGCGGACGGGTCCTACACCGCCCTGTGGGCCGCACCCGCGAAGGGCGTCTCCTCCGAGCGCCTGGAGAAGGCGATCAGCGCCGAGCTGCCGGCCGGCTTCGAGGCCAGGACGGCCCGGGAGGTCGCCGACGAGAACACGACGCAGATCCAGTCCCTGTTCGGCATGCTCAACTGGTTCCTGCTGGCCTTCGCGGGCGTCGCCGTCCTGGTCGGCTCCTTCATCATCCTCAACACCTTCAGCATGCTGATGACGCAGCGCGTCAGGTCCCTCGCCCTGCTGCGGGCCGTGGGCGCCCACCGCGGTCAGGTGACCCGCGCGGTGCTGGGCGAGGCGGCCTGCGTGGGCTTCCTCGGCGCGCTGCTCGGTCTGGGCGCGGGCGCGGGCCTGTCCTACCTGCTGCGCGCCGTGTTCTCCCGCCTGGGCACGAAACTGCCCCTGGCCTCCCCGGTGATCGAGGCGGACACGGTCGCCTGGTCCCTCGCGGTCGGTGTCCTCGTCACCGTGGTGGCCGCCTATCTGCCGGCCCGCCGGGCCGCGAAGGTGCCCCCGGTCGCCGCGCTGCGCGACGACATCGGCCTGCCGGCGCGCGGCATGAAGGTCCGCACGGTCCTCTCCGTGCTGCTCCTGCTCCTCGGCGCCTTCGGGGTCACCGCCGGGCTGCAGGACGGCGGTGAGGAGGGGGCGACACTGGTGGCACTGAGCGCCGTGTTCGTGTTCGTGGCCGTCGTCATGCTCAGCCCGGTCCTGATCCGCCCGATGGTGAAGGTGCTCGGCTGGCCCGCGGCCCGCCTCGGCGGCATGGTCGGCCGGCTCAGCCGTGAGAACGCCCGCCGCGCCCCGCGGCGTTCCGCGGCTACCGCCTCGGCGATGACCGTGGGGCTCGCCCTGATCACCATGGCCACCGTCCTGGCGGCCTCGATGAACACCTCGGCCGACCGGAGGATCGAGCGCCAGTTCCGCGCCGACTTCTTCATGGAGTCGCGCGGCACCAAGGGCTTCACCGCCGAGGCCGTGGACCGGGTCGCCGCCGTGCGCGGCGTGAAGAAGACCGTGTCGCTGCGGCAGGGCGTCGTCAAGCTGAAGTCCGACGAGCAGGGTGTGGCCGTGGCCGATCCCGTCGCGCTGGCGGACGTCACGACGCTGGACGTGTCGAGCGGCAGCGCGTCACTGCGCGAGGACGAGGTGCTGGTCCAGCGGTCGCTCGCCGAGCAGAAGAAGTGGAAGGTGGGCAGCGCGGTCCCCGGCGAGTACCCCGACGGGCACCGGGCGACCTTCCGGATCAAGGGCCTGTACGAGGCGAACGAGATCGTCGAGGAACCGTTGGTGATGAGTACCGCCGGCTACCGCGCGCACTCGTCGGGCACCCTGGTGCGCCAGGCGTTCGTCACCCTCGACGACAGCGCGCCGCCCGGGATGCGGCAGGCGCTGGCCTCGGCGCTGCGCGCCTTCCCGAACGTCGCACTGAAGGACAGTGAGGGAGCCAAGGCCAACGCCCGGTCCGACGTGGACCGGCTGCTCAACATCGTCACGGTCCTGCTCGTGCTGTCCGTGCTGGTCGCGGCCGTGGGTCTCGTCAACACCCTCGGGCTTTCGGTGATGGAGCGCACCCGGGAGATCGGCCTGCTCAGGGCGGTCGGGATGAGCGGAGGCCAGGTGCGCGCCATGGTCTCGATGGAGTCGGTGATCATCGCGGTGTTCGGTGTGGTGGTCGGGCTGGGCCTCGGAGTGGGCACCGGCTGGCTGCTCCAGCGAGCCATGACGGACAGCGGCGTCGAGCACCTGGCCCTCCCGCTGCTGCCGCTCGCGCTGTACCTCCTCGGGGGCATCGCGGTCGGCCTGCTCGCCGCGCTCTGGCCGGCCAGGCGGGCCGCCAGGATGCACGTCCTGCGGGCGATCCAGCAGCAATGAGGTGCCCGCCCCTGGGATGAGGGGCCCCCTAGCGTGCGGCCGACGGAATCCCCCGCTGTCGGCCGCACTCCCCGTTCCCCCTCCGGAATCGGTCCCTCCAAAAACAATTGTGCACTGCTGTTACTGGTGAGTTACGGTTGCGATTACATCAAGACGGCAGTTGTTAAGGGGGGCTTGGCACTGGTGGTGCGGATGCGCCTGACCAGCGCATCCTGTGACGGCTTTTCGCCTGAGCGGCCCGCGGCCGTGCCCACCGGTTTCCGGCCCCCGGAACATGGGGGTTGCCAATGCTGTTGGCCAGCGGGACCGACATTTTACGAGCACGGCTTCTCGGGCCGGCAGGACTGTGGATCGGCGAACGACAAGTGGACTTGGGCTCGCCGAAGCAGCAGGCCGTGTTCGCCGTTCTGGCGGCACGCGCACAGCAGATGGTGAGCCGCGGGGAACTCGTCCAGGCCGTGTGGGACTGGGAGGCACCGCCTGCTGCGATCAACAGCGTCTACACCTATGTCACGCGGCTCAGGAAGGCGTTCGACCCCGGCCGCAGCGGCCGCGGCGACTCCGAGCTGCTGCCCTCCGGACGCAATGGCTACACGCTGATGCTGGCACCGGACCAGGTCGACCAGCTGAGGTTCGAGTCCCTCCTGAAGGCCGCGTGGCAGCACCGCGCCCTGGGAGCCGTCGACCGGGCCGTGTCCACCCTGGACGCCGCGCTCGGCCTGTGGGAGGGCACGGCCTACAGCGGTGTCCCGGGCCCTCACGCCGACGACGAACGCGACCGCCTGACAGAACTGCGGCTCACCGCCATCGAGGAGCGGGCCGAACTGCTGCTCGGGCAGGGGCTGCACCACGAGGTGCTGAGCGAACTCATGCCGCTGGCCCGTGAGAACCCGCTGCGCGAGCGGCTCTGCCAGCTGCTGATGATCTGCTGCATCGGGTTGGGCCGGCAGGTCGACGCGCTCAACGCCTATCACCGGCTGCGCGCCGGACTCGCCGAGCAGATGGGCATCGAGCCCGGCCAGCATGTGCAGGAGCTCTACGGCCAGATCATCCAGCAGGAGGAGCCTCCCCAGGTACCGCAGTACGGAACCGGCTGGTGTTCACCTCCGCGCGGATCCTGGCCCCGGTCACCGAACACTCCTCCTCCGGCCTGGCCCCGGCCTGGATCGGGGCCGCGCCCCTCGGCGAGCACCGTCCTCCCGGACGGTGCTCGGCAGGACCGTCTCAGCGGCGCCGGCGGTGACGGGCGGCCAGATCCTCCAGCCGCTTTACCAGCTGGTGCGGACCGGGAACGGCGGCCAGCTCCCGGCGGACGTCCTCGGCGCAGCGGGCGAACGAGGGCTCGGTCAGCAGCCGCCGCACCCGCTCCCGGATCCCGTCCGCCGTGGCCCGCGTCGCGTGGAGGGCGAGTGCGCCGCCGCGGGCCGCCAGACGCTCGGCGAGCACCGGCTCGTCGCAGTCGTACGGCAGGACCAACTGCGGCACCCCTTGCAGGGCCGCGGTGCACAGACTGCCGAAGCCGCCGTGGTGGACGATGGCGGAACAGGTGGCCAGCAGCGGCTGCATCGGAACGAACTCCACCAGGCGCACCCGGTCGGGGACCGGTCCGAGCCCCTCCCGCGCGCCCGCGGAGACCGTCGCCACCACCTCCACGTCCAAGCCCGTTAGCGCGTCCAGCACATCCCGTGCGCGCACCGCATGCTCGGTGTCGTACTCGGCGGAGCTCAGCCCGGTGGTGAGGGCCACCCGAGGGCGTTCGGGCTCGTCCCGCAGCCACTGCGGTACGACGGCCGCGCCGCCGTAGGGCGTGTAGCGCACCGGTACGTACTTGAGCGCGGCCTCGGTCTGGAGGAAGCGCGGCATTAAATCCACGGAGAACTGCCCCGTGACCAGGTCCTCGCCGAACTCCGTGCCGTACTTGCCCGCGTAGGCGCCGAGCCACTCGGCCAGCGGGTCCGACCGGCGCTCCCCGGAACGCTCGTCGCGCAGCCGCAGGAATCTCTCCCGGGTGACGCCGAAGACGTCCACGCCGAAGAGCACCCGGCCGTGCGCCGCGCCGCACGCCTTGGCGGCCACCGCGGCGGCGTACGTGGAGGGTTCCCACAGCACCAGGTCGGGCCGCCACTGCCGGGCGAACTCCACCAAGTCCGCCATCAGCGGCACGTTGGTCATCTTGTGCCAGCGCGTCACCTGAAAGGCGTAGCCGTCGTGCAGCCGCTCCCACGTGATCGCCGACGTGTCGGTCTCGTCGGCCGCCGCGTAGGGCTCTGGCCATCCGGCGACGCCGTTGTCCAGCCAGTCTGGGTCGCGGGTCATGACCTGCCACAGGTCCCGGTTCCCGCCGACCGCGACAGCCGTCAGACCGGCCCGGGTGATCTCCGGGACGAACTTGGGCTGACTGGCGAAGCACACGTCGTGACCCGCAGCGCGCAGCGCCCAGGCCAGCGGTGCCATGGCCAGGAAGTGGGTCTTCTCGGGATAGCAGGCGAACAGCACGCGCATGACGATCAGGCCGCCCGCTCGGTGCGGTTGCGCCGGCGCTCGACCAGCGACTCCAGCATCGCCACGGCGTCGTTGGGGCTGGGGAGGGTGGTGATTTCGTGGGTGAGGCGGGTGGCTGCTTGGTGGAAGTGGGGTTCGGTGAGGAGGCGTTGGACGGCGTGGCGGACGGCGGGGCCGGTGGCTTGGCTGGTGTGGATGGCGAGTCCGGCGCCGGTGTCGGCGAGTTTGCGGGCGAGGATGGGTTGGTCGAAGTGGTAGTGGAGGGCGAGTTGGGGGACGGGGGTGAGGCTGGTGGTGGCGAGGGTGGCGGCTCCGGCGTGGTGGATGACGGCGGAGCAGGTGGGGACGAGTGCGTGCCAGGGGACGTAGGGGACGAGGTGGGCGTTGTCGGGGATGTGGGTGAGGTGTTTGCGTTCGTTGTCGGCGACGGTGGCGACGATGTCGATGTCGAGGTCGGCGAGGGCGGTGAGGATGTCCTGGAGGGAGATGGTGTAGCCGTCGAAGATCTCGGTGGCGCTCAGGCCCATGGTGAGGGCGACGCGGGGGCGTTTGGGGGGGTCGCGGAGCCAGTCGGGGACGATGGCGCGGCCGCCGTAGGGGACGTAGCGCATGCGGAGGTAGTGCAGGCCGGGTGCTTCGGTCTGGAGGCTGGCGGGGAACTGGTCGATGGTGAAGTGGCCGGTGAGCATGTCTTCGGTGAAGTCGAAGCCGTAGGTGCGGCCGTATCCGGCGAGCCAGTCGGCGAGGGGGTCGGCTTGTTCGCTGGGGGGTTGTTGGGCTTTGAGTTCGAGGTAGCGCCGGCGGACGCCGCCGAAGACGTCGATGCCGAACAGGATCCTGGCGTGGGCGGCGCCCACCGCCTTCGCCGCGATCGCCCCCGCGTAGGCGGTTGGTTCCCAGATCACCAGGTCCGGCTGCCAGGACCGGGCGAACTCCACCAGGTCCGCGATGATGGGGAAGTTCTCCATCTTGTGCCAGTCCCGCAGCGACACCTCCATTCCTGATCGGAGGTACTCCCAGGACGCCCTGTCCGGGTGGTCCAGGACGTCGTACGGCTCCGGAAGGCCGGCCCGCTGGGCCTCCAGCTGCTCCGGCGCCATGCGCGCGATCCGCATCTGGTTGCGGTTGGAGCCGACCGGCACGGCGGTCAGCCCGGCGCCGGTGATGACGTCCGCGAAGCCGGGCTGAGCCGCGAACCGGACGTCGTGCCCGGCCGTTCTGAGCGCCCAGGCCGGCGACACGAGATAGCGGGAGATCGTCTTTTCCGGGTTGGTGACGAACAGCACGCGCATGGCGCGGTCTCCTTGTGGGGTCGGTCAGCGGCCGGCTGCGCGGTACTTGTCGGTGAGCTGTTCCAGACGCGGGACGAGCGCGTTCGGGCTCGGCAGCGCTCGGATCTCGTCACGCATCGCGCGGGCCCGCTGCCCGAAGGCCGGGTCGTCCAGCAGCCGCCGCACATGCTCGCGTACGACTGGCCCGGTGGCCTGGTCGGCGAGGATCGTCGTGGCCGAGCCCTGCGCCGCGAGCCGCCCGGCCAGCTCCGGCTCGTCGAAGTCCCAGGGCAGACACACCTGGGGCACCGCGCCCAGAGCCGTGGTGAGCAGCGTTCCTGGGCCGGCGTGGTGGATGACGGCGGAGCAGGTCGGTACGAGCGCGTGCAGCGGGACGTAGGAGACGACGCGGGCGTTGCCGGGCACGGTGCCGAGCTTGCTCTGCTCGGACTCGGCGATGGTGGCGACGACCTCGACGTCCAGGTCGGCCAGCGACTCAAGGATCTCCCGCACCCCGACGACGTACCCGCTGAAGCGGTTGGTCGCGGTGATGCCGAGTGTGAGGGCGACCCGTGGCCGCTCGGGCTCGGTCCACAGCCACCTCGGTACGACGGCCGCGCCGCCGTACGGCACGTACTGCACGGGCAGGTACTCCAGCGACCCGGCCTCCATGCGCAGCGAGTCCGGCAGCTGGTCGATGGTGAACTGCCCGGTGACCAGGTCCTCGCCGAAGTCGAAGCCGTACTTGCGGGCGTAGGATTCCAGCCAGGTGCCCAGCGGGTCGGCACGGTGACCGGCCGGACGCTGTTCGTTCAGCCGCAGGTACCGCTCGCGGGTCACCCCGAACACGTCGATGCTCCACAGCAGCCTGCCGTGGGCGGCGCCGCACGCCCGCGCGGCGATCGGTCCGGCGTAGGTGGTGGGCTCCCACAGGACCAGGTCGGGCTGCCAGGAGCGGGCGAACTCCACCAGGTCGGCGATCATGGGGAAGTTGTCGAACCGGTGCCAGTGCTCGACATGGTGCTGGTATCCGTCGCGCATCGCCTCCCAGCTCAGCTCCTGCGGATCGAGCACGGCCGCGTTGTAGGGGTCCGGCAGGCCCTCTCGCTCCGCCTCGCGCGATTCCGGGTCGAGCTCCGCCACGCGCCAGATGCCACGGTTGCGGCCGACGGACACCGCGGTCAGGCCGGCCTGCGTGATGGTGTCGATCAGCTCGGGCTGGCTGGCGACGCGGACGTCATGGCCAGCGGTGCGCAGCGCCCAGGCCAGCGGCACCATCGCCTGAAGGAAGCTCTTCTCCGGGTAGGTCGTCAACAGGACGCGCATCGGTCTCTTTCCGGTGAGGTCAGCGGGCGTGGGCATGGGTCTCGACGAGGCGCTCGATCTGGGGGACGAGTTCGTTGGGGCTGGGGAGGGTGGTGATTTCGTGGGTGAGGCGGGAGGCTGCTTGGTGGAAGTGGGGTTCGGTGAGGAGGCGTTGGACGGCGTGGCGGACGGCGGGGCCGGTGGCTTGGCTGGTGTGGATGGCGAGTCCGGCGCCGGTGTCGGCGAGTTTGCGGGCGAGGATGGGTTGGTCGAAGTGGTAGTGGAGGGCGAGTTGGGGGACGGGGGTGAGGCTGGTGGTGGCGAGGGTGGCGGCTCCGGCGTGGTGGATGACGGCGGAGCAGGTGGGGACGAGTGCGTGCCAGGGGACGTAGGGGACGAGGTGGGCGTTGTCGGGGATGTGGGTGAGGTGTTTGCGTTCGTTGTCGGCGACGGTGGCGACGATGTCGATGTCGAGGTCGGCGAGGGCGGTGAGGATGTCCTGGAGGGAGATGGTGTAGCCGTCGAAGATCTCGGTGGCGCTCAGGCCCATGGTGAGGGCGACGCGGGGGCGTTTGGGGGGGTCGCGGAGCCAGTCGGGGACGATGGCGCGGCCGCCGTAGGGGACGTAGCGCATGCGGAGGTAGTGCAGGCCGGGTGCTTCGGTCTGGAGGCTGGCGGGGAACTGGTCGATGGTGAAGTGGCCGGTGAGCATGTCTTCGGTGAAGTCGAAGCCGTAGGTGCGGCCGTATCCGGCGAGCCAGTCGGCGAGGGGGTCGGCTTGTTCGCTGGGGGGTTGTTGGGCTTTGAGTTCGAGGTAGCGCCGGCGGACGCCGCCGAAGACGTCGATGCCGAACAGGATCCTGGCGTGGGCGGCGCCCACCGCCTTCGCCGCGATCGGCCCGGCGTACGTCAGCGGTTCCCAGATCACCAGGTCCGGCTTCCAGGACCGGGCGAACTCCACCAGGTCCGCGATGATGGGGAAGTTGCTGACCCGGTGCCAGCCCTTCGCCGCGGCGTGGATGCCGGGCTTCAGGTAGTCCCAGGTGGACTTGGCCGGGTCGTCGAAGGCGTCGTACGGCTCGGGTATGCCCACCCGCATCTCGGCGCGGGCCTGCGGCTTGTGCGCCGTGATCCGCCACGGGTTGCGGTCGCTGCCGAGCGGCACCGCCGTCAGGCCGGCCTGCGTGACGACGTCGGCGAACGCCGGCTGGCCGGCCACCCGCACGTCGTGACCGGCGGTGCGCAGCGCCCAGGCCAGCGGCACCATGTACTGGAAAATGGTCTTCTCGGGATTTACGGCGAGCAGGACGCGCACCGGGCCTCCTCTTTCAGGCAGATGGACGATGGGCGGGGCGGCCGCGGTGTGCGGCCGTCAACTGCTCTAGGTGGGCAACCAGTTGGTTGGGGGCGGGCATGTCGTGGACCTGGGCGCGCAGCCGGCGCGCCCCCTCCCGGAAGGACGGTTCGCTCAGCAGTTCCACCAGCCGCTCCCGCACCACGGGGCCGGTCGCCTCACCGGCCGGGACGCACCGGGCGCCCCCCTGGGCCACCAGGCGGCGGGCGAGTTCCGGCGCGTCGGAGTCCACGGGCAGCAGCAACTGCGGCACCCCGTGCAGCGCGACGGTCGACAAGGTGCCGAACCCGGCGTGGTGGATGACGGCGGAGCAGGTCGGTACGAGCGCGTGCAGCGGGACGTAGGAGACGACGCTGGCGTTGCCGGGCACGGTGCCGAGCTTGCTCTGCTCGGACTCGGCGATGGTGGCGACGACCTCGACGTCCAGGTCGGCCAGCGACTCGAGGATCTCCCGCACCCCGACGACGTACCCGCCGTACCGCTCGGTCGCCACCAGGCCGAAACTCAGCGCCACCCGCGGCCGCTCGGGCCTGGCCGCCCAGAGCCACCGCGGTACGACGGCGGGGCCCCCGAAGGGCACGTACCGCATCGGTACATAACGCAGGTCCGCCTCCATGCGCACCGAGCCGGGCAGCTGGTCGATGGTGAAGTGGCCGGTGACCAGGTCCTCGGAGAAGTCGAAGCCGTACCTGCGGCCGTAGGAGGCCAGCCACTCGCCCAGGGGGTCCGCGCGCTCGGTCGCGGGCTGGAGGGCACGCAGCCGCAGGAAGTGGTCCCGGGTGACGCCGTAGACGTCCAGGCCGAACATGAGCCGGGCATGGGCGGCGCCGCACGCCTTCGCCGCGATCGCTCCGGCGAAGGTGGTGGGCTCCCAGATCACCAGGTCCGGCTGCCAGGAGCGGGCGAACGCCACCAGGTCGGCGACCATCGGCACGTTCTCCACGCGGTGCCAGTGCCGTACCTGCCGGGCGTAGGCGTCCCGCAGCGGACCCCACGCGATCTGCTCGGGCAGGCGGGTGGCGACGTCGTACGGCTCCGGAAGCCCGGCTCTGCCCGCGTCGTCGGGGGCCAGCTCCATCATCCGCGCCGGATCCAGGGAGCGGCCGACGCCGACGGCGGTCAGACCGGCCTGCGTGATCTCGTCGGTGAACGTCGGCTGGCCGGCGAACCGCACCTCGTGCCCCGCGGTGCGCAAGGCCCAGGCCAGTGGCGCCATGGCGAGGAAGTGGGTGCGTTCGGCGTACGTGGCGAACAGGACGCGCATCGGCTACTGCTCCTCTCCACCGGTCACAGCCGGTCGGCCCGCGCGCGGTCGGCGACCCCCGGCTCCCCGGCCACGGCGGCGCAGGCCCGGCGGACGCCCTCGGCGAGGGGCACCCGGGCCCGCCAGCCGGTGGCGCTCTGGAACGCGGACGGGTCCACCACCAGGTCCAGCCGGTCGGTCGGCAGGGCGTGCGCGGCGGGCGGGACGGACACCACGGGGACCGCGGCGCCGCCGGTGCACGCGGCGACGCTCCGCGAGACCTCGGAGAACAGTTCGCAGATGCTGGTGCCCTGCCCGGTGCCGACCAGCCAGTGCCGGCCGGCCAGCGCGTCCACGGCGTCGAGCGCGGCGCCGAACGCCCGGGCCGCGTCGTCGACACAGAGCAGGTCGCGCTTGGCCGTGCCGTCGTCCCACATAGTGAGCGGCTGTCCCGCGAACGCCCGGCGGGCCATGACCGCGACCACGCCGCGGTCCAGGTCGGTCGGGTCGGTGCCCTGCCCGTACAGGGTGGCCAACCGTAGGGTCGCACCACGCGTCAGGCCCTCGCGAGTGGCCTCGCGCAGGGTGCGCTCGGCGTCCGCCTTCTGCTGGTCGTACCCGGTCAGGGGCCGGTCCGGGAGATCGCTGGTGATGCGGCCGACGGCCGAGGCGCCGCACTGGGACATCGCCCCGGAGAACAGCACCGCCGGTGCGTGCCGCCGGCGCTGGGCCCGCACTGCCGCGACCAGCGCGCGCATCGTCCCGACGTTGACCCGCTCGGCGGCGGAGTCGGTGCCCGCCACCCGCCAGGCGTTGGGCCCCGTCATGTAGGCGGCCAGATGGATCACGGCGTCGGCTCCCTCGACCGCCTCGGCTACGGCGCCGGCCGTGGTGAGGTCCGCCCGGTGCGTCTCGACGTCCGCGACGCCCGCGCGGGGCACCCGGGGGGCCCGCCGCCCGACCAGGCGCAGCCGGACCGGCCGCGTCGCCAGCTCACGGGCGACGGCTGTGCCCAGGAGACCCGAAGCACCGAGCACCACCACGGTCGGCTTCGCTTCTTGGCCTGCCACACGTTCTCCTTAGATATTCCGGCCGTGATCCGCACGGAGGTTGCCGTTGTCGAGGTCCGGGAATTCCTGATGCCGTCGTCACGCCGGAGCGGTGCGCCAGCTCAGTGGCGGGGGAAGGAGCCGGTCCAGATTCCGGCCGATGTAGTACTCCCATTCCCACCGCTGGACCTCGAAGGTGTGCAGGTCCCAGAAACGCCCGCGGAAATAGAGGAAGTCATCGAGCACCGCCGTCCGGCTGGGTTCGTCCTCGCTCAGCCCGAAGGCGGCGAAGCTCGCCCGGGTCGTCTGCGCGATCACCTTCGTGACGTCGTACGCGGCGAAGGCGTAGTTGACCGTGAGGTGGACGGCCTCCGCTCCGACCCCCATCCGCGCCTGCTGCGGGTCGAGATACAGCCCGCACCGGACGTGCCCGGCGGGTCTGAGGCCGTGCAGCATGCTGAAGCCGAGCACGGCGCCGCTGGCCCGTTGCCTGACCAGGAAGGCCGCGCAGCACCGCTCCATCAGGGCCGCTGCCGGGTCGCCCACGGGGCGCACGCTCTCCAGCCCCGTCCGCAGCAGCGTGCTCACCACGTTGTCCCGTGCGTCGGCGGTGGAGGCGGGGTCGAGGACGATCCTGCGGGTCTGGGTGTGCGGGAACATCAGCGCTGCTCCAATGCTGTGGGGAACCTGTCGCGGTCCCAGCCCATCTCGCCTGTGGTCGTGGGCAGTCCGGCGATCTGGGCGAAGTCCTCTTCGGTGAGCTGCACGTCACAGGCGGCCACGTTCTCCTCGAGCCAGGACAGCCGTCTGGTGCCCGGTATCGGCACCACGTCGCGGCCCTGCGCCAGGACCCAGGCGATGGCCACCTGCGACGGCGTGGCCTCGTGCCGCCGCGCGATGGCACGCAGCACCTCCACGATCACCTGGTTGGCGCGGAAGGCGTCCGGAGCGAAGCGCGGGTCCCGGCTGCGGGAGTCGCTCGCGTCTAGCCCCGACCGGTCGACCGTGCCCGAGAGATAACCGCGGCCGAGCGGGGCGAACGCGAGGAAACCCACGCCGTTGCGGCGGCACCAGGGCAGCACGGTGGTCAGGTTGCCGGTGGCCCAGACCGAGAGCTCGTATTGGACGGCCGTGATGGGGAACACCGCGTGTGCCCGCGTCAGTTCCTCCACAGTGGCGTGCGAGATGCCCAGCGCCCGCACCTTGCCCTCGGTCACCAGCTCGCCCAGCGCCCCCCAGGACTCCTCCAGCGGTACCGCCGGGTCGACACGGTGCAACTGGTACAGGTCGATCGTCTCCCGGCCGAGCCGGCGCAGCGACCCCTCGCAGGCGCGCCGCAGATGGCCGGGCGCCCCGTTCCTGCTGAGGGTGCCGTCGGGAGCCGGCACCAGGCCGCACTTGCTGGCCACCTGGCCCTTGCTGCCGTGCAGCGCCCGGCCCAGCAGTTGCTCGTTGGTGTAGGGGCCGTAGACGTCCGCAGTGTCGAAGAGGTCGATGCCGAGGTCGACGGCCCGGCGGATGACCCGGATCGACTCCTCGTCGTCACGGTCGCCCGGGTTGTAACCGTGGGACATGGAACTACAGCCAAGACCGAGTGCGCTCACTCGGAAGTCCTCGGAAAGAAACGTCTCCCGCATCATTCTGACAATCCGTCGGTATAGGAAAGGGGATGTGGTGACTCACGTTCTTCGACAAAGGAAGAAAGTAGCTCCGGACTCGCCTGACGTAAGAAGGCCACGGCGTCTTCTGCGCCGATGTCAGGTGCCTGGTAAGTGCGATATCCGGCCGCCGTGGAAACCCGCACGGTCATCAAGCCGAGCCAACGTTGCACGAATGACTGGCGCACTGTCCAGCCGATGACCGCTTTTGTCTGGAGCGCCGCCGTGGACCTGCTGAGAAGTCCACAGCGCAGCACGACGTAACGACCCACCACCGTGTGGCCCAGGGCCCGGTGGGCGACGACCGCGAGGACGACGGTGACGGGCAGCCCGGTCACGGGGACGAGCCAGGCCCACGCCGCGACCGCGCCGGTGGCCCCGAGCCAGGCCAGGAGTCCCGCCGCGGCAAGGGGAACGCACAGCGCCCACCACAGCCTCCGGTAGAGCGCCGCCCGCGGGTGCGGCCGTAGCGGCACCTCCAGCGGATGCACGTCGTCGTCGAGCACCAGGCGTGCGACGCGCCGGGCCTCCGTGACCGGCCCGCGCGGCAGGATACGGCTGGCGGGCTCACTGCTCAGCGACCAGCTGCCGAGCCCCGTGGAGATGACCTCCGTCTCCGCCAGGCCGATCCAGCGCCAGAACAGCGGCTCACTGAGGTGGATTCCCCGCAGGCGGGCGTCGTCGCGGTGGACCTCGCGGGTCTGGAACAACCCGTGCCGGGTGACCAGCGCGGTGCCCTGCTCGGTGGGCGTACGGACCAGCCGGAAGCCGTAGTTCTCGGTGACGAAGCCCACTGCGAGACCGATGAGGCCGATCAGGAACACGGCGACGGTACCGAGCGTGATGGTCCAGCCCGGCCCGATGCCGACGCGGTCGACGAGCGAGCCCACCGTCCTGCGCAGGTCGATGCCCACCAGGAACAGGGACCAGTAGACGCCGGCGATCAGGAATCCGGCGACGAAGAACGCCCAGATACTGACCAGGTTGTAGGCCATCCACGACCATCGCAGCGTGGCCAACTCCGTCTCCCCGGCCGCCTCGTCGTGCTCGGCGGCGGCCGCCGCCGCCGTCTGCTCCGCCGGCGGCGCGGTGGGCGGCGTCCGCCCGCGGAGCAGTTCCTGGCGCAGTCGCTCGGCCGTGGCCTTGGAGACCGCGTTCAGGCGGAAGGGGGCCTGCGCGTCACCCGAGCCGATGTGCACCACCCGCAGCCCGGCCAGCCGGTGCCAGAAGCGGGCCGTGGCGTCCACACTGCGGATCCGGTCCCGGGGGACGTAGCGGTACTTGCGGACCAGAACGCCGACGCGCTGCTCGACCCGCTCGTCCGTGACCCGGTACCTGGTCTTGAGCCAGCGCAACAGGTCTCCCAGGGGACGGACGGCGCCGAGCGCGCTGCTCACGGCCGAGCCCCAGACCGCGGCGGAGCCGGGCTGGAGGTCCAGCAGGAACACCGTCAGGTAGCTGGGCAGCATGGAGAGCAGGAAGGCGATGGTGTCCATCCAGACCACCCGGACGTCGAGGCGCAGCCAGCCGGCCGAGTCCGTTTCCGGGCGGACCGCGGTGCCGGCGCTCATGTCGCGTCTCCGGGTGTGGCCTGGGTGACGGCGGTGAGCTCCGCCGCGAGGCGCGTGGCCACGTCGGCGTCCAGGCCGGAGATGATGACCTGGCCCTGCCGGGACGCCGTGGTGACCCGCAGCGTGGCCAGACCGAAGAGCTGCTGAAGGGGCCCTCGTATGGTGTCGATGGTCTGGATACGGGAGACGGGGGTGACCCGCCACTCGCGGACCACCCAGCCCCTGAGGGAGTACACCGCCTCGTCGCTCACCTCCCAGCGGTGGATGAGATACCGGCAGGTCGGGGCGACCGTCACGCGCAGCGCGTAGACGACGCCGAGCACCCCGAGCACCGGCTCGAGCCATGGCCGGGACGGTTCGGACACGGCGTGGAGCAGAGCCAGGGCACCGAGCACGCCGACAGCCTTGGCCAGATTCGCCGTCGTCCACCACAGGATGCTTTTGCGTTCGACTCTGTTGCGCGGGGACCGCATCCCAAGCGTCATTTCAAGATTCGATGCCAAGGTCATTCCGGTCAGTTCCTCGGTCATGGCGACATGCTGCATCACATCGGCTGTCCACAGCAATCGACGGAATCTTCGGGACGACGCGGAGCCCCGTTTTCCGGTGGTTTACCGGAGAGGCGGTGTGCGTAGCGTTCCGGGAATTTTCAGTGCTCTTCTTCCTCGGTCGCGAGCACGGTGATGGCCGCGTTGTCCAGGGTGGAGATGATCCAGTCGGCCAGATTCTTTTCGGTCCGTTCGGCGGCGGCCTCCCACCGCTGCTTCTGGTCGGCGATGAGACTGACCTGGAAGTGCACGACGTCCGCGGCGGCGCCGCGCTCCACCTCCCGGCTGCGGCGGATCTGCCGCCGGAGTTCGTTCCGCGACCAGCGCTGCTCCTCGGCTTGGCCGAGCCAGCGGTCCTGGTCCTCCTCGGGCAGGCCGGCGACCTCGGCATGGTGCTGGAAGCTCAGCTTCTCGCGCCGCCGGTCCGGACTGAAGCGGCGGGCCACCCACGCGTAGTTGCGCAGTGTCTGGTAGTCGAGCGAGGTCTCGGCGATCGCATGCTTGTAGCGGTTCGGGTACTTGGCCTGGCCGTAGATGAGCCAGTCCCCGAGCCACCAGGCCGACGAGTCCGCGATGACGAAGATATGGCGTCCCAGATCGCACCACTCGCCTATGGATATTCCCTGAGAAATCTGCAGAGCGGTCCTTTTCGTCACCGCTCTTGCTTCCATGGCCCCACCATCGTGCGCCATACGCCGTACCGCCGTGCCGTTCGGTGGTGGTTGTTTCCTGACGGTCCTCTGCTGCGGAATCAGAGGTGGCCTCGTACCGGCTGAAGGACGGGGGTTGATCACTGTGGGGTTCTCATTCCGTTCGTGCCTGGTCTCTCATTCGGATCATGGCAGAGCGGGTATAGAAGACTCCTCGACGACTTCTAAACACCCAGGTGGTGCGGCACGCGCGGAAAAGCCCCTGCCGGTGTGGAGGCCTGGGTGACCTCGGCCGGCAGGGGCGCGTGCGGGACCTCCTGGTCAGTCGCGGGCCGGCGGGATCTGCCCCACCACGAGGACGACACCGTCGGTCTGCGGCTGCTGGGCGTACTCCACCCAGTCGATGCCCTCGCACATGTCGTGCACGAGCTTCAGTTCCGGGGGCAGGGCACCGTGCTCCCGGCTGTGTGCCGCCATCGCCAGGTGCAGGCGCCCCAGCGTGTATTTGGTGTGCTCGGTGATGTCGGTGATCTCCACCGCCGTCAGACCGGCCGCCGCCAGGAAGCCCGGGTAGGCGTCGGCCCGCACCATCGGGGCCGTCCGCATCGCGGAGAGGATCTGTGCGGTGGCCGCCCTCTTGTCCTCGTCCTCGATCTCGGGGCCGAGGACGATGTAGTCGGTCAGGACCACACGGCCGCCCGGTTTCAGGACCCGTGCGATCTCCTTGAGCGCCCGGACACGGTCGGTGATGTGCACCACCGACTCGAGCGCCAGCACACGGTCGAAGGTGCCGTCCTCGAACGGCATCCGGGTCGCGTTGGCCTGCTGGAACCTGATGCGGTCCGCGACGCCCTCGTCCCGGGCGCGCTGTGAGGCGAGGGCGACGTCCTGGGCGCTGACGGAGATTCCGGTGATGTCCGCGTCGGACCACTTGGCCAGGCGCACCCCGGGCCCGCCCGTGCCGCAGCCGAGATCGAGCACCTTCATTCCCGGCTGCACGTCCAGGCGGTCCAGGACCTCGTCCGTCATCCGGGCGCCGGCGACCTCCAGGCCGCTGATGTCGTTCGGCCCGTGCCAGTAGCCGTAGTGGATGCTGCCGCCGAACAGCTCGGTCAGCACCCGGTTGTTGCGGTCGTAGAAGTCGTCCACGTCGTCCGGGTCAGGGACCACGGGGGAGTGCGGACCGGACGCCGCCTGGCTCATCTGCGGCCCCTCATCCTTCCCGGCCGGCGCCGGGAGCCTCGAGCAGTTCTGCGGCGTGCTCCGAGAGAAGCTGCGCGGCTTCCCGGACCTCCTGCGCCATGGGCCGGTCGGCGTCCAGCGGCGGGGACAGCTCCGCGAGCCGGGCCCACACGCCGCTGAGCCGCGCATCGGGCTGAACCATCGCCGCGAGCTGGGTGACGCCCAGGGCCAGCGAACCGACGGTGAGCCAGCCGAGCTCCAGCGCGTCACTTACCCCGTTGGCACCGTTGAGCGCCATCGGGACGTGGTCCTGGTTCCAGCCGTTGGTCGGCAGCGTCGTGAGGGAGGCCGGGTAGACCAGCTGCCGGATCCGCGAGACGAACGAGGTCGCGCTGATCTGGACACCCGCCAGACCGCAGCCCCGGCCGGCGCGCGGGGTCAGCATGATCGGCAGGTCGCCGTTGGTCGCCGGGTTGAGCAGCAGACCGAGCTGACGCTCGGCCAGATAGACCGCGGTGTGCAGGGCCAGGCCGATCTGCTCCGAGGCCAGCCCGACCGGCATCGCGTGGAAGTTGCCGCCGTGCAGCAGCTCCCCCTCGAACGTGATCGGGTTGTCGGTGCAGCCTTCGGCTTCACGGAGCAGCACCTCGCCGGCGAAGGAGATCTGGTCGAGTGCGGCACCGAGCACCTGAGGCGCGCAGCGCAGGCTGTACGGCTCCTGCAGCGGACGCTGCTCGGACCGCTCCAGTCCCTCGGGCAGCGCGTCACGTATCCAGCCCGCCACGACCTGCTGCCCGATCTGTCCCCGGGCCTGGCCCACCCCGGCGTGGAAGTGCTCGGGGTTGGCTCCCAGCAGGGTCGCGAGCCGGCCGGTGAGCACCGACAGCGCCCTCACCAGTCGCGTGGCCGAATGCTGGTTGAGGACCGAGACGGCCAGGCCCACGCCGGTGCCGTTGACGAACGCCAGGGCCTCCCGGACAGGCCACTCGAGGGGCTTCACGCCCAGATCGGCCAGCGCCTCCGTCGCCGGGCGCGTCCGCCACTGGCCGTCGTCGCCGCGCACCCAGGCCTCGCCGAGCCCGGTGAAGGCGAGGGCCGCGCAGGCCAGCGGCTGGAGGTCACCGCTCGCGCTGACCGTGCCGTCACGCGGGATCGCCGGGGTGAAGCCGCGGTTCCACAGGTCGGCGAGGACCTGCCAGAACTCGGGGGAGACCGCGGAGAAGCCGCTGCGCATGCTGTTCAGACGAAGACGCAGCACCAGCCGGCTGGTCTCGGGCGACAGCAGCCGGCCCTGGCTCGTCCCCAGATGCGAGATGAGCGAACTGCCCTGCTCCATCTCGGAGGTGGCGGGAAAGAGCACCAGCGGCCCGAAACCCTGGGTGAGCCCGTAGATGGGCTGGCCACCGGCGAGGTGCTCCGCGATCGTGGCCGCGCTCTGCTCCAGGCGGGCGACCTCCGCGGGCGTGCACGGTTCGAGCCGGGCGTCCCAGGCGGCACTCGAGACGATCTCGGCGAGCCGCCGGCCGCTGCTCGTGTCGCTGTTCGCGGTCTCAAGGGCAACAGTCATGTCAATCCTTCACGTCGGTCATGCTCGTGTTCTGGGCGTGGCGGACCTTGCCCAGGGCAGAGCGCTCGATCTTGTTCAGTACGCGGACCCGCTTGGGCCGGATGCCGAGGCGCTGGTAACCAGCCGTCAGATCGGTGTCGGCCAGCGTCACGCCGGGATGCAGGACGAGCAGCAGCTCGAAGTGCTCGCCGATCATGGAGTCGGTCACCGGCCGGATCGCAAGATCCCGGCAGTCGATCAGAGCGCGCAGCGCGTTCTCCATCTCGTCCAGGTTGACGCGGCGTCCGTTGACCTTGACCAGCCGGCCGCGGCGCCCGGCGAACCGGAAGGTGCGCTCACCGGTCCGCGTCACCTGGTCGTCACCCTCGAAGACCGCGGGCGGCGATCCCCCGGGCCGGAACGCCAGCCGCGGGCTGCGCACGGCCAGCGGCACCTCCTCTTCGCCCGCCGGGTCAATCGGCACGGAGTCGGCGAAGGAGACGTCGGGGAACAGGGTCCAGTGCGGCGGTTCACCGCCGCGCCACCGGCGGGTGGCCGTACCGCCCGCCTCGGTGGAGCCCAGTACCTCGACGAGGAGTGCGCGCTCGGGGCCCGCCGCGGCGAGGAACCGGTGGGCGTCGTCCGGCAGCAGCGCACCGCCGTACAACACCGTGAGGTGGTCGAGCTTTTCGACCCAGTCCATGTGCTGGAGCAGCAGGCTGAAGATCCAGGGAGTCGCCGCCACGACGACCCGTCCGCAGCCCGTATCGGGCATCCGGCCCGCGAACGAGGACCGGTACCAGACCGGCAGCCCCATCCGGGCCGGCACCACCACGCTGGCGAGCGCGCCATAGAGGTGGACGGGCGGCACGAACGAGACGACGGCCTCCGGTTCCTCGTCGGCGACCAGGTCCGCCAGCAGGCCCGCCTCCAGCCAGACGTTCTCCCGCAGCCGTCGCCAGCACTGGCTCGGGCCGGTACTGCCCGAGGTGTGGAAGTCGATCGTCGGCGGGAGGTGGCCGCGTATCAGCTCTTCCGGCTGACCGTCGGCCCGGTCCCAGCGCACCACCCAGGCGCCGTCCGCGACGTCGGGCGAGGTGAAGCCGAGGGACAACAGCTTCTCGGGGGTCATTTCCGAATAGGTCATGGGAACTCCTTGCGCGGACCGCCACGGCAGCGCCCGCGGTACGGCCGTGGCGGGTCGCTCTGTCCCGCTGGCGGGACCGGAAACTAAAGCGACTGGGCGATTTCCAGGAGATAGCGGCCGTAGCCGGAGCCCTGCATGCGCTCACCGAGCTCCGCGCAGCTGTCCCTGGAGATGTAGCCCATGCGGACCGCGATTTCCTCCAGGCAGGCCACCCTCACACCCTGCCGCTGTTCGATCACCTGCACGTACTGGCTGGCCGCGAGCAGAGAATCGTGCGTACCCGCGTCGATCCAGGTATATCCCCGTCCCAGTCGCGTGAGATGGGCACGCCCCTGCTTCAGATACACCTTGTTGACGTCGGTGATCTCCAGCTCGCCGCGTTCCGAAGGCGTCAACGTACGGG
This sequence comes from Streptomyces sp. AK010, assembly GCF_014207295.1. Classification (NCBI taxonomy): domain Bacteria; kingdom Bacillati; phylum Actinomycetota; class Actinomycetes; order Kitasatosporales; family Streptomycetaceae; genus Streptomyces; species Streptomyces sp. AK010. The sequence goes on from NZ_JACHCX010000028.1 coordinate 58,274, forward strand.
CGATTTCCACGACATCGGAGTCATAGAAGTACAGCCCGGTGATCGCGTTGTTTCCGCGGGGCCGCAGCGGCTTCTCCTCGATGGACACGAGGTTTCCCTGTTCGTCCGTCTCGCCGATTCCGTAGCGCTCCGGGTCCGAGACCGGGTAGCCGAAGAGTGTGCAGCCGTCCAGTGCGGCGATGGATTCACGCAGCAGGCGCGGGAATCCGGCACCGTGGAAGACGTTGTCGCCCAGGATCAGAGCCGTCGGTTCATCGTCGATGAAGTCGGCGCCGACCAGGAAGGCGTCCGCGATACCGCGGGGCTCCGGCTGCACCCGGTAGCTGAAGTCGAGGCCCAGCCGGGAGCCGTCGCCCAGCAGGTTTCTCAGGGCCGGCAGGCTCGTCGGCGTCGAGATCACCAGGATGTCGCGAATGCCGGCCAGCATGAGGACCGAGATCGGGTAGTACACCAGTGGTTTGTCATAAACGGGCAGCAGTTGTTTCGACGTTCCCCACGTCAGCGGTTGCAATCGCGTTCCGCTACCACCCGCGAGGACTATTCCCTTCATTGCCCCGCCTGTTCGTCGATGAGAGTGTGGCGCAGCGAGACGTTAGCAGGACTTCGTGGTTTCGCCGTCTCGCTGGCGGGACAATCCTGTTGCTGCCCCGGGGAATCCGGACCGACCATGCGGAGGTGCGGTACGGTCCGGTCCGGCTCACAACCATGGACGAGCGGATTGTTCGACCACGTTTCCGGGGCTAGATTTCCGCGGCATCGTCCGCATTCCTCAACCGTTCGGCACGTCAGGAGTTTTCATGTCGCGCACTTCCCGCTGCCGTGTGTGCAACGGCACGGTCACCGAGTTCTTCGATTTCGGACGGCAGCCGCTCTCCGACTGTTTCCTCGCCCCGGGCACCGCCGTGGAGAAGGAGTTCTACTTCCGGCTGGCCACCGGTGTGTGCGGGGAGTGCTCCATGGTGCAGCTGACCGAAGAGGTCCCGCGGGAGCACATGTTCCACGAGGACTACCCGTACCACTCCTCCGGGTCCCTCTACATGCGCACCCACTTCGAGAACCTCGCCAAGCGGCTGCTGGACAGGGAGTTGACCGGCGACAACCCGTTCGTGGTCGAGATCGGCTGCAACGACGGCATCATGCTGCGGACCCTCGCGGACGCCGGGATACGCCACCTGGGGGTCGAACCCTCCGGCGGGGTGGCCGACCTCGCCGCGGCCAAGGGGATCCGGGTCCGCAAGTCGTTCTTCGAGGAGTCGACCGCCACGGAGATCTTGGAGGCCGAGGGCCACGCGGACGTCATCTACGCCGCCAACACCCTCTGCCACATCCCGTACATCGGATCGGTGCTCTCCGGTGTGACCAGGCTGCTCGCGCCCGGCGGGATCTTCGTCTTCGAGGACCCGTACCTCCTGGACATCACGGAGCGCACGTCGTTCGACCAGATCTACGACGAGCACTTCTTCTTCTTCACCGTGCAGTCGGTCCAGTACATGGCCGCCCGGCACGGACTCGAACTTGTCGACGTGGAGCGGTTGCCCGTGCACGGCGGAGAGGTCCGCTACACCCTGGCGCACCAGGGTGCGCGCCGGCCGAGCCCCGCGGTGGCCGAACTCCTCGCCGAGGAGCAGAAGAAGAAGCTCTCCGACATGGCCACCCTCCAGCGCTTCGGCCAGAACGTGGTGAAGGTGGGCCAGGAGCTGACCACGCTGCTGCGCGATCTGAAGGACGACGGCAAGCGGGTCGTCGCCTACGGGGCCACCGCCAAGAGCTCGATGATCACCAACTTCTGCGGCATCGGCCCGGAGCTGGTCGAGTTCGTCAGCGACATCACGCCCAGCAAGCAGGGACGGCTCACTCCCGGCACCCACATTCCGGTGCGTCCGCACGAGGCGTTCTCCGACCCCTACCCCGACTACGCGCTGCTGTTCGCCTGGAACCATGCGGACGAAATTATGGAAAAAGAGCAGGAGTTCCGCGAAGCGGGCGGAAAGTGGATTCTCTACGTTCCGGATGTACGGGTCCTGTGACCTCGCACGGCGGCGGCACGCGGCGCGCCGCAGAACGTCAACCCAGGCATTGCGAAGTGGAGAAGCAGATGGATTCCATGTCCTCCGGCGCCCGTGGTGCCGCGCAGATCTTCAACTCGACCGTGGCCGGATTCGCCATAGCGGCGGCCTGGGAGACGGGTGCCCTGGACGAGTTGGAGGAGCACGGCTCCCTCAGCCTGCCGGAGTTCTGCACCCGGCATGATCTCCACCTGCCCAGCGTGGACGCCACGATGACCGCCCTCGCCTCGGTCGGGGTCGTGGAGCGGCACGGCGAGAAGGTGGGCACCGGACCGGAGTTCACGGAGGTGTACCGCGGCAAGGCCTTCTTCCACTGGCTGACGGTCGGCTGCGGCGAACTCTTCTCCGACATGGCGGGCGTCAGCCGCAACGCCAACCGGGTGGGCACGTTCTACCGGCGTAACGGCGCAGCCATCGGCTACGCCTGCCGGGACATCAACGCGCAGTCCTTCGATCCGGTCTTCTGGCAGGCGATGGAGGAGCTGGACTTCGACTTCACCTCCGTCGCCGACCTGGGCTGCGGCAGTGGCGGCCGGCTCGCGCAGATCGCCCGCCGGTATCCGAAGGTGCGCGGTACAGGCATCGACATCGCCGCGGACGCCCTGCGGGACGCCGTCGCGGAAGCCGGCACGGCCGGTCTCGGCGACCGTCTGGAGTTCATCGAGGGCGACGTGATGGAGCTGCGGCCCGACGCCCGCCTGGAGTCGGTCGAGGTCCTGACCTGCTTCATGATGGGCCACGACTTCTGGCCCCGGGAGAACTGCGTCGCCTCCCTGCGCCGGTTGCGCGAGGTGTTCCCCGGCGTCCGGCGCTTCCTGCTGGGCGACACGGCACGGACCGAGGGCATGGCGGACCGTGACAAGCCGGTCTTCACGCTGGCCTTCGAGACCGCGCACGACCTGATGGGCGTCTACCTTCCGACGCTCGGCGAGTGGGAGGACGTGTTCGAGGAGAGCGGCTGGAAGTGTGTCGGGGTCCGGCCGGTCCAGGTGCCGGCGGACTCCGTGATCTTCGAGCTGGCCTGACGTGTCGACCGGTGCATGCCCTGGGACCGGGGCGGGCCGGTGCGGGGCATGCACGGCACGCTCCGACGACCCCGGAAGCCGCCGAGTGCCGAGTGACGGAGGGCATGGGGTTGTTGGGTGACATCCTGCCCCCCACTGTGGCCTGGGCGGAACGGTTCGACGACGCGGATCCGGTCGCGCCGTTCCCGGAGGAGGAGGCGGCAGTCGCGGCCGCGGGCGTGGAGCGCCGCAGATCCTTTCGCACGGTGCGGCACTGCGCCCGGCTCGCCATGGCAGACCTCGGGCGGCCGCCCGCTCCGGTGACGCCCGGGGCAAGTAGGGCGCCCTGCTGGCCGGAGGGCTTGGTCGGCAGCATGACGCACTGCGCGGGCTACCGCGGCGCGGCGCTCGGCCCGGCCTCGGCCCTGCTGAGCATCGGCATCGACGCGGAGCCGCACAGGCCGGTGCCCGAGCGGTTGGCGCAAGCGGTGTCCCTGCTCGAGGAGCGGGCTGCTCTCGCGCGTCTGACCGCCGTATATCCACACATCCACGCGGAGCGGCTGTTGTTCAGCGCGAAGGAGGCGGTGTACAAGGCGTGGTTCCCCCTGACGCGTTCGTGGCTCGGCTTCGACGAGGCCACCGTGTCCTTCCTCCCGGACGGCCGTTTCACTGCCCGGCTGCTTCCTCCGGGCCCCGTGGTGGACGGCAGCCGTCTCACCGCCTTTCCGGGCCGTTGGCTGGTCCGGCACGGACTCGTGCTCACGGCGATCGTTCTCGAACGGCCTCCGGCAGACCACGCCCCTCGGGTCCCGACCGAGCACATCGGGCGAGGTCCGTGAGGTCACCGTCCTGACCACTCCGCGGAGACCGCCACCGCCACCGTCTACCAGCGCATCATGACCACGTTCAACGAGCACCCCGAGCATGTGAGGTCTCAGTGCGTTGTGGCAAACCGGATCTCGTTCGAGTGCAGCGGGTGATCTGGTGATCGTCTGGACTGAGTTTCGGATGCGGTTGCGGGCATGAGAGAACGGGCCCCTTGGTAGTGACGCGGTTACGACACCAGCACGACCAAGGAAGCCCGTTGCCTGATCAGTTGAGCAGTACCACTGTGGCTGCGTCCACTGCGGTCACCCCTGGGTGTGACTGCTACGTGCACCGGTTCGGTTCGATCGCTCCGGGACAGCGGGCAGGCTGCTATCCGAGTGACATGACGGATGCGGAGTGGGCCGAGGTCCGCTCCGCGATGCCGGTGCCGGCCTGGCTCCTGAAGCGAGGCGGGCGTCCGGAGGCGTACTGCCACCGCGAAATGCTCGACGCTGTGCGCTACCTGGTCGACAACGGCGTGAAGTGGATGGCCATGCCGGTCGACTTCCCGTACTGGCGGGCTGTCTACGACTTCTTCCGCCGCTGGCGAGCCTGCGACTACGTGCGTGAACTGCACGAACGCCTGCGCCGCACGGCGAGAGAACGCTCAGGCCGCAACACCGAGCCCAGCGCGGGAGTCATCGACAGCCAGTCGGTGGACGCCTCCGAGACCGTGGCCGAGGACAGCCGCGGATACGACGGCGGCAAGTCACGCGACGGGCGCAAGCGCCACATCCTGACCGACACCGAGGGCCTGCTCCTAGAGGTGACCGTGACCACGGCCGATGTGCACGACTCCAAGGCCGCCCCCGCGCTACTGGAGACGTTCATGGACCAGCCGGGCCGGCTGCTGAAGCTGGTGTGGGTCGACAGCGCCTACCAGGGACCCGCACTGGCCGAGGCGTTCGCCCGGCACGGAGTCCGGATCGAGGTCGTGCGCCGGTCCGACGGGCGCCGCGGATTTGTCGTACTGGCCCGCAGGTGGGTGGTGGAGCGCACGCTGAGCTGGCTTTCCCGCTCACGCCGCCTCAACCGCGACCACGAGCGTCGCCTCGACCACCACGTCCAGATGGTGTGGTGGGCCGCCGTGATCAGGCTGTTCCGGCGCCTGGCCGGGGACGCTCCGCGCTGGCCGGAGAACCGTCCCGGCCGACTGTTCCGGGAGCGGGCATGAACCGTCCGTCCTTCGCCCGCACCAGCCAGCCCCGCTTCTCCAGCACGTAGGCACGGTGCCGGATCTTCTCCACCTCGTTCTTGATCTCCGCTTCCCGGCCCACCCCCCGCGTCAGCTCCACCCCGTTCACCGGCCCCGCAGCGCTCACCGCAGCGGCGAACACCTCCCGATACAGGCCGCCGAGCACCTCCTCGCCCATGCCCGACCGCCACACCGGAGGCCGCTCGCCATGCCCCGCGCCGGGGCCGCTCGATCCCGCGGCGGCAGCCATCCCACCGCCGGACGGCCCGGACACCGGCAGACTCGCCGCGTTCTCCTCGGCCAGTACCGACATGAGCTCCTCACGCCCCACCCGGGCCCGCTCGACTCGTTCCCGCGCGGCATCCACCTCGGCCTGAGCCTGCTCCAGGACCTCCGTCCAGGACTCCAGATCCTGCCTCGCCCGCGCCTCACGCTGTTCCATCAACCCCAGCACTGACGGCATCGCACCCTCCTCGATCCACGACAAGCCGTCCGCTGCCTGCCCCTACACCTCCGCGATCATGCCCCGCACACGAAGAAGTCCCTGTTCATCGAACAGGGACTCCCTTTGCCACAACGCACTCAGGACTTCCTTGACGGTTTGTCGTCAGGAGATCCTTGACGGTCCTTCTGGGTGCCCATGCCTTTGACGTAGAGCCTGCTGATCGGTCCGAGGTTCTTGCGGGGGCGGACAGCGAGTTCGTCCTCTCCGTGCAGGATCCGGTAGTGGGTGTCTTCGATGACCACGGTGACGATCTTTCCGGCATGCCGCGGGCCGAGCTTGATGAACTGGCCGTTGATCATGAAGCGTCCGCTTGCATGCACCTTGCGCTGGGCCCGGATGGCACCAGCAGGCAGGGGCAGAGGCGGCAGCGGAGACGTCGCCGTCCGGCCCCGTGGATCTGTCCCAGACGGTCGGCCGGAACGGGGCAGGGCCACGTTCCCGTCAGGGCGTTGTCGGCGATGGCGTGCATGAGGTGTCCGTCGAGACGGAGGGTGATCGTGCGGCCGGCGAGGGCAAATCCGGGTGGAATACCGATGCGTTGCCAGCAAAAACCGCAGGCGGGCCTCGGTGCTCAAGGGAACGGGCCGGGTACGCAACGCCTGCTCCAGCCCCTGCTCGATATGCCCCACGTCCGCCTCCCCGTGCGGCCAGTCGACAGGCCGGCATCCCAGTCCGTGACTTCAATCCTCCCACACTGTCCGCCCCCGACCGCAGGTTCCGTCATTCCCGTGACAGCACCCATGGCGTCGGCTACGAGAGCCCCAGGAGAGCGCCGGTGATAGAGCGGGTCATGCCCATCGCATGCCGATGGCAGAAAGCTGTTCCACGCGCTCGGGGGAGAGGGCCGGCCCTGCTGCGCTGGTTCCCGATCCAGGCCCCCAGCTTGATCTCCCGCTCCTCCCTGTCCTCGCCGTTGCCGCTGACGAGGATCCTCTCGACGTGCTTGCGGGGCATCGGGAGGTGTCTCTCCCGCTCATAGAACTGCCGGGCGGCGGCGAGATGGAGCGCCCATTTGTCGGCCTGGCTGGTCCGCGGTTTGGGTTTCTCGTCGTTTGTGGCGGCTCGATCCCGAGGACCTGCTCACACATCCACTGCTGCACGGTGCTCAGCTTGTCGAAGCCGAGCCGCTGCGCCTTGACCCATCGTCCGAGGTCTTCGCCTTGCCGTACGAGCTCACCCGGCTCCATCGGCAGCCTGCCGCCGGCCTTCAGGTGCTGCTGTGATTCCGGGGTTCGTAGTTGGTGTGGTGGGTGGGGTGTGAGCTGGGGTGTTGGAGGTTTTCTGAGAAGGGGGCAGGCGTTTCCTGGGGTGCTTCGGCGGTGCTGGCCAGGCTTCTGGTCTGCAGTTGTTAGGGGTTCGTTGATAACGGTGGTGTGGTGTTGCTGATGGTCTCCGGTACCTAAAGGAACGGTGCAGGTTTGTGCTGGTCAGCGGCTTGCCGTGTGGTCCGGGTCGGGGGTTGCTGGCGTGTGGGGGTTGGCGCCCATCCAGTACAGGGCGGTGTCGATGTCGCGTGCGGTCCAGCCGTCGGCGTGTGCTGCGCCGTGGTGGAGGAGGTCGTCGAGGAGCTGGAGGTAGCGGCCGTAGCGTCCCGGTGTGGGGGTGAGGGGGAGGCCGAGGGTGTCGAGGGCGTGTTGGACGCGTTCGTCGTAGACGGCCATCCGCTTTGGTGCTGCCGCGGTCAGGATGGCTGAGGCGAGGGCGTCGCCGGTGCGGAAGCCGGGCAGTTCCCAGATGATGCCGCGTCCGGTGCGGGCGGCTTCGCTGCGGGTGAGGGTGGTGTCGCGGACGGCGGTGACGGCCCGTTCGGTGACGGCTCGTACGTGGGTGTCGGGCAGGGACATGAGGGCGGTCACCCAGCGGGTTTGTGCGGAGAGCCGTTTCCAGACGACGAGGGCTGCGATGTCCGTCTTGCCGAGGCTGCCGGTGTTCTCGGTTCGCTGCGCGACATCGTGGAAGACCTCGTCGTAGTGAGGTGAGACGTCGGCGAGGTAGCCGGCGCGGGCGGGGATCAGGGTGTCCCAGGCATGCCGGCAGAGGGCAGCGAACTCGTTGCCGCCCGGTGTCTCGGTGGTCGTCTTCATGTCCGCATCATGCCGTTCTGGCGGGTTGGCGGGTTCGGGGGCGGCTTGCTTCTTCGGCGAGGTGGTCGAGCCGGATGGCTTCGAGAGATTTTTTGGTGATGCGTTCGGTGCCGTCGCAGATGGCGGTGATGGCTGCTTGGCGGATGAGGCGGGCGAGGCTTCCGATGCGGCCGGCGGTGCGCTGGTGGAGGTAGGTGGCGTGGCGGGGGAGTGTGCCGGGGGTGTGCTGGGTGAGGTCGAGGGCGGTTTCCATGTCGGTGATGAGGTCGGTGAAGGGCCGGCGGATGCCGTGGCGGGCGGGGAGAGGGCCGCAGGTGATGAGGCTGGCGCGGCCGGCGAGTTGGGCGCCGCGTATGCCGCTGAACAGGGGTGTGGCGGCGACGTCGATGCCGCTGTAGACGAAGGTCGCTTTGATGCGTTCGGTGAGGTCTTTCAGCAGGTCGGCGGCTTCGGCGCCGGTGGTGGTGCGCGGGTTGAGGCGGTGGATCTCGTCGATGAGGACCAGGCGGACGCCGGCTTGGGTGTAGGTGTGGCAGACGGCGCTGGTGATCTGGGCCTGGGTCATGCGGTTGGTGACGGGGATGCCGAGGTAGCGGGCGAATTCGATGGTGAGGGTCTTGGCGGTGGCGCCGGGCGGCACCAGCAGGTACGCGACCGGCACCTGCTCGTGGGCGCGTCCGGGCGGGGCGGGGTGTTTGCGGGTGTGGGCGAGGTGGCAGGTGCGCCCGACTTCGAGGAGCGCGGTGGTTTTCCCGGCTGCGGCGGGGCCGGTGACGATCAGTGAGGGCCGGGCGGTGGTCTGCTGGTGGCGGCCGAGGAGCATGAGGGTGCGGACCTGGGTGGCGAGGGTGTCGATGGCGGGGGTGCGGACGGTGACGAACGCGGAGTGGTAGGCGAGGCGTTCTTCCGTGCCGCGGGGCGTATCGCCGGGCTGGGGCGGGGTGAGGGGTGGAGTGGTGGCGAAGTGCTGCCAGCCCTGCCAGGTGGTGATCGGCCACTCCGGCTCTGCCGCGTGCGTGCCGGGCAGCGGTGCCCTGGTGTCGGTGGTGGCGTGGTGGTTGCGTGCGGGGCTGGTCACCAGTTGAGGGCTTCCTGGGCGGGGTCGTAGAGGCCGAGTCCGGTGTACGGGACGGGCGCGTCGCCGTTGTCGACGGTTTCCTCCTCGCCGTCAGCCTGCTCTGGGTCGTCAGGCAGGTCGTCGAGGTCGTCGAGACTGTCGTCGTCCCATCCGTCGGCCTGAGGGCCCGGGGTGTGGGGCGTGCGGGTGCCGGCCGTGGGCGGGGGTGTTTTCAGCGGTGCGGTGCGGGTGATCAGGCGTTGCTCGCCTGTGGTGGCGGTGCTGGTGTGGGCGCGGCGCATGAGCTGGTCGAGGGCGTCGGCGAGGTCGGTTTCGTGGGTGTCGCGGTCGCCGTGGCGGGTGGTGATGGTTTTGATGTGCTGCCAGGTGGCGTTGTTGAACGGCGCGTGGATGTGGTCGCGGTGGATCCACGGGATCTCTGTCAGGTGTCCGTCGGGCAGGCGGATCCAGACCTGGCGGGCGTCGTGGGGGTTGGTGTGGATCTCCCATTTGCCGCCGCGCGCGGTGACGGGGGAGGGCTGGCCGCGGTAGGGGGCGAGGACGTCCGCGTCGTAGGTGCGGTGGTCGATGCGGATGCCGCGTTCGGTGATGGCTTGCCAGCGCACCGGTAGCAGTTCGAGGTAGTCGCTGCCACTGAGGGGGAGGGGCACGTGGCCGGCGACGGCGATGAGGGCGGCCCACATCTGGTTCGGGGTGAGGGCCTTCTTGGGCAGGGTGGGGTGGCGCAGGCCTTCGTGGGGGCGGTGGTGGTAGTGGATCAGCCATTCGTCGAGCAGGTCCTGCAGCTGGGCGACGCTGAAGCAGGCCTCGGTTTCGGCGTCGGGTCCGCGGCGGGTGACGTCGGAGCCGGTGTAGCCGGGCAGGTGCTGGCACAGCAGGGCGTTGATGGTGCCGAAGGTGCGCTCGACGATGCCTTTGGCGGCGGGGGCGTGGGGCGGGGTGGGCTGGACGCTGATGCCGAGACTCTCGCAGGCGGCGCTGAAAGCCGTGGACAGGTAGATCTTGCCCCGGTCGACGACGATCGTCTCGGGCACCACGACCGGCCGGGCGGCTGCGCCCTGAAGGCGTTCGTCCAGACCCATCAGCCGCTTTAGCTGGGGGAGTTGAGTGTGGGCGAGGCGCAGTGCGTCGGGCCAGGTGGGGCGGGCGGGGTGGGGGACGGCCATCTCGGCGAGGAGCAGGGCGGCGTCGACGGCCTTGGTGCCGGCGGGGCGCAGGACGGCGGCGAGGATGGCGCGGGTGGCCACGTCGACGGCGATGGTGAGTTCGGGACGGCCGGTGGTGCCGTCGTCGAAGACGGCCAGAACGTCCAGCCGCGTGGTGTCGACCTGCACCTGCTCGCCCGGCCGCAGCGCCACGGTCGGCGTGAACGCCCGCCTGCCGGCCGGGGAGGGGAGCGTCCGGGCGGGGCGGTGGGGGTGTTCGGCGGGACCGGCGAGCTGGTGGACGAGCCGGTAGAAGGTGGCCTGGGAGGGCATGGTCACCGTGCCGCGCCCATGCCGGTCGGAGAGGATCTGGGTGACCAGGGGCATCAGGCCCTTGACGGTGCCCTTGGAGCGGCCTCGCTGGCGCCGCAGCGCCTCCTCGATGGCGGTGATGACGCGTTCGTCGGTGCGCCCGGTAGGCACGGGCCGGCGGGTGGTGCGGTGGTCGACCAGCCCCCACAAGCCCTGTTTGCGGTAAGCCAGGCGCATGCGCTGCACCGTGGTCCGGGAGACCGGTCCGAAGCCGATCGCGGTCAGCTCTGCCGCCTTGGCCTCCTCGCGCTGCGCGAGCGTGAACCGGTCGGGGTCGTACCCGGCCCGGGGCACCCCGCCGCTGTCCGTCCCGCCGGGCAGGCCGGACTCCACCTCGCGGATGTGCCGCTGCCAGGCCAGCGCCTTGCGCCGCGCGTCCTCGGGCGCAGTTTCGAACAGCCCCCACTGCGTCACGGCCTGGGGCATCTCGGCGCCCACGATGGCGAAGGACGGGTCGGCGAACAGATGCCCGGCCACGACCGTCTCGTCTTCACCTGTCTCACCGGCGAGGTGGACCTGCTGCCCCGCCACAGCGATGACCTGCCAGGTGCTCTCACGGAAACGGACGTGCGCTCCGACCTCCAGCACCGGCCGCCCGCCACGCCGCCCGCTCACCGCCCGTCCCAGCTGCCCGGGCCGCCGCGGCCGTTCGCACCACCGGCGCCGGTGCTGACGAGGACCCGCTCGTTCAGCGGTATGTCCAGGGACGTGGTGAGGTGTCCGTGCCACAGGGCGTGGAAGACGGCGGGCAGGACTTCGATCGGGTCGCCCACCGCTTCGGCACCCTCGATCAGCGGCCGCGGCTGTGCGAACGCCTCACGAACGGCGGCCGCGAGACGGGGACGCCCGGCGTTGCGGGGGTGGCGGTAGCCGGCCAGCCATTTCAGATTCGCAGCCAGGATCTTCTCCAGCGGCTCAAGGCGCCGGTAGCTCCAGCCAGCCTGCACGCACTGCAAGTCTGTAGGGGAGTGTCAGTTGAGAATCGTCATTTGAGCGTCAGTGGTATGGGCCCGGTGACCTGGCGGTTGGCGCTGACGGATGGTGCTCATCTGGTGCTGACATGAGTGACGAACGGCCATGTCATTCTTGTGCAGACTGCTATAGCGGGTGGCGAGTTTGCGCTGGTCAGAGGCGTCTGGTCGGGAGAGGCCATCTGTCCCCGCGGGCCTGTCACTTGTGCGCGCGGATGGTGTGGTGGTCGGCGGCCCAGAAGTATGCCGAGGAGGTCGCACGGCCAGGCCGGTTCGCGACGGGCTTCGATGTCTTCGTCGGCTGGGCAGGCCGCCTGTGCGGTCACTCCGGGAAGGTCACTGCGTGTTCCAGCCAGCCAACCGCCTTCAGGTCCCGGGCTAGCCAGCTGTAGGCGAGGTTGGTGGCCTGACGTTCCAGCCCCGTCGACAACTCCTCGTGATGCACTGCTGGGCGATGGAACACCGAGGCGTGGTCCTCTTGCAGACTGCTCCACAGGGAGCTGGGGATGTTCGGCTCCTCGGCGAGGTCGAACTCCACTGCTGGCGCATCCTGCATACGAGATCCGGCATTGGTGCGCAGGGTGTAGGCAACGTTGGCGCTGTAGGCCTTGGTGTTACCTGGCTCCGGCATGATCACTAGGCCGTCGGCGCGGACCGGGAAGATGCTGTACAGGCCGAGCGCGGCCCCGAACCGGGGAAAGTTGTGCTGCACCAGGTCGCGGTAGCCGGCGAGGGCGTCGCGTACGACGTCCTGGGTGATGGATCGGGTCAGTTCGGGGGAGTAGGTCTGCCAGAGGTAGCGGCCTTCCCCTGGGCGGTCGGCTGGCGGGCGCGGATCGGTGAGCTTGTCCTCAGGCAGGTGCTGCAACTGGGCGTGGAGCCAGCGGACGTCGGCGGAGTCCACGGTGTATCTGCCCCACTGCCACCGCGACCATCGCGTTGTCTCGACATGCGCCATCAGCGCATCCACCTCCGGCCGGAGGTCCTCCAAGGAGATCTCCCGGCCGAGTCTGCCGGGCCGCCCCTTCCCCATGATCTGCTGAGCGAGGAACCATGCCCGTTCGGCCGCCAGGGGAGAGGCGGCGTCGACCGGGAGGGTGCGGTTCTTCACCCGGCGTGCCAACGGCTCACGCAGCCGGTTGCGGGACCATACCCAGCGAGTCAGGGGTGCGTCGGAGACGGGGAAGCTTTGGCGGTCATGGAATTGCGCCATGGGGAAGGACTGCCAGGGGTGGATGTCTGGCCGGACGACGAGATCGGCGTCCAGGACTCCCTCACGGGCCTGCGCGACGGTCATCCACCTGTCCTCCTGATCCATGAGTACACCCCACGGCGCGAGCGCGCCCTGATCATGCGGCGCCAACAACTTCCCCAGCTCGCCCAGCCCTTCAAGCCACGAGAGCGTCGCCTCACGCAGCCGGCCCCCTATCGCGAGAGCCGGCTCGGGGTCTTCGTCGCAGGCTCCGGCCGATCCGCCCGCCGGTCCGTTCGTGGAAGCCGGCGGCAGCGGGCCGGTGTCGTGATCAGATGTGGTCTCGTCAAGGACCCAGGATGCGGCTGCCGGGTTGGTGTAGGCCAGGCGGCGCAGGAACTCCTCCGCGCGGCCACTTGTCGCGGTCTCCACGGCGAACGCGATCGCGTATCGCCAGCGCGGGAAGTGTTCGGCTCCCGCAGCGGTTTCGAGCTGTGCCTCCTCGTCTTGCAGGGCCTGCGCGGCGAAGTGCTGCTCGAACAAGGGGAGAGCAAAGCGCAGCAGTCCGTCGTCGTGGACGACGAGCCCGGTCGATTCCAGTTCCCAGATCACGTGCTGGCGGGCGAAAGCGCTCGCTGACACAGGGCTTTGCTGGTCCAGGATGCTGGCGGCGAGTCGGGGCAGGCTTGCCCATACCTCCGGTGAGGCTTCGGGGTGTTCGCGCTGGAGGATGGCGCGGGCCAGTCCTGACAGCAGTTCACGCGTGGAGACCTGCGTGTCGCCGCCGGCTCGCAGACGGCTGGCGAGGGCGTGGACTTGCAGGGGACTGGTCAGCTGCTGCTGCATCTCGTGCGTGTCCAAGCCGGGCACGTAGTCCTCGTTCAGCACGGTGTGCAGCAGGTCCCAGCCCCGCTGTACCGGCCATGCCGGCACGTCGAGGCGTTCTGCCGCATCCACGTTGCCCGCGCCCGGGCGGGTGGTCGCCAGGATGTGTACCTGGGGCCAGGTTGCCACGAGTCGGCGCGCGTCGGTGAGGAGTTGGTCGGCCCTTTTCGGGCTCACCGCGTCGAGGTTGTCCAGGACGATCCGGCAGTCGCGCACCGGATCGGCTCCCAGTGCCTCCTGCACGGTCCCGGCCAGCGTGGCTGCGACCTCCCGTGCCTCCAGCCACACAGGAATTTCGACCTGCGGATCCGTCCAGGCCTGGGTCAGTCCCTCGCTCCACCAGCGTTCCGCCTCCTCGCTCTTGCCGGCCCCCATGGGGGCTACCAGGACACGCAGCGCGCCCGCAGGCACCTCTACCACCGGATCGGCTTGCTCTGTCCTCCACTCCAGCGCTGCCTCTACTCGGTCGGCGGGGGTAGCGCGCAGGCGGACGACGGTGGGGGCACGGCTGCTGTTCGATGCCAGGGCCAGCGCCTCGGCGCGTGAGCGTGAGCGTGCCGAGAACGGCAGCAGAGCCGTCAGCCGCTCCAGGAGGTCGTCCGTGCCGAAGGACGCGGCGGCGACCTCGGCTGCTTCGGTGTCGCTCAGAGTCCGAGCCACAGCCTGGGAGTGCGTCTGGATCTGCTTCCTTTTCCAGGTGCGCAGGCGATCCGCCGGATAGTGCTCCGGCGTGGCGTCGATCTCGAAGGCATGCCGTCCGCACAGCGGGATGAGGTTGTTGAAGCTGCGGTTGTCTTCCTCGCTCATCTGGGGATCCCACCGAGGTCCGCCTTCGCTGCGGGCATGGATGTGCGCGACCTGGCTGTTGAGGACGCGCTGGCCGGTGGCCGGGTTCTCCCGGTACAGCGGCTCCCCGCAGTCGGGGCAACCACAGGTCAGTGCGGTGGCATACAGCTCCTTGAAGGTGCTCTCCGTGGGAGTGGCATGCCGGCGGGGAACACGGCCGGCAGACGGGACGTCGGAACCCATGTGCACAGTGTGACGGGCCCGCCGCCACCCGCGCAGACAGAACGCGCCGCGCTGCATCCGCTTTACCGCAGGCTGATCCGGTCAGGATCTGGGCCGTGGCCCTCCCGGCTGGCTTCGTGGGCAGCGACGTCGGGCTCATGATCGAGCCACTGCTGGCACACAGTCCAGTGGATACGAGGACTGCCCGCGTCGCGCAGGAAGACATCGGCGACGAGGTCCCGCGAGCAGGACCTCGTGCCATGGGCACTGCATACACGGTCAGCGCGCTGCGGCTGCGGCCTGCTCCACCGGACGATCTGCACGATCCGTGACTTCATCCTCGCACCGTAGCCGGGAGCGGCCACAGGAACAGGGCCGGATACACAACCCGCCCGTGCCAGGGCCGTCACGGACCGGACGGGGGATCCTTGTAGGCCGCTTCGATCGCGCCGGCATTGATCAGTGCGATCCGCAGCTGTTCATGTTCGGCTGTGCCGTCCGCCGTGCTCTGGGCGAAGATCCGGGCCGCATGTCCCTCAATCTCCCGCTGGTGGAACAGGTCCACCTGGGTGCCGAGCAGCGCTGCGGCAATACGCAGGGCATCAGCGGAGTCGGGGTGCCGGCCTGCGCGTTCAGCGACCTGGTAGGGCGCCTCCAGCGCCGGCTGCAGGGCCACGGTAGGGGCGGTCAACTCCAGCCAGGTGCGGTCGTCGAGACGGTCGGCATAGGCAAACCGCCCCGCCCCGGTGAGAGCAGCGGGCTCCAGCTGCGCATCGAGGGCACTGCGCCACAGCGCCGCGGCGCGTTCGGGCCACGGGCTTGTTTCTTCGCATTGGATCAGGGCTCCGGCGATGCGGCACAGCACCTCGGACACGGCCTGGGGGCCGCCGTCCTGCGCGGCGAGTTCTGTCAGCAGTACGGTGGCCGGGCCCAGGTCCTCGGAGCCGTTGAGGAACGCCAGGATGATCTTGTCGATGGCGGGGATGCCGTCCGGGCCGGCCGCCGTTTGCAACAGGGCCGTGCGGTCCAGGCGTGCCAGGACGCCGGTGTGCGGGCGCCCGTGCCGCAGCCAGGTCGCGGCCGGTCGCCACGGGGCGTCAAGGGAGTAGAGCCGGTCGGCGTGCTCCTCGGCCCATGCCGCGTCGACATGCGTCAGTTGGCCGAGGCAGAAGCCGATCACCGCCAGGGCCTGGTCGTCGGGCTCGTCCTCCAGCAGCCGGGTCAGTAGCGTGCGGACCGGCTCGGCCAGGGTCTGGCCGGTGCGGTGAGCTTGCTTGACCGCCCGGGCGATCAGCGACAGCAGCCCTGCCCCGCCCGGCTGGTCGATGGCCGTCAGCAGCGGCTGCCGGGTGTCGGCGCGAGGCTGCGTCCAGCCGGTGACCAGGCCCTCCAGCCACGCGACGGCGCTGGCTTCCTCCCCTGATGCGGTGTCCAGCAGCAGATCGCTCTCCCACGCCCGGTGCAGCAGGTTGCAGATCACCCGCTGCAACTGCTCCGTGCCCGGGCCGTCTTGCCCGGCTGCCGGGCGGGCGGCGAAGGCGGCCAGGGCGATCGGAGCGAGCTCGCCGCCTGCGAGTTTTCCTTCACGGGCGGCCCGGTGCAGGGAGTTGAAGTAGGCGGCCAGCACGGTCGGGGCGCTGGCCGCAGCCGCCGCCACACCGTCCGGGTCGCGGGCCCACAGTGGCGGATCCTGGGCCACGAGGTCACTGATCAGACCGGCGCGAGCACCCTCGGCGTCGACGTCGGTGCGCTTGACGGGCGCGGCGACCAGCTGGCCGACCGCGGCGGCGGGCCCATCCTCTGCCGCCCGGGCAGCGAACACGTCCGCAGACAGCCCGCCGTGGCTCTCGACCCACGACGTGACCTGAAAGCGCGGAACGGGACGCGCCGGTGCGGCCCGCCCCGTCAAAGCGGTGAGCATCTCCAGCAGCGGCCGCCACGGCTCAAGTACCTGCGGGGCCAGGACCGAAGACAGCGCCCAGACGGTGTCCCAGGCATTCGGCAGCGGCTCGGACGCCGTCTCGTAAGCCTCCCTCCAGGCGGAGACCTCCTGAGAGGACGGTGCCTCCCCCAGACTCTGGACCAGCACCTCGTGCAAACCGCCACGGTGCTCGTCCGGGCAGGCGTCCTCGAGCAGGGCGAGGAAGTCCGCGACATCCGCGCGCGGGGATCCAGCAGCCGCCAGCCGACCCGCCAGCGGCAGGGCCTGTTCCCACCAGGTGGCGGCCGACGCCGCATCGGCCCGGTCGTCGTCGTAGCTCTCCAGAAGGACGACCGCGCGCAGCCGGTCGGCCGCGGCGCCGGCCGGCAATTTGTTGTCCAGCACCCGCCACCGCTCGGACAGCGGGACGCCCAGCCCTGCGTCCTGCCGGGCCAGGTCGAGCACGGCACGCATCAGTGTGAACAGCACGTCGCGCGGCGGATCAGCGAGGGAAATCTCCCGCAGGTCGTTGACCAGGCTGATCTGCCACGCATCGACCTCCGCCAGAGGCGCGGCGAGCACAGACGCCAGCACAGACCGGGTGATCACCCCCAACCGGTCCCCAGCCGGGCGCAGTTGTCCCTCCGGGTGGGCCGTCTGCACCAGGGCATGCGCCAGCTGCGCCGCCTCCCAGGACTCGTCGGTGCCGAAGGACGATGTGCGCAGCACCTCTTCGACGACGCGGACCCACTGCCCGCTACGGTCGGACATCGGGACGTCCCGGGCCCAGTAACTGATGCGCAGCAGCACATGGCGGTCCTCGTGCGTCCTTGCGATCTGCTGCAGCAGCGCACACGCCGTCATGCCCGCCTGGGCTACCAGGCTCACCGCCATACCGGTCGCGCCGCCACCACGCGCCTCGATCGCGGCGAGATGCTGCTGCACCCACGCGCACACCTGTGGTGCTTCGGCATCCAGCAGCCGCCGCAGATAGGGCAGGGCCGGCCAGCGAGAAGCCTCCGGCAGCAGCCGGTCCAGCGGCAGCAGGCCAAGCCAGCGCCGGCTCACCGCCGCGCGGAAGAAGTAGCCGCCGGCGCGCGGATCCGACATCGACGCGACCTCAGCGGCATCCTCCGGCGAGGGCTGCTCACTGAGCGCCAGCTGCCGCAACTGTCGGCGTACACGTGAACGTCCCCACCCGCGTACGGATGAAAAGGGACAGTTGTTGATGCGGTGAGTCCTGCTGCTCGGCACTCTGCTGCTCGT
>NZ_JACHCX010000029.1:0-63382 GCF_014207295.1 Streptomyces sp. AK010
GGACGAACCACGCCCATCTCTCCCGCCGCCAACCGGAGTTCATGCCCACCCAGCCCGAACTAAACGATCACGTTCGGAAAGCGGATGGCGTCTCAGAGAACCGATCCACCTGACGGACCCGCTTGAAGCGGAAGCGCCTGAGCCCGTCAAGGGCTGTGACATGTGCGAATCGCGGTTCGGGCAGTGGCGGGAAGCCTCAAATCCGCGGAGCGCGGCTTACGACCCGTCGCACGCAACGGACCTGGCGGTCGAGATCAGTCGCCACCCGCACGAGTGGAAGAGGACGGCGCGATGAACAACGGGCCGTTTCCCTGGGTCGTGACGAAAGACGAGCTAGAGCAGGCCCCGACGGGTGCGTTCGTCGAGTGCGCGGACTGCCTTGGAGGTAATAAGTCCCTCCGGGATGGCGAGGACCCACTCAGGTGGGCGCGAGACCATGTGGCGATGCTGCCGCATCACAACCGATTCCGCGTTGTCACCATGACGAACCTCAGTATTGCGTCGGTGCTGTCGCCGACCCCTGATCCCGCGCGCTGACTGCTTCGAGCAGACGGCCCGCGGAGGGCGCGGCGGGGCCTGAGGCCGGCATACCCGGCCCCGCCTGCGTCCTGAACTCCTCGTCCCCGGACCGTCGCAGAGACGGGGACGAGGCCCCGCCCGACGGCGACGCCTGATCACGGTCAGGCGTTGGGGCGGACGAGCCCCGTTCACTTCCCGACCCCCGTGGAGGTGGGCGGGGCTTCTTCGTTTTCGCAGGTCAAGTCACGGAGTGCACCCGATGTTGGGTCCGACGTCCCGCAAGCCACTGAATACATAGTTGTAAAGGTACTGACCGCAGTACGTCTCGAAGTCGCTGATGCAGAGGGACTTCAGGATCGTGTCGATCACGTCGAAGAAGACGCCGTTCACCGCCGGCAGCCACAGCAGCGCGAACACGAACAGCAGGCCGAACGGCGCGAACGGCTCCACCTGGCGCCGGATGTTGTACGACAGCCAGGGCTCGATCACGCCGTAGCCGTCCAGGCCCGGCACCGGCAGGAAGTTCAGCAGCGCGGCCGTCACCTGGAGCAGCGCGAGGAACGCCAGCGCGAACCGGAAGTCGTTCGGCACACCGTCCAGCGCGCCCAGCCAGAACGGGGCGGTGCAGACGACGGCGAACAGCACGTTCGTCAGCGGGCCCGCCGCCGAGATCAGGCTGTGCCTCCAGCGGCCCCGGATCCGGTTCCGCTCGATGAACACGGCACCGCCGGGCAGGCCGATGCCGCCCATGATCACGAAGATCACCGGGAGCACGATGCTGAGCAGGGCGTGCGTGTAGGCGAGAGGATTGAGGGTCAGGTAGCCCTTCGCGCCGATGGAGATGTCGCCGCTGTGCAGGGCGGTGCGCGCGTGCGCGTACTCGTGCAGGCACAGCGAGACGATCCACGCCGCCGTCACGAACAGGAACACGGCGACGCCCGGCTGCTCGGCGAACCCGGTCCAGGTCGCCCATCCCGTGACCGCCGTCACGGCGACGATCCCGACGAACACGGGACTGATCCGTCGCTCGCTGTGGCGGGTGGTGGCGGTGGTCATGGGGCTCCCTGCACTCGTCGACACGGGGTGGGACGGCCCGACGGTACCGGGCCCGGGTGAAAAACGTCTCGCGCGGGGCGGTCGGTTCCGGGGAGGGTGGGCCCATGGGGCTGTGGCACGTGTTCTACGAGGACTGGCAGATGGAGTGCTGCGGCACGCCGTTCTCGGTCGGGGACGAGGTGAGCTGGCCGCTGCTGCTCCTGGACGCGGACACCGTGCTGGGCGGCGGCTGGCGCGACCAGCTCACCGAGGTCGCCGGGCCGGTGGAGGACGTGGCCGGGGTGCGGATGGTCCGGGAGGAGACGGGCCTCCCCGTGGCGCTGGGGGCGGACCCCGACGCCGAGGAGGACCGGCGCCCGCAGCCGGGGAGCCGGGCCCGGTCGGTGGGGCTGCTGTCCGTCGAGCGGCACGGCGCGAGGTGGCCCGAGGCCCGCGGGCGGGTGCGGGCCGTGCAGGTGCTGACCCAGACCTGGGCCGAGACCGCGCCCGGATCGCGCTCCTACGGGCCGGTGGCGGGCAAACGCGGGCTGCGGGCGGTGGAGCGCTGCCCGCGGTGGTTCACCGAGACCGAGGGGGAGCGGGCCGCCGACGGGCGGGGACGGCGCTCACGCGAGTCCGGCGTGGTGGTGACCCTGGACGTGCCGGGCACGGACTCCCGGCTCTCCCACGCCGTCCGCGAGGCCCGGGGCATCCCGGAGCAGGGTGCGGAGCCCGGCGCGGAGACCCGGGGCATCGAGGCGGCGGACCTGACGGCCCTGCTGGAGACACTGAGTACGGCCACGCCCCCGCGGCGCCCGACCGGCCGAGCCCGGCGCCGCCACGCGGGTACGTGAACGGCCCCGCCGATGACCCCGACACACTCCCGTCGACGCGAGGGCCCTGCCGTGCCGGGCCGCCGCGACTCCGGCGCCCGGTTGCGGTCCGTGAAGGAGCGGCCTGCCGTGCCGGGCCGCCGTGGCTTCGGTGCCGTGTGCGGGTGCGTGGACGGCTCTCGCCTGTCCGGTGCGGCGGTGGCTCTGGCGCCGTCCTCGCATGGGTCCGTGATCGGTCCATCTTGCCGTGCCGGGCCGCCGTGGTTCCGGCGCTCGGTGCCCGGTCGTGAACGGCCCCGCCCTGTCCGCGCCACCGCCCCCCTGACGCCCTCGACGCCCCAATCCCCGTTCCTGACCCGCCCGCCGCGCCGCCAACCGTCGTGACCCGCCCCCGTACACCGGAGACAATGAGCCCGTGCACTACCGCATCCTCGGCACCACGCAGGCGCTCCGCACCGACGGGACGGTCGTTCCGGTCGGTGGGGCGCGGTTGCGTGCGCTGCTGACCGTGCTCGCGCTGCGGGCCGGACGGACCGTACCCGCGGGGCTGCTCGTCGACGAGGTGTGGGGCGGGCAGCCGCCCGCCGACGCGCCCGGCGCGCTGCAGGCGCTGGTCGGGCGGTTGCGACGGGCGCTCGGCGCCGCCGCGATCGCCTCCGTCGAGGGCGGCTACCGGCTCACGGCCGCCCCCGACGACGTCGACCTGCACCGGTTCGAGCGGCTGGCCGGCGAGGGGCTGCGTGCCCTGGCCGACGGCGACCCCGCCAAGGCCGTCGTGGTCCTCGACGACGCCCTCGCCCTGTGGCGCGGCCCCGTCCTCGCCGACCTGCCCGACCGCACCGCCGAGGCGGCCCGCCGGGACACCCGACGCCTGGACGCGCTGCGCGCCCGCCACACCGCCGCCCTCGCCCTGGGCCAGGCCGAGCAGTCTCTGCCGGAACTGACCGCTCTGTGCGACGGCCACCCCCTGGACGAACCCCTCCAGGCGCTGCGTCTGCGCGCCCTGCGGGACGCCGGCCGCGCGGCGGAGGCACTGGACGCCTACGAGGACGTCCGGCGCCTCCTCGCCGACCGCCTCGGCGCCGACCCGGGGCCGGAACTGCGCTCCCTGCACGCGGAGTTGCTGAGCCTCGGGGACCTGCCCGTCCCCGCGCCGGCCCCTCAAGGGCCGGGCGCGTCCGTCGGCAACCTCCGCGCCCGACTCACCTCCTTCATCGGCCGGGAATCCGACATCGAGACCATCCGCGGGGATCTCGCGGCGGCCCGGCTGGTCACCCTGCTCGGGCCGGGCGGCGCGGGGAAGACCCGTCTGTCGCAGGAGGCCGCCGAGGCCGTGCGGGCGACCATGCCCGGCGGCGTGTGGCTCGCCGAACTCGCCCCTGTCGACGACCCCGACGCCGTGCCGGAGGCCGTGCTCACCGCCGTCGGGGCCCGCGAGACCGTGCTGTACGGCGCCAACGCCGAGGGCATCCGTGCCGCCGTCGGCGACCGGCTGGACGACCCCGTCGAGCGGCTCGCCGAGCACTGCTCCCGGCCCCGCATGCTGCTCATCCTCGACAACTGCGAGCATGTCGCCGACGCCGCCGCCCGGCTCGCCGAGGAGCTGCTGGCGCGCTGCCCCGACCTCGCCGTCCTCGCCACCAGCCGCGAACCCCTCGGCGTACCGGGGGAGTTGCTGCGGCCGGTGGAGCCGCTGCCCGAGCCGGTCGCGCTGCGGCTGCTCGCCGACCGGGGCGCGGCGGCCCGGCCCGGCTTCCGGATCGAGGACGACGCCGCGGCGTGCGCCGAGATCTGCCGCCGCCTCGACGGCCTGCCGCTGGCCATCGAACTGGCCGCCGCCCGGCTGCGGATGCTCACCCCCCGCCAGATCGCCGACCGGCTCGACGACCGCTTCCGTCTGCTCACCTCCGGAAGCCGCACCGTCCTGCCCCGGCAGCAGACCCTGAGAGCCGTCGTCGACTGGTCCTGGGAGCTGCTCGACGAGGACGAACGCGACGTCCTGCGGCGGCTGTCGGTGTTCGCCGGCGGCTGTGACCTGCCCGCCGCCGAGGCGGTGTGCGGACCGGCCGCCCTGGAGGCGCTCGGCTCCCTCGTCGACCGCTCCCTGGTCGTGGCCGCCCCGCCGGACGGTTCGGCCGGCGGGGAGATGCGCTACCGGCTCCTGGAGACGGTAGCCGAATACGCCGGCGAACGGCTGGACGAGTCCGGGCAGCGCGCCGACGCCGAGCGCGCCCATCTGACGTACTTCCGTGAACTCGCCCGAGTCACCGACCCGTTGCTGCGCGGCCCGGGCCAGCTCGCCGCGATCCACCGGCTGGAGCGGGAGTACGAGAACCTGCGGACCGCGCTGCGCCACGCCGTAACGCTGCGCGACGAGCAGGAGGCGCTGTGCCTGGCGCTGTCCCTCGTCTGGTACTGGCAGATGCGCGACCTGCGGATCGAGGCGCGCAACTGGTGCCGCGAGGTCATGGCGCTCGGCCCCGACCCCTTCGCCGAGCCCGTCCGCCCGGCCACCGCGGTGTGGGAGCGCTGCACCGACGCCCCGCCCCCGATGACCGGCGAGGTCCTCGCGGAGGCCCGGCGTGGTATCCACCTCGCCCATCTCGCCTGCATGGACACCGAGCTGGACGCCTGGCAGAACCCGCGCTCCCAGGAGAAGCTGCGCGCCATCGCCCGGACCTACGAGCCCGGTCTGCCGCAGAACTGCCGGCTCCCCGGCCTGCTCTGGTTCCTCGCCGTGATGCTGACCGGCGACATGGACCGGCTGCGCGTCATCATCGACGCCTCCATCCGGACCTGCCGGCAGGCCCCGGACTTCGACTGGGAGCTCGCCTCCGGCCTCCAGATGCGGGCCAACTTCCTGGCCAACCGCACCGACTGGGCGGGCGACGCCGCCCGTGACGCCGACGAGTCGCTGGAGATCTACCGGCGCCTGGGCGACGCCTGGGGCACCGCCGAGGCACTCTCCGCCCGCGCCGAGGCCCACGAACGCCGGGGCGACCACGCCCTGGCCGCCGCCGACTACGAGGCGGCCATCGGCCACGCCGAGCACCTCGGCGCCCGCGCCCAGGCGGCCGTCCTCAGCGCCCGGCTCGGCAGCGCCCTGCTGGAGGCCGGCGAGGGCGAACGGGGCGAGCGGCTGCTGCGCGAGGTGATCGACCAGCACGAGGAGTCGCACAGCGAGGCCATGCCCGCCGCCCGGCTGTTCCTCGCCGGCCGGCTCGGCATGACGGGCCGCGTCACCGAGGCGCGCGAGCAACTGCGGCGGCTGCGCCAGGACTTCCGTATCGCCCACTTCATCGTCTTCGACACGTTCATCCTGGCGACCGAGGCATGGCTGGACGCCGTGGAGGGACGGTACGAGGACTGCCTGGAGCGGATCCGCAAAGGGATCGAGCGGGCCACCGATCCGCTGTCCGAGGTCATCGCGCCCCACATGCGCTCGGGCTACCTGGTCATCGGCGCCTGGGCGCTGGCCGCCTCCGACGGCGGGCGGCGCGCCGTGGACGCGGCCCGTTGCCTGGGCGCCTTCGACGCCCTGCTGCCGCCCGGCCACGTCTCCCAGTCGCAGGAGCGCGAGACCCGCGAGCAGGCGGAGCGGCACGCCAGGGCGCTGCTGGGCGACCAGGCGTACGAGACCGCGTACGCCGAGGGCGGCGGCCTGTCCATCGAGGAGGCCACCGCCCTGCTCTGACGCGGATCGGACCGGTCCGGCCCGGTCAGCTCTTGGTGCGGAACTTGTGGATCGCGACGGGCGCCATCACGGCCGTGATCGCCACCGACCAGCCGAGCGTCACCCACAGGTCGTGCGCGACCGGCCCGCCCACCATCAGACCGCGCGCGGCGTCCGCCAGCGTGGACAGCGGGTTGTAGTCGGTGAAGGCCTGGAGCCAGCCCGGCATGGACGTGGTCGGCGCGAAGATCGACGAGCCGAACTGGAGCGGGAACAGCACCAGGAAGCCCATCGCCTGCACGGACTGCGCGCTCTTCATGATCACGCCCAGGGTGAGGAACACCCACATGATCGACGAGGCGAACGCCGTGGACAGCGCTACGGCCGCGAACAGCCCGGGCCAGTTGGTGATCTCGAACCCGACCGCCACGGAGACGATCATGAGGACCGCGGTCGCGAACAGCATCCGCAGCAGTTCCACCGAGATCTTCGCGAACAGCACCGAGCCGCGCCCGATGGGCAGGGACCGGAAGCGGTCCATGACACCGGAGTTGAAGTCCTGGCTGAAGCCGGTGCCGACGCCCTGGGACAGCGTCATGCTCATCATCGCGATCATGCCGGGGATCACGTACTGCACGTACCGGTCCTGCCCGCCGCCCAGGGCCTGCCCGATCGAGCCGCCGAACACGAACACGAACAGCAGGGTGAAGATGACCGGCATCAGCAGCGCGTCGGCCATCGACTCCGGGTCCTGGCGGATCCACAGCAGATTGCGGCGGACGAGGGCACTGGTGTGGCGCACGTGCCCGCGCAGCGAGATGCGGGCGTCGTCCTTCGTCGCGGGGGTGGACAGGGTTGCGGCGCTCATACGGCGACCTCTTCGCGGTCCTCGGTGGGCGTGGCGTCCTGCGGGGCACTGGCACGGTGGCCGGTGAGGGACAGGAAGACCTCGTCCAGGCTGGGCAGTTCGGTGGTGACGGCGGCGAGTGTGATGCCGCGGGAGGTGACGGCGCCCACGACGGCGGTGAGCTGCTCGTCGCTGAGGATCGGGACCAGCAGGGTGCCGGAGGCGGCGTCCACGGTGGTGGTCGCGAGCCCGGTGATGCCGAGCTCGTCCAGGTACCCGGCGAGCGGCCGCAGGTGCAGGGCGTCGGCCGGCCTGATCCGCAGGGTCCGCCCGCCGACCTTGGCCTTGAGCTCCTCGATGCCCCCGCCCGCGACGACCTGGCCCTTGTCCACGACCGTCAGCTCGGAGGCGAGCTGCTCGGCCTCCTCCATGTACTGCGTGGTCAGCAGCACGGTCACGCCGTCGCCGACCATGGCCTTGACCTCGTCCCACACCTCGTTGCGGGTGCGCGGGTCGAGTCCGGTGGTCGGTTCGTCGAGGAAGAGGACGGAGGGCCGCCCGATCATCGAGGCGGCCAGGTCGAGCCGCCGCCGCATACCGCCGGAGTAGGTGCCGGCGGGCCGCTTGGCGGCCTCGGTCAGCGAGAACCGCTCCAGCAGCTCGTCGGCACGCCTGCGTGCCTCCTTGCGGGGCAGGTCGAGCAGCCTGCCGATCATGTACAGGTTCTCCCAGCCGGGGAGCTTCTCGTCGACGGAGGCGTACTGCCCGGTGAGGCCTATCACCCGCCGCAGCTGCCGCGGCTGCCGTACGACGTCGTAGCCGGCCACCGTGGCCTGGCCCGAGCCGGGTGCCAGCAGTGTGGACAGGATCCGCACGAGGGTGGTCTTCCCGGCCCCGTTCGGCCCGAGCACCCCCATCACGGTGCCCTCGCGCACCTCCAGGTCGACGCCGTCCAGAGCTTTGGTCTCCCCGTAGTGCTTCACCAGCCCCCGCACGGTCACAGCGGCGCCGCCGGTTCGTGTGTCGATTCGCGTCATGGGACAGACGGTCTCAGGGCCCACCGACAAATCACCGACAAGCCGCCGACAGCCCTTGTCGGTGGTGCCGGCGGGGTGAGTGCTCCCGGCGGAAAGGGAACAGCCCGTCGGCTGGGGGAAGGCCGACGGGCTGTTCGTGGTGCCGCTGTGGCTCTCTAGTGGACGGAGTTCTCCTCCTGCGGGAACGCTCCGCCGACGACCTCGTCGGCGAACGCCTTCACCGCGTCGCCCATCACCTCGCGCAGGTTGGCGTACTGCTTCACGAACTTCGGCACCCGTCCGCCGGTCAGGCCCAGCATGTCCGTCCACACCAGCACCTGCGCGTCGGTCTCGGGGCCCGCCCCGATCCCGACGGTCGGGATGTGCAGCACCCGCGTCACCTCGGCGGCCAGCTCCGCGGGGACCAGCTCCAGCACGACCGCGAACGCGCCTGCGTCCTGCACGGCCTTCGCGTCCCGCAGCAGCTGCTGGGCCGCCTCCTCGCCGCGGCCCTGCACGCGGTAGCCCATGGCGTTGACCGACTGGGGGGTCAGGCCGATGTGCGCCATGACCGGGATCCCGGACTCGACGAGCAGCCGGATCTGCTCGTGCGACCGCTCGCCCCCCTCCAGCTTCACCGCCTGCACCCCGGCCTCCTTCACCAGCCGGGTCGCCGAGCGCAGCGCCTGCACCGGACCCTCCTGGTAGGAGCCGAAGGGCAGGTCGCCGACGATCAGGGCACGGGAGGTGCCCCGTACGACCGCCGCCGACAGCATCGTCATCTCGTCGAGGGTGACGGGCACGGTCGTGTCGTACCCGAGGTGGCAGTTGCCCGCCGAGTCGCCGACGAGCATCACCGGGATGCCGGCCTCGTCGAAGACGGACGCGGTCATCGCGTCGTACGCGGTGAGCATCGGCCACTTCTCGCCGCGCTCCTTGGCGGCGGCGATGTCCCGCACGGTGATACGGCGGGTGCCCTTGCCCCCGTACAGCGCCTTGCCGCCGTCGGAGGGCTTCGTCTGAGCAGTCTGGGCAGCCGGAAGCTGCGTCATTGCACGGCTCCTAACACGTCATCTCGAGGCGCCCTGACGGCGTCCCCGGACCACGTCCATGGTGGCACCTCGTGCCATCGAGGGCTAGGGGAGCCCTTGTGCGTTCCGACTGAGAGTTCGGCCCCGGGGGGACGCCCCCGTGTGTATCGCCCCGGAGCCGGAAGCGGAAGTCGCGTAAGATCCGGGTAAGAGTATTCCAATACGAGACGGTCTCGTATCGAAATGGTTCTAGGCTCGGACACATGACTCCTCCTGCCGACCCGGCCGCCCCCACCGGCCCGCGCGTACCGGAAGCGGTGCACCGGCGCCGCTGGGCGATCCTCGGCGTGCTGATGCTCAGCCTGCTGATCGTGGTGCTCGACAACTCGATCCTGAACGTCGCCATCAAGACGATCTCCACCCCGGCCCCCACCGGCCTGGGCGCCACCCAGAGCGAGCTGGAGTGGGCGATCAACGCCTACACCCTCGTCTTCGCGGGCCTGCTGTTCACCGCCGGGCTGCTCGGCGACCGGCTGGGCCGCAAGAAGGTGCTGATCGGCGGTCTCGCCGTGTTCGGCCTCGGATCCGCGCTCGCCGCGTTCTCCGGCTCGCCGGGCGAGCTGATCACCTTCCGGGCCGTGATGGGCCTGGGCGCCGCGTTCGTCATGCCCGCCACCCTCGCCGTCCTCATGAACGTCTTCGAGCGTGAGGAGCAGCCCAAGGCCATCGGCATCTGGGCGGGCGGTGTCGGCCTCGCCGTCGCCATCGGCCCGATCACCGGCGGTGTCCTGCTCGACCACTTCTGGTGGGGCTCGGTCTTCCTCGTCAACGTGCCGATCGTGGTGCTCGGGCTCGCGCTGATGCTCTGGCTGGTGCCCGACTCGCGCGATCCGCACCCGGGCCGGACCGACCCCGTCGGCGTCGTGCTCTCCGTCGTCGGCCTGGTGCTGCTCGTCTACGGCATCATCAAGGGCGGCCAGCTCGCCGACTTCACCGACGCGACCGTGCTGGCGACCATCGGTGCCGGTGTCGCCGTGCTCGTCGCCTTCGTCGTGTTCGAGAAGCGCAGCGACCACCCGTCGATAGACGTCACGTACTTCAAGGACAAGGTCTTCTCGGCCGCCATCGCCGCCATCGCGCTGGTCTTCTTCGCCCTGATGGGTGTGACCTTCTTCGCCGTCTTCTACACGCAGAGCGTGCGCGGCTACTCGCCGCTGCAGACCGGTCTGCTGATGCTGCCGCTGGCCGCCGCCCAGCTGATCTTCGCACCGCGCGCCCGGCTGGTGGTCGACCGCTTCGGCAACCGGGTCACGACCACGGCCGGCATGGCCGTCATCGCCGCCATGCTGGGCGCGTTCGCCACGCTGGACGCGGACACCCCCATCTGGATCCTGGAAGTGATCTTCTTCCTCATGGGTGCCGGCATGGCGCACATCATGACGCCGGTCAGCGTCGTCATCATGCAGGCCCTGCCCCGCGAGAAGGCCGGCTCCGCCTCCGCGCTCAGCAACACCTTCCGGCAGGTCGGCGGCGCCCTCGGCATCGCAGTCCTCGGCTCGGTGCTGTCCACGGCGTACCGCACGGGCATCGAGGACAAGCTCGGCGTCCTGCCGCCGGCCCTGCGGCACACCGCCGGGGAGTCCATCGAGGCCACGCTCGGCGTCGCGGACAAGCTCGGCCCGCGGGGCGAGTCCCTCGTCGCCCCGGCCTACGACGCGTTCCTGCACGCGATGCACACCACCGCCCTGTGGGGTGCGGGCGTCGCCCTGATCGGCGCGGTCGTCGTGGCGCTGTTCCTGCCGGGCAAGCCGCCGGCGTCCCAGCAGGGCGAGGGGGAGAAGGAGTTGTCGCACACGCGGGCGTAGGGGTGCGGAAGAATTCACCTTCCGTACAGCCAGGAACGGTCTCCACCCGGTCAGGAAAGGACGCAGCGACGTGAGCCTCGCCGAACGGCGCTCTCCGCACGGCGGACCCGCGAGGGGCCGTCCCAGAAGCGAGGCCGTCGAGCGCGCCATCATCGAGGGCGTGATGAAGCTCCTGGAGGAGGGCGTGCCCCTCGCGGAGCTGTCCATCGAGCGCATCGCCCGCACCGCCGGCGTCGGCAAGGCCACCATCTACCGCCGCTGGAGCGGCAAGGAGGAACTCTTCGTCGACGTCGTGCGCGCCGCGGAACCCCCGGACCCGCCGCTGCCCGGCACCTCCATGCGCGACGACCTCGTGGTCCTGCTGGAGCAGGTGCGCCGGCGCGGCCTGGCCAACCGTTCCTCGGCGATCCTGCACAGCGTGCAGGCCCAGATGAAGAGCAGTCCGAAGCTCTGGGCGGCGTACCACGCCACCGTCGTCGCCCCGCGCCGCCGGCTCGGCCTGGAGGTCCTGCGCCGCGGCCGGGAGAACGGCGAACTGCGCACGGACCTCGACCTCGAACTGCTGAACGACCTGTTCGTCGGCCCGGTCCTCGTGCGCGCCGTGCTGCGCCCCGACGCCGACCTGCCCGACGACCTCGCCGAGCAGGTCGTCGACACCCTGCTCGAAGGACTGCGGCCCGGCGGCTCACCGTCCGTCAGATCGGCCTCCGGCGGCTCCTAGTGCCGCGGCAGGCAACGTTCGCCCCGTCGCGACGCCCGGCACGCACTCTCGCCGCACCGGGCACAAACCCAAGTACATCCAGTACGAGGGCATGCACCCGGCACGCCGAGAGCACGCACCGGACGCCGCTCCTTGACGGGCAAACGTTGCCTGCCGCGGCACTAGTGTGCGCGTTTCGTCACAGAGGGCGCTTTCGGCGGGCCTGGCCGGAACTCCCCGCGGGGGCTCGAACGTCATCGCCCCCGTACGGCCGTCGGAGGACGGCGGGAACGGAACGGATCTTCCCCTAGGGTCGTAAAGACACGGGGGCGATGGTGTGCACGGCAGGCAGTGAGGCGACGGTATGGCGCAGCAGGCGTACATGACGGAGACGGACAACGGCGGCTCGGGGCCCGAGCACCAGGGAACCCGGCTTCGGCGCCTGTTCGACCGGCTGGCGGGCCCCTGGCGGGGCGACCCCCGGATCTGGCGGCGCGGACTGCTCGTCACCGCCTGCGCGGTGCTGCTGGCCCTGGTCATGGTGCTGCACTCGCGCATCCCGAACACGATCGGCAATCTGGGCAGCCTCATCGAGACGTTCCTGCCCTGGCTGGGGCTCCTCGTCCCGGTGCTGCTCGTCCTCGCCCTGGTCCGCAGGTCCGCGACCGCGCTGATCGCGGTGGTGCTGCCGTCCGTGGTCTGGCTGAACCTCTTCGGCGGCCAGCTCAGCGACAAGGCGGCGACCGGCGGTGACCTCACGGTGGTCACGCACAACGTCAACGCCGACAATCCGGACCCGTCCGGCACCGCCCGTGACGTGGCCGCCTCCGGCGCGGACGTGCTGGCCCTGGAGGAGCTGACGCCCGCCGCCGTCCCCACGTACGAGAAGGCGCTGGCGCCGACGTACCGCTACCACTCCGTGCAGGGCACGGTCGGCGTGTGGAGCAAGTACCCGCTGAGCGGCGTGCGGGACGTGAACCTCGACATGGGCTGGACGCGCGCGATGCGCGCCACCGTGACGGCCCCGTCCGGGCAGCTGGCGGTCTACGTCGCCCATCTGCCGTCCGTGCGCGTGAAGATGGAGGCCGGTTTCACGGCCCGCCAGCGCGACCGCAGCGCCGACTACCTGGGCGAGGCCATCGCCCGCGAGCCGCTGAAGAACGTCGTCCTGCTCGGCGACCTCAACGGCACGATGAACGACCGCGCGCTCAACGCCGTCACCTCCCAGATGCGCTCGACGCAGGGCGCGGCCGGCAGCGGTTTCGGCTTCAGCTGGCCCGCGTCGTTCCCGATGGCGCGCATCGACCAGATCATGGTCCGGGGTCTGAAGCCGGAGAGCTCGTGGACCCTTCCACAGACGGGCAGTGACCATCTGCCGGTCGCGGCCCGTGTGAGGGTCACCACAAGCGGCTCCTGAAACCCGCTGGTCAGAGCGCTTCCGTCAAAAACTGGCAACCGAGGCGTCACCTCGTGGAATAGCGCGCCTGAGAGACTTTGTTCCGTACTTGAACATACGCGTACGGATCTCCAAGCAAGTCTCGAAAGGCTCACTCATGCCCCTGGCCCTGCTCGCCCTCGCCGTGGGCGCCTTCGGCATCGGTACGACCGAGTTCGTGATGATGGGGCTGCTGCCCGATGTCGCGGACGACCTGAACATCTCGATACCCAGCGCCGGCCACCTGGTGTCGGCGTACGCGCTGGGCGTCGTCATCGGCGCCCCGCTGCTGGCCGCGGTCACCGCCAGGATGTCGCGGCGCACGGTCCTGATCGGCCTGATGGGACTGTTCGTCGTGGGCAACGCCCTGTCGGCCCTCGCGCCGGACAACGGCTGGCTGCTGGCCGCCCGCTTCCTGAGCGGTCTGCCGCACGGCGCCTTCTTCGGCGTGGGCGCCGTCGTCGCGACGAACATGGTCGCCCCCGAACGCAAGGCGCGCTCGGTCTCGCTGATGTTCCTCGGCCTGACGGTCGCGAACGTCCTGGGCGTGCCGGCCGCCACCCTCATGGGGCAGAACCTCGGCTGGAGGGCGACCTTCCTCGGCGTCAGCGCCATCGGCCTGGCGGCGATCGCCGCGCTCGCGTTCCTCATCCCGCGCGACCACGAGCACGCCACCGCCCAGGGCCTGCGCGGCGAACTCGCCGCCCTGCGCTCCCTCCCGGTCTGGCTGTCGCTCGGCACTACCGTCGCGGGCTTCGGTGCCCTCTTCGCGGCCTACAGCTACATCACGCCGATGCTCACGGACGCCGCCGGCTACGCCGACGCCAGCGTCACCCTGCTGCTGGCGCTGTTCGGTGTCGGCGCGACCGCCGGCAACCTGCTGGGCGGCCGGCTGGCCGACCACTCGCTGCGCGGCACGCTGTTCGGCGGCCTGACCTCGCTGGTGGCGGTGCTGGCGCTGTTCCCGCTGCTGATGCGCACGGAGCTCACGGCCGCCGTGGCCGTGATCCTGCTCGGCATGGCGGCCTTCGCCACCGGCTCCCCGCTCCAGCTGATGGTCATGGAGAAGGCCTCCTCGGCCCCGTCCCTGGCCTCCTCCGCCAACCAGGCCGCCTTCAACCTGGCCAACGCCGGCGGCGCCTGGATCGGCGGCCTCGCACTGGCCGCGGGCTTCGGTGTCACCTCCCCGGCCCTCGCCGGTGTGGCCCTGGCCGTCCTCGGCCTGGCCGTGGCGTCGCTGGCCCACGCGGTGGACCGGCACCGGGCTCCGGCCGCCGGTCGCGAGCGGATCGTGGCGAGCCACGTCCCGCAGGAGGCGGAAGCCGTGCACCACTGACGGTTTCCGGTGGGCGGCGGCCCGTGGGATCACCTCCCGCGGGCCGCCGCCGTGTCTACCGGGGCGCCCCGCGCCGCGCCGCGACGACCGCCGAACTGGTGGGCGTGGTGAGGACTTCGGTGGCGTCCAGCTCCGGATGGGTCAGGTAGAACAGGCGCAGTTCGTCCACCTCGCCCTCGAACCGGGGCGGCCACGCGGCCGACGGGGTGAAGTCGTCCAGGACGAGAATCCCCCCGGGAGCGAGCAGTTCGACGACCCTTCCCGGAGCGTCCCGCTTGCCGCCGCCGTCGCAGAAGAACACGTCGAACGGGGCGTGCTGTTCGAGCAGCCGCCAGTCGCCGGTGAGGACGCTGACACGGCCGTCGTCGGCGAAGACCCCGGCCGCCCGCCGGGCCAGCCCCTCGTCCCGCTCCACGGTGACGAGCCGCGCACTGTCGCCGAGTCCGCTGTGCAGCCAGGCGGTCCCCACCCCCGACCCGGTGCCGCTCTCGGCGACGACCCCGCCGGGCTTGGAAGCGGCGGCCGTCCTCAGCAGCCTGCCGACCTCCGCGATGCAGCTCTTCTCGAACCCCGCCTCGGCGGCGAGGCGTTCGGCGGCGAGTACCCGCGCCGGAACAGCGCGCTCACTCATGACCGGACCCCCCTTCAGGAGGGATCCGACGCTACCTGCCCGTCCGTCAGCGCGCTGATCGGTTCATCGAGTTCGCCGAACCGCCCGTCGAAGTCGTCGGAGTCCGCGGGCGGGTCCCCGACCGGGCGGTGCACGTAGGCGGTGCGCAGGCCGGCCGCCTGCGCGCCGCGCAGGTCCCAGGCGTGGGCGGCCACCATCAGCACGCGCTCCGGCGGGCATCCGGCGCTGTCGAGGGCGAGCCGGTACACCTCCGGCGCCGGCTTGCAGGCCTGGGCCGCCTCGGCGGACAGGGCCTGATGCCAGCGCAGCCCGGCATGCGCGTTGAGGTGCAGCAGGGCCGTGCGGCCGGCGTTGGACAGCCCGAGCACGGGGAACCGCCGGGCGAGCCGCTCCAGCCCGCCGGCGGAGTCGGGCCACGGGGGTAGGCGCCGCCCCGCCGTGACCAGCCGGGCGACGGCCCCCGGGTCGGTGACTCCGGCGCGGTCGGCCACGAGCCGGGCGGCCTCCGCGTCGAGGACCTCGGTGCTCGCGTACGGGCGCTCCCCCCCCGGATGCGTTCCTGCTCCTGCTCGCCGTGCCGCTGCCACAGGGCGACGAGCGCGTCGGCGGCCGCCGGGCCGGGCAGCCGTGCCGCTTCCTGAACGGCCGCGCGAAGGCCGCCGGGTTCGTCGTCCTTGAAAAGGTCATCGGCCACGACCCCAGGGTAGGCAAGTGGACACTTGCCCACCCTGCCGGCAAATGTCCACTTGCCTATCAAGGTCCCCCCGGCATGTCCCTCAGAGCGACTCCCGCCACCCGTTCGTGATCGGCAGGCGGCGGTCCTTGCCGAAGCCCTTCGGGGAGATCTTCGTGCCCGGCGGGTACTGGCGGCGCTTGTACTCGGCCGTGTCCACCATGCGCAGCGTCTTCGCGACCAGCTCCGCGTCGAATCCGGCCGCCACGATCTCGTCCGCGCCCCGGTCCCGGTCGACGTACAGCTCCAGGATCGCGTCCAGCACCGGGTAGTCCGGCAGCGAGTCCGTGTCCACCTGGCCCGGGCGCAGTTCCGCGCTCGGGGGCTTGCTGATGGAGCTCTCGGGGATCGGCGGGGTCTGGCCGCGCTCCCCGGCGGCCCGGTTGCGCCACTCGGCGAGCCGGAAGACCGAGGTCTTGTAGACGTCCTTGATGGGGCCGTACGCCCCGACCGAGTCGCCGTAGAGCGTCGAGTAGCCGACCGCCAGCTCCGACTTGTTGCCGGGGGCCAGGACGATGTGGCCCTCCTGGTTGGAGATCGCCATGAGCAGCGTGCCGCGCAGCCGCGACTGGAGATTCTCCTCCGCCAGGCCCGTGAGCCCCAGCGAGCCCATGTAGGCGTCGAACATCGGCTCGATCGCGACCGTGCGGTAGTTCAGACCCGTACGGCGGGCCAGTTCGGCCGCGTCGTCCTTGGAGTGGTCCGAGGAGTACTTCGACGGCATCGACACGCCGTACACGTTCTGCGCGCCCACGGCGTCGCACGCGATCGCCGCGACCAGCGCCGAGTCGATACCGCCCGACAGGCCGATCAGGACCGAGGAGAAGCCGTTCTTCGCGACGTACGCCCGCAGGCCCACGACCAGCGCCGAGTAGACCTCCTCGTCGTCCTCCAGGCGGTCCGCGTAACCGCCCGTGAGCTCGGGCTCGTACGGGGCGAGCGGCTCCTCCGACAGGACGACCCGGTCGATGCGCAGACCGTCGTCGACCACGCCCGTCGGCGCGTCGGCCGAGGTGGCCGGCAGGTCCAGGTCCAGGACCACGCAGCCCTCGGAGAACTGCGGCGCCCGCGCCACGACCTCGCCGTCCTTGTCGACCACGATCGAGTCGCCGTCGAACACCAGCTCGTCCTGGCCGCCGATCATGGCCAGGTACGCCGTGGTGCAGCCGGCCTCCTGGGCCCGCTTGCGGACCAGCTCCAGACGCGTGTCGTCCTTGTTGCGCTCATAGGGGGATGCGTTGATCGAGACCAGCAGGCCCGCCCGCGCCGAACGGGCGGCGGGGACGCGCCCGCCGTCCTGCCAGAGGTCCTCGCAGATGGCCAGGGCGACGTCCACGCCGTGCACCCGCAGCACCGGCATGCTGTCACCGGGCACGAAGTAGCGGAACTCGTCGAACACGCCGTAGTTCGGCAGGTGGTGCTTGGCGAAGTTCAGGACCACCTCGCCGCGGTGCAGCACCGCCCCGGCGTTCTGCGGCGCGCCGGCCGGCTGGCCGTACTTCGGCTGGGCGGTCGCACTGCGGTCGAGGTAGCCGACGATCACCGGCAGCTCTCCGAAGCCCTCGTCGGCCAGGCGCGCCGCGAGCGCGCGCAGCGCCGCCCGGGAGGCCTCCACGAAGGACGACCTGAGCGCCAGGTCCTCGACGGGGTACCCGGTCAGCACCATCTCCGGGAACGCCACGAGATGCGCTCCCTGTTCGGCGGAGTGCCGGGTCCAGCGGACGATCGACTCGGTGTTCCCGGCGAGGTCGCCGACGCCGGCGTCGATCTGGTTCAGGGCGAGACGTAGTTGAGGCACGCCGCCCAGTGTAATCGTCAGTGCGACGCAATGGGGTGGTGTGGGTCACCGTGGTATGGATCACCCCACACCACCCCGGTCCCCTTGCGGAGGTCAGCGGCGCCGGTACGACTCGACGTAACCGCTCGCGGGCGTGCCCACGCCGGTGACGTCGTCATAGCCCTTCACGGCGGACAGCGAGCTGTCCTTGCCGAGGCTGCGCACGGATGTGGCCAGACCGCCGGTGGCGTCGTAGCCGTTCACGAAGTCGACCCGTGCCACGGCGAGACCCTTGCCCGTCGGGTTGTCGGTGACGTCGTGGTAGACCCTCGAGCCGTACTTCGCGTAGATCGCCGGGTTGGCGAAGCCGATCGCCTTGCCGCGAGCCTCCTGGGCCAGGGCCTGGACGGCCGCGATGGTCGGCGCGGCGAGCGAGGTGCCGCCGATGCGGTACTCGCTGTACGCCTGCTTCTTCCCGTCCGGCGAGCTCTGCGTCTGGCCGACCAGGAAGCCGGTGTTCGGGTCGGCGATCGCCGCGATGTCCGGGACGACCCGGTTGCCGTTCGCGCTGTTGGCCCTGGCCAGCGCGTCCGGCACGACACCCTGCTGGTAGTCGGGCTCGGCGACGGTCCTGCTGGTGCCGCCGCCCGCGCCGGAGGTGAAGGCGCCGGGGAAGTCCGTCCAGCTCTCGCCGTCCGCCGACAGCACCGCCTTGTCGGTGCCCCAGCCGGTCTCCCAGAGGTAGGTGTCGTTCTTGCCGACGGCCAGCGAGGTGCCGCCGACGGCCGTCACCCACGCCGAGTTCGCCGGGGAGTCGACCTGCTTCGTGCCGGAGCTCGCGACCTCGTCGCCGTCGTCGCCGGAGGAGAAGCAGAAGCCGATGCCCTCGACCGCGCCCAGCTGGAACACCTGGTCGTAGGCGGCCGCGAGGTCGGGCGTCTGCGCGGCCTCCACCTCGCCCCAGGAGTTGGAGACGATGTCGGCCAGGTGGTTGTCGACGACCTTGCCGAGCGCGTCGAGCAGGTCCCCGTCCATGCAGGAGGCGGCGCCGACGTACGTGACGTCCGCGGCCGGTGCGACCGCGTGCACCGCCTCGACGTCCAGGGTCTCCTCGCCGTACCAGCCGGACGCCCCGCAGTCCTCGGTGTTCGTGTACGTCGCGGGCAGCGACTGGTGCAGCTGGCCCGTCTTCCACGCCGCGTCGCCGTTGCGCTTGGCGTAGGTGCCGGCGTCGTAGGCGATCGTCGGGGAGGCGTAGGCGTCCGTGATGGCGACCCGGACGCCCTTGCCGGTGCGCGTGCCCGCGCCGTAGGCGGCCCGCAGCTGCTTGCCCGTGTAGCCCTTCACGGCGTACGGGACCTTCTTGCCGTACGCGCTCGGGAGCGTGCTCGCGGTCTTCGAGCCGTAGTACGAGGAGAACGGCCCGGAGTTGCGGAACACGGTGTCCGGCGGCGGCAGTCGGTCGTCGTGCGTGGCCATGTGCGGCGCGTTGTCCAGCCCGGTCACGGTCAGGACGGCGTCGGCCAGGCCCTGTGGCACGGAGGCGGCGCTCGCCGGGGCGCGGTAGGTCTTCGAGCCCTTGGCGAAGTTGTGCAGCTGGGTGCCGAACGCCTTCTCGGCGGCGGCCACGTCGCCGGTGACGGACACGTAGTGCCGCGTGACGCCGGTGACCTTCAGACCGGCCGCCGTCAGCCAGGACTTCACGGCCGCCACCTGGGCCTTGGTGGCGCCGAAGCGGGCCCGCGCCTGCTTGGCCGTCAGGTACTCGCCGTACGAGGCCGAGTCCGGGTCGGAGACGGCCTTCGCGTAGGCGGCGAGCCCTGCGGCGTCCTTGCCGGCCAGGTAGACCCGGGCCGAGACCCGGGCGCCGTCGGAGGTGGCGCCCTTGTCCGCCTTTGCCGTGGCCCACGCGGGCCGGGTCCCGGCCAGCAGGTCGCGGAGCGGGTGGCCGGCGGCGTGCGCCGCGGGTATGCCGAGCGCCAGCGCACCGGCGAGCATCGGCAGTGTCGCTGCCACGCTCACGGCGCGCACCTTGGCGCGGTTGGATCTCATGGAACCCCCTGTGCGGTTCGTCGCGAGTGGATCACTCGACGGTCGCCACTCTCGCGATGAACCGTTCATGCCAGGGAATTGCGCAGCCCAAGAAGCGCCCTATGGAAACCAAGAAGAGCCCAAGAGACCGCTGGAGAGGGCGTTTTGAGGCTTACGCGCCGACCGAAGCACGCCCGGGAGGGCGCTCCGCGCCCGCGGTGATCGTCCTATGCTCAGGAGGCCGCTCCACGACCGCGCCGACGCCTTCGCTCGCGGTGACTGCTCCGTGACCGCGCCGACGGCTCGTCGCCCGCGGTGATCGTTCTATGCCCGGGAGGGCCGCTCCACGCCCCGCGCACACCGCTCGGCACTCCGCCCCAAGCGCTCGACGCCCCGAGCCCACCGCTCTACGACCGCGGCTTCGCGCCCCGCTCCTTGAGCATGTCGGCCATCAGGGAGATCTCCGACTGCTGCGCGTCCACCATGCCCTGCGCGAGCCGCTTCTCCACGCCGACCTGGCACTTGGCCACGCAGCCCTCGGCCATGTGGATGCCGCCCTTGTGATGGTCCGTCATCATCTGGAGGTAGAAGACCTCCGCCTGCTTCCCGTCGAGCTCGCCGAGCTTCTTCATCTCGGAGTTGGTCGCCATGCCCGGCATCAGCGCGCCGTCCTTGCCGGACGCCATGCCGCCCATGTCCATCCAGGTCATCGGCGGCTCGGAGGACACCTTGGGCAGGCCCCACAGGTCGAGCCAGCCGAGCATCATGCCGCGCTGGTTGGCCTGCGTCTGCGCGATGTCGTACGCCAGGCGCCGGACCTCCTCGTCTTTCGTGCGGTCGCGCACGATGTACGACATCTCCACGGCCTGCTGGTGGTGCACCGCCATGTCCCGGGCGAACCCGGCGTCCGCGGACTCGGCGGACGGCGTCCTGCCGCCGCCGTCGTCCCCGGCGACCGCGTAGGTGATCGCACCGGCGGCGACGAGCGCCGCCGTCGCGGCCCCGGCGATCAGGCCGACATGCCTCACTTCGACAGGCCGTTCGTGCACGCGGCGCCCGGCTCGGGGGTCTGCTCGCCCTGGACGAACTTCTCGAAGAACTTGTCCACGTTCGGGTCGCTCGCGCTCGTCACCGTGCGCTGGTGGCCCCACGCCGAGAGCATGATCGGGTCCTTCTGGTCGTCCATCGGGCTCATCAGCGTGTACGGCGTCTTCTTCACCTTCGCCGCGAGCGCGTCGATGTCGGCCTTCTTCGCGGCGGCGTTGTACGTCACCCACACCGCGCCGTGTTCCAGCGAGTGCACGGCGTTGGTGTTGTTCAGCTTCTCGGTGTAGACGTCGCCGTTGCAGTTCATCCAGACCTGGTTGTGGTCACCGCCGACCGGCGGCTCGGACGCGTACTTCACGGCCCTGGAGACGTGGTTGCGGGACAGCTTCCCCTCCCAGGTCTTCACCCCGTCCTCGCCCGTCACGAACTTGCCCTTGCCCGAGGAGTCGCTCGCCGCAGCGGTGTCACTGCCCTTGTCGTCCTGGGACCGCACGAGCACGACGCCGCCGACGACGAGTCCGGCGACGACCACGACGCTGGCCGCGATGACGAGGACCCGGTTGCGACGCTCACGGGACTGCTCGGCGCGCCGCATCTCCTCTATGCGCGCCCTGCGGTCCGTGTTGCTCTTCTTGGCGGAGCCCATGAGGTGTCCTTCGTGGGAAAGTGACAGTCGGGTGGGCTGATCGTAGTGGGGGAGACGGGGCGCCTCGTAGGGCGGCCGCCGGAATGGGCCGAATCGATACGGCACCGACAGCTGGGCGACAGGTTCACCGGTGCCGGGGGCTGTCTCCCGCCGCCCGGGCCGGTGGCCACGACCTGGATTCCGGCCGGCGGAGGCCGGCGGAGGCCGGATCGCCCGCCGGCGGGGCTCGGATCGCCGGCCGGTGGGGCTCGGATCGCCGATCGGCGGGGCTCGGATCGCCGGCCGGTGGGGCTCGGATCGCCGATCGGCGGGGCTCGGATCGCCGGCCGGTGGGGTTCGGATCGCCGGCCGGCGGGGCTCGGATCGCCGATCGGTGGGCGCGGACGGCCGGGCGGCGGAATCAGCGGACGGCCGGGTGGCCGGGCGGCGGGCACGGATAATTTGAACCGGGGATTCCCATTACCTACGCTGCATGCATGCGGCTGCTGCGCTCCACCGACCTCGCCCTGCGGGTCCTGATGCGGCTCGCCGTCGCGGGCGGGTCGAGTCCGACGACCCGGGACGTCGCGGACGGCATGGACGTGCCGTACACCCACCTGGCGAAGGTCGTCGCCGAGCTCCAGCACATGGGCCTGCTCGAGGCCCGCCGTGGCCGAGGCGGCGGCCTCACCCTCACCGAGCAGGGCCGCACGGCCTCCGTGGGCGCCGTGGTCCGCGCCTTCGAGGGCAGCGGCGACGTCGTCGACTGCGAGGGCGCCACCCCCTGTCCCCTCAACTCCGCCTGCCGCCTGCGCGGCGCCCTGCGCCGGGCCCAGGAGGCGTTCTTCGCCTCACTGGACCCGGTCACGGTGGAGGACATCGTGGCGGAGCCGACGGGAGTGCTGCTGCTGGGGATCTCGCGGGGCATCGATCCCCGCGACGTCTAGGGCCCGGTTCCCCCTACCAGGGCCCGGTTCCCCCGATCAGGTCCGGTTTCCCCCGATCAAGGCCTGTTTCCCCCGATCAAGGCCTGTTTCCCCCGATCAGGGCCTGTTTCCCCCGACGGCAGGCCTAGGCCTGACCCGCCAGCCACAGGTCCGGGCCGAACACCTCGTAGTGGATGTCTGCGGGTGCCACGCCCTTCGCGATCAGCTGGGTCCGCACCGCCCGCATGAAGGGGAGCGGTCCGCACAGGTACGCGCGCGTGCCCGGGGCCGCCGGAACGCCGGTGAGGTCGACCAGGCCCGGGTGGGTGCCCGCCGGGGCGTCCTGCTCGTACCAGAGGTGGACGGCCGCGTCCGGGAGCTTGGCCGCGTAGGCCTCGTGGTCGGTGCGCAGGGCGTGGGTCGCGGGGGAGCGGTCGGCGTGCACGACGGTGACCGGGGCGCGGTGCCCCGAGTGGGCGAGGTGCGCCAGCATCGCGGTCATCGGGGTCACGCCGATGCCGGCCGAGGCCAGCAGCAGCGGCGTGCCGGAGTCGGCGTCCAGGGCCAGGTCGCCGTACGGCTCGGAGACCTCCAGGACGTCACTCACCCCCACGCGCGCGTGGAGGTGGTTCGAGACCTCGCCGTCGGGGGCGCCGGCCGTGTGCACGCGCTTCACGCTGATCTGCCGCAGGTCCGGGCCGGGCGCCCCGGACAGGCTGTACTGCCGTATCTGCCGGGCGCCGTCCGTGAGGGTGACGCGGACGGAGACGTACTGGCCCGCGAGGAAGTCCCGGACCGGGCCGCCGTCGGCCGGCCGCAGCCGGAACGTGGCGACGTCCGCGGTCTCGGCGACCCGCTCGACGACCTCCCAGGCCCGCCAGGCGGGCCCGCCGCGCTCCTCGCGCAGCCGCCGCTCCACGGCGATGAGCGCGTTCGCCATCAGCCAGTAGACCTCGTCCCAGGCGGCGGCGACCTCCGGCGTGACCGCGTCGCCGAGCACCTCGGCGATGGCGGCGAACAGGTGCTCGTGGACGACGCCGTACTGCTCCGGCGTGACGCCGAGTGAGGCGTGCTTGTGGGCGATGCGCTGCAGCATCGCGTCCGGCCGCTGCCCCGGACGGTCCAGCAGGTGCGTCGCGAACGCGGCGATGGAACCGGCCAGAGCCTGGCGCTGGGTGCCGGAGGCCTGGTTGCCCCGGTTGAACAGGTCCCGCAGCAGCTCCGGGTGGGCCTCGAACAGCCCGGCGTAGAAGCGCTCGGTGATCGTGCCGAGGGCCGCGCCGACGGCGGGGAGTGTGGCGCGGACGGTGGCGGCGGACTGCTCGGACAGCATCGGGGCTCCTCAGGGCTCGGCTGGGGGCACGCTATGTAAAGTTGCATATGATATGCAAATTAAGCAGGTGGGGCGGCGAAGGGAACCGGCCGTTACGGATACCGGTGCGAGCAGGCACTATGGGCGGAAGAGCAGTTCACCTGCCGTATGCGAGGCGTTCGACCCCGGGCCGGCCGGGCGATCATGGTCCGCAACGCGTACGAAACGGTGGTGTGGTCTGATGCTCTGGTGCCCGACCGCCTCCCGTGGTACGGAAGACAGGCGGCCTGACCAGCAAGGATGGGGAAGCGGAAGATGGACAAGCAGCAGGAGTTCGTGCTCCGGACGTTGGAGGAGCGCGACATCCGGTTCGTACGCCTGTGGTTCACGGACGTGCTGGGCTTCCTCAAGTCGGTCGCCGTGGCCCCGGCCGAGCTGGAGCAGGCCTTCGACGAGGGCATCGGCTTCGACGGCTCGGCGATCGAGGGCTTCGCCCGGGTCTACGAGTCCGACATGATCGCCAAGCCGGACCCGTCGACCTTCCAGATCCTGCCCTGGCGGGCGGAGGCCCCGGGCACGGCCCGCATGTTCTGCGACATCCTCATGCCGGACGGCTCCCCGTCCTTCGCGGACCCGCGCTACGTGCTCAAGCGCGCCCTCGCCCGCACCTCCGACCTGGGCTTCACCTTCTACACCCACCCGGAGATCGAGTTCTTCCTGCTGAAGGACCGGCCGCTGGACGGCAGCCGTCCGGTGCCCGCAGACAACTCCGGCTACTTCGACCACACCCCGACCAACGTCGGCATGGACTTCCGCCGCCAGGCGATCACCATGCTGGAGTCGATGGGCATCTCGGTCGAGTTCTCCCACCACGAGGGCGCCCCCGGCCAGCAGGAGATCGACCTCCGCTACGCCGACGCGCTCTCCACGGCCGACAACATCATGACGTTCCGCCTCGTCATGAAGCAGGTGGCCCTGGAGCAGGGCGTGCACGCCACGTTCATGCCGAAGCCGTTCTCCGAGCACCCCGGCAGCGGCATGCACACGCACCTGTCGCTCTTCGAGGGCGACCGCAACGCGTTCTACGAGTCGGGCTCGGAGTACCAGCTCTCCAAGGTGGGCCGCTCCTTCATCGCGGGGCTGCTGCGGCACGCGGCGGACATCTCCGCCGTCACCAACCAGTGGGTGAACTCCTACAAGCGCATCTGGGGCGGCGCGGAGCGCACCGCGGGCGCGGGCGGCGAGGCCCCCTCCTACATCTGCTGGGGCCACAACAACCGCTCGGCCCTGGTCCGCGTCCCCATGTACAAGCCCGGCAAGACGGGCTCGGCGCGCGTCGAGGTCCGCTCCCTCGACTCCGGCGCCAACCCCTACCTGGCCTACGCGGTCCTGCTGGCCGCCGGCCTCAAGGGCATCGAGGAGGGCTACGAGCTCCCGCCGGGCGCCGAGGACGACGTCTGGGCCCTCTCCGACGCGGAGCGCCGCGCGATGGGCATCGAGCCGCTCCCCCAGAACCTGGGCGAGGCCCTGACCCTCATGGAACGCAGCGACCTCGTCGCCGAGACCCTCGGCGAACACGTCTTCGACTTCTTCCTGCGCAACAAGCGGCAGGAGTGGGAGGAGTACCGCTCGGAGGTCACGGCGTTCGAGCTGCGGAAGAACCTGCCGGCGCTGTAGGCGCGGGTCGGAGCGGTTCGGCGGGTGATTCACCGGAGGGGGCCGGCGGCTGTCGCACCGCCGGCCCCCTCTTGTGTCTCTTGGATCTCGTGTCTCTTGGTGTAACCGGACGGGCCGAACAGAAAGGGCAGCCGCGTGTCGCCCGGCGGCTGTCCGTGCTCAGAAGAACTCGGTCTCCGGCGCGCTGTCGGCCACTGGGCAGTGGGCCGTCCCGTCGGGGTCCGTCAGCCGCCGGTCGCGGCCTTGCGGAAGCCGAGCCCCAGGAAGACGGGGATGGTGCTCCACCACTTCTCGAAGCTGGACCAGTCCTCCCACTTCCTGTCCCCCACTGTGTCCGGTTGCTGGGGCGGCTCGCGCATGTCGTCGAGATGCATCCCATGCCGGGCGAAGGCCTGGATGTACCAGCTGACCGGTCTGTGGAAGTACCGGTGTCCACCGAAGTCCGGAAGGATGCGGGTCTCGTGCTCCAGATAGCCGGTGACCTTCCGGTAGCGCTCCTTGGTGACAGGGTCTTCGACGCGCTCACGCATATAGAAGGCCGGATGCGGCATCGAGACCAGGAACAGCCCTCCTGGGCGCAGGGCGACGGCCGCATCTCCCAGGAGCCGGTCGAGATGGGCGATGCACTGCAGGGAAAACCTCGCGACCATCGCGTCATAGCCGGAGACCGCTCCGGCCGGCCCGAGGCCACCGACCAGATCTGCGGTGTGGAAGGCGAGATCCGGATACCGCAGTCGGGCCTGCTTGATCATCGACTCGCTTCCGTCGACTCCGCTGGCCACCGCACCTTGGGTTGCCAGCGAGTGGGCGAGCCAACCGTGCCCGCAGCCGATGTCGAGCACCGACTTGCCGGACAACGGCCGTAGTCGTTCGTGGAAGAAGTCCGTC
Source organism: Streptomyces sp. AK010 (assembly GCF_014207295.1). Lineage (NCBI taxonomy): Bacteria > Bacillati > Actinomycetota > Actinomycetes > Kitasatosporales > Streptomycetaceae > Streptomyces > Streptomyces sp. AK010. Next base: position 25,938 of record NZ_JACHCX010000029.1, read on the forward strand.
AGGTGGTGGAAGCTGGACGTGGCCCGTGATTCGGCGAGTTCGATGTAGCGGTCGGCGATGCGATCCCACGTCACAAGGTCTTGCGAGCCTGGGCCGTCGTACGTGGTGTCTTCCATGGACCCCCTAGCCGTGCCTGTCGGCGTTCATCTGCTCATCGGGCGGTGCCGATGGCGATGTGGCGCAGCGTGCGGTACTGAGCCCGCAGATCGCGGTGAGTGAGCCAGTCTCCGGTGCTCTCTCGATAGCTGAAACTGTGGTCGGTGGCCGGACTGCCCTGGACGAGCAGGGTGAGGGTTTCACGCTGGATATCGGCAAGCCGGTGCACCTCCGTGGGCCGCATGGCCAGAGTGTCACCCGCCCGCAGGGTTCGGGAGTTCAGCAGTTCCGGAGGCCCCGCCGGCAGTTCCGGGCTGCGCAAAGGGCGGTAACTGTCGTTGCGGTAACCGCCGTTCAGTACGACGGACACGAAGGGATAGCGGTGGTTGTGCGGCACCTGGGCGTAGCGCACGCGCAGGTCCTCCGGCGGCCGGTACTGGTGCAGCCATACGCGAACGTGACGGCCCTCGGCGACGAACAGATCGGCAAGGTTCCACTTGAAGTGAGTCGGGGTCTCATGCGATCGCCGTTCGACCTCGCCGTAGCGATCGGCACCCCAGGAGAAGATGTGCTGCAGGAGTGTGACGCGGCGGCTGAATGCCTCATGGAACAATGTCTCGAGCGAGGCAGCGGGGAACCCGTCGCCGGGTGAACCGGCGACTATGTCCTTGATCGACTTGTACAGCCCGTCCTCATCCATGCCCGCCTGCCGCTCCCAGGGACCGCAGGTGGGGCAAGCCTTGTTCGATTGTGTCGATCATGAAGGGTTCCAGCCCGAACGCGCGGAGCTCGGAGAACTCCAGCCAGCGGTGGTCCTGACTTGACCTGTCCAGCTGCACCGATCCCTCGAGGGCGGTGACGACGTAGTTGAGCTGGATGTTGTGCAGGCTGACGCCGTCTTTCGTGCTCATGAAGCGGGAGGAGCCCGCCAACGGCCCAACGGTGCCACTGAGCCCGGACTCCTCCTTTAGCTCGCGCAGCACCGCGTCCTCCAGTTCCTCCCCGAACTCGATCTTCCCGCAAGGCACGCCCCACGCACCCGGCAGGAACTTCTCCCGCTCACTGCGCTGCAGGAGCAGAACACGCCCGTCGCGCACCGCGATCGCCGCCACGAGTACGTTGAATCGTTGGTCTGACACTGGTGGGAACCTTTCGGCTGGGAATGCGTGAAATCAACTCAAAGCTTCTCTGACAAATGCTGCTTCAAACCGTTCGTTCCGTTGTCGCAAGGCCGCGAGCAGTTCCTCGTTCGCCTGCGTCATTCCGCAGTCCCGGAGTGCCGCCAAGAGTTGATCGTCTGTCGTCTGGCGGTCGAACACGAGCTTCGTCCCGCACAGGTCGTAGATGCGCTCCCCCTCCAGGCGCTGAAGCGCATAGACGAGGGACTCGTTCGAGTAGCGCTGTGTTCCGGGGAAACGGGAACGCAGGCTGGTTTCCATGTTGTAGACCGACATGTATACGTCGCTGTCGAACATCTCCACGCGCATGACGGAGGAGGCAGAGGCGCTCAGTCCGATCTCCACGCGGACACGGCTGCAGATTCCGTGCAGTGAGACGATGGAACGGAAGGTCTCCTCACGCAGTCCGTCCTTGATCTGCTGAAGTGTCCTGCCCGCATACTTGGGATTGCTGGCACGGTCCGCGGCGCGGGCGGACAGGGCGTCATCGGACCGAGGGTCGATCATCACGACCCGGACCCTGGTGATCCGGTCTCCGTTGCGCCGTACGCGAGGGGCGACGTATTTCGCGCTCGCTCCACGGAACGTGTAACTGCCCGACGCCTCCAGCGAAGCGGTCAGATCGGCGTTGAAGCGGTTACCCCGGTATTCCTGGGTGGGGGCGTACTCCCGCAGAGGGAGGTAGCGGGTGTTCAGTTTCCTGAACTCGGCCAGGATGGCGTCCTGTTGAGCCTCCAGCTGGCCGGAGAGCTGAGTCTGCAGGAAGCGGTCGTGCTCGGCGTCGAGCAGCCAGCTGATGATGAGCGCGAAGACGGCGGAGCCGGCGATGCCGGTGCCCAGAGCGCCTACCTGCTGGGCTCGGGACGTTTCGTGGTCGAAGCTGACCAGTCCGACGGAGAGCAAAAGGCTCAACAGGATGACGACCAAGAAAGCGTAACGTCGCAGTCTGAGCCGGTCGGTGAACCTGTCGCCACCATTCCCCCCTGGTGCAGCAGTCACCAACCCTCCGAACCGAATACGGGGAGCCCGTTGGTCACTCCCGATGCGGATAGATCGAGCCCATGCCCTCCGGCGCCGAGCTCCCCCATGTTGCTACGGACGTGGTAAGGAGGGGAGAGGTTGGTCGGGCTGTTGCCGGGAACGACCGAAAACAGACCCTTCATGCGCGATGAATGATCCACGGTGTTATATAAGCGGCAGGATTCGACAAGGGGGGAAGCTGCGCTCTGGGTGCTCTCCGGCGCCCCCTCGCGCGTGTCGGCGACAACTGTCGCGGCTTCGTTTGCCGTCGCCGTCGCCGTCGCCGTCGCCGTCGCCGTCGCCGTCGCCGTCGCCGTCGCCGTCGCCGTCGCCGTCCCGCCCTCGCCAGTCGCCTTTTCGGCGCCTGTGTCTCCCACCGCAGGATCGCCGCCCGGGCCGGGGTGCCGCTCGGCTCGATGACCTACCACTTCAGCGGCATCGACGAGCTGCTGAGGGAGGCCTTCACCCGGTTCGCCGACCACATCGTGGCCGTCTTCGAGCACCACCTCGGCCGTGCCGAGACATGCGAGCAGGTCCGTGAAGCCGTCACGGACCTCGTCCACGCCCTGTCCGAGGGACCCGGCGTGACCTCGTCCTCGCTCACGAGCTCGAGCTGTACACCCTGGCCGCCCGGCGGCCCGAAACCGCGAGCTGACGCAGGCCTGGATGCGCCGCAGCCGCCTGCTCCTGGAACATTACTTCGACTCCGTCACGGCATGTCAGCTGGACGCGCTGATCGAAGGACCGACCCTGCACCGCTGCCTCGACGGCGAGCCGCGCAGCCGTGAGCTGCCGCGGCTGGCGGTGACCCGCCTGACGGCTGTGCCAGTCCTGAGGCCCGCCCCCGTCCCATCGATGCCGGCCCGCCCCCGTCCCATCGATGCCGGCCCGCCCCCGTCCCATCGATGCCGGCCCGCCCCCGTCCCACCGATGCCGGCCCGCCCCCGTCCCATCCATGCCTGCCCGCCCCCGTCACACCGCCGCACTCTCCGACGCCGTCGTCCAGGCGAAGCCGTCCGGGTCGGTGAACGGCCCGGCGTCGCTTCCGACGGCGAGGCGGTGGGAGCCGGTGCCGTCGGGGGAGACGCCGGCGACCTTGGCCAGGCCGCTGCGCTTGTACAGGGCCAGCTTCACGGGCCCCTCGGAGGCGAACTCGACGTACTTGCCGCCGAAGCTCTTGCCCACGGCCAGCCCGTGCTCGACGTAGAACTGCTTGCTGGCCTTCACGTCCTCGACGCCGAGCAGCAGGACGAACTCGTCGACCTGCTTGGTCGCCGGGCCGGTGTTCTTCTTCGACGACGACGCGAGCTGCCAGATCGTCCCGTCGGGGGCCTGTACGACGCCCCCGTAGCCCCAGAGCGACTTCGCGGCGGGCTTCAGCGTCGTCGCGCCGGCCTGCACGGCCGCGTCGAGGAGGGCGTCCACATCGGCCGGCTGGGAGACCACGAGCGACAGCGTGAACCCGCGGAAGCCGGAGGTCGGTTCCTCCGACGCCCGCAGGCGCAGCCGGTCGCCCAGACCGAAGGCGGCGGAGTAGAAGCGGTCGGCGGCTGCGGGGTCGTCCACCTCGAGGGTGACGGATGCGATGGAAGTCATGACAATGACGCTAATCGCGCGCCACGAGCCCCGCTTCTCGATTCCTGACCAGGTTGTTCAGGCCTGCTTCCGCTTCAGGTCCGCCAGCAGCCGGTGCAGTGGCTCGGTGGCCCTGCGCCGGTACTCCTGCACCGCCCACCCGTTGCCGTCCGGATCCTGGAAGTGCATGAACGTCGCGCCGTCGTCCGGGGAGTACTGGACGGGTTCCGAGACGTCGAGGCCACGGGCGACCAGCTCCGCGTGGGCCGCCTTGATGTCGGCGACGCACAGCTGCAGACCCTGGTAGGAACCGGGGGCCGGGGTCGGGCCGGGGGTCATCTGCCAGATCGACTCGCCCAGCGCGATCGAACAGCCGGAACCCGGAGGGGTCAGCTGGACGATTCGCATCCCGGGCATGACCTCCTGGTCGATGTCCACGTGGAAGCCGACCTTGTCCCGGTAGAAGTCCCGGGCACGGTCGACGTCCGACACGGGCAGTGGGATGACTTCGAGGGTGATGTCCATGGCGTGACTCCTTCGTCCGGCCTCATGAGAACCGATCACCTTGTCCGGCGGAAGCCGCTGACGCGGGCTGAAGCCGGCTGAACGGTTCCCCTCACCGAAGCCGATAACGGTGTGCCGCGCCACCGAGTGGACGGCCGCACGGCCCATGCCGCAGGGGAAATGGCCCTCGCGTACCCCCGGTGGCCGGAAACCGCCGTAGCGCGCCTCCCCCTTCGCGGCCAGTCGCCGTAGCCACGCGCCCGCCCCGTCCGCCTGCCGGACTCAGCGGCGCTTCCCCCGCCCCGGGCGGTTACGCTCAAAGCCGTATTGATCCGATGCATGTCCGAGGAACAGCGCGAGGGAGGCCCGGATGACGGCGGCGCCGGGGCGCAGGAGCAGCACTTTCACACGGCTGCTGCGGCACGGTTTCACCGACGCCTCCGCCGCCGAACGGCTCCTGGACAGTCCTGAGCTCGCGCCGCTGCGCGACGACCCGGTGCTGCTGGAGGCGCTGGGCGGCACCGCCGACCCCGATCTCGCGCTGCTCGGGCTGGTCCGGCTGCTGGAGGCCCAGCAGAGCCCCGGCGCCCGGGAACTGCTCGACACGCTGATCTCCTCCAAGCCCCTGCGCGACCGTCTCCTCGGTGTCCTCGGCGCCTCCACCGCCCTCGCCGACCACCTCGCCCGGCACCCGGACGACTGGCAGGCCCTCGTCATGTACGAGGCCTACGACCTGCACCCCGGGGTGGAGGAGTTCGAGGCCGGCCTCGCGGAGGCCACCGACCCGGTCTCCCTGCGCGTCGCCTACCGGCGCTGTCTGCTGTCCATCGCCGCCCGGGACGTCTGCGGCACCACCGGCCTCGCCGAGTCCGCCGCCGAGCTCGCCGACCTGGCCACCGCCACCCTGCGCGCCGCCCTCGGGATCGCCGAGGCGGCCGCGCCCGAGGACGCCGCCATGTGCCGGCTCGCGGTCATCGCGATGGGCAAGTGCGGCGGCCACGAGCTCAACTACGTCTCCGACGTGGACGTCATCTTCGTGGGCGAGGCCACCGAGGGGACCGACGAGACCAAGGCACTGCGGGCCGCCACCCGGCTCGCCTCGCACATGATGCGGATCTGCTCCGAGACGACCGTCGAGGGCTCCATCTGGCCCGTCGACGCCAACCTCCGGCCCGAGGGCAGGAACGGCCCGCTGGTGCGGACCCTCTCCAGCCACCTCGCCTACTACCAGCGCTGGGCCAAGACCTGGGAGTTCCAGGCGCTGCTCAAGGCCCGCCCGGTGGCCGGCGACCTCGACCTCGGCGCGGAGTACGTCGCCGCCGTCCAGCCGCTGGTGTGGAAGGCCGCCGAACGCGAGAACTTCGTCCCCGACGTGCAGAAGATGCGCCGCCGGGTCGTGGAGAACATCCCCGTCGCCGAGGTCGACCGCCAGCTGAAGCTCGGCCCGGGCGGCCTCCGGGACGTCGAGTTCGCCGTGCAGCTGCTCCAGCTGGTGCACGGCCGGGCCGACACCTCCCTGCGCAGCGGCACGACCCTGGACGCGCTGGGGGCCCTCGCCGCCGGCGGCTACGTCGGCCGGGCCGACGCGGCGCAGCTCGACGAGGCCTACCGCTTCCTGCGCTCCATGGAGCACCGCATCCAGCTCTTCCGGCTGCGGCGCACCCACCTCGTCCCCGAGGAGGAGGACGAGCTGCGCCGCATCGGCCGCTCCCTCGGCCTGCGCACGGACCCGGTCGCCGACCTGCACCGCGAGTGGCGGCGGCACGCGGGTGTCGTACGCCGTCTGCACGAGAAGATCTTCTACCGGCCGCTGCTCGACGCCGTCGCCCAGCTCGCCACCGGCGAGGCCCGGCTCAGCACCGAGGCGGCCCGGGAGCGCATGGTCGCCCTCGGTTACGCCGACCCGGCCTCCGCCCTGCGCCACCTGGAGGCGCTGGCCTCCGGCGTCACCCGCAAGGCCGCCATCCAGCGCACCCTGCTGCCCGTGCTGCTCGGCTGGTTCGCCGACTCGGCCGACCCGGACGCGGGCCTGCTCAACTTCCGCAAGGTCTCCGACGCGCTGGGCAAGACCCCCTGGTACCTGCGGCTGCTGCGGGACGAGGGCGCCGCCGCGCAGAACCTCGCCCGGGTGCTGTCCGCCGGCCGGCTCGCGCCCGACCTGCTCATGCGCGCCCCGGAGGCGGTGGCGCTGCTCGGCGACGGGGACGGCGGCGGCCTCGAGCCACGGCCGCGCGCCCACCTGGAGCAGGAGATGTACGCCGCGGTGAAACGCGCCGACGGCGCGGCCCAGGCCGTCACGGCCGCCCGCGGGGTGCGCCGCCGCGAGCTGTTCCGCACGGCCGCCGCCGACATCGTCGGCTCCTACGGCACCGAGGAGCAGCCCGCCGAGGCCGACCAGGGCGCCCTGGTGGACCGGGTCGGCGGCGCGGTGTCGGACCTGACCGCCGTGACCCTCGCCGGCACCCTCCGCGCGGTCGTACGGGACGGCTGGGGCGACGAGCTGCCCACCCGGTTCGCGGTCATCGGCATGGGCCGGTTCGGCGGCCACGAACTGGGCTACGGCTCCGACGCGGACGTGCTGTTCGTGCACGAACCGCGCGACGGCGTCGACGAGCGGGAAGCCTCCCAGGCGGCCAACAAGGTCGTCTCCGAGATGCGCCGCCTGCTGCAGATCCCCAGCGCCGACCCGCCTCTGCTCATCGACGCCGACCTGCGCCCCGAGGGCAAGTCCGGGCCGCTGGTCCGCACCCTCACGTCGTACGCGGCCTACTACCGCCGGTGGGCCCTGACCTGGGAGTCGCACGCGCTGCTGCGGGCCGAGCCCGTCGCCGGTGACGAGGGCCTGGGGCGCCGCTTCATCGAGCTGATCGATCCGCTGCGCTACCCGGCGGACGGGCTCGCCGACGAGGCGGTACGCGAGATCCGGCGGCTGAAGGCCCGCATGGAGTCCGAGCGGCTGCCGCGCGGCACCGACCCCAAGCTGCACGCCAAGCTCGGGCCGGGCGGGCTGTCCGACGTGGAGTGGACCGTGCAGCTCATGCAGCTGCGGCACGGCTCGGCGGAGCCGGGCCTGCGCACCACCCGCACCCGCGAGGCCCTGGCCGCCGCCCGCGCCGCCGGGCTCATCACGGACGAGGACGCGGCGACCCTCGACGAGGCCTGGGTCCTCGCGACCCGCGTCCGCAACGCGGTGATGCTGGTCCGCGGCCGGGCCGGCGACACGTTCCCGACGGAGCCCCGGGAACTGGCCGCCGTGGGCAGGTATCTGGGCTACGGCCCCGGCCACGCGGGCGACATGCTGGACGCGTACCGGCGCACGGCACGCCGGGCACGCGGCGTGGTGGAGGAACTGTTCTACGGCATCGCCGAGCGCTAGGACCTGCCGGACCACCCTGGGGACCTGTCCGGCACCCCCTGGGACCTGTCCGGCACCCCCTGGGACCTGTTCGTCACGCCACGCCCTGACGTCCCGGCCGCAGCCCTCCCGGCCGCAGCCCTCCCGGCCGCAGCCCGGGAGCTGCGCGGCCCGCGCGTCGGCACCGTCCGCGGCAGCGCGTACGGCTGCCTGCCGTACCAGAGCCGCGCGACCGTGAACCCGAAGGCCAGGCACAGCATGCCGCCCACCGCGTCCAGCCAGAAGTGGTTGGCCGTGGCGACGATGACCACCAGCGTCAGCGCCGGGTACAGCAGCCCCAGCACCCGCACCCAGGGGACCGTCGCCAGGGCGGCGATCGTCAGCCCGCACCACAGCGACCAGCCGATGTGCATCGACGGCATCGCGGCGTACTGGTTCGACATGTGCTTCAGATCGCCGGACGCCATCGAACCCCAGGTCTGGTGGACCATGACGGTGTCGATGAAGTCGCCGCCGTTCATCAGCCGCGGGGGTGCCAGCGGATACAGGTAGTAACCGACCAGGGCTACGGCCGTGGTCGCGAACAGCACCAGACGGGTTGCCGCGTACCGGCCGGGATGGCGACGGTACAGCCACACCAGGACACCCAGTGTGACGATGAAGTGCAGCGTCGCGTAGTAGTAGTTCATCCCGACGATCAGCCAATGCACCGAGTTCACGGCGTGGTTGACCGACTCCTCGACGGCGATGCCCAGATGGTGCTCGACCTGCCAGATCCAGTCGGCGTTGTGCAGCGCCTCGGTCCTCTGCTCGGGCACGGCGTTGCGGACGAGCGAGTACGTCCAGTAACTCACCGCGATCAGCAGGATCTCGAACCAGAAGCGGGGCCGGCGCGGAGTGCGCAGCCGGCGCGGCGGACCGTGCCCCGAATCGGCCGCAACGGTCTCCGGGAGGGCCGCTTCCAGGCCCTCCGGCTTCGTTACGGTCGTTTCACCCATAGACGCAAAGTCTGCCAGAAAAGGACTTCCCCATCGATCATCCCGCGGCCCCGTACGAGGCGCATGTTCTACGGCGAAATCAGGCCGAAGGTCTCAGGAGCGACCGCGTTCCCCCGGAGCCGAGGCGGTCGAACCACGCACGACCAGTTCCGGCATGAACACGAACTCGCTGTGGGGCGCGGGCGTCCCGCCGATCTCCTCCAGCAGTGTGCGCACGGCCGCCTGCCCCATCGCCGGGACCGGCTTGCGGACCGTGGTCAGCGGCGGGTCGGTGAAGGCGATCAGCGGGGAGTCGTCGAAGCCGACCACGGAGATGTCCTTCGGCACCTCCAGACCGAGCTGCCGGGCCGCCCGGATCGCGCCCAGCGCCATCATGTCGCTGGCGCACACCACGGCCGTGCAGTTCCGTCCGATCAACGCGACGGCCGCCGCCTGACCACCCTCAAGGGTGTACAGCGAGTGCTGCACCAGCTCCGACTCGACCGTCGCGGCATCGAGGCCCAACTGATCCTGCACCGCGCGCACGAAGCCCTCGATCTTGCGCTGCACCGGCACGAACCGCTTGGGCCCGAGGGCCAGACCGATCCGGGTGTGCCCCAGGGACGCCAGGTGTGTGACCGCCAGGCTCATCGCCGCGCGGTCGTCGGGGGAGATGAACGGCGCCTGCACCTTCGGCGAGAAACCGTCGACCAGCACGTAGGGCACGCCCTGGGCGCGCAGCCGGTCGTAGCGCTGCATGTCGGCGGTGGTGTCCGCGTGCAGTCCGGAGACGTAGATGATGCCGGCGACCCCGCGGTCCACGAGCATCTCCGTGAGCTCGTCCTCGGTCGAGCCGCCCGGCGTCTGGGTGGCCAGCACCGGCGTGTAGCCCTGCCGCGTCAGCGCCTGGCCGATGACCTGCGCCAGGGCCGGGAAGATCGGGTTCTCCAACTCCGGGGTGATCAGCCCGACCAGCCCCTCGCTGCGCTGCCGCAGGCGCACCGGGCGTTCGTAGCCGAGCACGTCGAGAGCGGCCAGCACGGACTGGCGGGTGGTGGCGGCGACGCCCGGCTTCCCGTTGAGGACCCGGCTGACGGTCGCTTCGCTCACCCCCGCCTGCAAAGCGATGTCGGCAAGCCGTGTGGTCACAGCACTGGACTGTAGCGGCCGGGGTTCTCCTTGCACACCGACGGGACGCCTGATGCGCGCCGTCGCACGGCCCGCTGCGGGTGGCTTGGTCATCGCGGTCCCTCGAAACTCGTGGTCGGCGTCCGATCCGCAACGGATGATTGCCCCGGCGGACGCGGATGGCAAGTGCTTGCAAAGTCTTGCACAGCTGTCCGACTCCCCGTCGAACAGCTGGAAACAAGGGCTGCGGGGCCGTGAAGGAGAGGCCGCGAAGAGGTCACGGCGGGATAACCATCCGCATCGCTTGCACCTTTTTGCTGCAACGCCTTTCGCAACACGTTGCGGCGCGGTTAATGTCACCGACGCCCGGCCGCCAACGGCGCAGTCGGCAGCACAACGGGCTTTCACCCTCAAGGAGAACTCATGCGGCGTGGCATAGCGGCCACCGCGCTGGTGGCGTCCCTCGCCCTGGCGGCGACGGCCTGCGGCGGTGGCGACAGTGGCGACGAGGCCGACGGGCCGGTCACCATCACCTGGTGGGACACCTCCAACGCCACCAACGAGGCGCCGACGTACCAGGCCCTGGTGAAGCAGTTCGAGGCTGCCAACAAGGACATCAAGGTCAAGTACGTCAACGTCCCCTTCGACCAGGCGCAGAACAAGTTCGACACCGCCGCCGGTTCCAAGGGTGCCCCGGACGTGCTGCGTTCCGAGGTCGGCTGGACCCCGGCCTTCGCCAAGAAGGGCTTCTTCGCGCCGCTGGACGGCACCGAGGCCCTCAAGGACCAGGACACGTTCCAGCCCAGCCTGATCGAGCAGGCCAAGTACGAGGGCAAGACCTACGGCGTCCCGTTCACCACGGACACCCTCGCCCTCGTCTACAACAAGGCCCTGTTCGAGAAGGCCGGCGTCGAGGCCCCCAAGACCTGGGACGACCTGAAGAAGGCCGCCGCCACGATCAAGGGCAAGACCGGCGTCGACGGCTACTGGGGCTCGACCCAGGCCTACTACGCCCAGTCCTTCCTCTACGGCGAGGGCACCGACACCGTCGACGCCGACGCCAAGAAGATCACCGTCACCTCGCCCGAGGCCAAGAAGGCCTACGGCACCTGGCAGGGCCTCTTCTCCGGCAAGGGCCTGCACAAGGCCGACACCACCGCCGACGCCTACGCCCACATCCAGGAGGCGTTCGTCAGCGGCAAGGTCGCCTCGATCGTCCAGGGCCCGTGGGAGATCACGAACTTCTACAAGGGTTCGGCCTTCAAGGACAAGAACAACCTCGGCATCGCCACCGTCCCGGCCGGCTCGACCGGCAAGGCGGGCGCCCCGACCGGCGGCCACAACCTGTCCGTCTACGCCGGCTCCGACGAGGCCCACCAGAAGGCCTCGATGAAGTTCGTGAACTTCATGACCTCGGCGAAGGCCCAGGAGACCATCGCGCTGAAGAACTCCACGCTCCCCACGCGCGACGACGCCTACACCGACAAGGTCAAGGCCGACCCCGGCATCGCCGGCTACCAGGGCGTGCTCTCCAGCGCCCAGCCGCGCCCGGCGCTGCCCGAGTACAGCTCGCTGTGGGGTCCGCTCGACGACGAGCTGATCAAGATCGCCGGTGGCAAGGAGTCCCTGGACAAGGGCCTCGGCAACGCCGAGACCGCCATCGCCAAGCTGGTGCCCGACTTCTCCAAGTGACCGCCTGGTGGCCGCCGGATCCCCCTGTCATGGGGGGGGGAGGGGATCCGGCGGCCACCGGCCCGCGCCTGAGCCCGGGCAGCCCCCAGGGGCCCCTCATGGACCTCCGCGGCGTCGCGACGCCCGGCACGCACTCTCGGCGCACCGGACGCCGCTCCTTCTTCCGCGCAGGCCCATCAGAAGCCCCCTTACCTCCTTGAACCTCCAGAAGGTGTCGAACCATGACAGTCGCCATCGACCGAGCGACCGGCAAGCGGCGCGGTCAGCGGGAACCGCGACCCGGGCCGGCCCAGCGGCTGAAGAACGGCTTCCGCAAGCACTGGTACGCCTACGCGATGATCGCCCCGGTGGCCGTCGTGCTCGGCGTCCTCGTGGTGTACCCGCTGGTGTACGGCCTGTACCTCACCCTCACCGACGCCACCAGCCTCAACACCGCCCGCACGATCGGCGTCAACCACATCGACGCCACGTACACGTTCATCGGCCTGGACAACTACGCCGACATCCTCTGGGGCCCGACGGCCTACGACCGCTTCTGGTCGCACTTCCTGTGGACGGTCTTCTGGACGGCGGCCTGTGTCGCCCTGCACTACGGCATCGGTCTCGGCCTCGCCCTGCTGCTCAACCAGAAGCTGCGCGGACGCACGCTCTACCGGATGATCCTCGTCCTGCCCTGGGCGGTGCCCACCTTCGTCACCGTCTTCGGCTGGCGGTTCATGCTCGCGGACAGCGGCGTCATCAACACCGCCCTGGAGGGCCTCGGTCTGCCGACACCGCTGTGGCTGGAGGACACCTTCTGGCAGCGGTTCGCCGCGATCATGGTCAACACCTGGTGCGGTGTGCCGTTCATGATGGTCTCGCTCCTCGGCGGCCTGCAGTCGATCGACGCGAGCCTGTACGAGGCCTCCGAGATGGACGGAGCCAACGCCTGGCAGCGATTCCGCTACGTCACCCTGCCCGGTCTGAGGTCCGTCAGCACGACGGTCGTACTCCTGGGTGTCATCTGGACCTTCAATCAGTTCGCCATCATCTTCCTGTTGTTCGGCAACACCGCACCGGACGCCCAGATCCTCGTCACGTGGGCCTACCAACTGGGCTTCGGGCAGCAGCCGCGCGACTACGCCCAGTCCGCCGCCTACGGAATCCTGCTCCTGTCCATCCTGATCGTCTTCACCTCCTTCTACCGCCGCTGGCTGAACCGCAACGAGCAGCAGCTCGCGATCTGAGGCAGGAGTTCCCCATGAGTACGACCACCGTCGAGAGCTCCGCACCGGCCGGCGAGCGGCGCCCCGCGACCGCCCCCGGCAAGGTCCGCGGCCGGAACGAACGCGGCCGCGGCGCCTCCCTCGCCTCGCACGCCGTGCTGATCGCCGCCAGCCTGACCGCGCTCTTCCCGGTCGCCTGGCTGGTCTTCCTCTCCCTCGGCCCGGACAAGGACGACTACCTGCACCCCGGGCGCATCTGGGGCAAGCTGTCGCTCGACAACTACGTTCACGTCCTCCAGGACACCGGGTTCTTCGACTGGCTGAAGAGCACGCTGGTCGTGGTGCTGGGCACGACGCTCATCGGCGTCGTCGTCGCCGCGTCCACCGGCTACGCCGTCTCCCGCATGCGGTTCCCCGGCTACCGGAAGCTGATGTGGGTGCTGCTGGTCACCCAGATGTTCCCCATCGCGGTACTGATCGTGCCGATGTACCAGATCCTCTCGGATCTGCAGCTCATCGACAGCTACCTTGGTCTCATCCTGGTCAACTGCACCACGATCGTGCCGTACTGCGCCTGGCTGATGAAGGGCTATTTCGACACCATCCCGTTCGAGATCGACGAGGCAGGGCGCGTCGACGGGCTGACCCCCTTCGGCACGTTCGCGCGGCTCATCCTGCCGCTCGCCAAGCCGGGCCTCGCGGTCGCGGCGTTCTACAGCTTCCTCACGGCCTTCGGCGAGGTCGCGTTCGCCTCGACGTTCATGCTGAGCGACGGCAACTACACGTTCGCCGTCGGTCTGCAGACGTTCGTCAGCGAACACGACGCCCAGCGCAACCTGATGGCCGCGACGGCTGTACTGATCGCGATACCGGCCGCCCTGTTCTTCTACTTCGTGCAGAAGAACCTGGTGACCGGGCTCACCGCGGGCGGCACGAAGGGGTGACCTTCGCTCGTGGGCCGGCCGCGGCGCCGTCGTGGCCGGTCGCGCCCACGCGGCGGAGCCGCAGATCGGATAGAGCCCCGCGCCCCTTTCGGGGCGCGTGGGGGCGGCCGCGGTGCCCATCCGACCCCGCTGTGCCGCGGCCGCCCGAACCCCATCCACGCTTTCCATGACCGACATCTCGTTACGCATCAAGGACGACATGAGCCAGCACTCAGCTGCACCTGCCCCCACCCCCACAGTGGCCGACGCCAAGCGCCGCGACTGGTGGCGGGACGCGGTGATCTACCAGGTGTACCCGCGCAGCTTCGCCGACAGCAACGGCGACGGCATGGGCGACCTGGAGGGTGTCCGCAGCCGCCTGCCGTACCTGCGCGACCTCGGCGTGGACGCCGTGTGGCTCAGCCCCTTCTACGCCTCGCCGCAGGCCGACGCCGGCTACGACGTCGCCGACTACCGCGCCGTCGACCCCATGTTCGGCAACCTCCTGGACGCCGACGCGCTCATCCGCGACGCCCACCGGCTGAGCCTCAGGATCATCGTCGACCTGGTCCCCAACCACTCCTCCGACCAGCACGAGTGGTTCAAGCGGGCCGTCGCCGAGGGCCCGGGCTCCTCGCTGCGGGACCGCTACCACTTCCGCCCCGGCAAGGGCGAGTACGGCGAACTGCCGCCCAACGACTGGGAGTCGATCTTCGGCGGCCCGGCCTGGACCCGGGTCACCGAGCCCGACGGCACACCCGGCGAGTGGTACCTGCACCTCTTCGCCCCCGAGCAGCCCGACTTCAACTGGGAACACCCGGCGGTCGGCGACGAGTTCCGCTCCATCCTGCGCTTCTGGCTGGACATGGGCGTGGACGGCTTCCGCATCGACGTCGCCCACGGTCTGGTGAAGGCGGAAGGCCTGCCCGACCTTGGATCCCACGACCAGGTGAAGCTGCTGGGCAACGATGTCATGCCCTTCTTCGACCAGGAGGGCGTGCACGAGATCTACCGGCAGTGGCGGCTCATCCTCGACGAGTACTCCCCCAAGCACTCCGTGCAGGGGGTACCCCCAGAGCGCATTTTCGTCGCCGAGGCCTGGACGCCCACCATCGAGCGGACGGCCCACTACGTCCGCCCGGACGAGCTGCACCAGGCCTTCAACTTCCAGTACCTCAGCACCCACTGGGACGCCGAGGAGATGCGCGAGGTCATCGACCGCACCCTGGAGGCCATGCGCCCGGTCGGCGCCCCCGCCACCTGGGTGCTGTCCAACCACGACGTGACCCGGCACGCCACCCGCTTCGCCAACCCGCCCGGCCTCGGCACCCAGATCCGCCTGGCCGGCGACCGCGAACTGGGCCTGCGCAGGGCCCGGGCCGCGAGCCTGCTGATGCTGGCGCTGCCCGGCTCGGCCTACGTCTACCAGGGCGAGGAGCTCGGCCTGCCCGACGTCGTCGACCTGCCGGACGAGGTGCGCCAGGACCCGGCGTACTTCCGGGGCGCGGGCCAGGACGGCTTCCGCGACGGCTGCCGGGTGCCGATCCCGTGGACCCGGACGGGTTCGTCGTACGGCTTCGGCGACGGCGGCAGCTGGCTGCCGCAGCCGGAGGGCTGGGGTGAGCTGAGCGTCGAGGCGCAGACCGGCGAGGCCGGCTCGACCCTGGAGCTGTACCGGGCCGCGCTCCGCGTGCGGCGCGAGCAGTCCGACCTCGGCGCCGGCACCTCCGTGGAGTGGCTGCGGGCGCCCGAGGGCGTGCTGGCCTTCCGGCGAGGGGAGTTCGTGTGCGTCGCGAACACCACCGCCGAGTCGGTGGCGATGCCCGCGTACGGCCGGGTGCTGGTGGCGAGCGGGGAGATCGTCGAGGTGGACGACGAGGCGAAGGTGCCGGCGGACACCACGGTGTGGTGGACCACCGCGACCGCGGGGGCCCGCGCCTGATTTCCTTTGAATTTCGTACGGCCCGCTGCCCTTTCGGGTGGCGGGCCCTTACTATCTGCGTCACCGCAAGGTTTCTGAACCTTGCAGCAAGAACCTTCAACGAAGAAGGAAACCCCACATGGCACGCAGATACCTCGCCTCCGCCGTCGCGCTCGCCGCGGCTGCGGTTGTCATGAACCCGACTGGTGCGCAGGCCTCCCCACCTGGCACCAAGGACGTCACAGCCGTCCTCTTCGAGTGGAACTTCGCCTCGGTCGCCCGCGAGTGCACCAACACCCTCGGGCCCGCCGGATACGGCTACGTCCAGGTCTCCCCGCCCGCCGAGCACATACAGGGCTCGCAGTGGTGGACCTCGTACCAGCCGGTCAGCTACAAGATCGCCGGCCGGCTCGGTGACCGCACGGCGTTCCGGAACATGGTGAACACCTGCCACGCGGCCGGTGTGAAGGTCGTCGCGGACACCGTCGTCAACCACATGGCGGCCGGCGGCGGCACCGGCACCGGCGGCTCGTCCTACAGCAAGTACACCTACCCCGGCCTCTACTCCGCGCCCGACTTCGACGACTGCACGGGCCAGATCAGCAACTACCAGGACCGTTGGAACGTCCAGCACTGCGAACTGGTCGGCCTCTCCGACCTCGACACGGGCGAGAACTACGTCCGCGGCGCGATCGCCGGGTACATGAACGACCTGCTCTCCCTCGGCGTCGACGGCTTCCGCATCGACGCGGCCAAGCACATCGACACCGCCGACCTCGCCCACATCAAGTCCCGGCTGAGCAACCCGTCGGTGTACTGGAAGCAGGAGGTCATCCACGGCTCCGGCGAGGCCGTCCAGCCCACCGAATACACGAGTAACGGCGACGTCCAGGAGTTCCGCTACGCCTACGACCTCAAGCGGGTCTTCAACAACGAGAACCTCGCCTACCTGAAGAACTACGGCGAGGGCTGGGGCTACATGAGCAGCGGCGCCTCCGGTGTCTTCGTCGACAACCACGACACCGAGCGCAACGGCTCGACGCTCAGCTACAAGGACGGCGCCACCTACACCCTGGCCAACGTCTTCATGCTGGCCTGGCCCTACGGCGCCCCGGACATCAACTCCGGCTACGAGTTCTCCGACCACGACGCCGGCCCGCCGAACGGTGGCCAGGTGAACGCCTGCTGGCAGGACGGCTGGAAGTGCCAGCACAACTGGCCCGAGATCAAGTCCATGGTCGGCTTCCGCAACGCCACCCGGGGCCAGGCCGTCACCAACTGGTGGGACAACGGCGGCGACGCGATCGCCTTCGGCCGGGGCAGCAAGGGCTTCGTGGCCATCAACCACGAGTCGGGCTCCCTGACCCGGACGTACCAGACGTCGCTGCCGGCGGGGTCGTACTGCAACGTGCAGAACAACACGCCGGTGACCGTGAATTCGAGCGGCCAGTTCACGGCCACCCTCGGTGCGAACACGGCGCTGGCGATCCATGCGGGCAAGTCCGGCTGCTGAAGCCGGGCGCCGTGCGCGGCCCCGGTCACCACGTCCTGTGGCGGCCGGGGCCGCTCCTCCGGCCCAACTCCGGTGGTTGAAAGTTCTTTCCAATGGTTTCAAGACTCTTGCTGTAAGCGTTTCGGCGGCGATACGGTCGCGCGGGGTCGGACCCGAGAGAGCCGCAATGCAAGGAGTCCACGTCAGTGATACCGAGATGGCGTGCGCCCGCAAGGCGCCGAACCGCCCGTGCCGGACGGGTCGCCGCGGTCACCGCCACCGCGCTGGCCGCAGCACTCGTCCAGCCGCTCGCCGCCGGGGCGGCCACCCCGCCGGCGCCCCCGTCCGATGCCGAGCTGGCCGCCGAGCCCGCCCGGCACGACGCCACCCGTGAGCAGTTCTACTTCGTCCTGCCGGACCGTTTCGCCAACGGCGACCCGCGCAACGACAAGGGCGGCCTGACCGGCTCCCGCCTCGCCACCGGCTACGACCCCACCGACAAGGGCTTCTACCAGGGCGGCGACCTCAAGGGCCTGACCAAGCGGCTCGACTACATCAAGGGCCTGGGCACCACCGCCCTCTGGATGGCCCCGATCTTCAGGAACCAGCCCGTGCAGGGCACCGGGGCGAACGCCTCGGCCGGCTACCACGGTTACTGGATCACGGACTTCACCCGGGTCGACCCGCACTTCGGCACCAACGAGGACCTCGAGACCCTCATCGACAAGGCCCACGCCAAGGGCATGAAGGTCTTCTTCGACGTCATCACCAACCACACGGCGGACGTCGTCGACTACGAGGAGAAGTCCTACGGCTACCTCTCCAAGGGCGCCTTCCCGTACCTGACGACGGACGGCGAGCCCTTCGACGACGCCGACTACGCGGACGGGCGACGGGACTTCCCCGAGGTCGGCACCGGCTCCTTCCCGCGCACCCCGGCCGTCCCCGCGGCGAAGAAGAACGTCAAGGTCCCGTCGTGGCTCAACGACCCGACCATGTACCACAACCGGGGCGACTCCACCTTCGCCGGTGAGAGCTCCGCGCACGGCGACTTCTCCGGCCTGGACGACCTGTGGACCGAACGGCCCGAGGTCGTGCGGGGCATGGAGAAGATCTACCAGCGCTGGGTACGGGACTTCGACGTCGACGGCTTCCGGATCGACACCGTGAAGCACGTCGACATGGAGTTCTGGACGCAGTGGGCCACCGCCCTCGACGCCTACGCCGCAAAGCGCGGCCGGGACGACTTCTTCATGTTCGGCGAGGTGTACTCGGCCGACACGAACGTCACCGCCCCGTACGTCACCCAGGGCCGGCTCGACGCCACGCTCGACTTCCCCTTCCAGGAGGCCGCCCGGCAGTACGCCTCGCAGGGCGCGAGCGCGCAGAAGCTCGCGGGTGTCTTCGGCGACGACTACAAGTACACGACCGGCAAGGCCAACGCGTACGAGCAGGTCACCTTCCTCGGCAACCACGACATGGGCCGCATCGGGTCGTTCCTGAAGCAGGACGACCCGACAGCCACCGACGCCGAGCTCCTCGCCAAGGACGAGCTCGCCAACGAGCTGATGTTCCTCAGCCGCGGCAACCCGGTCGTCTACTACGGCGACGAACAGGGCTTCACCGGCCCGGGCGGCGACAAGGACGCCCGCCAGAGCATGTTCGCCTCGCGCACCGCCGACTACCTCGACGACGACCGCATCGGCACCGACCGCACCCACGCCGAGGACGCCTACGACACCAAGGCCCCGCTCTACCGGCGGATCAGCGCGCTCGCCGCACTCCGCAAGGCCCACCCGGCCCTCACCGACGGCGTCCAGCAGCAGCGGTACGCGGCCGACGGCCCGGGCGTCTACGCCTTCTCCCGCACCGACGCGAAGACCGGCACCGAGTACGTCGTCGCCTTCAACAACGCGGGCGAGGCCAAGACCGCGACCTTCCCGACCGGCTCGGCCGGCATGACCTTCAAGGGCATCCACGGCACCGACGCCGCCCCGAAGAGCGACGGCGACAAGAAGCTCACGGTCACCGTCCCGGCCGGCTCGGCGGTCGTCCTCAAGGCGTCCGGCAGGCTCGCCAAGCCCGCCACGGCGCCCACGATCACCCTGAAGGCCCCGGCCGCCGGCGCCACCGGCACCGCTGAGGTCTCCGCGGATGTGGACGGGGGGCAGCTCAACCGGGTCGTCTTCGCCGCGCAGACCGGCAACGGCAGGTGGCAGACCCTCGGCTCCGCCGACCACGCCCCGTACAAGGTCACCCACACCATCGGCAAGAACGTGGCCCCCGGCACGGCCCTGCGTTACAAGGCCGTCGTGATCGACTCGGCCGGCCGCACCGCGAGCGCCCTCGCCGCCTCCACCACCGGCACCCCGCCCGCGGAGGAGCCGCCCACCGCCTCCTCCCGCGACTACGCGATCGTCCACTACAAGCGCACTGACGGCGACTACGCCGACTGGGGCCTGTACGCCTGGGGCGACCTCGCCGAGGGCGAGGCCACCGAATGGCCGAAGAGCCACCCCTTCACCGGCCGCGACGCCTACGGAGCCTTCGCCTGGGTCAAGCTCAAGCCCGGCGCCTCGAACGTCGGCTTCCTCGTCATCGACAAGGACGGCGACAAGGACGTCTCCACCGACCGCACCATCGACGTCACCAAGACCGGCGAGGTCTGGATCGAGCAGGGCAAGGACACCGTCACCACCGAGCGCCCCGACCTGCCGGCGCCCGACAGGACCAAGGCCGTCCTGCACTACCACCGGGCCGACGGGAACCACGACGGCTGGGGCCTGCACGTCTGGACCGGCGCCGCGAACCCCACCGACTGGTCGAACCCCCTCAAGCCGGTGAAGACTGACTCCTATGGCGCTGTCTACGAGGTGCCGCTCACCGAGGGTGCCACCAGTCTCAGCTACATCATCCACAAGGGCGACGAGAAGGACCTGCCCACCGACCAGTCGCTCGACCTCAAGGCGAACGGCCACGAGGTGTGGCTGGTGAACGGCCAGGCTAGGTACCTGCTCCCGCAGCCCGCGGGCAGCGCGGCCGCCCTCGACCTGACCACCTCCAAGGCCGTCTGGATCGACCGGAACACCCTCGCCTGGAACGGCTCCGACGCCGCCGCCTCCACCCAGCTGCTGTACTCCCGCGACGGATCGATCGCCGCGAAGGACGGCACCCTGACCGGTGACGCGAAGTGGCTGCGCCTGTCGAAGGGCGAGCTGACCGACGCCCAGAAGGCGAAGTTCCCGCATCTGAAGGAGTACGACGCCTGGACCGTCGACCCGCGCGACCGCGACCGGGTCCGCGAGGCCCTGCGCGGCCAGGTCGTCGCCACCCAGCACGCCGCGACCGGGGCGGTGCTCGCCGCGACCGGCGTGCAGATCGCCGGAGTCCTCGACGACCTGTACCCCGGCGCCACCAGGGCCGACCTGGGGCCGGCGTTCTCCAAGGGCCGACCCACGCTGTCCGTGTGGGCGCCGACCGCACAGCGGGTGTCACTGGAGATCGGTGACTCCACCGTGCCGATGAAGCGCGACGCCGCCACCGGCGTCTGGTCCGTCACCGGTCCGAAGTCCTGGAAGGGCAAGCCCTACCGGTACGTCGTCGAGGTCTGGGCGCCCAGCGTCCGCAAGGTCGTCACCAACAAGGTCACCGACCCCTACTCCCTCGCCCTCACCGCCGACTCCGAGCGCAGCCTCGTCGTCGACCTGGACGACAAGGCGCTCAAGCCCTCCGGCTGGTCGGCTTACACCAAGCCCAGGGCCGTACCGCTGAAGGACGCGCAGATCCAGGAGCTGCACATCCGGGACTTCTCCGTGGAGGACCGGACGGCGAAGCACCCCGGCACCTACCTGGCCTTCACCGACAAGACCGCCGACGGCGGCAAGCACCTGCGCGAGCTGGCGAAGGCGGGCACCTCCTACGTCCACCTGCTGCCCGCGTTCGACATCGCCACCATCCCCGAGAAGAAGACCGACCAGGCGAAGCCCGACTGCTCCCTGGCCTCCTTCCCGGCCGACTCCGACAAGCAGCAGGAGTGCGTCGGGAAGAGCGCCGCCAAGGACGCCTACAACTGGGGTTACGACCCGTACCACTACACGGTCCCCGAGGGCTCCTACGCCACCGACCCGGACGGCACCGCCCGCACGGTCGAGTTCCGGAAGATGGTGAAGGCCCTCAACGACGACGGACTGCGGGTCGTCATGGACGTCGTCTACAACCACACCGCGGCGAGCGGCCAGGAGAGGACGAGCGTCCTCGACCGGATCGTGCCCGGCTACTACCAGCGGCTCCTCGCCGACGGCTCGGTCGCCAACAGCACCTGCTGCGCCAACACCGCCACCGAGAACGCCATGATGGGCAAGCTCGTCGTCGACTCGATCGTCACCTGGGCGAAGGAGTACAAGGTCGACGGCTTCCGCTTCGACCTCATGGGCCACCACCCGAAGGCCAACATCCTCGCGGTCCGAAAGGCCCTCGACGCGCTGACCCTCAAGGAGGACGGCGTCGACGGCAAGAAGATCATCCTCTACGGGGAAGGCTGGAACTTCGGCGAGATCGCCGACGACGCCCGGTTCGTCCAGGCCACGCAGAGGAACATGGCCGGCACCGGCATCGCCACCTTCTCCGACCGCGCCCGTGACGCGGTCCGCGGCGGCGGCCCCTTCGACGAGGACCCCGGCGTCCAGGGCTTCGCCTCCGGCCTGTACACCGACCCCAACTCCTCGAGGAACAACGGCACTCCCGCCGAGCAGAAGGCCCGCCTGCTGCACTACCAGGACCTCATCAAGGTCGGCCTGTCCGGCAACCTCGCCGGCTACCGTTTCACCGACACCGCGGGCAAGGAGGTCAAGGGCTCCGAGGTCGACTACAACGGTGCGCCCGCCGGCTACGCGGACGCCCCCGGTGACGCCCTCGCCTACGCCGACGCCCACGACAACGAGTCCCTGTTCGACGCGCTCGCCTTCAAGCTGCCCGCTTCGACGAGCGCGGCCGACCGGTCCCGGATGCAGGTCCTGGCCATGGCGACGGCCACCCTCTCGCAGGGCCCGGCCCTCTCCCAGGCGGGCACCGACCTGCTGCGCTCCAAGTCCCTGGACCGCAACTCCTACGACAGCGGCGACTGGTTCAACGCCGTCCACTGGAGGTGCGAGGACGGCAACGGCTTCGGCCGCGGCCTGCCCATGGCGGCCGACAACACCGACAAGTGGCCGTACGCCAAGCCCCTGCTGAGCACGGTCAAGGTGGGCTGCGAGCAGATCGAGGGCACCTCGGCCGCCTACCGCGACCTGCTGCGGATCCGCAGCACCGAGAAGGACTTCTCCCTCGGCACGGCCGAGCGGGTGCAGTCCCGGCTCTCCTTCCCGCTGTCCGGCGAGGACGAGACGCCCGGCGTGATCACCATGCGGCTCGGTGACCTCGTCGTCGTCTTCAACGCCACGCCCGAGAAGCAGGAACAGCGCGTCCCGGCACTCGCCGGGGCCGGCTACCGCCTGCACCCCGTGCAGGCGACGGGGGCGGACTCTACCGTCAAGTCCTCCTCCTACGCGGCAGAATCGGGCACGTTCGCCGTTCCGGGGCGTACCGTCGCCGTCTTCACCCGGTCCGCCGGATAGCGCACTAGTGGGGTGGGGCGGGCCGTGAGTCACGGTCCGCCCCATCCCCGTACGCTCCCGAGGGGCCACCGACTTGGACCCCAGCGGCATGCGCATCGCCCACGCCGGTCACATCCCGCCGCTGATCCTGCGCGAAGGGGGCGGCGTCCGGTACGCCGACGCCTGCGGTCCGCTGCTCGGGCTGGGCCTGGAGCGGCCCCCGGCGACCGAGTGCCGGCTGCACCGCACCGACCGGCTGCTCATGATCACCGACGGCCTCATCGAGACCCGCGGCATCCCCCTCACGACCTCCATGGAGCAGCTCCGCACGGCCGCCGCCGGCGCCCCGGCCGGCCTCGACAGCCTCTGCGACGTGCTGCTGGGCTGCTTCGGCCAGGACCGCGAGGACGACATCGCGATGCCGGCCCTGCGGTTAGGGTGAGCCCGATGGCCGCCCAGAACAGGAGTACTGATGCCGCAGATCACCGTCGACTACTCGGCCGACCTCGCCGGCGACTTCGACCGGCCCGGTTTCGCGAAGGCGCTGCACGGGGCGACGGTCGAGATCGCGGCCGCCAAGCCGCCCGCCTGCAAGACCCGGTTCCGTCCGACCGAGGACATCGTGGTCGGCCCCGAGACCGAGGGGCACGCCCATGTCCACATCCACATCGCCCTGCTCGCCGGCCGCACCGACGAGGTCAAGGCCCGGCTCACCCAGGCCGCTCTGGAGTTGCTGCGGGCCCATCTGAAGCCGGCCGACGGGCTCGCGCTGCACGCCTCCGCCGAGGTCCGCGACCTGGACCCGTCGTACGCGAAGTTCGAGAGCTGAGCCGGATCAGCTCGCCAGGGCGATGAGCCGGCCGGTCAGGAGCGCGAACGGGCCGTCGGCCGGCTCGTCCTTGACGATGCCGCGCAGCAGCGTGGCCATCTCCTCGTCGTAGGCGGCACTGACCGCGGCGAGGGCGGCGAAGTCGTTGACGAGCTGGGGCTCCAGCTCCTCGCGCGGGATGCGCCGGCCGTCCAGCCAGATCAGCGCCGTCGACTCGGCGAGGGAGATCCAGGAACGGACGACCAGTTCGAGGCGCGCGGGCGGATCGGTGACGCCCAGGTGCGAAAGGATCTGGACATACGCGGCCTGCCGTACGGAGTCGACGAGCGCGTTGGTCGTGGAGGAGCCGACAGCCGGGCCGCCGCGCATGAGGGCGGAGAAACCGGGCCCGTGCTCGTCCACGAAGTCGAAGTAGCGGCGCATCACGCGCAGCAGCCGCGCCCCCAGGGGACCCTCGTGCGGCTCCACGAAACGGGCCGCGAGGTCGTCCGAGGCCCGCTGCAACGCGGCCTCGTACAGGCTGAGTTTGCCGGGAAAGTAGTGGTAGACCAACGGGCGTGAAATGCCCGCGGCCGACGCTATCTCGTCGATGGAGACCTCGTCGGGCGAGCGGCGGCTGAACAGTTCGAGGGCGACGCCGATCAACTGCTGCCGCCGCTCCTCGACTCCCATTCTGCGGCGAACCCCGGTAGTCATACGAACACCTTACCGATCGATTCCGGCCTCGAACGGCCCGGATCGATCGCGGGGTTCCGCCGGCCTCACCGGACGGGCCGGGAAACCGCCTTCGTCAGCGCAGCCCGCCGAGCGAACGACCGTCCTTCAGGGTTCCCTTGAGCTGAGCCTGAGCCCCCTGCTCGGCCGGCACGGTCAGCAGACTGTTCGGGGCCGACCCGTTCACTCCGCCCGTCGCCCGGATCGACGCGGTCTCCCGGCTGCCCGCGGCCAGCAGGTACCAGTCACCGGCCTTCGCCTTCCACAGCACCCCGGCCAGCACATGCGGGTCCCGCGGCCCGCACGCCGGGACGTTCTCGGCCTGCGCCGCAGCCGCTCCGTGCGCCCCGCCCGGCGTGTGGAACTGTGCCAGCACCCGCGCCCCGCCGCCCCGCCAGGTCTCGGCCCGGGTGCACACCCACGCCGCCGAGCCGCTCGCGTCGGGCAGCGGCTGCTCGTTGAACGCCCAGGCGTTGACGCTGCGCACCCCCGCCGAGCGCACCGTGCCCAGCGAGCAGGCGAACGGCTGCCAGGTGTGCAGCGCCGCGGCCCCGGACACCTCACGCGGGGAGCCCGGCCGCCCGGCGGTGAGCCGGGCCGGGACCAGTTCGCCGAGGTCGGTCAGCAGCCGGGTCGTGGTGCCGTCGGTCACCTGCAGCACGTTCCACGAGGAGCAGGGGCCGGACCGCAGCGCCGGGCTGGCCAGCGGTGCGGTCACTCCGTCGGTGAGCGCGAGGTCCATCGCGCCGGAGCCCGGCTTCATCAGGTCCCGCTCGCCGGCCTTGCGCACCCAAGGGGCCGTCAGATAGCGGACGTTGCCGTCGGACCGGCCCAGGATCACCGCGCCCGCCTCGGCCCGGCCGGCCCCGTCGACCCGGGCGAAGTCGAGGGCGGCGCCCTGGGTGCCGTCCTTCGGCTCGGCGTACCGGGCGATGCGCAGACCGTCGTAGAGGATCACCACGCGCGCCGCGTCGACCGTCCCCGCGTACAGCAGCTGGGGCGGTCCGGCCGGGCCGCCGGACAGGGTGCCGGGGGTCACCGACACCTGGACCGTCTCGCCGGGGCGGGCCCACACGGCCAGGGCGCGGCGCAGCAGGGCCTTGTCGCCGGTCAGGTCGCCGCGGGCCGGCCACACGGAGAAGTCGGTGCGCGCCGAGCTGCGCCAGGCGGACGGGGGCATCCGGGTCAGCTTCGAGGGGTCCAGGGCGGCCTGCGCGGCCGGATTGCGCGCGTACGGGGGTGCCGCGGCGCCCTCGGGGCCCCAGCCCTCACCGGGCAGGCCGAGCAGCGCCCCGCACGCCAGCAGTGCGGCACCGGCGGCCAGGGCGGCCTTCAGGTGCTGGCGGCGGCGCATCAGGTCGGTGGGGCGGGCCTGGAGCGAGCAGGGGTCGAACTCGGGGGAGCCGAGCAGCCCGTACTGGGCGGGGATCCCGTCGGCCTCCAGGACGGCGCCCTCCGGGTCGGCGACGCCCGCCGCCGCGAGGACCTTGCACACCCCCTCGTCCGTGAGCCGCTCCAGGCCGCGCATCGCGTAGGCGGCCCGGGCCGGGCCCGACAGGGTGGACAGCCGCTGGTCCAGGGAGAGTTCGTCGGCACCGCCGGAGCGCGGGAACAGCTTCAGACCCCACACGTGCGGCAGCAGCGGCGGCAGCTGGGACCTCTTGGGCCATGCCTTCGCCTTCAGCGGCAGCCCCGCCTCCAGTGCCGTGCGCAGCACCTGGAGACGGACCAGGGCGTACCCCGGGTCGCCGTCCCGGCCGGTGGACTGCGCCGGGATCACCGGGGCCGGGGTGCGGGTGCGGGGGAGGGCCCGCTGGGTGAGGGCGTGCGCGGTCAGGACGCGGCGGCTGCGGCCCAGCCCGGGTGGCAGCACCAGATAGGCCAGCCGGACGAGCCGCGGGTAGTGCTCGACGAGCGCGGCCTCGGCCTGCTCGACGTCGACGACCGGGCCGGCCGGGGAGGGGGGTGCGGGGCGCTGGGCGACATCCTGTGACTGCACGTTCAGCAGAACGAGCGAATCGTTGGATGGTCACCTGGCCGCGCGGCGTCACGCGCCCGGGTGCTCCACGAGCAGCCGGGCGTAGTTCGCCATGGACCGCTGGTAGCGCGGCAGATGCGGGGCCAGGGCGCCCAGGGCCAGCGCCAGGGCCTCCCGGTCGCGACCGAGGCTCGACAGACACAGGGCGAGACAGGCGCGCACGGGGTCGTCCAGCTCGTCGGACGGCGCGAGAAGCTCGGGCGTCAGCAGCGCGACGCCCTCCTCGGCCCGGCCGGTGTTCCGCAGGGAGCTGGCCAGCTGGATCTTCGTCCGGCGGGCCTTGTAGGGGCCGGCGTCGGCGAGGCCCTTCTCCAGCGCCTCCCGGTACAGGGGGACCGCCTTGTCGGAGTGGCCCGTGGAGTCCCAGGCGCAGGCCTGCTCGAACGCGCCGTGCGGACTGCCCTCGGGCAGCTCGGCGACCAGGGCGTCGACGTCGGCGCGGAAGCGGGCCTCGTCCTCCTCCGTCTCGGCGTAGTCGTCGAAACGGTCCCAGAGGGCGGTCACACGATCTTCCCAGTCCTGATCCACCGGACCACCCTCGCACAGGAGTGCACACCGGGGCAGCGGGATTTTGAGCATGGGGGGCTCCGCAGCCGTATCGAAGGCGAGAGCCTCTTGCCGGGGCTCCGTGCGGCATGCGTCCGGATCGTGCCGTGACAAGGACCGTGCCGACCAGGACCGGAGGAACAGATGAGGGTGACCCGACCGATGCTCGCGCTGAGCGGCGCGGTGGCGATACTGGCGCTGACCGGCTGCGGCGGATCCGGCGGCAAGGACGAGGCGGCCGTTGTGAAGGAGGTGAGCGGCAGCCTGGAGCACATCGCGGCGGTGGCCGACTGCAAGCCGAACATGCAGACCGACGCGGACACCATCCGCCAGGCCCTGTGCAAGAAGGGCAAGGAGAAGTACGTCCTCGCCACCTTCGCCACGGACCGGGGTCAGCGCGAGTGGATCAACACCGCCAAGGATTACGGCGGTTTCTACCTGGTCGGCCGCAAATGGGTGGCCGTCGGCCACGAGGATGTGGTGCAGGCGCTGCGTGGCACGCTGGGCGGCAGCGTGGAGGTGGGCACGGATCACTCCGGGCACTCCTCGGGCGGGGGCGGTGGGTCGTCGCACTCCGGTCACGGCGACGGCTGACTGGGTCGTTTCGCGCACGGACACAGAAAAGCCGGCGGTGGGTGAGATCCCACCGCCGGCTTTCTCAGCTGACCGCTACTCGCAGTTCTGGCCGCTGTTGATGCACTGAACCACCTTGTTCATCAGGTCCTCGTCCATGACGTTGATGAAGTCGTTGTGGTCGGTGATCGGCTTGTGCAGCTGCTCCGGGAACCCGTCCACCGCGTACGGGGCCTTGACCTGACCGTTCTCGATGGTCGGGGCGGGCACGTCATATACGAGGCGGACCTGAAGCTGCGGGATCGCCTTGAAGCCGTTCGCGCAGCTGCCGTCCTGCTGGACGAAGGCGACGTGGTCACGGTGGTTGGCGCTGTCGATGTTCTGTCCGTCCCAGCAGCTCTGGAAGTTGGACGTCCGCACCACCTGACTGCCCTCGGGGCAGATCACGTATTTGTCCGTCACCTGCCGGTCCTCGAATCCGGTGCAGCTGAACGAGGTGTTGGCGTTCTTGAGGCCGTTGGTGAACGCCTTGGCGTCACCGGTGATGATGCGCAGGAACTTCGGCATCGCGACGACGTCGCCCTGCTTGTTGCCGACGAACTTCATGTCGGCCTCGCTGGCCTTGAGGATCTTGCCGACGTTGCCCTCGCCGCCACCGCCGAGGTCACCAGCGTCGAACTCCTGGGTGCCGTCCTGCAGACGCAGCACCGGCCAGTAGTAGGTGGACTTGTCCGCCTGGTTCTGGCACGAGGTCCCGGCGTTGGCCAGATCCTGGTCGCTGGAGAAGGCGTCGTTGTTCTGGTTGCCGACATAGTCGTGCGTGTGGTGCGCGCCGTTGTCGACACCCGGTGCGACGATCAGGTTGTCGGAGTTGAAGAGGTTGTTCTCATTCACCCCGCACTTGGCGGTGAAGGTGCCGGTGGAACCGGAGTCGCCGTTGGCGGCAAGACCGTTCGGGAAGTTGCGGGAGTTCGGCTGGACGTCGTTGATGTTGACGAAGTCGTCCGCGAACGGGCCCGCGGCTCCGTTGCCGTTGTCGCCGGCCTGGCCGCCACCCTGGTCCTGGCCGCCGTTGTCCTGGCCCTGGTCCTGGCCGCCGTTGTTGTTCTGACCGCCGTCGTTGTTCTGGCCGCCGTCGTTGTTCTGGCCGTCGTTGTTCTGACCACCGCCGGCCTGGCCGTCGTTGGTGTTGGCGTCGGCGGCCATGCCCTGGCACGAGGCCAGCTGCTCGAGGTTGGCCGGGGCTTTGCCGCCGACCCGGCGGATGTTGATGCCGATCCGGTCGATGACCGCGGTCCGCTTCGACTTCAGCGGGCCGAGGATGGCGTTGTCGACGAAGCCCGCGTCACCGGCCTGGGCCTGACGGGTGGAGGCGAGCCGGGTGTAGGCCTCGCTGATCTGCTTGTCGAGGTTGGCCAGCTCCTTGTCCACCCCCTGGCGAGCGCCGTCCGGCACATCGGTCAGCTTCTGTCCGACGTCCGGGCACTGGATCGTGGCGATCTGCGCGCCCGCGGACTTCGTCTGGTTCGCCGAGTTCTCCTCGTGCGCCGAGGCGTAGAAGTTTGCCCAGATCAGCCCGCCCCCACCGAGCGCTAGGGCCGCCGATGCGGCAATGGCCTTGGTGGCCAGCGGCGTACGGCGTTTTCTTGTGTTGCGTCCCATGGAACTCCTCTGACTTCCTTTTTCGGGGGCATCGAGGCGCCCGACAGGAGTGAAGCGGCTCCCTTCCATACGGAGGTGGTCCCACAGGTGTTCAGATGTCTCGGAAATTGATGCGAGATTCGTGAGGGTCGTGTGTCCTCAACAGCCCCTTTGCCACCGGGAGTTGTTGACCCTCCACGGTGGGTGAAAGGGCTCGTCCGGCTTTACCGGCCGGGGTCGAGACAGGCGAGAACCGCCAGCACGCGGCGGTTGTCGTCGTCCGGGACCTCGAGCCCCCGTTTCCCCGAAGATGTTGGCGGTGTGCTTGGCGATCGCCCGTTCCGTCACGACCAGCTTCCCCGCGCGCCGCGTCGGAGCGGCCCTGCGCCATCAGCTCCAGCACGTCCCGCTCCCGGGGCGTCAGCTGCGCCAGCGGCCGGTCGTCGCCCGAACGGCGGGCCGGAAGCTGCTGGATGACCTGCGGGTCCATCGCCGTGCCAGCCGGGAGCGGTGCGGTCGCCGAGCAACGACCGCACACCCGGCGGCGCGTCGTGCCGCCCCCGGTGGAAGACGGCCACATCCCAGCCGCGCCCCAGCGCCGCCTCCACGACGGCCCGTCCCACGAACTCCGTACCCCCAGCATCAGAAGCCTCATGCCGGTGACTCTGCCCGGTCGGGGGGGAGAGGAGGGAACGGGGATCTGCTGTCAGCAGACGCGACGGGGCGAGCCGGGCGGGGGCCTCACCTGACCGTCGGGGGCACGTACTTGTAGCCCACGCGGCGCACGGTGCGGATCGAGTCGCGGTGCTCGGCGCCGAGCTTGCGGCGCAGGCGGGCGATGTGGACGTCGACCGTGCGGCCGTCGCCCACGTGCCCGTAGCCCCACACCGTGCCGACCAGCTGGTCGCGGGTGTGCACCCGGTTCGGGTGCGCCACCAGGTGCGCCAGCAGCTCGAACTCCAGGTAGGTGAGGTCGAGCGGCTGCCCGGCCACCCGGGCGGTGCGCTGCACGGTGTCGACGCGGATCAGCGGCTCGCCCCCCGGCTCGGCATCGAGGCCCGGGCCGGCGGACTGCGGCAGTTCGGGCACCACCACCGGGAAGGGCGGCTGCTGGTCGGCCGGGACGAGCACCAGGTAGCCGACCATCGGCGGCTGCCCCGGCAGGGTGGGCAGGGTGTGCTGCGGAGCCGGCAGCCAGGTGGCGCCCGGCGGCAGCAGGTCCGCGACCGTCATCACCTCGTCCCGGTCGACGGCACGCAACCGGTGCCGGGGGCCGTGGGGCGCGGGGGCGGTGAGGGGGGCGGCGGTGGACAGGGAACGAGTGGTCGCCATGAGAGGTCAGCTCTTTTCGCGCGAGGAGTTCGTCGGGAGGTCGACGGCCGCGATTCGTGGTCGGGCTCGCCGAGGGACGTACGCGGTTCGCGCTGGCCGAAGGCCGGGGTGTTCGGCTTTAGGGGTCCTTTCACTATGCCCGTCCGGGTCGCGTGGTCTGGCACCGCACCTCGCCGCGTTGCCGAAAAGCCCTAGTAGCTCCGCTACGAGGGCTTCCCGGCGCCTTGCGACGCACGGCACCAGACCACGCGCCCTGATCGGACGCTCATAGTGAAAGGACCCCTTAGAGGGCCTGCGCGTTCATCGCGCGGCAACACACCCGGTCGAAGTCGTGGTCCTGGCGGGACGGCCAGAAGGGCTCGAGGTCATGACGACCCGTCGCGGTGTTCTTCTGGTAGCCGGCCATGTGCCCATTGAAGCAGAGCCGGTGCTCCGCCGGGAGTCTCCTCTCACTGCTTGGACATGCGCCGCACGGCCGCTCGCCCCGCGCCCACGATGGCACGCCCCACTGACAACGCGAGGGGGCGCCCACCGCGAACGGTGAGTGCCCCCTCGGGAGCCGGGCGGTGCGCCGGTCAGACCTGGCCGGCCTTCTCCAGCGCCGAGCAGCAGGTGTCGACGAGCAGGCGGGTCACCACGTACGGGTCGACGTTGGCGTTCGGGCGGCGGTCCTCGATGTAGCCCTTGCCGTCCTTCTCGACCTGCCAGGGGATGCGGACCGAGGCGCCGCGGTTGGAGACGCCGTAGGAGTACTCGTTCCACGGGGCGGTCTCGTGCAGACCGGTCAGGCGGTCGTCGATGCCGGCGCCGTAGTTCTTGACGTGGTCGAGCGGCTTGGAGCCCTCGCCGAGCGACTCGCAGGCGGTGATGATCGCGTCGTAGCCCTCGCGCATCGCCTTGGTGGAGAAGTTCGTGTGCGCACCGGCGCCGTTCCAGTCGCCCTTGACCGGCTTGGGGTCGAGGGTGGCGGCGACGTCGAAGTCCTCGGCGGTGCGGTAGAGCAGCCAGCGGGCCACCCACAGGTGGTCGGAGACCTCCAGCGGGGAGACCGGACCGACCTGGAACTCCCACTGGCCGGGCATGACCTCGGCGTTGATGCCGGAGATGGCGAGACCGGCCTTCAGGCAGTTGTCCAGGTGCGCCTCGACGACGTCACGGCCGAAGATCTCGTCCGCGCCGACACCGCAGTAGTAGCCGCCCTGGGGAGCCGGGAAGCCGCCCTTGGGGAAGCCGAGCGGGTAGCCGTCCTGGAAGAACGTGTACTCCTGCTCGATGCCGAAGATCGGCTCCTGCGCCGCGAACTTCTCCTCCACCTCGGCCAGCGCCGCACGGGTGTTGCTGGCGTGCGGGGTGAGGTCGATGTTCAGGACCTCGCACAGCACCAGGATGTCGTCGCCGCCGCGGATCGGGTCCGGGCAGGTGAAGACCGGCTTGAGGACGCAGTCCGAGGAGTGCCCCTCGGCCTGGTTGGTGGAAGACCCGTCGAAGCCCCAGATCGGCAGCGCGTCGAGACCGGCGGGCGCACCCGGGATGATCTTGGTCTTGGAGCGCAGTTTGGCCGTCGGCTCGGTGCCGTCGATCCAGATGTACTCAGCCTTGAAGGTCACGGGGCCACATCCTTCGGGGGTGTGTCTGGGCGCGTGTCGCGGGTGCTGCGGCGCTGCGGCACCGAGGCGCCGCGTCAACTGCCCGGCAGCCTGTCAACAGGCGATTTCCCGGCCATTGCTCGAATGTGAACCCCGTGTTACCTGGTGACGCTGTGCCGCACTGCACGCCGGAGAGCTTCTTCGTCGTGCGGCGCCGGTCACCGGCTCCCCTCCGTCAAAGCCGGTCACCGGTGCCGCGCGGCCCGGACGCTACGGTCCTGCCGCCCCTGGCCGGGGGCGGCAGGACCGGTGACACGTACGAGGGGGCGGCCGAGGGGGTGGCCGCCACCTCATCCGTTCATTCGGTCGTAACGCCTCACCCCACCTTCTCGATCAGGGCCCGGCGGATCAGGAACTTGCCGGGCTCACGGACCTGTTCGAAGGCCGCGTTGTTGAGCAGCGCACAGCTGCCGGAGACCGAAGTGACCTCCACCGTCGTGGACTTGTTGTTGTCCAGGTTGGTGACCTTCAGCTTCGTGCCGGCCGGGAACTGGTTGCTGGACGCGGCGGGCGCACCGCCCTCACCGGAGAGCGTGACCGTGGAGCCGTTGCACACCTGCTGCCCGGAGGCAGCGGCACCGCCGCCGTCTTCCGCGGGGGCGGACGCGGCGGGCTGCGACGGCTGGGCCGACGCCGCGGGTGGCTGCGCCGACTGGGCGGGCTGCGAGGGCTGCGCGGTCTGGGAGTCCTGAGCCGACTCCCCGACGGCGCACCCCGACGCCTCCTGCTTCCGCTGGATCTCCGCGACGACCGCCTCGCGGTTGGCGATCCGCGCCTCGGACTGCGCGTCCGGGTTGGCCCGCTGGTCCGCGATGAACTTCTGGTTGTTGCCGAGGGCGGTGGCGAGACCCAGGCAGACCGTCGACTCCGACGCCGACTTGGGGGCCGGCGGCGACGCGTTCGATGTGCTCGCCATGACGAAGGCCCCGCCTCCCGCCACCGTCACCGCGCTCAGCAGCAGCGCGATCTTCTTCTTCGTGCCGAGAGTTCTCCTGCGCGACATGCGCGCCTCCTGAAGAGGTAGGGGAGCGTACGCCGCTATGTACGAGATACCGAACGAGGTTACTCAGCGGTCACAGGAGTCACTCAAGTGACCTGCGTCACAGGCCGGTTGGGGGCTGGTCGACGCGCCGGCGGGGCGGCGTCATGGTCAGCGCGACAGGGCGACCCGCACGGCCTCGTCGGTACGGCCGACCACCGCCGTGCCGTCGTCGGCGGTGATGATCGGGCGCTGGATCAGTTTCGGATGCCCGGCGAGCGCGGTGATCCAGCGCTCGCGCGAACCGGCGTCCCGCGGCCACTCCTTGAGTCCGAGCTCCTTGGCCTCGGCCTCCTGGGTGCGGGTGATGTCCCAGGGCTCGAGACGAAGGCGCTCGAGCACCTCCCGGATCTCGTCCTCGCTCGGCACGTCCTCCAGGTAGCGGCGGACGGTGTAGTCGGCGCCCTCGGCATCGAGCAGCGTCAGGGCGCTGCGGCACTTCGAGCACGCGGGGTTGATCCAGATCTCCATGTGCCCACGGTACGCGCCGCCCTGCTTGTTCGATTTTCCGACGCCCCACGGGCACCTTGCCGACCTGCCGTGACAAGCCACCAAATCCCTTGCTCACCTGGGCGTTTGCCGGTCCTTGCGGACTCCCGGTTGTCAGTGCCGGGCGGTAAACTGTAAGCAGTGTTCGAGGGTGGAGCCGGGGATGCCGACGTCTTCGGTGAGCCGCCCGCCCGCGAC
The DNA here is from genome assembly GCF_014207295.1 of Streptomyces sp. AK010. NCBI lineage: Bacteria > Bacillati > Actinomycetota > Actinomycetes > Kitasatosporales > Streptomycetaceae > Streptomyces > Streptomyces sp. AK010. The sequence continues at coordinate 59,640 of NZ_JACHCX010000029.1, forward strand.
AGGAGGATGCCTGTGCCCGCTGCCGCCCTGAAGTCGAAGCCGTTGCCCACCCAGTCCACCGCGAAGCGTCCCGTTCTGCTCGACCTGCCCTATGTGCCCGTTCAGAAGCGGCCGCTGCCGCCGGGCCGGCCGCGCCAGTGGTACGTGACGCACAACCGCCGCCTCAAGGCGATGCGCCTCGCCATCGCCCTGCTCGACTCGGGCGTCTACATGCCGAACCAGGCCCGCGACGAGACGATCCGCGACACGGCCGAAATGATCGGCGTGCACCCGCCGTCGGACACGACGTGCCACATGGTGCGGGCCTTCATGCGGTACGCGCGCTGACCCTGCTCCGCTCCGAGCGCCGGGTGCCCCGAACCGCGGGGTGCCCGGCGCTCGCTCATGCCGCCCGGCCGGATGCCGTGAGCACCGGCGGGTTGAGGCGGGCGAAGCCCTCCTGGCGCTCGTAGGGGAAGTAGGGGTACGGCGCCGGGCGGTGACTCGCCGCGTCGAGCTTCGCCACCTGCTCGGGGGTGAGGCTCCAGCCGACGGCGCCGAGGTTCTGGCGCAGCTGCCGCTCGTCCCGGGCGCCGATGAGGACGGAGGACACGGTCGGCCGCTGGAGCAGCCAGTTCAGGGCGATCTGCGGCACCGCCTTGCCCGTCTCCTCCGCGATCTCGTCCAGTGCGTCGACGACGTCGTAGAGGTGCTCGTCGGAGACGGGTGGGCCGTAGTCGGCGGTGCGGTGCAGCCGGCTGTCGGGCGGGAGCGGTGTGCCGCGGCGGACCTTGCCGGTCAGGCGCCCCCAGCCGAGCGGGCTCCAGACGATCGCGCCGAGGCCCTGGTCGAGGGCGAGCGGCATCAGCTCCCACTCGTAGTCGCGGCCGATCAGGGAGTAGTACACCTGGTGGGCCACATAGCGCGGACGGCCGTGCCGCTCGGCGGCGGCGAGGGACTTCATCACCTGCCAGCCGGAGAAGTTGGAGACGCCGGTGTAGCGGACCTTGCCCGCCTGGACCAGCGAGTCGAGCGCGGCCAGCACCTCCTCGACCGGCGTCCCGGCGTCGAAGGCGTGCAGCTGGAAGAGGTCGAGGTGATCCGTGCCGAGCCGGCGCAGGGCGTCCTCGCAGGCGCGCATCAGCCGGGAGCGGGAGGAGCCCGCGTCGCCCGGTCCGTCACCCATCGGCAGACTCGTCTTGGTGGAGAGGATCACCTGGTCGCGGCGGCCCCTGACCGCCTGGCCGAGCACCTCCTCGGAGGCGCCGGCGGAGTAGACGTCGGCGGTGTCGAACATCGTGATGCCGGCGTCCAGGCAGATGTCCACCAAGCGGCGTGCCTCCTGCGCGTCGGTGGTGCCCCAGGCGCCGAAGAGCGGACCCCGCCCGCCGAAGGTGCCGGCTCCGAAGCTCAACGCGGGGACCATGAGTCCGGACGCGCCCAATCGCCTGTATTCCATTGCGGACCCCTCTCGACGGCGACCCTTGTTAACGGGTCTTTGGTTCCGTTAGTGGTCACTAAAGTAGCAGGGTGAGGTTGCTAATGGAACAGGAGTGCCGTTATGGCTGACGGGGGCGAACCGGGGACCGTACGGCCCGGGGGGCGCACGGCGCGAGTGCGGGAGGCGGTGCTGCGCGCGGCCGAGGACGCCCTGACCGAGCAGGGCTTCAGCGGCCTGGACCTGGCCGACGTCGCCCGCCGCGCCGAGGTGGGCAAGACGACCGTCTACCGCCGCTGGGGAACGGTGGCCGCGCTGGTGGCCGACCTCCTCCAGGACATGGCCGAGCAGTCCGCGCCGCGCACCGAGACCGGCTCGCTGCTCGGAGACCTGACGGCCAACGCCCTCCTCGTCCAGCGCACGCTCACGGACCCTCGGCAGGGACCGCTGTTCAAGGCCCTGATCGCCGCCGCGACCGGCGACGCGAGAACGGCCGCCGCGCTGCACCGCTTCTACGACATCCGCGTACGGGAATGGGCCCCCTGCGTCCGGCAGGCCGTCGACCGGGGTGAGGTGCCCCGGGGCACCGACGCCCACGAGGTGGTGCGCGCGGTCTCCGCCCCGCTCTACTACCACCTGCTGATCAGCGGGGACCGGCTCGACGAGACCACGGCCGCCCGCTCCGCCGAGGCCGCCGTGACGGCGGCGCGGGCGGGGGTGTACGTCACGGACCGGGGGAGGAAGGGCTAGCTGGGAGTGTCCTGAAGATCTTGGAATTCCGCCCGGCATGCACCGGTTCGTGGCGATTGGTATTCACAATTGACATTTACCGACAATCCGGGGTGATCCCGGCGGCCGGAGCAAGATCTTCATCGGTCTTCTAGGGGGCGTTTCCGTCGGAGCCCCTGCTCCTCAGCCCGCCGCCAGTTCCTTCTCAAGCGGTGTCCGGAAGCGCGGGGTGATTCTCGTCGTGCCGAGCCATCCGGTGAGCCGCTCCGCCTCCGAGCCGATCGCCGCGCGGGCCTCCCGGCCGACGCCCTCCTCGTCGAGGATCCGCCAAGTGATCTCCCCGTCGGGCCGCTGGGCCCAGCCGCCGATCACCCGTCCGTTCCACCACACCGTCGGCCCGACGTTGCCGCTGCCGTCGAACAACCCGGGCCGCAGCTCGGGGGCGAGGTACCAGTCGCGCTGCTGCCAGCCCATCGCCGTCGGGTCGAGGGCGGGCAGCAGGGCGGCCCAGGGCTCGTCGGGCGAGGGCACCGGGTCCGCGTCGCCCTCGGCCACATACCCCGTGCCCTCGTCCAGCGACACCGGCTCCGCCCCGATCGCGGCCAGGGCCCTGCGGACCTCCGTCACGCGCCACCCCGTCCACCACTTCAGGTCGGCCTCCGTCGCCGGACCGCACGCGCCGAGCCACCGTCTCAGCAGCTCCGCCTGCGCCCCCGCCGTGTCCAGCTCGGCATGCTCGGGCGCCACGGCCCAGCGGAACCGGCTGGACGTCCAGGAGCCGAGCGGCCGGCCGCGCACGACCTTCCCCTCGACGCCCAGCACCCTCAGCAGCCGGGTCGAGACCGTGTGCGTCCCCTCGTAGCTCTTCCCGGCCGCGTACACGAACTGCTCCCGCAACCGCGGCTCGTCCTGGGCGAGTTCGGCCGCGGTCGCCTGCCCGCGCCGGGCGAGCGCCGCCAGCGTCGACGCCTCGACCTCCTTCAGCCACGCCGCGTCCGGCGCACCCGCCGTCGCCATGTGCTTGAGCAGCGAGGACCTCTCCCGGGCGGCGACGGCCAGCCCCGTCGAGGCGTGCACGACGGCGGTCAGCCCGGTGGGGAACACGAACACCGTGTGCCGCATGCCGTGCATCCGCACCAGGGAATGGTCCTCGTACAGGGCCCGCCCCGTCTCCTCGACGGTCCCGGCGGGGTCGCCGAGCCGGGCACCCACCGCCAGATACACCGTCGCCGGGTCCGTGCCGTGCAGCGCGACCAGCGCACCGGCGACCTCCTCGGGCGTCCCCGCCCGAGCCTGCCCCGCGAGCCGCTGGCGCAGCGCGAGCCGGGCACGCCGCTCCGCCACGCCGATGTACCGCGCTCCGCCGCCCATGCCCGGCCTCCACTCGCCGCGTCATCCGACCCTCCTGGCATCGTCGCCGACGCCACTGACAGTCGCCCCTGACCGGCCTGCCGTCTCAGCCGTACCGGCCTGCCGCCTCAGCCGTACCGGCCTGCCGCCTCAGCCGTACCGGCCTGCCGCCTCAGCCGTACCGGCCTGCCGCCTCAGCCGTACCGGCCTGCCGCCTCAGCCGTACCGGCCTGCCGTCTCAGCCGTA
>NZ_JACHCX010000029.1:63478-67317 GCF_014207295.1 Streptomyces sp. AK010
CGTACCGGCCTGCCGTCTCAGCCGTACCGGCCTGCCGTCTCAGCCGTACCGCTCCAGCAGCCCCGTCACATACGCCTCCAGCCGCCCGCCCAGCACCTCCGGCGTCAGATCCGTCCGGCCCAGTTCCCGCCACGGTCCCGCCAGCTTCGCCGCGTCGGGGACGTAGGCCAAGGCGTCGAGCAGCCGCCAGTACAGATGCTCCGGGCCGTCGGCCAGGCGCCGCCCGCCCCGGGCCTCGTAGCGCTCCCGGAAACCGAGGCCGCACTCCGGGCCGTGCAGCAGCGCGAGAGCCGTGGAACAGTGGGCGACATCCAGGTCGGCGGGCCCCCACGAGGTCTCCACCCAGTCGACGACGCCGCTGATCCGCAGCTCGGCGCCCGAACCCGTGAACAGGACGTTCCCGGGGTGGAAGTCCCGGTGCAGGAAGCAGCCGTCGTACGGAGGGGGAGCGCGGCGGATGACGTCCACGGCCCGCTCCCACCCCGCGGGAACCGCCGCCGGCGAGGTCCACGCCTGGTACGTCCGCGGACGCTCCCGGGGCACGACCCGGTGGATCCGGGCCAGCTGGGCCGCCAGCAGGTCCACCCGCGCGTCGAGTTCCGCCTCGTCGACCCGGACCCGCCCCGGCAGCACCGACATCAGCAGGGACGGATGGTCGCAGTGCTCCCCGGTCGCGTCCACGCCGATCAGCTCGGCGGCCGGCACGCCCTCCTGCCCCGCCAGCAGCGTGAGCATCTCCGCCTCTCGGGCCAGCAGTCCGGGTGCGTGCCGCCGGAAGAAGGGCTTCACGAACGTCCGCAGCGCCAGCTCGGTGCCGTCGTCGAGGGCGAGCCGCCGCATCTGGGCGCTCCAGCCTCCGGTCAGAAAGGACGACGTGACGACCGTACGGCCCTGCGGGAGCTGCTTGGCCACCCAGGCGCGGGTCGCCGACCAGCCCTGCTCGCCGAGCCCGGTCAGCACAGCGGTGACGAACTCGCGCAGGTCATCGGGGTGGTCGCGGAACCAGAGGCCCAACCGGTGCCCGGCGCCCGGGAGCTCCCGGTGCGTGAACTGCGCGCGCCGGGCCAGCGCCTCGGAGAGGGCCTTGGTCACGGCGGGCGGGATGATCTCGTCCGTGTCCGGCACCGCGAGCACCGCCCGGCCCTCGAACGCCCGCAGGACGTCGAGCGCGGGCGCCGCACGCCGGCTCCAGGGCCTGCGGATGATCTCGCTGAACCGCCCGTCGCCCGAGCCGAACGGCACGTCCCACGCCTCGCCCGCGTACACCGCCGGCGCGCACAGCCCCAGGGCCGCCACCCGCTCCCCGTAGTGCCGTACGAGATCCGCCACCGTCTGGCCGCTCATGCTGAACCCGACCAGGACCAGCGGCCCGTCCACACGCGCGCGTGCGTCGATGACGGAGACGGCCTGCTCGAAGCGGCGCCGCAGGCTCAGCTCCCGCAGCAGGCCGGTGCTCTCCCCGTGCCCCGAGAAATCGAAGGCGAGGGCGTGACAGCCGTGGGCCGCGAACTCCGCCAGCAACGGCACCAGACGCTCCTTGCTGCCGTTGCCCGCGCCGTGCAGCAGCACGACCGTCGCCCGGGCCTGCTCGCCCCCGCCGCAGGACAGGCCACTGAGTCGTTCGCCGCCGGTGACATGGGTGAAAGGGATCGGCTCACTCATACGGCCATTCACTCACGTGGCCCCCGACCCCGGAGGGCGTTCACAACCCTGGCGCTCCCCACACCGGGAACCAGCGGCTCAGGTCCTGCTCGATGCGCAGGTCGCCCGAGAGCGCGGCCCGCACCTGGAGTTCGAGTGCGTTGTCACGCCGCTGTGTCCCGTCCGGCAGGGGCGCGAACGGGTAGAACGTGCCGCGCTTGTAGAGGTAGACCAGCGCGAGCCGCCGGCCGGAGGGATCCTCGAACCCGGCCAGCGAACACAGCAGTTGGGGGCCGAACCCGTTCACTTCCATCTGGCTGTTCACGGCGTGCAGGTCGTTCACGAGCGCGGAGAGCTGGTCGGGGGCACGGCGGGAGACCAGCCAGGAGTAGCCGTAGCCGTCCTGGCGCAGCTCCACCGGCGGGCCGCCGCGGTCGGTGTCGGCGTCCAGCAGGGCCTGCACCTCGCGGTGGGACTGCTCGAAGGCCGCGCCCTCGACCGTGGCGAAGCACACCGCGCCATGCCCCGTCGGCGTGAAGCCCGCGGCGGCCTCCAGGGTCACGGCCGCCGAGGGCAGCGCGAAGAGCCGGTCGAGATCCGCCACGACCGGTTTCGTCCGGCCGAGCAGGATGTCCAGCAGCCCCATGCGCCGGTCACACCCCTCCGGGTGCCGCCGCTTCGCCCAGTTCGGCGGAAATACGGCCCAGCTGGTCGAGCCGCTGCTCCAGGCTCGGGTGGGTCGAGAAGAGGCGCGCGATGCCGGGCTCGCGGCCCAGCGCGGGCGTGAAGTAGAAGGCGTTGAAGGCCTGGGCCGTGCGCAGGTCCTTGGTCGGGATGCGGGCGATGTCGCCGGAGACCTTGGTGAGCGCGGAGGCCAGCGCCGAGGGCCGGCCGGTGAGCTGCGCGGCCGCCCGGTCGGCGGCCAGTTCCCGGTACCGGGACAGGGCCCGGATCAGCAGGAAGCTGATCGCGTAGACGGCGGCCGCCACTCCCATCACCGCGGCGAAGACGGCCGCCGTGTTCTGGTCCCTGCGGCCCCCGCCGAACAGCTGGGAGTAGAAGGCGAACCGCACGATCAGCCCCGCGATCACCCCGAGGAACGACGCGACGGTGATCACGGCGACGTCCTTGTGCGCCACGTGCGACAGCTCGTGCGCGAGCACGCCCTCCAGTTCGGCGGGCGTCAGCCGCCGCAGCAGCCCGGTCGTCACACAGACCACCGCGTGGTCGGAATTGCGCCCGGTCGCGAACGCGTTCGGCATGTCCATTCCGGACACCGCGACCACCGGCTTGGGCATGTCGGCCAGGGCGCACAGCCGGTCGATCACCGCGTGCAGCTCGGGATACTCCTCGCGCTCCACGACCCGTCCGTGCATGGCGTACAGCGCGATCCGGTCGGAGAACCAGTACTGCGCGCCGAGCAGTGCCGCCGCGATCACCACGACCAGCACCCACGACTTCAGCAGCACGATCAACGCGGCGACGAACGCCACGTACAACAACCCGAGCAGGAACAGCGTGATCCCCATACGGGTGGTCAACCGCCGGTCGCTCCGGAAGCGGCTGTGCATCTGCATCACCCCGCAGTCACGCACTCGTCCCACAACCAGTGTGCACCCGGGCCCGCCCATGAACGGGTCGCGATCGGCCCCAGGACCGGCAAAGCCGTCAGCCGCCCCGGCCCACCGCGTAGCCCGGCACGGACGGCCACCGCACCGTCAGCACGACCGACTCCTCCTCCGCGCCCCACGAGTGCTCGACCCCGCGCCCCCACACGACGTAGTCGCCCTGCCGCTCCAGCAGCACGCTGCGCCCCGGCAGCTCGACCCGGAAGCGCCCGCTGACGAGCACCAGCAGCGCGGTCCGCTCCTCACCCCGCACCCACTCGGCCCGCTCGTCCCCCGGGGGGTGCACCCCCCACTTGATCTCCACGGCCTCGCTGTGCCGCGGACCCCCGGCGTCCTTGAAATGCCCGAAAATCCATCCCCGGTCCAGGGCGGCGTCCGCACCGGCGTTGCCCACGTACACGCTGTCGTCCACGGGGCCGGACGCTAGCAGTGGCACCGAGGGCCGCGCCGCGCCCCGCGCCCCGACGGTCCGGACCTAGATGAATGAGTCCGATGTCTGGGCTGGTCGCAACCATGGCGAAGGGCGCCCGTTGGTCAGTGTGTGAAGACAAACCTGGACGCCCTTCTGGC
>NZ_JACHCX010000030.1:0-65568 GCF_014207295.1 Streptomyces sp. AK010
ACGCCACCAGGCAACAGCCCGACGCAGCCACTACCAACGACGGTCCACCGACGAACCCGCTGGATAGATCACGAAACCGCACTGGAGTACTAGGCGGGCAGCGAGCCGGCCGGGAGCAGCGGCTCCCACCAGGAGCGGTTCGTCCGGTACCAGGCGACGGTGGCGGCCAGCCCCTCGGCCAGGCCGGTGGCCGGCGCGAAGCCCAGTTCCCGCCGTATCCGGGTGGAGTCCACCGAGTAGCGCCGGTCGTGCCCCTTGCGGTCCTCGACGTGCACCACGCTGCTCCAGTCGGCACCGCACGCCTCGAGGAGCAGCCCCACCAGCTCCCTGTTGCTCAGCGTGGTGCCCCCTCCGATGTTGTACACCCGGCCGGCCCGGCCGCGGGTGCGGACCGCCTCGATGCCCCGTACGTGGTCGTCGACGTGCAGCCACTCGCGCACGTGCAGCCCGTCCCCGTACAGCGGCACCCGGTGTCCGTCCATCAGCAGGGTGATGAAGCGGGGGACCAGCTTCTCCGGGAACTGGTGGGACCCGTAGTTGTTGGAGCAGCGGGTCACCCGCACGTCCAGGCCGTGGCTGACGTGGTGGGCCAGCACCAGCAGGTCGGCGGACGCCTTGGAGGCGGAGTAGGGACTGTTGGGCCGCAGCGGTTCGTGCTCGGTCCACGAGCCGTGCTCGATGGACCCGTAGACCTCGTCGGTGGACACCTGGACGAACGGCGCCGCCCCGTGCCTCCGCGCCGCGTCCAGCAGCGTCTGGGTGCCGTGCACATTGGTGCGTACGAAGGCGGCGGCGTCGACCAGGGAGCGGTCCACGTGGGACTCGGCGGCGAAGTGCACGACCTGGTCCTGGCCGGCCATCACCCGGTCGACCAGCGCCGCGTCGCAGATGTCGCCGTGCACGAACCGGTACCGGGGGTGGTCGCGCACGGTTGCCAGGTTGGCCGGATTGCCGGCGTAGCTCAGGGCGTCCAGCACGGTCACCACCACATCGGGCGGGCCGTCGGGGCCGAGCAGGGTGCGGACGTAGTGGGAACCGATGAAACCGGCTCCCCCGGTGACGAGCAGATGTGTGGTCATGGGAACGGGCTTCCGCCTTCCGGTCGGAACGGGTCGGGGTCGGGAGGCATCAGGAGGAGATCTGCGCCTTGCTGTGGTCGCCGAGCACGAGGCGATGGGCGTGCGGCACCGGCGGCGCGGACGTCACCCGCACATGGCGGCCGATGAGCGACGCCTCGATGCGCCGCACCCCGCTGATGGAGGCGCCGCGCAGCACGATGGAGAACTCGACCTCGCTGTCCTCCACGAGGCAGTCCTCGGCGATGGAGGTGAACGGTCCCACGTACGAGCCGGCCACGACCGCGCCCGCACCGATCACGGCGGGGCCCACCACCCGGGAGTTGCGTACCTCGGCGCCCTCCTCGACCCGGACGCGGCCGATGAGGTTGCTGTGCTCGTCCACCAGGCCGTCGCAGCGCGGCTCGGTCGCCTCCAGCACGAGCCGGTTCACCTCCAGCATGTCGGCCACGTTGCCGGTGTCCTTCCAGTAGCCGGTGATCTGCGTGGAGCGCACGTCCCGGCCGGCGTCGATCAGCCACTGCACCGCGTCGGTGATCTCCAACTCCCCGCGCCACGAGGGCCTGATGGCCCGCACGGCCTCGTGGATGGCGGGGGAGAAGAGGTACACCCCGACCAGGGCCAGGTCGCTCTTGGGGTGGGTGGGCTTCTCCTCCAGCCCGCACACCCGCCCCGAGGCGTCCAGTTCGGCCACGCCGAAGGACCGGGGGTCGGACACATGGGTGAGCAGCAGATGCGCGTCCGGCCGGGCGGCGCGGAAGTCCCGGATGGGTTTCTCGATGCCCCCCACCACGAAGTTGTCGCCGAGATACATGATGAAGTCGTCCTCGCCCAGGTAATCACGGGCGACCAGGACGGCGTGCGCGAGTCCCAGGGGTTTCGGCTGCGGTATGTAACTCACGTCGAGACCGAATTTCGAACCGTCCCCGACGGCGTCGGTGATTTCACCGACGGTGTCGCCGACGACAATACCGACATCGGTGATGCCGGCCGCGGCGATCGCCTCCAGCCCGTAGAACAGGACGGGTTTGTTGGCCACCGGCACCAACTGCTTCGCGGACGTGTGCGTGATGGGCCTCAGGCGCGTGCCCGCTCCGCCGGCCAGTACGAGCGCTTTCATGTCGTTCTCCCTGTGTGGTCTTGGGAACACGGGGGCGTGGGAACACGGGTGCGCGGCGCTGCCGCGGGAGAGGTCGCGCCGCCGGACAGCGGCGGGGGCGGCGGACGGTGTGACGTTTTCCCGCCGCGCGATGAATCCTTTTGCGTTAAGAGGGCGTTGACGAGGACGACTGATCGATCGTCGGCAGTGGCCGGAAAGGAGTGCATGACCCGGGCCGTCGTCCCCGCGGCCCTGTCCGGCACCCCCTGTCTTGCCGGTCCGCCCTGCGGCGACGGTGCCCGCGCCGGTGAGTGACCCGCCCGCCCCGGGGTCGCCTTTCGGCCGCTTAGGGCTACTTTACTCAAACGTTCATGGATGTTAAGCATATGCCGGGCGAAAGAGAGAAGGCCCGGACCCGTGCTGCCGTGAATGGCCGGCGACCAAAGGATAGGTAGTGGAGCCTGTTTTAGGTAACAGTCCTGTTCAAGCGCGTGACCAGCCAATGGGATGCCTGGGAGAATCCGACGAGAACAGCTTCCAATTGTCCGACGTGGTCATGGTGCCGATCGATTCGCTCCGGGCCTCCGACTCCCCCCGCAGCTCCGGCGAGGATGCCGAACACATTCGCACTCTCGCAGAATCCGGAGCGGAACTTCCTCCCATTGTGGTGATGCGCTCCACGCTGCGGGTGATCGACGGCATGCACCGGCTGCGGGCCGCCGGACTCCGCGGCGCCACCGAGATCGCGGTCCGGTACTTCGAGGGGGAGGAGAAAGAGGCATTCGTCCTCGCGGTCAAAGCGAACATCGCCCACGGCCTGCCGCTCTCCCTCGACGACCGAAAGGCCGCCGCGAGCCGCATCCTCACCAGCCATCCGCTCTGGTCCGACCGGGCCATCGGACGGGCGACCGGCCTCTCGGCGAAAACGGTGGGAACCCTGCGGTCCTGTTCGACCGCGGGAGTTACACAGTCGAACGTACGGGTCGGCCGAGACGGGCGGACCCGCCCCCTGGACGCCACGGAGGGACGGCAGTTGGCGGGCCGTCTGATCCAGGAGAACCCCACGGCGCCGCTGCGTCAGATCGCCGCCCAGGCCGGGGTGTCCCTGGGCACCGCCTCCGACGTCCGCAAGCGGCTGCGCCGGGGCGAGAGCCCGCTGCCTGGACGCGACCGTGCGCGGGAGAGGCCGGCGGTCGCCGAACAGCCACCGGCCCGCGTCGAGCGGGCCGAGGAGACCGCCCCCTCACGGGCCCTGATGCTGCGTCACCTCAGCCGCGACCCGTCCATACGGTTCACCGAGGACGGCCGGGTGCTGCTGCGTTGGCTCAACGTGGTGGCCGTGCGCAGCCAGGACTGGGACCGGCTGCTGGGCAACGTGCCGCCGCACCGCGCCGAGGTCATCGCCGAACTCGCCCGGGGCTGCGCCGAGATATGGCAGCGCGTGGCCGAACAGCTCGAGCGGGCCGACGCCGACAGGACCGACGAGCGGGCTCCGGACGTCACCGACGGCGACACGGACGCCCCCCTGCACCGGGCCGGCCTACGGTGAGGTGTTCGGGCACGGCCACGGACGGCGTCCCCGAGAACCCCGGCCCCGCGGCCGGCCACGCGCACACCGCGCGACCCTGTAGACCGCCCGGCCCTGCCGGCGGGGGCCCGCTCGGGTCACCACGGCCGGGCCGCGGCGGGCAACTCCCCCGTGAAGGAAAGACCGATGAGTACGCCGGAAACAATCGAAGTCCCCGACGCCCTGGCCGCGTCCCTGACGAGGAACGGTGGTGAGGAGGAACGGGCCTGGATCACCGCCCTGCCCGCCCTGGTCGCGCAACTGCTCAGCCGGTGGGAGCTGAAGCGGGACGGCGGCGTCGCCTCCGGTGAGGCCTCGCTCGTGGTGCCCGTACGGCGCGCCGAAGGCACCCGGGCCGCGCTCAAGCTCCAGATGCCCCGCGAGGAGACGACCGCCGCGCTGACCGGGCTGCGCGCCTGGAACGGCAACGGCGTCGTGCGGCTGCTCGACCACGACCCGGTGAGCAGCGCCATGCTGCTGGAACGCCTGGACGCCTCGCGCACCCTGGCGTCCGTCGAGGACGACGACGTGGCCATGCGCACCCTGGCCGGCCTGCTGGAAAGGCTGCACTCCGTCCCGGCACCCGACGGGCTGCGCGGTCTCGGCGGGATCGCTCGCGAGATGCTGGAGGCCGTGCCCGAGGCCGTCGGCTCGCTGGCGGACCCGGCCGACCGGCAGCGCCTGCGCGCCTGGGCGTCGGTCGTCACCGAGCTGGTGGGCGAGCCGGGGGGCCGGATGCTGCACTGGGACCTGCACTACGACAACGTGCTGGCCGCCGAGCGTGAACCCTGGCTGGCCATCGACCCCGAACCCCTGGCCGGTGACCCGGGCTTCGACCTGTGGCCCGCGCTGGACACGGGCTGGGAGAAACTCGTGGCGGCCGGGGACCCCCTGCGGGTGGTCCGCCGGCGCTTCGACCTGCTGACCGAGGCGCTGGGACTGGACCGCGAACGCGCGGCTGGCTGGACCCTGGGCCGGCTGCTCCAGAACACGCTGTGGGACATCGAGGACGGGCGGACCACGATCGACCCGTCGCAGACCGCCGTGGCCGACGCGCTGTCGCGCCGCTGACCCGGCACACGCCCCACGGCACACCGGCCGCACGAGCCGTACGCCGCTGAACGCGACGCGCACCCACCCGGGTGCGCGTCGCGTACTTGGCGTTGCCCGGACTCCCCAATCGCGTCGCCCGGACCCCCGTGCACCGCGCGCCGCCCGCCGGTGCGGAAGGCGGCGCGCTGCGCGGGCGTTGACCGCGTGCCCGGGAAAGCCCAGGTGGCGATCTCGTCCGAGACAGCGCGGAGCGGCGCTGGACACGGTCGCGGATCGAGGCGGCGGTTGTTAGCCTTCAGGCGGTCCGGTGGTCCGGGCGGCACCGCTGAGGAACGTCGCACCGGAATCCCGCGCGGTTCCCCGGAGCGGGGCCCGAACGCCCATCGGCACCGTCGAGGCCGTTCCCGCCGTTCCTTCCGTACCTCCCGTCGTACGCCGTGCCTGCCGGGCCGTTCCCGGCGGCCGGCACACGTCCCGGCCCGTCTTCCGCCCCACCGCCGCGCCCCGGGGCCGGCGGCCCACGCCGCGGGCCGGTCCACGCCGCACCGGTCACCGGTCGTCGCACCCCCTGCCCATCCACGTGAGGAGTGTCATGAGCCTTGTCAACGTGCACAACGAATGGGACCCGCTGGAGGAGATCATCGTCGGCACGGCGGTGGGCGCCCGTGTCCCCCGCGCCGACCGCAGCGTCTTCGCGGTGGAGTACGCGAGCGAGTACGACAGCCAGGACCAGGTTCCCTCCGGCGCCTACCCGGATCGGGTGGTGAAGGAGACCGAGGAGGAACTCCAGATCCTGGTGGAGGAGCTGACCAAGCTCGGGGTCACGGTGCGCCGGCCCCAGGCCCGCGACAACGCGGCACTGATCAGGACCCCCGACTGGGAGACGGACGGCTTCCACGACTACTGCCCGCGCGACGGGCTGCTGTCCATCGGCCGGACCGTCATCGAAACCCCGATGGCGCTGCGCGCCCGCTTCCTGGAGTCGCTCGCCTACAAGGACATCCTGCTGGACTACTTCGCCAGCGGGGCCCGGTGGCTGTCCGCGCCCAAGCCGCGGCTGACCGACGCCTCCTACGACCCGCAGGCCCCGGCCGGTGAGCGGCTGACCGACGTGGAGCCGGTGTTCGACGCCGCCAACGTGCTGCGCTTCGGCACCGACCTGCTCTACCTGGTGTCCGACAGCGGCAACGAACTCGGCGCCAAGTGGCTCCAGTCGGCGGTCGGCGACACCTACACGGTGCACCCCTGCCGGGGGCTGTACGCGTCCACCCACGTGGACTCCACCATCGTGCCGCTGCGGCCCGGCCTCGTGCTGATCAACCCCTCGCGGGTGAACGACCGGAACATGCCCGACTTCCTGCGGTCGTGGGAGACCATCACCTGCCCGGAGCTGGTGGACATCGGCTTCACCGGCGACAAGCCGCACTGCTCGGTGTGGATCGGCATGAACCTGCTGGTGGTGCGACCCGACCTGGCCGTCGTGGACCGCCGGCAGACCGGCCTGATCAAGCTGCTCGAGAAGCACGGGATGGACGTGCTGCCGCTCCAGCTCACCCACTCGCGCACCCTCGGCGGCGGCTTCCACTGCGCCACGCTCGACGTCCGCCGCACCGGCTCACTGGAGACCTACCGGTTCTGATGTCCCGCCACGTCCGCTACCGCCAAGGGAGGTTGACCACGTGATCGGTTACGGCGTCTGCGTAGGCCCGGGCAATCTGTTCGAGCGCATCTGCCTGCCGGGTATCGAGCGGGTCCGGACACCGGGCAGCCCGGTGTTCACCATGCGCAACCAGCGTTCACTGTTCTCGGCGTACAACGCCATGTTCGACCAGGCGGCCGCCAACTCCGACATCACCGGGCTGGTGATGCTCCACGACGACGTCGAGCTGCGGAAGAACCCGGCCGAGGTGGCACAGCCGGTGTTCGAGGACGACTCCGTGGGGATGCTCGGCTCGGTCGGCGGCTCCGACACCGTCTCGCTGGCCTGGTGGAACGAGAAGGAGACCAGACGCGGCCGGGTCACCGACTACGACAAGGTCCACGACTACGGGTCGGACCGCTACGAGGTCCACGCCGTGGACGACGTCATCCTGTGCGTCAACCGCTGGACCATCGAAAACATCCGCTTCCCCGAGGGGCACTACCGCGGTTTCGAGGGGCTCGGCGTCATCCTCGCCACCCTGGTCCGTGCCGCTGGCAAGCGCGTGATCGTCCAGGACCTCCAGGACGTCATGCACCACAACGACGGCCGCGGGTTCAACGGTCTGAAGGACTGGCGCCACAACGAACTGCGCTGGCAGCGCGAGTTCTTCGACCTCAGCACGCTCGAGCGGCTGGGCAACCACCTGGAGCGGCTCACCATCCCCACCATCCCCCTGCGGCTCGCCGCCCGCCGGCTGGCGGTGCGCGCTGCCGGCCGGGCCCACGAGGTCAGCGACGGGGAGACGGGCGACCCGGTGATCGACGAACTGGTCGGCGGCTGGTACCGGCGGTGCAAGCGCCTGCGTGGCCGCATGCTGGTGTGAGGAGAACACATGGCCAAGTACACAAGGCTCTGCTATGACGTGACCCAGATCCCCCTCGCCGACCTCGTGCGCGAGGTGCTGAAGGTGGACGACCTGGAGGGCCTGGCGGCCAGTGAGTGGCTCGCCACCCGGGAGACCGACCAGAGCACGCCGTACCACAAGCACTTCTACGACAACTTCGACATCGTCTCGCCCGCGTACCGCACGCTGGCACGGCACCTGCTCGGCGACACGGTCGACGACGTCTACCTCCAGCGGGTGCCCACCTTCCGCGTGCACCTGCGCAACTCCGTCGCCGTGGGCTCCTGGCACCGCGACCGCGACTTCGGGCACGACCCGGCGGAGGTCAACTACTGGGTGCCGGTCACCCGGGCCTTCGGCAACAACACCCTGTGGATCGACAACGAGCCGGTGCACGCGGAGTACGGCGAGGTGATCGTCTTCGACGGCGCCAACTCCTGGCACGGGAACGTCGTCAACGACACCGAAATCAGCCGGGTCAGCATCGACTTCCGCACGCTGCCCCGGTCTGCGTACCAGCCCAACGGCAAGACGTCCGTGTCCTACGGACTGCCCTTCCTGCTCGGCCAGTACTGGGACGTCGTCTGAACCCCGGCCGGCTCCCGCGCCACGACGAAATGGCCCTGACATGGTGATGACCTCCGATCCGACCGGGAAGCCCCCGGGCGACACACGCCCCGGGGAGTCCCTGACACACCTCGACCACCGCTTCCGGGAGTTCCTGGCCGGGCTCCCGGCCGACCGCCCCCCGTGGTTCTGCTTCTTCTCCTCCGGCCTGCTGCACGTCGTCCACCACTTCCTGCGTTTCGTCCCCGAGCGGCTGAACTGCGTCTTCGTGTGCTCCGCGCTCAACGCCGAGGAGACCGAGCTGCGCGACCGCATGAGCGGTGGCCTGCCCGTCTTCGACATGGACGACCGGGTCGGCAGCCACGAGATCTTCGAGCTCCTGCTGCGCAACGTGGACCGGCCGTTCGGCATCGTCGACGTCGACTGCTTCGTCACCGACACCGACTGGTTCGACCGCTGCACGGACGGACTGGAGCCGGGCGTGGCGGTCAGCGGCCCGCTCAGCTACGGCCCCATCCCCCTGGCCGCGCCGCCCTTCCTGGCCCTGGACCCCCGGGCGCGCCCCGAGATCGAGCGCGCCATCGGCGGCCCCGTCACGCCCGCCGCGTACGCGTACGTCCCCCCGGGGCCGGAGAAGGAGATCGACGGCGCGACGGTACGGCTCATCGAGCCGCACCACGAGCGGGCACTGGCCCGGGTGATGGCCCTGGAGGGTCCCCGGCTGCCCTTCCCGCAGGGCGGAGTGGTGGACGTCCTCGACGACGGCCGGGAGGTGCGCAGCCATGAGCGCCATCACCACCTCCACAACGGCAACGAGGTGATCCGCGTCGTCTTCGACGGGCTGATGTTCTACCAGCTGATGGCCCTGGCCGCGGGCCTGAGGATCGCCCACTTCCACCACTACCCGGGCACCAAGGTCTTCGCCCCCCAGCTGGTCCACGCCGGCGGCATCTCCTACTGGCACCGGCTGCGGCCCAGTGAGATAGCCGCGGGCATCCACGAGCTGCCCTGGTCGGCGCATGTCGACGCCCTCCTGCTGGAGGACTTCAACAAACGGCCGGACGCCCCCTCGGGCTACCGGACCCGCAGCACCCGGCTCGCCGCCAGTCTGCGCCAGTCCAAGGCCGACCTTGCGGGGCTGCGCGAGGAGCTGCGCACCAAGCTCACCTCCTCCGGCGTGGACGTGACCGACCCCCGGTGGGCCGCCGTACTTGACTGACGCAGGACCTCATACCGGCACTCCTCCCGGGGGCGCCGACGGGCTGTTACGGAGACTTTCGATGAGAGTGGGAATCGTCGGGGCCGGCCGCATGGGCCAACTGCACGCCCGTACGCTCCTGAAGCTTCCCGACCCACCGGCCGTGGTGGTGCACGACGTCGACCCCGACGGCGCCCACCGGCTGGCCCGCGCCCTGGCGGAGGAGACCGGGTCCCGCGTGACGGTGCGGCGGACACTCGCCGAGGTCGTCGCCGGCGTGGACGCGCTGGTCGTGGCGACCCCGGCGACACAGCGGCGGGCCCCGCTGCTGGCCGCGGCACGGGCGGGTGTGCCGGTGTTCTGCGAGAAACCGCTGACCGCCGACGTGGCCGAGGCCCGCGAGCTGGTCGGCGCTCTCGCCCACGCCCGCGTGCACGTCGGCTTCCAGCGGCGCTGCGACCCCGCCTACCGGGCACTCCGCGAAAGGATCGTCTCGGGCCGGCTCGGCCGCCTCCTGCTCGTGCGGTGCACCGCCTTCGACCACGAACCGCCGGCCGGCGCGTACGAACGGACGGCCGGCGACATCTTCACCGACTGCCTCATCCACGACATCGACGCCGTGCACTGGCTGACCGGACAGCCCACCGTGGCCGTGCAGGCCGACGGGGCCCGGCTGCTGGGCGGCGCCGGGTACGACGTGGCCACGGCCGCCCTGACCCTCGCCGACGGCGCCCGCGCGGTGCTCACCGCGTCCCGGCTCGACCCGCACGGGTACGACCACCGGGTCGAGGTGCTGGGCACCGAAGGCTCCTACGCGGTCGGGCTCGACGCGCGGACCCCGCTGCGCCTGCTCGGCCAGGACGGCACGGGCCGCCCGCCCGCCCCCGGTCCCCCGTACCAGGACTTCACCGACCGCTTCGCGACCGCCTACCGGCAGGAGATCCACGACTTCATCGGCATGGTGACGCGGGGTGCCCCCAGTCCCTGCACCGCCGAGGAAGCGCTGCGCGCGCAGGAAGTGGCCGCGGCCGCCGGCCGTGCCGCCGCGACCGGCACCCGTGTCGTCCTGGACCCCGCACCGGCCGCCGACGCGGCCACGCCCGTGGGGGGCCGGGCCGGATGAGCCGCACGTCCACCCGCCGGGGACGCCGCCCGGGACGGCGCGGCGCCGCCCTGGCCGCGGCCCTGCTGGTCCTCGTCACCCTGCCCGCCGCCGCCTCCACCACCGACGGGGCGGGCGGAGCGGACCGGGACCGCGCACCCACGGACACCGTCCAAGGCCGCGCACCGGCGGACAACGTCATCCTGCTCATCGGCGACGGCATGGGCGACGCAGAGGTCACCGCGGCGCGCGACTACTCCGTCGGCGCGGCCGGCAGGCTGGCCCTGGACACACTGGACACCACCGGGCGGCGCACCACCTTCTCCGTGGACGAGCGGGGGCGGCCGGTCTACGTCACCGATTCCGCCGCCGGCGCCACCGCCTGGGCGACGGGCCGGCGGACCGTCAACGGACGGGTCTCCAAGACCCCCGGCACCAACCGGCCGCTGCCCACGCTGCTGGAGAAGGCCCGCCGCCACGGCTACGCGACGGGCAGCGTCACCACCGCCTCGGTCGCCGACGCGACCCCCGCCGCCCTGACGGCCCACGTCACGGACCGGTCCTGCAAGGGCCCCGCCGACATGGCCGAGTGCCCGGCGGACACCCGGGCGGCCGGCGGCGCCGGCTCCGTCGTGGAGCAGACGGTCGCCGCCCGCCCCGACGTCCTCCTCGGCGGCGGTGCCGACCACTTCGCACAGACCGTCACAGACGGCCCGTACCGCGGCCGTACGGTGCTGGAGCAGGCCCGCGCGGCCGGCTACCAGGTGGTGCGCGACCGGGCGGAACTGACGGCGGCCCGCACCGACCGGCCCGTGCTCGGGCTGTTCGCGCCCGACTACCTACCCGTGGAATGGACCGGGACACCGGCCGCGCCCGGTGGCACCGCGCCCCAGCGGTGCGCCGTCCACAACCCCGCTCGGCCCGCCGGCACACCCACCCTGGCCGAGTCCACCCGCGCCGCGCTCGGCCACTTGACGGCCCGCCGCGACCGGGCCACCGGCAAGGGCTTCTTCCTCCAGGTCGAAGGCGCCTCGATCGACGACCGGGCGCACGAGGCCGACCCCTGCGGGCAGATCGGCGAGACTGTGGCGTTCGACAGGGCGGTCGCGGTCGCCCTCGCGTACGCCGGACACCACCCCCGTACCCTCGTGATCGTCACCGCCGACCACGGCCACGCGACCCAGATCCTGCCCGAGGACGCCAGGCCAGCCGGGCTGTCCAGCACCCTCGTCACCGACGAGGGCGGCCGGATGCTGCTCGGGTATGCCACCGCCGGACCCGGCGGGACGCAGGAGCACACCGGGGTCACCGTGCCGGTCGCCGCCCGCGGTCCGCTCGCGCACCGGGTGCTCGGCCTCCGCGAGAACACCGAGCTGTTCGGCACCGTGTGCGCGGCGCTCGGACTGCGATGAACCACGGCCGTGCCCGACGGCCCCCGGACCATTCCCGACCGTTCCCCTTCCGAATCGAAAGGTCATACCTTGAGCTCCTTCCAGGAATTACCGCGGTGGCCCCAGCTGACGGACGACGACATCGAGGCGGCGGTGGCGGCCCTGCGCTCCAACCGCCTGGTGGGGCAGGGCAACAGCACCGTCCAGGAATTCGAGGCGGCCCTGGCCGCCGGCCAGCGCGTGGAGCACGCGGTCGCGGTGTCCACCGGCACGGCGGCCGTGCACCTCGCGCTGCACGTCCTGGACGTCGGGCCCGGCGACGAGGTCATCGTGCCCGCCCACACCTTCATCGGCTCGGCGAGCCCCGTCGTGTACCTCGGCGCCCGCCCGGTCTTAGCCGACGTCACACCGGACACCCACTGCCTGGACCCGGACTCGGTGAAGTCGCTGATCACCGACCGGACCAAGGCCATCGTGGTCGTCCACATCAACGGCATCGCCGCCGACATGGCCGCTCTGACCGCCGTCGCCGCCGAGGCGGGCGTCCCGGTCGTCGAGGACGCGGCGCAGGCGCTGGGCACCGAGATCGGCGGCCGTCCCATCGGCGGTTTCGGCGACCTCGCCTGCGTCAGCCTCTTCGAGCAGAAGGTGATCACGTCGGGCGGCGAGGGCGGCGCCGTGCTCACCGACAACTCGGACCACGCGGAGCGGCTGCGCCGCCTGCGCAGCCACGGCGAGGGCCCCATCGAGGGCCGCCCCGGCATGATCTGGGCACACGAGGTGGGCTACAACTACCGCCTCACCTCGGTCCAGGCCGCCATCGGCCTGGCCCAGCACAAGCGGCTCGGCGAGATGGTCGAGGCCCGCCGCCGCAACGCCGCACGCCTCTCGGAGCGGCTGGCCGGTGTCGAGGGCCTGGAACTGCCGGTGGAGCCGGAGGGCACCACCCACGCGTTCTGGAAGTACGCGGTGCGCGTGGCGCCGGGCGGCGGCCGCCGCCCGGCCGGGGAGATCGCGGCCGAACTGCGCTCGCGAGGCGTCCCGGTGCTGCTGCGCTACCCCTTCCCGCTGCACAAGCAGCCCGCGTTCGCCGGACACAAGGGGGTCTCCCTCCCCGTCGCCGAGCGGCTGTCCCAGGAACTGCTGGCGCTGCCGTCCCACCCGGGGCTCACCGAGGGGCACCTGGACCACATCGCCGACGAGGTCCGCCGGGCCGTCGCCGTCACGGTGTGACTCGCGCCCCGTCCGCCGACGGACCCACGGGCGCCGCACCGGCCGCGTACCACCGCGGTGCGGCGCCCGCCGCCTCCCGACGAACCCGACACACCAGGAGAGCCACATGACCACCGCCCCCCGGCCCGCCTCCGCGCCGCCCCCCGGCCCCGAGGGCCCGCCGCTGCTCCTCGGCACCTCCGCCTTCGGCCAGAACGAGCGCGGCTTCCCCGTCTACGACGCGTACTGGGAGGGCGGCGGCCGCGCCTTCGACACCGCCTGGCTCTACGGCCATGCCTACGGCCCTGGCTGCTGCGAACGCACCTTCGGCGCCTGGGCCCGGTCGCGCGGCGTCGAGAAGGACGTCTGGGTGCTGGCCAAGGGCGCGCACACCCCGGAGTGCCTACCCGACCGCGTCGAACCCCAACTGACCGAGAGCTTCGAGCGCATGGGCCGCGACGACGCCGCGCTCTACATGCTCCACCGCGACAACACCGACGTCCCCGTAGGGGAGTTCGTCACCGTCCTCGCCGACCTCGTGGGCCGCGGCCTCATCGGCGCGTACGGCATGTCCAACTGGACCCTCGAACGGGTCGTCGAGGCCGTCGCCTACGCCCGCGTGCACGGCCTGCCGCTGCCCGCCGGCATCAGCAACCAGTACAGCCTGATCAACATGGTCCACCCCATCTACCCGGGCACCGTGACCTCCAACGACCCCGCCTGGCGGGACTGGCTCGCCGAAGGGGCCGTCCGGCTGTACCCCTGGGCCAGCCAGGGCCGCGGCGCGCACGCGCTCGCCGACCCCGGCGAGTTGCGCACCAGTTCGCTCGCCGAAAGCTGGTACAGCGAGACCAACGCCGCCCGGGTCCACCGCGCCCGCCTGCTCGCCCGGCGCACGGGGATCTCCGCCACCGGCATCGCCCTCGCCTGGACCCTCTCCCAGCCCTTCCCGGTCGTCGCCCTCATCGGGCCCCGGTTGCCCAAGGAGGTCCGCGACTCCCTGGCCGCCGCGGCCCACCGGCTCACCGACGCCGAGCGCGACTGGCTGGAGACCGGCGAGGGCGACCTCCCGGACCGGTGACCCATGGCGACCACCCCCACACGAACCCGCCCCCGTACACGGCCGCCCGCACCGGCCCCGCGAACCCCACCGGCATGGGCACCGGTCCTCGGCATCGCGGCCGGCACCGCGGCGGTGCTCCTCCTGCTCGCCGACCGCCACGGCTACGACGGCGACGAGCTGTACTTCATCGCGGCCGGCCGCCACCTCGACTGGGGGTACGCCGACCAGCCGCCCGGTGTGCCGCTGCTGGCGCTGCTGGCCGACACCCTCAACCCCGGCTCGCTGCGCGTGCTGCGGCTTCCGGCGATCCTCGCCACCGGGGCTGGGACCGTCCTGGCCGCGCTGCTGGCCCGGGAGCTGGGCGGGGACCGGCGGGCGCAGTGGCTGACCGCGGCCGCCCACGCCCTGGCCCTCGGCGCGCTGGGGCGGCTGCTGTCCACGGCCGCCCTCGACGTTCCGCTGTGGACGCTGCTGACGTGGCTGGTGGTGCGCTGGGTGCGGCTGCGCCGGGAGGGCGTGACATGCGACCGGCTGCTGCTCGCCGCGGGGGCCGTCGTCGTGGCGGCGATGCAGATCAAGTTCCAGATCGTGGTGTTCTGCCTGGCGCTGCTGGTGGCGGCGCTGCTGTGCGGGCCGCGCGGGCTCTTCACCCGGCCGCCGCTCTGGGCGGGCGCGGGGCTTGCGGCCCTGTCGGTCGCGCCGGCGCTGGTGTGGCAGCACCGGCACGGCTGGCCGCAGTTACGGATGGGCGAGGCGATCGCCGCGGAGGTCGCCCAGCGGGACGGGCAGGCGGGCAACCTGGCGCTGATGGCCCTGGGCCTGGGGCCGGTCCTGGGGATGGTGCTCGGCCTGTGCGGGCTCTGGCGGCTGCTCATGGACCGGGAGCCGGCCGGCTTCCGCTTCCTCGCCGTGGCCGCGCTGCTGGGAAGTTGTGCCAGATCGCGGCGGCCAGGGCCAGCACGCGCTGAGCGACGCGGACAGCTACGTCCTCGACGGTGCGCCCGCCGTGTTGTTCCAGGTGGAGCTGGCCCTTGAGGGTGTCGTTGACCGACTCGATCAGCTGGCGGACCTTCTTGAGTATCGGCTCGCCGGGCCGCAGGATCTCCTTCTTCCTCGACGGCCGCAGCAGCGTGACGCCCTGTGCGGACGGTGACCGCTCGAAGGACTTCGAGGCGAAGCCCTTGTCGCCGATCAGCAGCAGGCCCGGCCGCACCCGCACCAGCTCGGCATCGACCTCCAGCATCGCGGCCAGCACCTCGCGCTCGCCGAGCTTCGGATCGGCCAGCGCCCACAGGACCGGCATCCCGGCGGGAGTGCACACCAGGTACAGCCGCAGTCCCCAGAAGATGTCGGCGTAGGTGGGGTGGGGGTGGACGGTGGCCGCGTACGTCGATGCCGTCCACCCCAGGCGAACGGCGCTGGCCAGATGGGCGATGGTCTCCCCGGCACGGGGGGCGACAACGGTCGCGCCGACGATCTCGTCGCGCGGGCCCAGGACTAGGGTGGTGAAGCCGTCGGGACGCGCGTCGGAGACCGCCCGGTCCACCCGGTCATGGCGCAAAGTTCGGATCCTGGCTCGGCTGCCGTACCGCTCTCGCGCCCGGGCGTGGGTGAGTCCGACGCGGGCGACCTCCGGGTCGGTGAACGTGACCACCGGGACGGCCCGGTAGTCGATCGGGCGGCGCACGCCGAGCAGGGCGTCGGTGACGGCCGCGGCGGCCTGGACGCCGGCGAGGTGGGTGAACGCCGAGAGTTCGGTGACGTCGCCGGCGGCGTAGATCCGCGGGTTGCCGGTGCGCAGCCGGGCATCGACCTTGGCGTGGCCGCGTGTGGTGGTCTCGACGCCGGCCTCCGCCAGGCCGAGGTCCGTGGTGCGCGGGGTGCGGCCGGTGGTGACGAGCAGCCGGTCGAACGGCACCGGTCCGCTCCCGGTGTGCAGCACGCCGGGCTCGACGCGCTCAGCGGCCACCCCGGTCAGCACACGAAGACCGTCTGTCTCCAGGCGCGTGCGCAGCAGGCGGGCGGCATCGCCTTCCTCCTGGGGCAGCAGCTGGTCGGTCATCTCCACGATCGTGACCTTGGCGCCGAGTCGGGCGAACGCATGACCGAGCTCGCAGCCGATTGCTCCGCCGCAGCACCGCCAGCCGCCCGGGGAGCTCGGGGAGGTCCCAGATGGTGTCGCTGGTCAGCGGATGTGCGCTGGTGAGGCCCTCGACCGGGGGCAGGGCCGGGGCGGAGCCGGTGGAGATCAGCGCGAAGCGGAAGGCGATCGGGCGGCCGTCCACCTCGATCGTGCGCGGGCCGGTGAACCGGGCCTGGCCGAAGAGGGTGTCGATGCCCAGCGGGGTCAGCGACGCGGGGAGTCGTGCGGTTCGATCGCCGCGATCGCGGCGCGGACCCGGGCCATGACGAGGGCGAGGTCCGCGGGCCCCGGGTCGGTCTTCAGACCGTAGTCGCCGGTGCGGCGGGCGGCGGAGACGTCGGCAGCGGTGTGCAGCAGGGCCTTGGAGGGCACGCAGCCGGTCCACAGGCAGTCCCCGCCCATCCGGGCCCGCTCCACCAGCAGCACGCGTGCGCCGAGGCGGGCGGCAGTGCGGGCCCCAGTCAGACCGGCGCTGCCTGCACCGACCACCACCAGGTCGTAGCCCTCCCTCATGGCTTCGGCTCCTGGGTTCCCTCAACCCTTACGCCGTTCCAGAACGCCACGTGGTCCTTGATCCTCACAAGCCGGGCCAGGGGCCATGGGCCGGGGTAGTACCAGGCCGCGTCCGGGTTTTCCATCCCGTCGACGGTGAGCGTGTAGTAACGGGCGACGCCCTTCCAGGGGCACAGCGACCTGGTGGAGCTGCCGCGCAGGAATTCCTGGCGCACCGCGTCCTGGGGGAAGTAGTGGTTGCCCTCCACCACCCGGGTCCGCGGGGCTTCGGCGATCACCGCCCCGTTCCACACCGCTCGCATCATGGTCTGGCCCTCTTCCCTTCGCTACCGGCTGTCAGGTGCTCGGGCAGGGAAACCCGGTCGCCGACCTCCACCCTTCCCCTCAGCGCGCATCCGATCGCGGGCACTGGCCAGCGCTCGGCGGGAATGACGACTGGCGGGTGCCGGATTCCTTCGTCCCGCCTGGATGCGCCGCGGCCGACCCGGTGAGGAGAAGCCGAAGGTCTACCTCGCCGTCTGGAACGGTCAGGTCCTCTCCGAGAGCGAGAGCACCGTGAAGCCGGAGGGCAACCACACCTTCCCGCCGGGCTCGCTCGACTGGTGGCGACGCCGGGCCGGCCCCGCACCTGAGCAGCGGTCGGCCTCGGTCACCCGGCAGTGGAGACGCTGTGGCTTGGCGGGCTGGGCCGCGCCGTGCGGAGCACCAGCACCACCGTCACCAGCGCGCCCGCCCGCAGCGTCAGGTCCGCGATGTTGAACACCGCCGGATAGACGGGGAGCTGGATCCAGTCGACGACAGCGCCCCGCAGCGGGCCCGGTGCCCGCGCGAGACGGTCCCACCCATTCCCGGCGGCCCCGCCCGCCAGCAGCGCCACCACCGCGCCCCGGCTGCATGCCCGCAGGCCGGCTGCCACAAGTCCCACCAGTGCCGCGAGCGTGAGCAGGGTGATCGCGAGCGTCCAGGCGGCACCGACGCCGAACAAGGCTCCGCGGTTGCGCAGGAGTGACGACCCGAACAGTCCCATCCCGTGACCGGCTCGCTGGTGCAGGGCGACCGCACATACCTTCCCCGCCTGGTCTGCCGCCACCACTGCGGCGACGATGACCGCGAAGAACACCCGGTGGCGCTGCGGCCGGGGCTGGGCCAGGGCGGGCTGGGAGACGGCCATGGCGTCGGTCCTCTCGTACACGGCCGGCCGCTCCGGGCCGCCCCGGGGAAACCCGCCGATCCCGCCCCGCCCTTCCCGCAGCAGCCGGCAATCGCGGCAGCCAGGGACCGCGCGGGTGGGAGGAGGCGGCGTCCGGGGGAAGGCACGGTGGTGCCGCCGGGTTTCCAGGGCGGGCGGACGCCACGCCCTGCGCACCGACGAGGAGAGATCCGCAGATGACTGTGCACACTGACGTGGTCGTGATCGGGATGGGCCCCGGCGGCGAGCATGTCGCCGAACGTCTCGCCGACGCCGGGCTGGACGTCATCGGGGTCGAGAGAGAACTGGTCGGTGGCGAGTGCCCGTACTGGGCCTGCGTGCCCAGCAAGATGATGATCCGTGCCGCCAACCTGCTCGCCGAAGCCCACCGCATCCCCGGTATGGCCGGCCGTGCCACCGTGGTGCCCGACTTCGCGCCGGTGGCCGACCGGATCCGGAACGAGGCGACCGACGACTTCAACGACCAGGTCGCGGTGGACCGGTTCACCGGCAAGGGCGGCCGCCTCGTGCGAGGCCGCGGCACCCTGACCGGGCCGCGTCAGGTGAGCGTCGCCGGACACGAGTTCACCGCGCGCCGCGGCGTGGTGCTGGCCACCGGCACCCGCCCCGCGATCCCGCCGGTGCCCGGCCTGGCAGCCGCCCCGTACTGGACCAACCGGGACGCGATCGCCATCAAGGAGCCCCCGGCGTCGCTGATCGTGCTCGGCGGCGGCGCCGTCGGCGTCGAAGTCGCGCAGGCCCTCGCCCGCTTCGGCACCCGCGTCACCGTGATCGAGGCCCTCGACCGCCTGGTTCCGGCGGAGGAACCGGAGGCCGGCGAGCTCCTCGCCCACGTCCTGCGAGCCCAGGACATCCAGATCCACACCGGCGTCGCGGCCACCCGCATCCACCACGACCCGGCCACGGGGTTCACGGCGCAGCTCGCCGACGGAACCCGGCTGACGGGCGAGCGGCTGCTGGTGGCTACCGGCCGGCGCGTCGACCTGACCGGACTCGGCGTTGAGCACGTCGGCCTCGACCCACAGGCGCGGGCCGTCGCCGTGGACGGGCAGATGCGCGCCGGTGAGGGCCTGTGGGCGGTCGGCGACATCACCGGCAAGGGCGCGTTCACGCACGTGGCGATGTACCAGGCCGAGATCGCCGTCCGCGACATCCTCGGCAGCCCCGGCCCTGACGCCGACTACCGGGCGCTGCCCAAGGTCACCTTCACCGACCCCGAGATCGGCTCCGTCGGCCTGACCGCGGCCGAGGCCCGCGAGCAGGGCCTGAACGTGCGCACCGGCCTCACGCAGCTGCCCTCCTCGACCCGCGGCTGGATCCACAAGGCGGGCAACGAGGGCCTGATCAAACTGGTTGAGGACGCCGACCGCGGCGTCCTGGTGGGCGCCACCAGCATCGGCCCGACCGGAGGCGAAGTCCTGTACGGGCTCGCCGTCGCCGTCCAGGCTGAAGTCCCGGTCACCAGGCTGCGACACATGATCTACGCCTATCCGACCTTCCACCGCGCCGTCGAGGACGCCCTGGCTGCCCTGCGCTGAGCCTGAACAGAAAAGGAGCGACCCGTCATGCCGGTCACGACCCCGGACGTGGTGCTGTTCGACGTGAACGAGACTCTCGCCGACCTGTCCGCACTGCGTACCCGCTTTACCGACTGCCGGCTGCCCGCCGGCCTGCAGGCCACCTGGTTCAGCGCCGTGCTGCGCGACGGCTTCGCGCTGACCGCGGCGGGCGGCTACGCCCCCTTCGCCGACCTGGCCCGCGACCAGCTCCTGAGTCTGACCGACCGGCTCGACGACTGGGGAGGAAACCCCGAGCAGGCGGCCGACCACATCCTGGCCGGTTTCGACCGGCTGTCGTTGCACGCCGAGGTGCCGGGCGCCGTCCGTGCTCTGCACCAGGCCGGGTTCCGGCTGGCGACGCTGACCAACGGCAGCGCCGCCCACACCCGGCAGCTACTCGACCGGGCAGGCATCAGCGACCTGTTCGAGGCCGTTTTGGACGTCGCGGCACCGCGCTGCTGGAAACCCGGACCGGCCGCCTACCAGTTCGCCGTCGACCGGTTGGCCGTCAGGAAAGAGCGGGCGCTGCTGGTCGCCGTGCATCCCTGGGACATCGACGGCGCGCAGCGCGCCGGACTGAGCGGGGCGTGGCTGCGCCGGGGCGCGACCCGGTATCCGGTGTCGATGCTGCCGCCGGACCGCATCGCCGACGGCCTGGCCGACCTCGCGGCCATGCTGACCTGAGCCGGGCCGCGGCCAGATTTCTGGCCGGCTCGGTCGGCAAAGGCAGCGGGGCGTCGGTGTCCGTGTCGGGGCTCGGGAGGCTGTCGAGGGCCGAGCTTCCCCCGAGATGCGGAGTGAGTTGACAGGGGGTCAGATGGGACTCATGAGAGGAACATCGACCATGGCTGCCCCCAGAAAGTACTCGCTGGAGTTGCGTGAGCGTGCGGTACGGATGTACCGCACCGCCGATCCAAAGCCGCAGATCAAGAAGCTCGCAGTCGACCTCGGCGTGCATCCGGAGGCTCTGCGCGGCTGGATCCGCCAGGCCGAGGCGGACGCCGGGGAGCGTGACGACCGGCTGACCACCGACGAGCGCGCCGAGCTTGCCGCTCTGCGCAAGGAGAACGTCCAGCTCAAGCGGGCCAACGAGGTTCTGCGGACGGCTTCGGCTTTTTTCGCGGCGCAGCTCGACCCGACCCGGCCCAGGTGACTGCGCTCGTTGACGAGCACCCGCACCTGGGGGTCGAGTGCGTACTCCGGGAACTTTCCATCGCCTCCTCGACGTACTACCGCTGACGTCGTGCCGAGCGCGAGCCGTGCGAACGCCGGCGCCGGGACGTGGAACTCACCGAGCAGATCAAGGAGATCCACGCCGACTCGGGCGGGATCTACGGCTCACCGCGTGTGCACGCCGTGCTCAAGCGCGAGGGCGTCCACGTGGGGCGCAAGCGGGTCGAGCGGTTGATGCGCGAGGCCGAGATCGCGGGTGTCAGCCCACGCCGGGGCGGCTTCACGCGCCGCGATCCCTAGGCCACACTCGCCCCGGACCTGGTCGAGCGGGACTTCACCGCACAGGCGCCGAACCGGCTGTGGGTCACCGACCTCACCATGATCACCACCAGTGAGGGGCCCTTGTGGCTCTCTCGATCCGGGACGCGTTCTCCCGCCGGGTGGTCGCCTGGGAGACCTCCGCCCGCGCGGACGCCGACCTGGTCCTGACCACCCTCGAGTACGCGCTCGCGAGCCGGGAAGTCGAACCGGGCAAGCTGATCCACCATGCGGATCACGGCTGTCAATACACATCCGTGAAGCTCACAACCCGACTGCTGCGAGCGGGAGTTGAAGCATCCATGGGCTCGGTCGGGGACAGCTACGACAACGCTCTCGCGGAGAACCTGTGGATGATCATCAAGACGGAGTGCATCCGCGGCCGCGTCTACGCCACCCGGGCCGAGGCGAACCTCGCTCTGTTCGAGTACATCGACGGCTTCTATAACTTTCGGCGCATCCAGAAGCGGCTCGGCTACCTCAGTCCGGTCGAGTTCGAGGAGAAGCACTACGCCAACCAGGCAACGGCCGAACGAACGAACCTGAAACCCCGTAAACCCGCCCTGACCAGCTGATCAGCACCTCCCGCACGCCGGGGGAACCTCAGGCTTGCGCGCAGGGAGTCTCTGGGGCGATGGCCGGGTCACCGGCCGGTGGCCGATCCGAGGTAACCCCTGGCATCCGCAGTCCCGTGGGTATGTGGTTCGGGGCGAACCGGCGTGCAACGGCGTGGCTGCCGGTTCGCCCCAGTACTCCGGTGGGGCGGAGGCATCCGGGTCTGTCTATGGGGAGGTCGGGCCCTAGGGGACGGCTGGGTGGGGGTGGCCGTGGTCGCGGACGTCGCGTGCTGCCTGCCAGATGCACGGTGGTGTCCGCTCTGCCCGGTTCGGCCGAGGAAGAACGGGACCAGCAGCAGCCCGAAGATCAGCGGATGGATGAAGAACTCGAAGAGCTGGTCGGGTCCTTGCGGGTTGGTGAAGAAGGGGAAGACGGTACGGCCCAGGATTTCGATGTTCAGCACCCACAGGGCCAGGCCGTAGGCGAGCGCACCGCCGATGAGGACCACGGTGATGCGCAGCCACGGGCCTGGGGCCGCCGCCCCAGGACACACAACCGGCCAGGTGGGGTCAGCGTGGGCCGCTCGGGCCACTGCCTTCCGGGGCCGCCAGGCGGGCCGCGAAGCGCCTGATCCGAATCTCACTGAGGGATACCGGGGCCCGCAGCGGGCCGCCGCGAAGCGAGCGCTTGACCAGACGCAGCGTCTCGGCTTGGACACTGCAGGCCCAGCAGCGCACCAGGTGCGCGGCCAGCTCCGCGCGCCGGGCCGGGGCCAGCTCCCCGTCGACGTACGCGCCGACACTGCCGTGCAGGCGAAGGTGGCGCAGCTGCTCGCGGCACTGCACCCTGATCTCACGAAACCGTCCCCAGCCCGCCTGCCACGTCATGCAGGGGGAACCCACGCCCGACGCGGCAGCATTCCCCTTGCCGAAGTCATCCGGCGGTCGACAACAACCGAGCGGGATCGATCTGGCAGTGATGAAGGGAATGACCGTGGCGGGTCGCCGGGTTTCCGGCCCGTGGAAGAGGAAGTGGCGTCGTTGGAATCCGCCCGCGAGCAGGCGTTCACCCGGTACGTGCTGCCCGAGGTGGAGGTGTTGCTGCGGGTCGCGCTGTCGCTGACCTCCCAGCCCGCCGACGCCGAGGACCTGGTCCAGGACACCCTGCTGCGCGCCTATCGGTCAGCGGACCGTTTCGACGGCAAGCACCCGCGCGCCTGGCTGCTGACGATCATGCGCAACGTCGAGGTCAACCGGCACCGCAGGCGGCGCCCGCACCTGCTGGACGACCCCGACGCCGACCTGGACCGACTCGCCGTCGCCCCGGCCGGCGTGCCGCCCACCCCCGAGGAGGTCGTGGTCGGCGAGCAGTTCGACGAGGTCGTCGACTCCGCGTTCGCCGCCCTGCCGCAGCAGCACCAGCAGGTGGTGCGGCTAATCGACGTCGACGGCCTGACCTACGCGGACGCCGCGCGGTTGCTCGGCGTCCCCGAGGGCACGGTGATGAGCCGCCTGCACCGGGCCCGCAAACGGATAAGGAGCCGGCTCGCCGCAGCCGGACTGGCGCCCAAGCGAGGGATGATGTGATGCGCTGGCCCTGGCACAAGAACGCCGAACGCCGCCGGATGAACTGCCTGCAGGTCCAGCGCGTCCTGCAGTCCTACCTCGACGGCGAGACCGACGAGACCACCGTGCGCCGCGTGGCCGTCCATCTGGAGGACTGCCGCCGCTGCGGCCTGGAAGCCGCCGTCTACCGGGAGATCAAGAACGCCCTCACCCACCGCGAGGCACCCGACCCAGGCGCCGTCGACCGCCTCACGCAGTACGGCCGCTCCCTCCTTAACCCGCCCGCCGGCCAGGACGACGACACCCCGGCCCCCAGCAGCACCTGACTCCGGACACCGGGCTGCGCTGGAATGGCTGGGTCAGGCCACGGTGGGGCTTCGGGGGACTGTAAAACGTTCGGTGTAACTCCTGATCAAGGAAGATGCATCGATGACCAGTGAGAACGTGACCGAGGCCGAGTCCGTCGAGGCGGCTGAGCTGCAGGCGGCGAAGGCGGTGGACGACCAGCTCATCGACGAGCTGGTGGGCCGCGCCCAGGCCGAGGGCCTGCAGCTGACGGGTGAGGGCGGGCTGCTGCAGCAGCTGACGAAGCGGCTGCCGGAGTCCGCCCTCGAAGGCGAGATCACCGACCATCTCGGCTATGACAAGCACGATCCGGCCGGGAAGAACGGCGGCAACAGCCGCAACGGGACCCGGGCCAAGACCGTGCTCACGGACGTCGGCCCGGTGGAGATAGCCGTGCCCCGCGACCGTGAAGGCTCGTTCGAGCCGAAGATCGTCAAGAAGCGGCAGAAGCGTCTGTCCGGCGTCGACGAGATGGTCATCTCACTGTCCGCGAAGGGCCTGACGACCGGTGAGGTACAGACCCACCTGGCCGAGGTCTATGGCGCCGAAGTCTCCCGTCAGACGATCTCCACCATCACCGACAAGGTCATGGACGGCATGGCCGAATGGCAGAACCGTCCCCTCGACGCCGTCTATCCGGTGATCTTCATCGACGCGATCCACGTGAAGATCCGCGACGGCGCGGTGGCGAACCGGCCCATCTACATGGCCCTGGCCGTGACCGTCGAGGGCCGCCGCGACATCCTCGGCCTCTGGGCCGGCGACGGAGGCGAGGGCGCCAAGCACTGGATGCACATCCTCACCGAGATCAAGAACCGCGGCGTCAACGACGTCCTCATGCTCGTCTGCGACGGTCTCGAGGGCCTGCCCGTTGCCGTCGAGACCGTCTGGCCCCGCACCACGGTCCAGACCTGTGTGGTCCACCTGCTGCGGAACTCCTTCCGCTATGCCGCCCGCCAGGACTGGGACAAGATCGCTAAGCTCCTCAAGCCCGTCTACACCGCGGCGACCGAAGAGGCCGCGCTCGAGCGGTTCGCAGAGTTCGCCGATGCCTGGGGCAAGAAGTACCCGGCGATCGTGCGGCTCTGGGAGAACGCCTGGGAGGAGTTCACGCCGTTCCTCCGCTTCGACACCGAGATCCGCCGCATCGTCTGCACCACCAATGCGATCGAGTCCGTGAACGCCAGGATCCGGCGGGCGGTGAAGGCCCGCGGCCACTTCCCGAACGAGACCGCGGCCTTGAAGTGCGTCTACATGGCCATCATGCCGCTGGACCCCACCGGCAAGGGCCAGGCCCGCTGGACCATGCGCTGGAAGACCGCCCTGAACGCCTTCGACATCACCTTCGACGGCCGACTCTCCGCAGCCCGTCAGTAACCCCAACCACCCTGGTTACACCGTTCATTTGACAGACCCGCACGGTCGTGTTCCGGCGTGGAGCCTGGAGCCAGCAGTTCTCGAGGTGCTGTTTGGCAGGGGCCGAGCTGACCGGCGGGCCGTCCGGACGCTCGTGGGTCCAGGTAAAGGTAAGCGGGCAGCGTCCTGGCCTTGCCGGCAGAAGCGGTGCGAGGCGGTCGGGGGTACGGGTGGGTGGCAGGTGGCGCACCACTCGTTCGGGTGGTGGCCGCGATGTGCTCGCCGGAAGAGATCGCACGAGCGATGAACATGTCTCTGGCATTCCGTCACACCCTCGTCGCGAAAGGCGGCATCTTCATGCCGGTCAACGGATCCACGGAAAACCCGTTCGCTCTCAGCCCCGACGACGTCGCCCGGCTGGAGGCCATCCGGGCGGCGCTGCTCGACCCGTCACCGCGCCGGATCGGCATGCTCGACCAGTGGGGCCTCGCCGACACCTACGAGGTCCAGGCGGAGGTCGCCGAGTACCGGGAGTTCCCGATCGTCATGGCGGACGGGACCCGCATCGACGCCGGACTGAGCATGCCGCGCCGCCTCGCGCCGGGGCAGACCTGCCCCGCCGTCGTCATGCCCGCCCCGCTGAACGACCTCGGCCGCCTGGCCTACTTCGGCACCATCCCGCGCTGGACGCTCGGCGGCTACGCCGTCCTCACCTACAGCCAGCGCGGCCTGGCCCGCTCCGAGGGCGAGATCCAGGTCGCCGGCCCCCAGGACGTCACCGACGGTGTCGAGATCCTCAACTGGCTCACCGCGCTGGAAGGTGTCGACGCCGACCGGATCGGGTGCTTCGGCGCCTCCTACGGCGCCGGGACCAGCCTGCTGCTGGCCGCGGAGGACCCGCGCGTCAAGGCCGTCGCCGGCGCCAGCGCCTGGGGCGACCTGTTCACCTCCCTCTTCGAGAACGGCACCCGGCACGTATGGGCGTTCGAGGCGCTGGTGGCACTGTTCCACGAGGAGCGCTGCTCGACAGAGTTCCGCAATGTCATCGCCAAGATCCGCGACAACGTCATCGACGACGAGGTCAAGGAGTTCGCCCGGCTGCGCTCGCCGATGCAGCACCTGAAGACCTACAACGAGCGCCGGCTGCCGATCCTGATGACCACCTACTGGCACGAGACGATCTTCTCGGTGCCCGCCGTCATCGACTTGTTCACCCAGCTGCAGGGCCCCACGTCGCTGCTGGTGCAGATCGGCGACCACGGCAACGGCGAACTGCCCGGCCTGTTCGGCGCCATCTCCAAGCCCACCGAGATGACCTACCGCTGGATGGACCACCACCTCGGCGGCAGCGCCGGCGACGGTGCGAAGCCGCACTTCGGCATCCGCTCGGAGTACATGCACAACCTGCTGTCCGACCTCAGCCACCGCGACTGGGCCGACTACGCGCTGCCCCCGCAGCGCTTCCACCTCAGCGCCGTACCCGACGGTCAGCAGGACGCGCCCATGGCACAAGGCCAACCACAGCCGGGCTGGACCCGCTCCCTGCAGCCCGCCGGCCAGGACACCGGCATCGTCGTCGCCCCCAAGCTCATCCAGACCGGTATGAAAGAACGTGCGGGACTGCCCCACGTCTACCGGACCGCCGACATCAAACGCGACGTCGCCGCCATCTGGACGACCGCGCCGCTGGAGCACCCCATGCGCGTCCAGGGCGACCTGGAGGTCAGGGTCACCGTGAAGCCGCAGACGGACAACGCGACCTTCGTCGCCTACCTCCTGGACTGCAACCCCAGCACCGGCCGCGCCGCCATCATCACCCACGCCCCCTACACCCTCACCGACCAGCAGGCCACCACCGTCACCTTCCGCCTGCAGCCCGCCCACTACGTCCTGGGCAAGGGCCGCCAACTGCAGCTCGTCATCACCGGCTACGACCCCTTCTTCGCCGACGACACCACCATCCCGGCCGCCCTCGAGATCACCTCCCCGCAAGGCGACGAGTCCTACCTCGACATCCCCCTCGCCCCGCTGCCATAGCACCCAGCCGCACCCCGGGGGCAGGAGGCGCCCACAGGCACTCCCCCTGCCCCCGGTCCCGCGGGCCGGCAGCACCACTTTGCGCACGCCGTGGCCGCGCCGGAAGGAACGGGAACGGCGAAGCCGGCACGGTCGACTCGCCTCGTGGTTGGTCGAGATGCGCACGCCTCCGTCGGGTCTGATCGTGCGTATGCACATGGCGCTGGACTGTCGGTACGCTGTGCTGGACGCGTCGTCCCGGCCGCCACGGCCGCCCTGGCCACCGAGCGCCACCGCGCCGGATACGCACGGCAGGCAGCGGATACCTGATCACACGCCTTCTGTCGCGTCTGCGCGAAGGCATGCTGAATGCCGGGTGAAGGCCGCTGGCGCAACCGAGCGCTCCGGCAGTATCGGAATACTTCGGGCTTAGAGTGTGTCTCACGTGGCAGGTTGGGTCAGCTTCTTGTAGCAGGTCAGTGCGGCTGCGAGTCCGAGGAAGCCGAGAAAGTGCGAGCCCTTCCGCTCGTACCGGACGGTGAGGCGGCGGTAGCCGAAGAGCCGCGAGATCGACCGTTCGATCTTCCAGCGGTGCCGGCCAAGTCGCTCGCTGGACTCGATGCCCGGGCGGGCGATGCGCGGGACGATGCCGCGGCTGCGCAGCCACCTCAGGTGCTCGGCGGAGTGGTAGGCCTTGTCCGCGCGGAGCTTGCCGGGTCGGCGTCGGCGCGGCCCACGCCGCGACCGGATCGCGGGTATGCCCAGGACCAGCGGCAGCAGAGCCTGGCTGTCATGGACGTTCGCCCCGGACACACCCAGCGCCAGGGGTAATCCCTGGGCGTCGGACAGGACGTGCAGCTTGCTGCCCTTCTTGCCCCGGTCGACCGGATTGCGCCCGGTCAGCAATCCCCCCTTTTCGCGCGCACCGAGGCCGCATCCACGATCGCCGAGGTCCAGTCCACTTCACCGCGGGCACCGAGTTCGTCCAGGACCGCCCGGTGCAACCGTCTCCAGAGCCCAGCCTCGGTCCAGGCGGAGAACCGGCGGTGCGCTGTAGCGGGAGACACCTCGAATGTCTCGGGAAGATGCCGCCATGCGCACCCGCTGGTCAGCACGTACACCACAGCGGTGAACACGGCCCGCTCGTCGCACGGGGCGGTCCCACCGCCCTGCGGACGTGACGCGAAAGGCGGAAGCAACGGAGCAACCAGCGCCCAGAGTTCGTCAGGAACCAACCGCTGTGACAGACCGACACCCATGGCCAGGCATCATGCCGCATCCAACTCACGCCACGTGAGACAAGCTCTTAATGTGTTGCCGCTCGAGTGCCGACGCTACTCGCTTCTTCTTTGAGAGCGCCAGCTCTCTAGACCATGTCCGGCTGGGCGTCGTGCGCTTCTTGACCGGAACGCTTAGGCGTCTTCAGTGTGTTCCTGGTGGCCGTATGCCGGTGGCCAGAGCCGGCCAGGGGCAGAGAAGTCCCAGGACAGAGGCTTCAGCAAGGGTCTCGGCAAGTACCGCAGGCCCCAGCCGGCGATTTTGTAACGCATGCTGGGCACGCTCACCAGACATCCTCTGGCGAGGTCTCGAAGCGCATCGCCCACTACTCGGTCCGCCTCGAGCCAGATCCAACGCGGCATGGGAGACGTCTCGATCCCTGTCCGCCGGAAGAGTTCGGTCCTCGTGAAGCCGGGCAGCAGCGCCATCATCCTCACACCGGATCGCCTTACCTGGGCCGATCTGCCGATCGCCTCGGTGAAGGAGAGTACCCATGCCTTGCTGGCGGGGTACGTGGTGGCCAGGCCACCCGGGCCAAGGGCACTGAAGGAGGCGACGTTCACCACGCAGCCCTTCCGCCGCTCGATCATCCCCGGCAGTACGGTGTGCGTGAGCCGCAGCACCGCGCGCGTGTTGAGATCCAGCGCCTGTTCCTCGGCCTCGACCCCGTTGCGCAGGAAGGCCCCCGCCAGCATCGTTCCCGCGTTGTTCACCAGCAGATCCACGGCGCCGAGATGCTCCTCGACTTGCCTGCAACCGTCTAAGGTCGACAGGTCCGCCGCCACCGTCCGTACCGACACGTTCGCCTGTCGGCGCAGTGGTTCGGCCACGTCCTCCAGGGCGTCACGCGTCCGAGCGACGAGGATGAGATCGTGGCTGTCGCGGGCGAGCCGCTCGGCGAAGGCACGGCCGATGCCGGACGTGGCGCCGGTCACGAGGGCAAGGGGCACGGAAACCTCCCGATTAGCACATTCACACCGTTTCACCGGCCGGAGAGGGACGGGCGGCCGTGCGGCGGCCCGAAGCGAACGGCAACCACCAGTTGACCCGACCGGCCAGCGTCATGGCCGACGGCACAAGCAGGCACCGAACGACCGTCGCGTCGACGAGGACGCCGATGACAAGCACCGTGCCGAGTAGCTGCATGACCGTCACTGAGGAGGCCAGGAGCGGCGCCATGGCCGTGATCAAGGCGATACAGGAAGCCGTCACCACGCGGCCGGTGCGGACCAGGCCGGTTGCCACGGCCCGCCGATTGTCCCCGTGCAGCAGATACTCCTCCCTGATGCGGGCGACGATGAACAGCTCGTAGTCCATGCTGACGCCGAAGACGATGCAGAACATCAACATGGGGAGCAGCGGATCAGTGACTCCGGTCGCGGTGCCGCCGAGCCAGTGGGCGAACCGTCCTTCCTGGAAGAGGAAGACCATGGCACCGAATCCGGCGGTCATGCTCAGCAGGTTGGTCAACAGGGCCTTGACGGGGATGAACAGACTTCGGGTGAAAAAGGCGAGCAGGACCCCGGTGGCCAGGCAGATGACGATGGCGGAGCGCACGGCTGCTTGGCGCAGCGTGTGCAGGATGTCGAGTAGTACTGCCGTCTCGCCGGTCACCATGAGCGGGCCGGTGCCTTGGTCCGAGCGGATGTGGCGGACCAGGTCCTGTGCGGCCGGGCTGCTCGGGTCGAGGCGCGTGACGACCTGCAACCAGGTGCCGCGTGTCGCTGAGGCAGCCGCGTGGGAAGGTTTCGCACCGGATGCGGTCCCTTCCCTGTGGCGTCCTTCTTCCGGCTGCCGCACACCCTTGCGGTAGGTGCCGCTGGGGCCCGACACGAACTCGACGTTTCGGACTTGTGAGAGGTCGGCGGCCAGGCGGGCGGCTTTCGGGGCGCCGGGCTGGACGGTGGGCAGAAGCACCAGGGGGGTCGAGCCCGCCGCCAGCGGAAAGTCCCGGCGCACGTCCTGAGCTTCGGTCCGTACCGGTGCTTTGGCAGGCAGCCAGCGTTCGTCGATGAGTCCCCATTGCACACGAAGGAAGGGCAGGGCGAGAAGAACCAGTACGCCCGTGGACACGAGGAACACCGTGGCGGGACGGCGCAGCACAGCGGCGATGCCCTTGTGCCGCGCTCCGTCAGTCGCCGTGCCGTGACGTCGAGGGCCCAGCCGCCCGTATTCGAGGTGCTGGCCGAAAAATCGCAGAACCAGCGGTACGAACGCCAGGACCACCGAACAGGCCAGGATCACGACGGCGACGGACGCTGCACCCAAGGAACGCAGGAAGGGAAGGGGAACGAGTAGCAGAGCCGACAAGGACAGTGCCACGGTGGCCGCCGAGCACAGGACGGTCCGCCCGGTGGTTCGGGAGACGACCCGTGCGGCGTCGCGCGAGTCCAGTCCTGCCTCGCGTTCCTCCCGGAATCTGCTGATCATGATGATGCTGTAGTCGATCGCCAGCCCCAGCCCGAGGGCGGTGGCGAGGTTCGGCGCGAAGACCGACACCTGCATGACGCCGGTCAGGCCGTAAAGCACCGCTTGGGTACCGGTGATGCACAGCACGCCAACGCCGAGTGGAATCGCGGCCGCCATGAGGGAGCCGAATGCCAGGTATAGCACGAGCGCCAGCAGCGGGATGCTGACCAGCTCGGCGCGCACGAGTTCCCGTCGGCTCCGTTCGGCCAGGTCGGCGTCGACGACTCCACGGCCTGTCGCGGTGACCCGGAAGGGGGGACGGGATCCCGAGAAGCGGTCCGCCAGCTCTTCGGCCCGCCGCTCCACCTGCGCGTCGGACCCACGCAATCGCACCTGAACCAGTGCTGCGCGCCCGTCACGGGAACTGAGCCGCGTGTCACCGGTTCCCCACCAGGAACGGGCGTACACGACCCCAGGCGCGGATGCGACCTCGGTCGTCAAACGCCGGCCCTCGCGCTCAGCGTCGAGATCCCGGACCGAGCGGTCAGTGCGCAGAACGAGCAGGAACTGCGGGCTTCCTGTTTGGAAGTCCTTCTCCAACTGGGTCTCGGTGCGGGTGGATTCACTTGCCGCGTTGAGGTATCCGCCGCTGCTGGCGCGTGTTCCTGCCGCAAGGGTGAGCGGAAGGCACAGACAGGAGGCCAACACGATCAGCACCGCGACGGCCCACCGAACCGAACGCGGGCTCTTGTCCGAGGAGGCGGCACGCTTCACGACCCGGAACGCTACACACCACACGACAGACACGCAAAGTAATCAATTGTATGCAAAGAGTATTTGCGTGACTGCGCAATGTAGTTCATCCTTCCCCCGTGACGACACTCCTCACCGGAGCCACAGGCTTCCTGGGTTCGAGACTTCTTCTTGGCCTGTTAACACGCAATCAGCACGTCACCGTGCTTGGCCGGGGCTCTTCCTCTTCACTGCGCACCCGCGTTCGGGCGGCCCTGGAGGCCGTAGCGGGACGCGCTGTCGAGCCGGACGACGCAGCCCGTCTGCGCTGTGTCGGCGGCGACATCACCCAGCCCTGGCTCGGTCTGCCGCCGGCTCTCTACGGACGTCTCGCGCGTGAAGCCGAGGCCGTGTGGCACTGCGCGGGGGACATCGCGCTCACCGGGGAACGGGGCCGGCTGCTGCATGCCAACGTGCAGGGAACCGCACACGTCCTGGAGTTCGCCGAAGCGACCGCTGCGTCATGCCGCCTGATCCACATGAGCACGATCGCGGTCGCCGGCAGGCGCGACGTCGGACACGTCGGCGAGGACGACCTCACCGACGCGTACGGCTTCGAAACGCACTACGACGAGTCCAAGTACCGAGCGGAGGTGCTCGTACGCGACTGGGCGCGGCGGCTCGGCCGATCCGCCGTCGTGCTGCGCCCGAGCGTCGTCGCGTCCGATGCCGCCCTGCCCACCGGGGCTCCCGGGCACCCGCTCGAGGTGTTCGGAAAGCTGCTGGACGCGGTGGCGGCCGGCGGCGGCCCCGGAATGCCGACTACGGCGGCACGGCACCGGGACGGAATGCGGCTGCGGCTTTACCTGCCCGTCGATGCCTCGATCAACATCGTGCAAGACGATTACGCCACGGAGGCGATGCTGCGCATCGGGCAGGACGCCCCGCCTCCGGCCCAGGGCGTACGGACCTGCCATGTCGTGCACCCGTCGGACACCCCGGTGCGCCTCCTCACGGAGGCCGTGGAGAGCCGCTATCCCGGGCTGACGATCACGTGTGTCAATGATCTGCCGGATCCCACGGCAGCGGAGCGGTACGTCGCGACCGGGCTCACGGGGTTTCTCAGCTACTCGCGTCACACCCGGACCTACGGACGCGGCGGCACCCTCGCCCTGACGGGCGGTCTCCCCGACCCTCCAGCGGTGGACCGCCGGTACCTCGTGCGCGCACTGGGCGGCTGCGATGCCGTCCGGGACCGCCGGCTGCCCGATCCCGCACCCGTCACCTGATCGCACCGCCCCCGCCATATGCCCCACTCTGACCGGAGACCGCACGTGCGTCAGCCCCACCAGCCGCTCTACGAGACCGCGACCTCCGTCGCGATCATCGGTGCCTCGTGCCGCCTCCCCGGCGGCATCCACTCTCTGGAAGACCTCTGGACCGCGCTGGCCGTGGGCCGTGATGTGGTGACCGAGGTCCCCGAAGAACGTTTCGCCGTCGCCGACTTCGTCGATGTCCGCCGGCGGCGCCCGGGCAGGAGCTACACGATGGCCGGCGGCTTCCTGGACGACATCACCGGCTTCGACACCTCCTACTTCACCGGTGTCTCCCCCCGGGAGGCATCCCGAATGGATCCCCAGCAACGCCTGTCGCTGGAGCTCGCGGTCGAGGCCCTGGACGATGCCGGGATCGACCCCGCCTCCGCCCGAGGATCGGACACCGCGGTGTTCATCGGCTGTTCCAGCCGGGACTACGGCGAACTCCAGTCCTGCCGACCGGAGTCCGGTAACGCGTACACCATTACCGGCATGGCCGGCTGCAACGCCGCCAACCGGGTGTCCCACCTCTTCGACTGGCACGGGCAGAGCGTCGTGGTGGACACCGCATGCTCGTCCGCGCTGACGGCCGTGCACCAGGCGTATGAGCACCTGCTCACCGGGCGCTCGCGCATCGTGGTCGCCGGGGGTGTCAACATCCTGATCAACCCACAGGGGTTCGCTGCCTTCTCCCAGGCGTCGATGCTCTCGCCCACCGGTCGCTGCCACGCCTTCTCTGCCGACGCGGACGGCTTCGTCCGAGCGGAAGGCGGCGGCCTCGTGCTGTTGAAGCGGCTGGCTGACGCGCTGGCCGACGGCGACCGGATCCACGGCGTGATCGTGGGCACCGGCACCAACAACGACGGCCGGACGCCGGGCCTCGCTCTTCCGAGCGCCGCGGCCCAGGAAGCACTGCTGCGCGAGGTGTACGCACGAGCCGGCGTGGCACCTGATGAGCTGGCCTACTTGGAGGCGCACGGCACGGGCACACAGGTGGGTGACCCGATCGAGTGCGAGGCGATCGGTCGGGCTCTGGGGGCCGTCCGTGCGAACGTCCTGCCCATCGGGTCGGTGAAGAGCAATATCGGTCACCTGGAGGCCGGGTCGGGTATCGCCGGACTGCTCAAGGCGATGCTGGTGCTCCGGCACCGCACAGTTCCGGCGACTCTGCACGCCGAACCCCTCAACCCTGCCATCGACTTCGGCGCATGCAACATCCGCCCGGTGGTGCGACCAGAGCCGTTGGCTGCCGGCTGCCGGCTGTACGCGGGCGTCAACTCCTTCGGCTTCGGCGGGGCCAACGCACATGTGGTGCTGGCGGCTCCTGCCGAGATCCAGGACGGCGCGTCCGCCGCGCCGACCGGACGCGTGCCGGTCGTCGTCTCGGCACGCACCGCCGACGCGTTGCGCGCCGCGGCCGACCGGATGGCGCAGCGGCTGGAGTTCGCGGAGCCTGACGAGTTCTACGACGTGGCGTACACCTCGGCGGTGCGCCGCGGGCGCCACGAGTACCGTGCCGCCGTACTGGCGGCGGACGCGGCGGAGGCGGTCGAAGGACTGCACGCGGTGGCGAGCGGTGCGGAGTCCCCCATTGAGGCGGTGCGGGGCAAGGTGGCGTTCGCGTTCTCCGGAAACGGCTCCCAGTGGCACGGCATGGCCGCAGACCTCCTGCGGAACGAACCGGTCTTCCGCACCTCGGTGGAGGAGACCGACGCCTCACTGGCTCCCTTGCTCGGCTGGTCCGTCGCTGACGAGCTGATGAGCGACGGGGACCGGCTGCGGCTCACGGAGGTCGCCCAGCCTCTGCTGTTCGCCGTCCAAGTCGGCCTGGTCCGGTTGCTGGCGTCGCACGGCATCCGCCCCGACGCCGTGGTCGGGCACAGCGTCGGTGAGATCGCCGCCGCTCATGTTTCCGGTGCCCTCGACCTCCCGACCGCCTGCCGGGTGGTCGCCGAGCGCAGCCGGGCACAGGCGCTCACGGCCGGCCTGGGCCGGATGGCTGCCGCGGGCCTGTCACCCGAGGAGGCCGAAAAGGAGATCGCCGCCTACGCGGGGCGGCTGGAGATCGCCGGCGTCAATAGTCCGGCGGATGTCACGCTCGCCGGTGATGCGCAGGCCCTGGCGCAACTGGGCCGTGAGCTGTCTGCGCGTGAGGTCTTCTTCCGGCAACTCGACCTCGACTACGCCTTCCACAGCAGGGCCATGGACCGCGCGGAGCAACCACTGCGGGCCGCCCTCGGCCGACTCGCGCCCACGGCCCACCGCGTCCCCTTCGTCTCCACGGTCACGGGCGGCCCGGTCCGGGGAGAGCTGCTCGACTCCGACTACTGGTGGCGCAACGTCCGTGAGCCGGTGCTGTTCGCGGACGCCGTGCGTCATCTGGTCGAAGACGGCTGCCGGATTTTCGTCGAGATCGGCCCGCACACGGTGCTCACTCCGTACCTGCGCCGGATGGTGCCCGCAGGCAGCCCGCTGGGCACGTGTCGCCGCGGGCAGAACGGCACAAGGAGCGTACGCACGGCGGTCGCGCGGCTGCTGGCCATGGGCGTCCAAGTCGAGGACCATCACTTCCCCCGCCCCGGGAAGGTCGTGTCGCTGCCCGCCTACCCGTGGCAGCGGGAGCATCACTGGAACGGCTCTCCGGACTGGTGGGTGCACATCCCACAGGACAGGTCCCTGGTCCATCCGCTGCTGGGCCGCCGGGCGGCGGTCGCCGAACCGGCCTGGCACCAGACCGTGAGCGCGCTGCGGCTTCCCTGGCTGTACGACCATGTGGTCGACGGCGCGGTGGTCATGCCCGGAACCGCCTATGTGGAAGCCGCACTCGCCGCCGGCCGGTCCGCTTACGGGGCCGCCGCGGAAGTCACAGACCTCGACATCATCCGCCCGCTCGTCCTGCCCCGGGACGACGAGCCGGATGAGGTCCTGCTGCAAATCTCCCTCTCGGAGGAGGACGGTGTGGTGCGCATCGCCTCCCGTGGCGGCGATGCGCCGGACTGGCAGATCCACGCCCGCGGACGGGTGCGCCGCCTGCTCCCCGCTCGGCCCGCCCCGCTCGACGTGGGGGTCCTGCGCGACCGGCTCACGGGAGCTCGGATCGACGCACGGCACCACTACGCGCAAGCGGCGAGTACCGGGTTGACATACGGGCCGCGCTTCCAGGTGCTGACCGGGCTGCGGGTCGGAGACGGGGAGGTGCTGGCGGACTATGCCTGCCAACCCGCCCAGGGGGAGCAGCAGTTGGAGGCACACCCGGCCGTCCTCGACGGTGCGTTGCAGGCGGCCTCGCCCCTCATCGCCCATCTGCCGGGTGAACGGAGAGCGTATGTGCCCACGGCCATCGGCGCCGTACGGGTCTGGGTGTCGCCTGTCCGGCGTGGGCTGGTCCACGTCCGTCTGGTCTCCCGTACCGCGCAGGACGTGCTGCTGGACATCACCCTCACGGACGAGGACGGCACGGTGACGGCGGAGCTGACCGGCTGCCGTCTGCGGGCCATCACCTCGGACCGTGGCCCTGGGACCCCGCAGACACTCGTACCGGTGCTGCGCGCCGCGCCGCGTGCCGGTGACGATCCGACCGGCGGCGCCGTCCCTGTGCCGGCCCCCGAGCAGATCGCCGCCGCTACCTGGTCGGAGCGAGCGGCACTGGAGGAGAGCTGCGACGACCGCTACGCCTCGTTCGTCCCGCTGATCAAGGAGACGGTCGGCCACTGGGCGGCCCGGGCGTTCGACGAGTTCCTTCCGGACGGGGCGGACTGCGATGTGGCCGCGCTGCTGACGGCGGGGGTCCGACCGAAGTACGCCTCCTACCTCGGGTTGTTGCTGGCCCTTGCGCAGCGGGCGGGGCTCGTCGAGTCGGTCGGAGGGCGTCTGCGTCGCACCGGGACGCCCCGCCCGCTGGAACTCATGCGTACCTGCGTGGAGCGTCACCCGGAGTGGATTTCGGCGATCGCCGTGTACAACCGGTGCGGCACGCATCTGACGGACATCCTGCGCGGTGATGCCGACCCTCGAGAGCTGCTGTTCTCCGAGGCCGATCGGCACCATGTGGAGGCGTTCTACGCGGACACCCCTCAGCAGCGCCTGCAGGCCCGTTATGCGCGCGCGCTGTTGGCCGAGGCGGTGCGGCACTGGCCCGCGGACAGGCCGTTGCGCGTCCTGGAGGTCGGTGCGGGCACCGGAGGTGCCACCAGTGGATTGCTGCCGGTGATGCCGCCGCACCTCACCCGATACGTCTACACGGACGTCTCCGCCGCGTTCTTCCCGCGCGCCCAGGCACGGTTCGGTAGCTATGACTTCGTCGAGTACCGCACGCTCGACCTGGAGCGCGATCCAAGCGAGCAGGGTTTCACACACGGGGAGTTCGACGTCGTCATCGCGGCGAACGTGTTGCACGCGACCAGCGACATGCGGGCCACCTCACGCCGGGTCGGATCCCTGCTCGCGGACGGCGGCCTCCTCCTGGCGCTGGAGAGCCACGACGAAGAGGTCGTCGGTCCGTGCTTCGGACTCCTGGACGGCTTCTGGTCATTCACCGACGGTGACGTGCGCACGTCACCGCTGCTGCCCCGGCAGGACTGGACCCCTCTACTCAAGGGCTGCGGGTTCGACGAGGTGGCCCAGGTGGGCAGCGCGTGCGAGGCCGCCCGGGGGGACTACTCGGTGCTACTCGCGCGCCATCGGTCCCAGCAGACCTCAAGCGATCAGCAGCCGGCCGAGGGCACGGGGACGCGGTGGCACATCGTCTGCGAGG
The DNA here is from genome assembly GCF_014207295.1 of Streptomyces sp. AK010. NCBI lineage: Bacteria > Bacillati > Actinomycetota > Actinomycetes > Kitasatosporales > Streptomycetaceae > Streptomyces > Streptomyces sp. AK010. Next base: position 37,119 of record NZ_JACHCX010000030.1, read on the forward strand.
GGCAGACGGGTCGGCTCGGTGCGTCACTCGCCGAGGCGCTGACGGCCGCCGGTGCGGCCGAGGCCGTGACGAGCACGGCTGCCGAGGACTGGCAGGGCGAGATCCAGCTTCCTGACGACCGTCCGACCGGAGTGGTCCTCCTCTTCGACGACGAGTGGGGGGAGGGCGGGACGGGCGCAGTGACCACGCGCCGGGCCGGGTTGATCCGCACCGCGGCAGCCGCAGCGGCGGACGGCGACCTGTGGCTGGTGACCGGCGAGACGGGCCTGTTCCCTGCTCCCGACCGGGCGGGCGATCCCTCGAACGCCGCCCTGTGGGGAGTGGGACGAGTGGTGGCCAACGAACTGCCGGGGCTGACGGTACGTCGGCTTTCCCTGGCCCGGACGTCGGACGTGACGACCGACGCGCGGCGTCTCGCCGGGGAAATTCTCCACGGTGGTGCCGAGGACGAGGTCGTTCTCGCACCGGGTGGCCGCTTTGTGCCCCGGCTCGCCGAATGCACCCCCCGAGCACGGCCTGCGGAGGGGCCCTGCGCACTGCACCTGCGTGAACCCGGCGCGGGGCACAGCCTGGTCTGGGTACCGGCACCGCCTATGGCACCGGGCCCCGGTGAGATCGTGGTTCAGGTGCGCGCGGCCGCGCTGAACTACCGCGACGTGATGCTCACAGCAGGACTGCTGCCGCCAGGCGCCGAACCCATGGTGCCCGGCGGCCCCGCCCTGGGGCTGGAATGCGCCGGGGACGTCGTAGCCGTCGGCCCGGACGTGACCGGAATCTCCCCGGGCGACCGGGTGTTCGCCTTCGGACACGGCACACTGGCCTCCCACGTCCGGGTCCGCGCCGAACAGAGCGGACCCGTCCCCGACGGCATGTCCTACCGTGAAGCGGCGACCCTGCCGGCCGTCTACCTCACCGTCCAGCACAGCCTCGAGGACCTGGCCCGGCTGACGGCGGGAGAAACCCTCCTCGTCCACGGCGGAGCGGGCGGTGTCGGTCTCGCAGCGCTGCGATACGCGCAGAATACGGGCGCGCGTGTCATCGCCACTGCCGGATCGCCGGTCAAACGGGATCTGCTGCGCACGCTCGGCGTGGAGCACGTGCTGGACTCCCGCAGTCTGGCCTTCGCCGACGCGGTGAAGGAGATCACCGGCGGAGAAGGCGTCGACGTGGTGCTCAACTCCCTGGCGGGAGAGGCGATCACCCGTGGACTGGAGTGTCTGCGGCCCGGCGGACGTTTCGTCGAGCTCGGCAAGCGGGACATCTACGCCAACCAGCCGCTATTGCTGCGTCCGTTCCGCAACAACCTGGCCTACTACGGCGTGGACATCACCCGCCTGGTGGCGGACGCCCCGCTCTCCGCGGCCACCGCGTTCGCGCGGGTGATCGAGCGAGTGAGTGACGGCTCCTACGTTCCTCTGCCGCACCAGACGTTCCCCGCCGCCCGGGTCGGCGAAGCGCTGCGAAGCCTGCGGCACTCCCGCCACCTGGGCAAGGTGGTGGTCGAGTTCGACCCGAATGAGCCGGTGCGGGTCGAACAACCCGACACCCCCGCGGCGCTGGATCCGTCGGCGACCTACCTCGTCACGGGCGGACTGGGCGGTTTCGGCGCGGCCATCGCCCGGCATCTTGCCCGGCGCGGTGCCCGTCACCTCGCTCTCGTCGGCCGCCGGGGCAGCGCCTCACCACAGGCGCCGGCGCTTCTGGAGGACCTGGCGGGCCAGGGAGTCGACGCCCTGGCCCACGCCGCCGACGTCACCGACGCGGACACGATGCGGCGGATCTTCGAAGACGCCGACGCTTCGGGGCGCCCGGTCAGGGGAGTGGTCCACGGCGCCATGCACCTGGACGACGCCCCGCTCGGCGAACTCACGGCAGAGCGGTTCGCTGCGGTGCTCGCACCGAAGGTTCACGGTGCCTCGGTACTGGACGCCTTGACCCGGGGCCGCGACCTGGACTTCTTCGTCGTCCACTCCTCGATCGCCGCGCTGGTCGGCAATCTCCACCAGGCGCCCTACGCGGCCGCCAACCTGCACCTCGAGTCACTCGTCCGGGGCCGCCACGCCGCCGGGCTGCCCGGCACCGCGCTCGCCTGGGGTGGCATCGGGGAAACGGGTTACGTGGCGCGCAACGGCCTCGGGGACACCATGGCCCGCTCGGGCCTGGGTCTCCTCCCGCCGGAGACGGCATGCGCGGCCCTGGACCGGATGCTGGCCCGGGGGGAGGAGACGGCCGTGGTCGGTCTGACGGACTGGGACCGGATGGCCCGGATGCTGCCCGCGCTGCGCACTCCGCGCTTCACCGCACAGCTCGCCGGCCGGGAAGCAGCCTCGCACGGGCCGGGCGCCGACGACTTCCGGGACCGGCTGGCCCGGGCGGCCAGCGCCGAGGAGCGCGCCGCGCTGATCTCCGACACGCTCGCCCACCTGGCGGCGACGGTGCTGCAGACCACGCCGGACCGCCTCGATCGCGCCGCTAACCTCGCGGACCTCGGCCTCGACTCGCTCATGGGCACGGAGCTGAAGGTCGCCCTGCACCGGGTGGTCGGCTACGACCTGCCCTTCATGGAACTCATGGCCGCACGCAGCATCGACGGCCTCACCGAACGTCTCGCCCGCGCCCTGCACCGGGCATCCTGAACAGACAAGGCACCGCACAACCATGACCCACATGTCCCAGGAAGAAGTGCCTCCCGAGCAGCTCGCGGACGCGTTGCTCACGGCCGTTCGCCGGCTGGACAGCCTGGTCGTCGCCTTCTCCGGCGGGGTGGATTCCACTGTCGTCCTCGCTGCGAGCGTACGGGCTCTCGGGCCGCAGCGGACCCTTGCGGCGACGGTCGACTCCCCGGCGCTGGCCAGGGACGAGCTCGCCCTGGTCCGACGCACCACGGCTGAGCTGGGTGTCGAGCTCGCCGTACTGGGCACGGACGAACTCGCGGTACCGGGCTATCGGGCCAACCGTGGAGACCGCTGCTACTTCTGCAAGCAGACCGTGCTCTCGCGTGTCGCCGAGCTGGCCGCAGAACGCGGATTCGCGCACGTCGCCACCGGCACCCACGTCGACGACCGGCGCTCCCCCCACCGCCCCGGTCTCCGCGCCGCCGAAGAGCTGGGTGTCGCGGAACCTCTCGTGACAGCGGGCCTGGGCAAGGCCGACGTCAGGGCGGTGGCTCGCGCCTGGGGGCTGTCGGTGGCCGACAAACCCGGGTCTCCGTGCCTGGCCTCCCGGGTCGCGGTCGGTGTGCCGGTGACGCGCGAGCGACTGGAGCTGATCGAGCAGACGGAATCGGCCGTCCGGACGTTCCTCCGGGAACATCTTGTGCACGCACGTGACGTGCGGGTCCGGCTCCTTTCCGGAGGCTTCCGGATCGAGGTCGACACCGAGGCCCACCAGTGGCTGGAGCAGCACCCGCCCACGGCGAGCGCCCTGCTCGACCGGGTCGCCCGGATCGCGCGCACCGGTAACGGCGTCGTCGCCGAGTACCGCTCGGGCGCGGTGAGCACCCCGACCGCGCTCGCCGACCAGGCCCGGCGGGAGGCGATGCGGCCGTGACCGACACCGACGCCCTCACCTCCCTGCTGGACTGCGAGGTCCACCGTGCCGGGGACTTCGCCCGCCTCGACACCTCGCGGCGGCGTCGCACCGGGGTGCCCGAGGTGATCTTCGCCCAGTCCAAGACGCCGGAGCAGACCCTGCGGCTGCTCGCTGAGCTGCACGAGCGTGATCCCGGCTCGCCCGCCCTGGCCACGCGTTGCCCGGACACCCTCCTGGAGGCGGCACCCAGTCGGTTCACCGGGGTACCGGTGCAGGTCGACCACGTCGCCCGCACCGTCACGGTGGGGTCCCTCCCCGCACCGCGAGGCACGGTGGCCGTCCTCACTGCGGGCACGACCGATCTGCCGGTCGCCCGCGAGGTGCTCGCGACACTCGCGGCTCTGGGCGCCGGGAGCGACCTCGTCGACGACGTCGGGGTGGCGGGTCTCGGCCGACTCCTTGCACAGCTTCCCCAGGTGCGTGAAGCCGACTGCGTCATCGTCGTGGCCGGCATGGACGGCGCTCTGCCCAGCGTGGTGACCGGGTTGGTCCGCGCCCCCGTGATCGGTGTCCCTACCAGCGTCGGTTACGGCGTCGCATCGGGCGGCCTGGCCGCCGCCGTGTCGATGCTGTCCTCGTGCGCCCCCGGGCTGACCGTCGTCAACATCGACAACGGCTTCGGGGCGGCCGCCCACGCGGCGAAGATCGTCGCGGCGGTGCACGGTCACGGAGCGGAGCGGTGACGGCCCATGCCGTCGCCCACGTCGACTGCACCGCCGGCGTGGCGGGCGACATGCTGCTCGGCGCCCTCCTCGATGCGGGCGCGCGCACGCAGAGCGTGCGGGACGCGGTGCGCTCCCTCGGCGTGCCGGGACTCGACATCGCGGTGGAGCGGGCCCGGCGTGGTGGATTCGCGTGTGCGCGCGTCCAGGTCACCAGGCCGCCCGCTCCGGACCGCGCCCGGCACCTGCCCGACGTCCGGGATCACCTCACCGCAGCCGCCGGCCTGGGGCCGGCGGCCGTCACCTTCGCCACGCGGGTCTTCGAACTCCTCGCCCGCGCCGAGGCGACCGCGCATGGCACGACACCCGACCAGGTGCACTTCCACGAGGTGGGCGCCTACGACGCCCTGGCCGATGTCGCCGGGTGTGCCGCGGCGCTGGACGACCTCGGCCTGCTGGCCCCGGACGCCGCGGTGACCTGCTCCGCGCTGGCCGCAGGCAGCGGCACCGTCGACTGCGCACACGGGCGCGTGCCCGTTCCCGTCCCCGCAGTCCTGCACATCGCGGCCGAGACTGGGCTGCCGCTGACGGGCGGCGACCTGGCGGGCGAGCGCACCACACCGACCGGCGCCGCGCTCCTGGGCACGCTGGCCGTGCCGCGACCGGCACATCCCATGACCGTTCGTGCCGTCGGAGTCGGGGGCGGCCGACGGGACGTCCCGGACCGTCCGAACATCACCCGGGTCGTCATCGGCCAGACCTCCTCGGAGGCATCTCGTCCCGGTCACGACGAGGTGCTGGTCCTGGAGAGCACCGTGGACGACCTAGACCCCCGACTGTGGCCGTCCGTCCTTGATGCCCTGCGAGCCGCAGGCGCCTGGGACTGCTGGACTAGCGGCATCATCGCCCGGCATGGCCGGCCCGGTCGTCTCGTCACCGCGTTGTGCACGGCCCCGCTCCGCGACGCCGTCGCCGACGCCCTCTTCCGCCACACCACCACCCTGGGTGTGCGCTGGTCCGTCCACCAGCGCCTGGTGCTGCCGCGGCACTCGGTCACCGTCAGCGTGGGGCCCCCGGGCGGGGAACACCGCGTCCAGGTGAAAGTCGCCGAACGGCCGGACGGGACGCTCTCCTGCCAGCCCGAACTGTCCGACACCGAGCGAGCCGCGCTCGCCCTCGGCTGGCCCGTCCTCACGGTGAGCGAGGCAGCGACGGCATCCTGGCGCGAGTGCCACGTCACGGCTGCACCCCGTCCCCGGCCATCCGTGGAGCCTCTGGCAGTGTCACCCTCCTCCGAGGAGCCCGCTTCCTGATGCCCCGCACCTACCGTGTCCGCGATCTGCACGGCACACGCATGCTGCTGACCGGCGCCACCGAGCGACTCGAACTCGCCTTGCTGGAACGCCTTTCCACGGCACACCCCGGCTGCCACGTCAGTGTGACGGGATCCGGATCGACCCCCGCGGGCCCTCTCGACGTGGTCGTCCACTGCGCCCCTGCCCACGGTCCCGCCCCGTGCCTGGTCACTGCCTTCGACACGCATGTCCTGCCGCTCGCCGACCTGTGCCGCCGTCTGCCGCCAGAGCCTGACCCGCCCCATCTGCTGTACGTGTCCCTTCTCGCCTATGGCGGCACCGAACACGGCACGGTGCCGGAGAGCCAGTGGGAACACGACGCCGACTGGCGGACCGAACTCGCTCTGGCACGCGCAGCCGCAGAGGAGGCCGAACGGCTCTCACACCAGCCGGAGCCGACCCAGAAGCGTCTGCGCGCGGCCCGACGCGTCCACGGCACGGCGGGGTTACGCATCGTCGCGCGGGAAGCGGAGCGTCTGCGCCGGGCCTGGGTCGGCCGACGTATGCGCGAGCAAGGCGAGAGCCGGGCCCGGGCACTGGGCCTGCCCGACACCACCGCGCTGGTCGCCGCGCTGGCCGAACGCGCCGCGGAGGAGCTCTGGGGGGAACGCAGGTTGACGATCCTGCGCCCTTCGCTGATCGGGCACGCCCTGCGGCGCCCCCACCCCGGCTGGGCGGAGGGGCAGGCGATGACATACCCCCTGGAGGTGGCTCGCGCGTCGGCGGCCGGCGCGGTGATGGACATCGTGCCGGCGGATCTGGTGGCCGACGCGGTCCTGGCAGCTGCCGCCACCGCGCCGAGCCCGGGCAGTCCGCACTACTTCCATCTCGGCACCGGTACGGCCAACCCCCTCAGGCTGGGGCAGCAGCGCGACCACCACCTTCGGGGTGCCCGCCCGCGCGGCATCTACGTACCGTCCCAGGTCACCTACGACGACCGCGAGATGTCAGCGCTACGCGACGCGGCCTCCTCCTCGGGGCGGTACGACTTCGACGTGCGCTCGATCGACTGGCGTACGTATGTCGACGCAGCCGAAAAGGCTCGGGCGGCCCGGCGTCTCGAGGAGCCCGTCGCGCAGCGGGCCCCCCTCTCGGTACGGCCCGGGCCCCTCAAGCGCGAGGAGGCGGGGGTGATTGCCGTTTTCGACCTGGACGGCACGGTACTGGCGTCCGACCTGGTCGAGTCGTACGTGTGGACGCGGCTCGCGCTGTTGCCCCGTCGGACCTGGCCGACAGAGCTGATGTCCTTGGCCCGCGGCACGACGGGCTACCTGATGGCCGAGCGACGCGGCAGGTCCGACTTCGTCCACGCCTTCCTGCGCCGCTACGCGGGGACCGAGGAGGCCATCCTTCGGGAGATGGTAGGAGGGTCGGTCGGCGACGCGTTGCTCCACCGGGTCCGTCCCGGAGCCGTGCGCCGCATCCGGGAACACCGGGCCGCCGGTCACCGCACGATCCTGGTCACGGGCACCCCAGAACCCCTGATCGCGCCACTGCGCCCACTGTTCGACCATGTGGCGGCCTCCCGTCTGCACACCCAGGGCGGCGTCATGACGGGCAGCCTGCTTGATCCACCCCCGGTCGGAGAAGCACGCGCCCGGTGGCTGAACCGATACGCCGCCGAGCACGGACTCGACCTGAGCCTCTCGTACGGGTACGCCGACAGCTACTCGGACCGAGCCTTCCTCGAAGCCGTGGGCCGACCCTGCGCGGTCGACCCCGATGCCCGGCTGCTCCGTCACGCCCTGCGCCACCGCTGGCCGGTAGCCCGCTGGGGCGCCCACACCGCCAGCCGCTGGTCGGCACTCGCGGCGGCCGTACCGCTGACCGACGCCCGCTCCCACCGGCCCGCGGAGCGTCCCTCACACCTCATCCCGAAGGAATCCAAGTGAGTAAGCCAGGCTTCGTCCTCGAGGTCGACGAACGAACCGCCCCCACCCTGTTGTTCGAGGGCGAGAACGTCCGCGTCCAACGACTCCCCCCAGGCAGCCGGGTGATCTACCCACCGGCCTCACTGCCCGGCATCCCGGACGTGGACGCCGCGATCCGGCACGCCCTGTTGCACCCGCACGGCATCGAGCCGTTGCCCGAGCTGCTCAAGCCGGGCATGCGCCTGACCATTGTCTTCGACGACGTGTCCCTTCCGCTGCCCTCGATGTGCCGACCGGACATCCGAGGCCGTGTCATCGAGCACGTCCTGGAAATCGCCGCCCGCCGTGGCGTGGAGGACATCGAACTCATCGCGGCGAACGCCCTGCACCGCAGGATGACGCCCGCCGAACTCCGGCACGTCGTAGGCAAACGTGCGTTCGCCGCCTACTTCCCCGAGCACTTGCGCAACCACGACGCGGAAGACCACGACAACCTCGTCCATCTCGGCCTGACCGGCGCACACGAGGACGTCGAGATCAACCGCAGAGCGGCCGAGAGCGACCTGCTGGTGTACGTCAACGTCAACCTGATCGCCCTCAACGGCGGCCCCAAGTCCGTGTCGGTGGGCCTCGCCAGCTATCGCAGTCTGCGCCATCACCACAACACGCACACACTGCGCCACTCCTGCTCGTTCAACGATCCGCCCAACTCGGCGCTGCACCATTCCTTTCACCGCATGCATGACGTCATCGGCGGGCAGGTGAAGATCTTCTCGGTCGAGACGACGGTCAACGGCGACTCCTTTCCCACCGCGATGACATTCCTCAACAAACACGAATGGGAGTGGAACGGCGTCGACCGAGCCGGCTTCCTGGGTGTGCGTCACGGCAACCGGATCCTCCCGCCCTCACTTCGACGTCGCCTGCTGAACTCAATCAAGGCACCGTACGGAGTGACGGGAGTCAACGCGGGGACACCCACGGCCGTGCATCCGCTCACCCTGGAGAACGTGCATCGCCAGCAGGTCACGCGGATCGAGGGCCAGGCGGACGTCGGCGTGTTCGGTGTGCCCTACGTAGGGCCGTACAACGTCAACTCGATCATGAACCCAGTGCTGGCGATCTGCATGGCGTTGGGCTACCTCTTCAACTTCTACCTGAACAAACCCATCGTGCGACGGGGCGGAGTGGCGATCTTCTTCCACCCCCTCCCCAAGGTTTTCCACCCGGTGCACCACCCGAGCTACATCGACTTCTTCGAGGAAGTACTCAGCGCCACGACCGACCCGGAGGCCATGGAAACCGCGTACGAGGAGAAGTTCGCCTCCGACCCCTGGTACATCCACCAGTACCGGACCGGCTACGCCTTCCACGGCGTGCACCCGTTCTACATGTGGTACTGGGGCGCCCACGCCATGCAGCACCTGGGTGACGTCATCTTCGTCGGCGCCGATCAGGGCACAGCGAGCCGTATGGGTTTCCGTGCCGCGCCTGACCTCACCCGAGCACTGGAGATGGCCGCCGACACCGTCGGCTCCAGCCCGAGCATCACCTGCCTGCACACGCCCCCCATCACCATGGCCGACGTGCAGTGAGAAGCCCAGAACGCAAAGGACACCAAGCGGACACACCCCTCGACCAGCCCCACGGCACACCTGCAGCCTGGGCGCGCACGCCAGCGGCCGGCCTCCTCCGGGAAGCCGTACGGCGCACCCTCCTGCGCCTGTGCGTCCAGGCATACGCACGGCCACTGGTCGACGGTCTCGAACACCTCACGGGACTGCGCGGCCCCGCGGTGTTCGTCGCCAACCACAGCAGTCACCTGGACACCCCGCTCATCCTTGGCGCTCTGCCTCAGCAGCTCGCCCGCCGCGTCGCCGTAGGAGCGGCGGCGGACTACTTCTTCGCCTCGCCCCTGACCGGCGCAGCGACAGCGCTGCTCTTCAACGCCTTTCCCATTCAGCGAGGTGCCGCCCACCACTGGCGCGCAGGCGCCGAGTCGCTCCTCGGGCAAGGCTGGCACCTGCTGCTGTACCCGGAAGGCACCCGCTCCCCCGACGGCAGCCTCGGAACCTTCAAGACGGGAGCAGCCCGCCTATGCCTGGGAGCCGGGGTGCCAGCCGTCCCGATCGCCCTGCTCGGAGCGCACACGGTGATACCGCGTGGCACCCGCTGGCCTCGACCGGGCGTGTCGCCGGTGCTGATCCGGGTGGGCCGTCCCCTGTACCCGGTGACCGGTGAAACCCCGCACGTGTTGCGCGAGCGCATGCGGGGCGGGGTCGAGCAACTGCTCCTCTCCGCCTGATCACCGAGTCCACCTGGAGGTGGGAATCGGTAACTACTCCGGCCCGGCAGACCGAAGGGTGTCATTTCTCGATGCCCTCGCGGTCTGCGACGCCCAAGCTTTCCTAATCTCCTGTTCCCACCACCGGGTGATGGTCGACGGATCACGAAGCGACTCCGCATGATGCAGTGCGCAACGGATGATGCCCGCCGCTCTCGTCAGCGACACATAGGTAGGACTGCCTCTGTGCAAGCTGCTGAGCATGGCGGCCGCATGCAACGACGCTCCGTGACATGTAAAGGCGGTCGGAAGGCTGATGCTGCTGACCGTCACCGGCGCGGTCGTCGCCACTGCCATGCTGTCGCACAGCTGGCCGACGAACCGCCTCGGCAGAGCCTTGATGGCCAGACGCGCACCGTCGCGGGCCCGCGTGCGCCGCCAGTTTCCTGTCTGATGGTGGACACGGCGCAAAGCTTCGCCGAACGTGCCTGCCGAACACGGAAGGCGGAGCCGCATGGTGGTGAAGTGATCGCCGACGGCATATGCCTGTCGGTCGTCGCGCAGCGTCATCGGCACTAGGACCAGAATGTCGGGGCACTTTTCGGCAGCTGTCGACGAGAGACGCCAAGCACGCAGCGCCTGGGCCAGGGCTGCCAGGCTCACATCGTTCACGGAGGTGCCGTACGCCTCGGCCAGCGTTCGAGCGAGTTGCTCGGGCACGTCCCGAAAGAGGAAGTGACCGTTTGGGGGCCGTTCCGTGGGTAGCTCGGCCCAGTGCGGCACGCGCCGCCGGCTCAACGCCACGCCGGCCACCGTCGCCAGTGCACCGCGCGGTGTGGGGAGTGCAGGGTGATGGGGACGCGGACCCAGGACCGCTCGGTCGGCCAGCAGTGCGAGCCCAACGTTGGCGGCACCGACCCCGTCCAGCACACCGTGGTGCACTCGGTAGCACACGCGGAACCTGGCGTCGTCAGCCGGATCTTCGATGAGCCACACGTCCCACGCCGGGTATGCGCCGCCGGGCAACGCCTCACGCAGGATCCGGTTGGTCGCATCGTCCAAGTCCGTGTGACGGCTCGGCCTGTGGTGCCGCACATGGACCGGTCCGACCAGCGGAGCACCGGACATTGGCCAGGACCGGACGCGGCGGTCCGGTAGCAGTCGGTGCAGTACGGGGAACTCCGCCGCACGGCCCAAGACACGGGCAGCGAAGGGTTCGAGGGCGGGTGTGGGGCCGCAGAAGTCGAAAGCGAGAGCGACCGACGCTTCCTCTTCCAGGAACCAGCGCGCCAAAGGATCGACCGCAGTTCCCGTCCTTCTCGACACCGCAGCACCTCCGCTGAGCCCGATACCTCTGCATCACTAAACTCGGCCCAGCCACCACGGTCACGGGCACACCCCCATCCCGGGATGGTGATCGCTTCCGCACTCCCCGCCCGCCACGGCCCATCCTCCCCTTGAGCTCGCGGCACGTCAGACGGTGTGTTGATCCTGGATGACACGAACGGTCCTGCGACTGGGCCGCCGCCCGCCTGCCGGCCGCGGCCGAGTTCGACGGCTACGAGGCGACCCGACAGCGGTGGATACTTGCCCGCCGCAGCATCGGCAAGCCCGACGAGATCGCCTACTACCTTGAGTGCGCCCCGCTGGAGGCCACGGTCACCAACCTGGTCCGCGTCGCCGGTTGCCGCTGGAAGATCGAGGAGTGCTTCCAAAGCGCGAAGAACGAGTGCGGCCTGGACCAGTACGAGGTTTGCCGCTACGTGGGCTGGTATCGGCACATCACGCTGGCCATGCTCGCCCATGTCTTCCTCGCCGCGATGGCCGTGCAGGAGCGCGAAAAGGGGGGCACGCCTCCGTGCACGCGGTCATCCCTCTGGGACGGCGGCGCCACTGCGACCGATGGCGACGATCCGGTCGCGATACCAGGCCAGGGCCGGGGTCTCCGTGACGGGGTACTCATCGACTTGAACGGGCGTCGACCACACTGTGGGCGCTTCAGGCGGCTCCGTGCCGTCCGAGGACATGGCCTGGAGCATACCGTCGGAGTTGGGGAACACCGCGAGCGCCCTTGGTCCGTAGGATACGGCCCGCACATCGTCCGAGGCCCGCACGTGCAGCGTGTCCGTATCATCATCTTGCGGGTTTGCGCGGCGCCTGGACACCCAGACCCTCCCAATGGTGTTGCGGTAGAAGATCGCCAATGTCTCGCCCCGCATTGCGAGTTCGAGGGAGCCGTTCGCAACAAAAATATTGTTGAGACTTCGCCACTCTTGCCGAGCCGCCTCATAACGGTAGAAGGTTGAGATGCCGCTGTACTCCGTTGGCCTCATAGTTGCGAACAATTCGGGCCCTCGCGAACAGAGAGACACCCCCCCGCCGTCGAGTGCCGGCATCGGCGAGGCGGCTCCCCAAGTCGTGCCGTCGGCGCTGATGCGCATCACACGCTGACCATCCGGCGTGCCGTAGGCACAGACCAGTGAGGTGCCGAAGGTGGTGAGCGCGACAGGGGCCGCCGCGGCAGGGCCCGGGGGGTTGGGCATCCTCTGCCAGGTGCCGCCGTCGTACGTGGCCCAGGTCAACTGTTCACCGCCGTACGGACAGAACAGCATATGAAGCTTCCCGCCGTGGACAGCCAGGGCGGGTGCGGAGGCCGCCCGCCCGAAGAAGGGCAGCCTTACCGGTGCCGTCGAAGTGCGACGCAACGGATCGTACGTACGCATGGACAGTTCCGGCTGGTGCTCCATGGTGCGTTCCTGGAACACCGGCACGGAGTTTCCCGCGAGTCCTGCGAGCCGGTCCGTGGTGATGCCCCTCGTCGCGGTCAGGGACTGGGTGACGATATCGGGGATGTCCACCGTCACCCATGCCGAGCGAACCGCTTCCAGCTCGCCGGATGCCGACGAAGACGTCCCGCGCAGTTGGAAGAGGGTGTCGCTGGTGATGTTGTGGGCGGTGTAGGTGCCGCGGCCGGTGACGGAGACATCCGCCTTGCCGTAGATGAGTCGGAAACTCCCGCCCGACGCCTGCCAGGTGAGGGTCACGCTGCCATTGTGCGCGATACGGCCGGGCGAGGCATACAGTTCGCCGAGGCTGAAGGAGGGCGGGAATTTGGTCACCGGCAATTCGATGGTTTCCGTCCCCCAGTCGCTCTCGCCGGACAGCCGCCAGGGCACATTCACGGTCAGCGCGGCGCGACCGACGGTGCGGTTGACGGGTACCTTGTGCACCGATAGCGCGACTCCGTTCTCCTTCCCGATCCGCGCCGTTCCGCCGGGTGGAGTGAAGGTCACCAGACCCGAGGCGGCAATGGTCGTGTCCCAGCCGGGCGGGTCGGTGAATGCACTCATCCCGGCTGTCTCGGCGGCCAGTGCGCCGGAACCACTGCCGACGGGCACGGAGACAGTGATGGGACCGCATTCGAGCGCTACGGCGGCGCGACGGGTGAGGACGATCGTCAGATCCGTTTTGCGGTATGCCCCGAAGGACTCGGACGCCGACAGGGGGAAGGGTTCAGCAGACAACGCGTAGCGCAGTTCGACGCCGACTGGGGCAGGAGTCTGCTGGGAAGCGGCTGAGGCGGGGGCGGGGCTGGGCGTGGTGTCGGTGGTCACGGCTGTTCCCTTTCTGGGTGGACCGCTGTACGGGCAGGGGTACAGGTCACAACACGCACAGCCGGCCGTTGAACAGCGTCAGCGTCGGGTGCTGGGGGACGAGATTCCGGTCGGGGATCTGTTCGGGGAAATCGGACCAGGAGGTGCCGTCGTAACTGAGCAAGTGGATTCGACGTGGACCGTTGTTCTTGATGGCGCAGTACAAGCGGCCTTCGACAGCGAGGAGTGAGAGCGATTCGATGACGCCACCCCCCCATCCGTCGAGCCGGGGGCCCACCACCCAGTTTTCCGAGGAGGCGTTCGGGGAGCGCTCATACAGCACCTGAATCTTCTCGCCGGTATAGTACAAGCAGACCAGTTCGTCGCCGAGTGCAGCCATTGACACTACGGTGTAGGGGCCCCAGTCCCCTGGCGGCTGCCGCGGCGGGGACCAGCTCTCCGAGTGGTGTACTACGTATTTCAGAGGACGTACTTGCGGGTTTCCTCCGCCGGCGAAGAATGCAAGGAACAGCTGGTTTCCGCGACTGGCGAGGGCATGAGGGTGCGAAGTGACCGCTTCCGGTACCGGCACGGGGTCCTGCCACCTCGGGAGAGCACTCCCAAGGTTTTTGCTCTGCATCACCTGTGTGTCGTCGCGGTAGATACACCACGGGGTCGCTCGGTGGTACGCGAGTGCCGGATCGGCTCCGCGGGCGACCAAGGGCTCCTCCAAGGCCAGCCAGCCGTAACCGTCGTGCCACGACATCACCAGACCGGATGATCCGGGTGGTTGGAAGACCAGGTGAGACCTCTGATCCTTGCTGATCATTGCTGGTCTGTTCAGCCCCATGAGTGCGTTCCGGGCCCAATAGGTTTCTGTCCACGTCTGCTCGTCGAAGTCGAAGAGCAGGGTTGGGAGAGTGGGCAGCGGCTGGGGGAAGACCAGCGGGTCGCCCTCGGACAGCGGCGCGACACGTGTTGTCTGCACGGTCCCGTGGACGATGACCCGGCCGGCCGTCTGTGCGGCATCAGGCACGTGCACCATCAGGCTGAGGGTTCGTTCCACACTGCCCGCCCCGTCCTGGGCGACCGCCCGCAGATGAAAGGTCGTCGTCTGGGCCATGTTGGGAACGGTGACCGAGGACTTACCGGTCACGGGGTGAATGCGGCCGTCGTAGTGCAGTGCGAGATAGGTGGCGGCGCTGGCGTCCCAGCGCAGGGTTACCGATCCGCCGCGCGGAACGCTCAGCGGTTCGGCCGTGAAGGACCGCAGGTGGAACCCGAGGGGGAACTTGCCGACCTCCAGGCGGGTGGTCTGCTGCTGCCAGCCGGAACCCGCGGGCGGACGCCAGGAGGCGCTGATGTCCACCGGGCTGAGGCCGACGCGCTGGTTCACGGGCAGGCCCATCAGCTGGAAGGTCAGTCCGGTGTCGGTGTCGAAGGTCAGCTGTGCGGGGGTGCCGGGCCGTGGTGCGAAGGTGACGCTGCCTGCCGTCGCGTTCACCGTGGCCTGCCAGCCTTCCAGGCTGATGTTGGCGGTGACGCCGGACATGGTCGAGCACAGGTCCTGCTCGTCCGGTCCTACTCGTACGGTGACGGTGAACGACTGGCATTCGACGGGTGTTTCGGCGGCGAGCGAGGCGACCACGATCAGGTCGCCTGTGGCGGGGGCGCCGCTGGAGGGGGAGATTCGTAGCGGGTCCGGGTTGACCAGCAGGTCGAATGCGAGCGGGTCGGTGGCGGTGGTGCGGCCTGCGGGAGGAGCCACCACGTGGCGGACGAGCGACATCAGGTCTCCTCGGGGCTCGGCGCGGCGGTGGCGGCTGGGGCGGGGGTGGTCGCTGGATCGGGTGGGAGGTCCGGTTCGGACGGGAGTTGTTCGGTCCGTCCTGCGGCCTCCGAGTCCGGTGCGGGCACGATCCTGATCCGGTCGAGGGTGAGGGTTTCCATCTGGTTGGTGTAGAGCGTGTCCGTCAGGATCAGGTTGTTCACTTCGATGTCCGGGTCGGGGACTCCGACGACCGTGCCCAGGGTCTGCTCGGCTGTTCCGTGGGAGGCGCGGAGGTAGAACACGGTGGTGTGTCTCAGGCCGTGCACGGTGTACTCGCTGCGTCCGGTTACGTCATGCTGCTCGCCCTCCCACAGCAGGTGCAGGGTGGCGCCCGCTGATGCCTGCCAGCGCAGTTCGACGTCTCCGCCGTTGTTCACCGGGACGGGAGAGGCGGTGAAGTCCCTGACGTAGAAGCCGGGGGGGAATTTGGCGACTTCGAAGATGGTCCGGCTGGTGCCTGAGTCGTTGTTCCAGTGGGCGGTTGCGGTCACCTGGGAGGAGCCGATGGCCTGGTTGACGGGGATGCGGTCGAGGGCGATGGTCAGACTCGCGCCGGGCTCGACCGTCTCGCCACCGGCGGTGGTGGGCGTGAAGGAGAAGGTGGACTGCTGCACGCCGGTGTAGGTCCAGCCGGGTCGGTCGACGGCCGGCTCCACGCCGTCCAGCGAGGAGGCGAAGTGCGGTGAGTCGGCTCCGGCCAGGACTTTGACCGTGATTTCGTTGAGGGTGATCCGCTCTGTGCCGGTCACCGTTGCGACGAGGCTGATGTTCGCGCGCTCGGTGTCGCCGGTGCTGGGTGAGACGCGGACCACCTCCGGGACGGTGTTCAGTTGGAAGGCGACGCGGTCGTCGGTGGCGAGGGGTGCGCCGGCTGGGACGTACTGGGTCATGCGGTTGCTCCAGGTGGGGGCGGTGGAGGAAGGGACGGTCCGCACGGGGGTGTGCTCACGGTCGGTCCGTGCCTTCCCGGCTTGCTCCCGCCGCGTCGTCGAGTACCACGAATCCGGTGCGGATCCGGGGCCGGGTTCCTTGCCACCGGGCGGCCGGGTCGGGTGTCGACATGGGGTAACTGGGCCAGGTGTCGCCGTCTTTCTCGCTCCAGGACCAGTTGCCGGTGACGGTGGCAGGGTGCGGGGCCAGCACGGTGTCCGGTCCGGAGGTGCCCGGCTCGGTCCAGGCGAGCATGGGGCCGGCTCGGAACGCCACCGCCATCGCGGCGACGGCCTTGTCGGTGAACTCCTGCGGCACGAAGACCTCGCTCGTCGGCAGGATGTCGGTCGTCGCGTGTACCGCGGCTCGTGCGTCCAGCAGGAGCGTCAATCCTGTGCGGGTCCCGTCGAAGAGGAGCCTGAGCCGTTCCCCGGTGCCGATCGACCTGAGGTAGCCGTCCTCGTTGGTTTCCAGAGCGGTTTCGAAGTGGTCGTAGTCGTCGTCGCGCACATATCCGATCAGACCGTCGTCCGTCTGGGAGGCTTCACCGAGCCGCACCCGCCACTCGTAGCCGACCAGTAGGGGTGTGGGCTGGTCGAAGATGGTCCGCCAGTGGACGTCCCTGCGAGCGGGGCCGTCCAGTTCCAGGGCGATCTCGGCGCGTACGAGGGCGAGGGGGCGTCCGAAGAAGTAGGCCAGGGAGGTGTCGTCCGGACCGTCCGGGTCGATCACGGCGAGCGCGTCGTCCAGATACTGCCGCAGCGCGTCGAAGCCGGCCGGTCCCTGCCTGCGCACTCCGCAGAGGAAGCCGTGGGCATGGGGCGAGTAAGGGGCGAGGTCGTCGAGACGGAGGATGGGCGAGCCTGGCAAAGGGTTCCATTCGACGCTCTGCCGTCCGCCGGCGTCGACCACCACCCGGATGTCGCCGAGCGCCGTTCCCTCGGGCCCGTAGCAGGCGATCGACTGGTCGAGCCGGTTGTGGATCAGCCAGGCGCACACCGGGTTCGCTCCGGCAGTGACATCGACTTCCTGTCCGGTCTTGCCGTCCACGAAGTGGAAGGTGAGCCGGCCCGGTTGCAGCAGCCTTGGCGAAAGCTGGGCGAACCTGTCCTGTTCGATCTCCCCGACCTCTTCGTCAGGAACGAAGGTGTCAGGTTTGGCGTAGTCGAAGTGGCGCGGATTGTCGATGAGATTGACCGCCCGCCCGAACCGGTCGACGACGGCGAGGCGGGTGAACTCCAGTTGCCCGGAGCGCACTTCCTGGAAATCGCTGTCCTCCCAGTCCTCCCAGTCCTCTTCGGGGAAGTTGCCGGGCCGCGGTTTGCCCTGGTCGCCGTCGCCGATGAGCGCGCCGAGCAGGCCGTCGGGCCGGAGCCCCGAGCCGGTGATCCGCTGGCTGATCTGTGCGGAGAGCCCGTCCAGACGCTGCGACAGGTGGTCCACCGTGCGTAGTTGGGAGCGCAGGGAGCGGATCATGTCCGGGTCCAGGTCCGTGCGGCCGTTGGCGTACGCGGCGAGTCGGCCCTCGTTCTGGTGGCCGCTGGTGGGGGTGAGGATCTGCCGGCCGGTGGCCTCGATGCGGTGGGTGAGGGTCCCGTTGCCCGTCCAGCGGTAGCGATGGCCGTTGAACTCCCAGTTCTCGGTGCCGTCGGGCTCCTGGAAGGGGATGGCCACATAGCTGGCCGCCCAGTTCAGGAACAGCGGCTGCCAGGGCTGGCGCCAGGGCTGGGTGCCGTACTCGGGCAGTGCTCCCTGAGCCTGGTCCAGGTCGAGTTCCTGGGCGAGGGCGCGGTCCAGGATGAAGAACTCCGCCAGTAGTTTGGGGACGAGCGCGGGAAGTCCGGCGGTGTTCACCTGGGCGACGTCCCCGGCCACGGTGAGTTCGGTGATCGGCCCGACGGCCTTGACCAGGCGTTCTTCGGTACGGCAGGGCAGGAGTGTGTCCCGGTCCAGGGGGGCGTGCAGGTGGGCGCCGCGCAGCAGGAGGACCGGGTCGGTGGCTTCCTCGTACGGTTCGAGAGGGACGCGCTGCAGGACTCGGGTGGAGCGCATGCCCTGGCCGGCCGCGTACTCGCGTGCCTGTGCTTCGAGGTCGTCCTGGTCCGTCGACCAGGGCAGCTGGGTGCGCAGGCTGTTGACTTTGGTGGTGAGGGCGGCGACCTGGTAGGCGGGGGATCCTGCCACGTCGGGGTTGAGCTTGCCGGCGATCTGATCGTTGAAGAAGTCGGGCCTACTGTGCATCCTGCGCAATGACCAGAGGTGGAAGAGGTGCTCCTGGGCGCCGCGCAGGTTCCTCTCCTCCGCGTCCAGCTCGCGTTGCTTGGTGTTGAGGGTGGCGATGATGTCCGCTTCGGCGCGGTTCTCGCGCGCCGCCTCGACGGCGGAGAGTGCGGCTGCGGGGTCCGGGTTGCCCCGGTCCACCACGCGCCAGGCGAAGCCGCCGGGAGTCGGGCCGAAGCCCGATCGGTGTGCGGCCCTCTCTGTGAAGAGCCCCCCGTCGCAGCGCTCCAACTGTTCCAGGCTGCCCAGGGTGAACGCCTTGAACAGTCGGGCTTCGTCGGCGTCCAGCCCACCGGTGCCGCCGTACTGTGCTTCGAGCTCGGCGCACGCCTCGGCGGTGGAGTTGCCGATGGCCACGACCACGTCGTCGGGGTGCGGGTTGTCCGACTCGGGGACGGGTCCGTCCGGCTGCCAGTCGATGCCGAGCACGCTGCCCGCGTACAAGGAGCGCCCCGGAGTGCCGTTGCCGGGCGGCAGAATCCACTCCAGGTCGTCCATGACGTCGCGGAACTCGCCTTCGCGCCGCAGGACGTCGCTTTCCTCCTGCGCGTACCAGCCGATCACCCGGTAGCTGACCCGGGCATCGGCGGTGACATCGTCCAGCGAGTCGTGCAGGGAGAACACATTGGTGTTGTACGGCTGGTAGACCGAGAAGGCCAGCAGGCCGGGGCCGAGGGCGGTGAGGAACGGCTCGCGGCGCTCCTCCGGCTCGCGCCAGGGTGAGGTGGCGGTGAGTTCGTGCTTGCGGCCCAGCAGGGTCGGGGTGACGGTGGCTGCGTGCGGGTCGAGGGAGGAGACAGTGCCGGTGGCGCCGACGTGGTCGCTTTCGACCAGCCAGCTACGGACGCCGTCGTCCCAGCGGCGGGTCACCAGCCATCTGTTGGGCACCAGCGGGAAGTCACCGACGCCCTCATCGGTCTCCCGGCCCCGCGCGAGCCCGGACGGCAACTGCCACATCACATAGGCGCCGAGGCGCTCCGGCCGGTCCCGCCAGGGCTCCGAAACGGCGAACGGCGGGAGTTCCGGCGAGTCGTTACGGGAGGCGAACGTGACGAAGGTGGCCGGCGAGCGGTGCATGACGTAGGAGTCGTCGGTGTCGCGGACCTGGGGGTTCACGGCGAAGGCGGCGACCTCCACGGGCACCACCAAGGTGTCGTTCAGCGCCATGGGTTACAGCGTCCCTTCGGTGGGCTCGGTGGGCTCGGTGGATTCGCCGGAGTGGGCTTCCTTCGGCCGGAACTCCTGGAGCAGCGGCGCCCTGACCATCTGGAGCGCGAACTGGGCCGAGGAGAGTTCTCGCACCCCGTGGGCTGTGGCCAGTGCCGGGGCGAGACGGTTCTCGATGTCCAGGACGTCACGCCCACCGGGCCGTAGGAACTGGCTGTAGCCGCCGCTGGTGGGGAAGTCCCCGAGCGCCTGGCCGACCGGATCGACGAGGGAGCGCAGTTCTGTGGTGTCCTCGTTCAGCCCGAAGTGCAGGCCCTGCGCCGGCTCGGCGAGGGCGAACCGGTCGACGACCTTCGCGTACAGCAGGATCAGCAGGTCCTCGCCGAGGACCTGGTGCCGCAGCGGATGGATCACCTCGTCCTTGCTGAAGGCGATGTAACGCGTGTGGGGCCAGTGGGCGACGAGTTCGGACCGGATCATCACCCCCGAGGCGGCCTGCGGGATCCCGCGCATCTCCCGCGCCAGGTCGTTGAGCTCCGCATCCAGGGCGTGTCCGACGCCGACGCTCAGCGCCCCGTCGACCGCCGCGTGGATCCATCCGGGGTCGACGTGGAAGAACTTCAGCGACTCCTGCGGCAGGAACTCCTCATAAGGTACTAGGTGCCCGAACGGCACCATCTCCAGCTTCGTCAGCCGCCTCAGCCACACCCGCACGGACTCCAGCTGGGACTGGACGGCTCCGGCGAGCACCGCACGGGTGGAGGTGTCGGCGACGGCGCTGCGCAGTCGGGCGGAGCTCAGCTGCGGGGGCGGGGCGGTGCGGGGCGCGGGTCGGCGGCCGGCGGACTTGAGGTCGCTGCCCGGGCGGGCGAGCGTCCGGGCGAGTGGGCCGTTCTCCCCCAGCAGTCGGTCGAAGGCGCGCTGCACGACACGGGTGCCGGCCACGGCAGCGGCGTCCTGCTCGGCGAGGGCGTTGAGTTCGGGAAAGGCCAGCAGCCTGCGGGCAGCCTGCCGGGCCGCCTTGCGGAATGCCAGCAGTGCGCTGCGGAACTCGTTGTCGGCCAGGGCGAGGCCGCGTCCCAGACTGAAGGCGACGGCGTGCCCCGTGTCGTACAGGCCCAGTTCCTCCACGTACACCAGACCCTCACCCGCCGACTCCAGCCGAAAGCCCCTGCCCTGCGGCCGGCTGGGGGCGGGTGCGGCCGTGAACGGGCCTCGGTAGAAGCCGACGGTGGCCTCCCCGGACTCGAGGTTCTGCGGCAGCATCGTGCCGCCCTGGCGCAGCATGTTCAGTGCGAGTGGCACATCGGAGGCGTCGGGCAGTGAACGGTGGCGCAGCAGCGGCTCGGGGTCTGTTGCCAGCTGCTTGGCGATGTCGCCGAATCCGATTTTCCCGTCGTCGATCGACGTGAACGCCCAGGAGTGCAACGAGATCAGTCGCAGCCCCTCACTGGGGGGCGGAGTTCTGTTGTCGAGATAGTTCTCGAAGCCGTCGAGCGAGACGAGGTGGGCGACCTGCATGCCGCTGGTGCTGGGGAAGCGGCTGGAGACCAGCACCGCCTTGATGTCGTCCTCGTCGGGCGGCGGGTCGGTACCCACCACGCGGCTGGCGTCCGGCGGGCCGCCCTCGCGGATGTGTGCCAGCATGCCGAGCTCGTACGTCGTCGGGCAGATCTCGGTGAACAGCCGGCCCGGCACCAGGACGCTGGTGACGGTCATCTCCCGCTCATCCTCGTACAGCTCCGGGTCGAAGACGGGCGTCTGGCCCGGCCCGGCCTGCCCGGCGGCGAGTTCGGCGGCCGTGGAGACCCTCACCTCGCCCACGGCATGAGGGTCCTCGGGCAGTTCGCCGGCACGGAAGACCAGCAGCGCCAGCCAGGGGGCTCCGTCAGCCGCCCCGCCCAACATGTAGAGCCAGGGGAACCCGGCCCGGGTGAGAGTGATGTGCGGCAGCAACTGCCCGTACTCGCCCTGGCCACCGCGCAGCGGGTAGCAGGCGGCGACATCCTCCGGCAGCAGCTGGAGGCGCGGTTGGCGCACCTCGAACGCCTGGTTGAGACGCGGCGGCAGCAGGTCACGGCCGACCCGGTTGTCACCGGTGACGGTGTGGTCGACGGTGATGGTGTGCCGTCCCGCGTACAGCGGGGGCAGCCGGTGGTCGAAAAACCTGGTCCGGTGTCCGGGCTCCGCCATCAGATCTCTCCCTCGGGTACGTGGGTGGCGCCCGCGGCGATCAACAGCGGCTCCGCGGTGAAGAGGCTGGTCACCGTCTCGGCGTAGCCGGGCAGGTCGGTTTGGGCGCCGCCGGTGGTCAGGCCGAGGGTGTTCATCAGCGTGTGCACCTTGCTGCGGGCTTCGCGCCGGCCGGGGGTGTCCACGGTCGCCGCGATCCGGCCGACGACCCCGCTGGGCCGCGTCGCCCCCGGGATCAGCGGCCGGTCGTCGGTGCTCAGGGGCGCTACACCGTCGGGGCGGATGGGGTCGAATGTGAAGCTTTCCTCACCGATGTAGCCGGTCGATGTGCCGTAATCGGTGTCGGGCGAGGTGAGGGTGACTCCGGTGAGGTGCCTCTCCAGCCCTTCGCCGTGCTCAGGGGCGCCACTGTCGTCCCACAGTTGCGGGGGCAGCGCCGTGTATTGCGCTACGGGTTTCCACTTGGCCAGGTCGACCCGCCGGCCCTCCAAGGTGACCTGGATTCGCTGGCGGACGCCGAGCTCGGTCACGCGCATGGGGTGGATACCGAAGGACCGCCCGTTGATGACCTCGTCGCTTCCGCCCGTGACGAGTTCAATGCGGCTGAGCGGCACTTGGGTGTCGGTGCCGAAGGTGAACCCGGACGCCATGACCAGCCAGTCGCCGCGCCCGGGGTTGCTCGTGTCGCCTTCGGCGATCAGGCCGTCGCCAGGGCGCAGGCGTGCCCGAGCGCCTGGCTCGGGCAGCATTCGACTGGTTTCGGGCCAGTTCAGTTCCTTGTCCTCGTCGGATCGGCTCCGGGACTTGCCGAAGTCGATGGTGAAGGAGATGAACCACACCTTCACCCGGGCCTTGCCGCCGGTCGGCGGCCCCCAGATGTTGAGTGACACGCCGACTTCGATACGCACGGTGATGCGTACGAAGAGCACCTTGACCGAGCCCTCGACGCCGATGGACAGCGACATGCCGAGATCGAAGTAGAAGGGGTTCCACTCGATGAGCACATCGACCGTGGCGGTGCACCAGGCTTTGACGATGCCCGCTTTGTAGCGGACGTCCAGATCGCCACCGGCCATCGCGGCGCGCGAGGTGAGGGCGAAGTAGGCGTTGCCGGTGATGGTGACTTTGCCACCGAGTGACCAGTCGAAGCCGATTCTGGGCAGTTGGGGGTAGTGCGTCGGGGTCTTGTAGTTGGGGTTGTATCCGCCCGCGCTGAAGACGAAGTCCCCGGCGTTCGGATGGTCGCCGAACCAGATCTTCAGGCCGACGCCGCCGCGCAGCTTGCAGTTCTCGTCGATGACGAAGGAGCTCGGGTCGAGGACGGTCGCCACAGTCAGTTCGCCCGAGTTCGGCTTGATCACCAACTGGAGCCCGGCGTCGATCCGGGCGTATTTCTTGTCACCGCTCTTCGGGAACGACGTTCCGGCCTTGCCCAACAGCGCGATGGTGAGGTCCGAGCCCGTCTGGACCAGCGCCATCGCGCTGCCGTCGATCAGCTCACCGATGGTGAAGGCGACACCTGCGGTCACCCACAGCTCGCCCTGCCGCGCAGTGATCCACGGACTCGACCCGCCGGTCAAGGTGGTCAGGATGCCCACCGGGTCGGTCTCGTCCCCGCCGATCGCCGCGGGGTCGTCGAGTGCCTGCAGGAACGGGAAGGTGGAGAGATCACCTACATCTGGTGTGCGCAGGCGACTGTTCCAGCCGAGCCCCGCCGCGATCCCGCGCAAGCGGAACGCCGGGATGCCGATGCCCGGTTCCGCGCCGAGCGCGGCGAAACCGAAGAGCGAGACATCGGTGTCGGTTCTCGGGAAGACCACCGCGCCTGTGCCCATGCCGTACAGCCCGCGCTTGCCGCTCGTTCCACCACCGAACGCGAAGGTCAGCAGCCCGCCGACCACCGCACGGTACGGGTCCTTGGCCGGCTGCACCTGCAGCGCGCCCGTGATCGCCAGCGGGGTCTTCTTGTAGATGAAATCGATGCTGTTCTTGCCGTCAAGCAACCCGCCCGGCAGCCAGGGCACCATGGGCCCGGCTGCCCTTGGCGGGTTGAGCACCGCGAAGCCGTCCTCGGTGGGCACCGCCCGGCTGCGCGGTGAGAGCCCCGGATAGGTGTGCTGCGTATACGGCACAGGTGCCGGAACCGTCTTGGGGCGGCCGAGCCCGTCAGTGGCCCCTGAAGCATCGGGGACCGTAGGTCGGGGCGCGGTGACCGGCACCACGGATCCGTCCGGCAGGGCCAGCCACACGCCTGCGGGCAGCGGGCCCGCGCACAGTACACCCAGTGCCTCGACTTCGTCGGCCGCTAGGTCCGTGAGCGTGGCGAGGACACAGCCGCCCGGTACGGGCACGGCCAGAGCCTGCCTTCCATCCCGGCCGACAATGCCGCCGTCGGACGAGAGACCGTCCAGCGTCAGCGTGAACCCTTCAGCACTACCGCGGAACTGCAGACCCGTCACCGGCGGAACGGGCAGTGAGGGCAGTTCGTACCCGTACAGCCTGGCGATCTCACCGACTTCGGTGTCCGGCAGCCGTAGGGCCAGGGCGATCCCTGACACCTCCCCGTCCGGGCACCGGAACTCCGCCCGCCCCAAGACTGGCTGGGACCCAAGGGCGAGCGAGACCCGCCCGGACACCCACAGCCCGGCGGCATCCCCGTCTTCCCGAGCCAACCGCAAGGTACGGCCAGGCAACAGCGGCTCAGCACCATCGGCCACGCCCAGCCCGCTCAACGGAAGGGTGACCCACCCTGTGTCGTCACCTTCCAGTACCTCGTGAAGATCACTTGTTTGCATGGCGGCGAACCTGCCCCTCGACGGTGGTTGGTGAGTTCAGCGGCATCCGTGAGCGGGGCCGGCGCATGTCACTGGAGCCGACCAACGTGGAACAGGTAACGGAAAGTACATGCACGACGACGCGACATAGCGGAGGCTGGCCTGGAATCAGCCGAATCACCAGCCTCAACCGTGTGCAGGGCCGACCGCGCAGGCCGCCGGAGCCGGACCCGCAGTAGCCGATTCGGTCACGTCGCCGCTTCATCCCCGAGCGCCCAAACTGGCCGGATTCACCACAAGGGGAAACCCGAAAGAGTGAAGCCCCTTGCCAAGCGGCGCTCGGAAGCCTTATCGGTGGCTACCTGACCACATCTCCCTCCTTGGATCCGCCGTGGATGCGACAGCAGCCAGCGAGCCGTTCCCACCGGTGGCGGCTGAGCCGGTGAACGGCTCCGTGCCTATGCGAGCATGCGATGGCGGGTATCCGTCTGGGCTGGTGGCCGGCAATCGGGCTCCTGCTGTTGTTCGCCCAGCCCGTCGGTCGCATCAGCCGCCTCACCATCGAGCACGTCATCGACCGTGGTGACAGGCTGGCTCTAAGCTCGGGCGAGTCCCTGTCGATATCACCGCACCCCTGGACCACCTGATTCGCCAGCTCGTCGAGCGACGGAATGGTCGCGCGGCCACCGTCCCGCTCGAGGCATCCAAGTGGCTGTTCCACAGCATCTACCCCGGACAGCCGATCGACCCGCACACCATGGGGCGGCGCCTGAAGGCGATTGGTGTCCCGCCTCAGCTCGCGCGTCACGCTTCGCTGATGGACATCGCCTCGGAGCTGCCCGCCGTCGTTATCAGTCGACCGCCGTGGGCTCTGCTCTGCCCAGCTCCCACAGAGAGCGAGCTCTGCGGCTCCGGGGCCCCGTCGAGGCCGACTTCCTTGGCCGCACGGCCCCGAAGTGGCCGATCGATCCGGTGCGCCAGACGGCGCACAGCCCAGAGGTGTGCCTGGTGCTTAAGTCTCGGCCAGGTGCTCGACCCGCAGCTGGACCCTTTCACCAAGTGCGTCCCTATCGGGTGAGTACCGGCGAGTGCTGCGTCAGCCCACCGACGGAGGAAGCGACCATACCGGCGATGGGTTCTTCCGAGGGAAAGGGTCTCCGTGCGCCGTGCATTGATCGTTGTTGATGTGCAGAAGGACTTCTGCGAGGGCGGCAGCATCCCGGTGAAAGGCGGCGCGGGCAGGGCCGCGGCCATCGCCGACCTGGTGCGGCGCGCCGATGGCAGGTACGCGCACATCGTCGCCACCCGTGACCACCACATCGACCCGGGGGCCCACTTCTCCGAGCACCCGGACTTCCAGAGCTCCTTCCCCGAGCACTGCGTCGTCGGCAGCGAGGGAGGCGAGTTCCATCCGGACTTCGCGCCCGCCGTCACCTCTGGCGGCGTGCACGAGGTCTTCTACAAAGGGGCGTACTCCGCCTCGAAGAGCGGTTTCGAGGGCTCAACTGAGGACGGCACATCACTGGCCGACTGGCTGCGCGCCCGCCACATCAGCGAGCTCGACGTCGTCGGCATCGCTACCGACCACTGTGTGAAGGCCACGGCGCTCGACGGCGTACGAGCGGGCTTCGCCGTCCGGGTCCTGCTCGATTACACCGCCGGCGTTGCCGCCGATACCACCAGCACCGCGATCATTGAGCTACGCCAAGCCGGTGTGGCGCTGAGCGGCAAGCCAGTCGTCCTCGCCTGAGAACCACTAACGCCCTTTGCCGCGGGACCGGACCGCACCAGGCGCACTGCTCTGGTGGGGCCGAACAGGGTGGCCGTCGGCCGCCCGCAGAGTTCGCCACAACTGACCCCCTCCACTGCCACCCGTGACGCCGCGTCCAGGACCGGCCTGCCTGCAACCTGGACACGAACGAATGACGCCTTCACCGTGGTCAGCATGGGTCACCGGGAGTATTCGGCACGGTGCGGATTCCATGCGGCGGGTGAGGTGGCCGAGGGCATGCAGGGTGAAGACATCGGCGAGCGCGGGAACGGTGAAGCCGAACGGGCGGGGGCCGATCGAGTCCGGGATACTCGCGATCGATCCGTCGGAGCGTTGCTGGGTGAGCAGGTAGGCGACGCCCCGGCCGGCGGGGCCGGGAGTGTTCTGGGTCGTGAGGGCCGTCAGGGCGTAGGCGGTGCTCAGCGCGTCGCTCGCGTCGCCGTCCTGCTGACCCCACCCGCCGTCGGCGTTCTGACAGTCTGCCACCAACGCCACGGCCTTCCTGATGATGTGCTGTGCGAGGCTGCCGAGCCCTCTGCGGGGATCGTGGGAGGCCGCTAGGACGGCGCGCGAGACGGTGTGCAGGCGGCTGCTGCTCCAGTCCGGCGGGAAGGAGCCGTCGGAGCGCTGCTGGGAGGCGATGTAGCTGAGGGCTGAAGCGAACTCACGCTGGTATGCCGGGCCCTGAGTGCTGAGGGCATTGGCTGCGGCGGCGGTCATGCAGGCTTCCGACGGCGCGCCGGCCAGGTAGGTCGGGAACCCACCGTCCTTGCCGCGCAGGGCGTGCAGCGCGCGCAGTGCGCCCTGCAGCGGTGCGCGGTAGGTGTCGGGGCCGGCGAGGTGGAGGACTTCGACGGCCACCGACGTGCAGTCCACGTCCGGGAGTTGGACACCCTCCGTAAAGGACCAGCCGCCTGAGGGGTCTTGGAGAGCGACCAGGCGCCGGGCGATGAGGTCCACGACCGGTGCGCCGGCTCCGGCAGCGTGCAGGGCGACCCCGGCGGTGGCGGTGACCCAGGTGTCCTCGTCGCAGATGAACGGCATCCCGCCATCGGGACGCTGGTGCCGCAGCGCGGTCCGCACCCCCTCGACGACCAGCGGGTACTGGCCGGGGACGGGTAGCAGGGCGTGCAGGACCGAGAGGTGGATGAGCAGGTTGGCCTCCCAGACGGTTCCGGGCCGCTGCGTGGAGCGCAGCAGTTCCAGATCGCCTTTGTCGATCAGGCGGTGCCCGCGGGCGTGGGCGAGAATGGCTTTGACCGCGGTGACCTGGACGCGCGCCCACGTGTGCAGACCGTGCAGACTGGACGCCTCGGGGGCGGTGGCGATCTCGTCGTCGGTGGGGGCGGCGTCCAGGAGCGTCAGGACGGCATGCAACAGGGCGCGTTTGCGGGGGCCGGTGAAGTCCGGGGCCCGGGCGAGAAACCGTTCTACATCCAACAGGCCGGCCGGGTCGGGCCTGAAGTGCAGGGCGGCACGGGCCATGAGCCGGTCCAGCGGTTCGGAAGAGTTGCAGTGCAAGGACAAGTAGGCGGCCAAGCGGCTGCGGGCGGCGGGTTCCAGGCGGGCGCGGTCGAAGAGGGCCAACAGCAGTGCGGATTCCAGGACGCGGCTGCGGCACGGACTGTGCAGGGTTCCGTCCGGCCGGATCAGGCCCAGGAGATGAGAGCGCAGTCGTGCGGTGGCGGGGACCAGTTCGGCAGGCAGCGCGGAATGTGGCCAGCGGGGCATGCGCGCAACAGGGACAGCTGCTCTCATCGGGGTCAGTTCCTCCACATCGTCGTGTCCGGCCTGTACCTGGTGCGTCCGGTCAAATGGTCCCTTTTCGGGTCAGAGCGGCGGCCCTGACATGTGAAGGGGTGCCGGCGGCCCGGGTTCGGGAGTGAAGCGCCCGGTGCGGGCCAGCCAGCGCACCGTGGCGGCCATGAACGTCTGCGTCAGGTCCACGTACCGGCACACGTCTACCTGCCGCTCAGGGGGCACGCCCTGGCCCGTGCGCAGAGCGGTGGCGGCGGTGCGGAAGTCGCTGCGGCGGCCGGCGACCATGACAGCGTGTCGGCGTACGGACTTTTCTCCCCAGTTGCGTACGGACGAACGTCCCCAGGTGTCAGGCCACGTCGTTCTCTCGCTCGATGGCCTTGAGGCGGT